>CAVPJT010000008.1:0-41774 GCA_963705485.1 Ilumatobacteraceae bacterium
GTGGCCCCCTGGCTCGTCACCGGCGATCGGGAAGTGCCGATACAGCGTCGGTAGCTCGAAGCGTCGTGGCATACGATCGGTGACGCGGGCGGATGCTCGTGCCACGCCGAGGAGGCCCTGATGGATATCGCACGCTTTGACCTCACCGCCCTCGCTACACGCTGTCTGCTCATCGACTGAGCCACGCTGTTCGCAGCCGGGGCATCCAACCTTCCTTCTTCAAGGAGAGTTCATGCCTCACGGCAACATCACCTATGCGTGGCGCGAGCCGTTCACGAATCGCGAGATCCACGCCCTACACGCAGCCGCGTTTAAAGAGGGCACCGAGCTGTCGATGGTGCCAATGGGACTGGGTCGAGCAAACCCAAAGGCACAGCCTCGGCTGGGTCGTGGCACGAGACGGCGAACGCTTCGTCGGGTTCGCCGACGTGCTCTGGGACGGCCTGGTCCACGCCTTCATCGAAGACGTCATGGTCGACGCCGACTATCGGCACCGCGGCATCGGTGTCGGCGTCGTTCACGCCGCACGACGGAGCCCAGGCCGCCGGTTGCGAGTTCCTGCACGTCGGCTTCGACGAAGACCTCCGCGGCTTCTACATCGATGCTTGCGGATTCGGGCCCACCCTCGGCGGACTCATCGAACTGGCTTAGCAGCGTCGCCGGTCGGGTCCCTGTAGAGGGGGGCCCGACCGGCAACCCGTGGACCCAATCGATATCCGGCAGGATGCTCGGCGTCTACCCACCCCATAACATCCGCTCCATAGTCCGGTCGACGCTCCAGCGCGCGCGCCGCACTGCAGGCCCCGCTGCGGCATCACATAATACCGTCACCTACCTGTCGGGTGGGGCGCACGCTGAACTGGGGTCTGACCTCCTTCTAGGGTTCTGGGATGGTGTTCGTCGTGGTCAACGGTTTGCCTGGCGCTGGCAAGTCGACCATCGGTCGAGTGCTTGCCGACCAACTCCAAGTGCCGTGTTTCGACAAGGACGATTTCCTTGACCGACTCCTCGAGAACTCGTCGGACCCGCAGAGCGAACGATCAATGCTCAGCCGAAGGGCGGACGCCTCGTTCATTGAGCACGCAAGGCAGGCTGAAGAAGCTGTACTGGTCTCGTTCTGGCGACGTCCCGAGTTGTCCACGACTTCGGGAACCCCGACGGAGTGGCTCGCTGAATTGCCGGATCCGATCGAGCTGTGGTGCCGGTGCCCACCCGAATTACGGTGCGACGCTTTCTCAACAGGCGCCGCCACCACGGTCACGGCGATGAAGCGAGGCGCAGCGACCAACTACTCGAACAGTTCAAGTCTCTCGACCGCCTCGGACCTCTTCCGCGCCGGCCGACTCGTTCTGTTCGACAGCTCCGAACAGCTGAACGTTGACGGGCTCTCCGATCGAATCCGTTATCCGGAAGCCGACGAACTAGGCGCCCCGTAGTCCCGCGACGACGTCACGATCCCAGGTTCGGGGACACGCTGCGAATCGGGCGACGGGTCCAGCGGCCGCGTGCGATGATTCCGTTCGTGATCTCCCACTTGTCCGTTCGTGAGGCGACGGCTGCCAGATCTCCGACTTTGGCTCGGCTCGACACCGTCGTTCAGCGTCACCACGACGCCTACCCGAACCGGTTTCACGAGCCCGACGAGGTGCCGGTCTGGAGCCGTTCTATCGACAGCTGCTCCAGCCGGAGGGAAATCCGAAGGGCGCAAGAGCGAGATCGTGGCTGTGCGTCGACGTCGCGGACGAGGCGGTTGGCTACGTCCTGGCCGTACTTCGCGAGCGGCCTGATAACCCGTTCACGAAGGCGATCCGTTGGATCGACTCGACCAGGTCGCGATAGTCGATGAAGCGCGTGGCGGCGGCGCTGGCCGACTCCTCGCGTCGGTAGTGATCGACTGGGCTCAGGACCTGGGCCTCGAGCTGCTTGAGCTTTGGGTCTGGGACTTCAACGAGGGGCGCGAGCCTTCTTGGTGCAATTGGTGCTCAGCCGTTGTGGCATCGCCAGCAAGTGAAGCTCGAAGCTATGTAGCCAAGTGACGGGCGCTACTGACCTGCCCACCAAGTGCGGGTCGGCCGCGTCACCGAAGTGCCGGCCCGGGACACCCGATAACGCCGATCTCGACTCCCGTCGTCTGTGCCGCGTGCGAGTACGGCCCTACTGCAGTGCCACGTAATCGCGTCCCCGAGCAGGCGTTCGGGGACGTTTGCGCTGAAACTCGATTGCCTGCGGGACTGTGGGATGCCAACCTCTGTTCGTGCTGAACGATCACTTCGCCGGCGAGGTTCGCGGCGAGCTACGACCGTGCGCTCGGGAACATGGGCTCGGCGGACGTGCTCGGACCAACCGTGGACCGTCTGGCCGAGTTCGCTGGCACGGGCGCTGCGCTCGAGATGGCTGTGGGCACCGGGCGGATCGCCCTGCCCTCGCCGCTCGCGGCGTACCGGTCAGCGGCATCGAGTTGTCTCCCGACATGGTGGCGCAGCTCCAGCAGACCAGGCGGTGATGGCATCCCCGTCACGCTCGGTGACATGACCACGACTCTGGTGGAGGCGTCCGGCTCGTCTACCTCGTCTACAACACGCTGGCGACGTGAGACCCCAGGACCGACAGGTCGCTTGTTTCGCCAATGCGGCTGCCCATCTCGAGCCTGGTGGCTGGTTCGTGATCGAGATGGTGGTGCCCGACCTACGCCGTCTCGTTCCGGGCCAAGACGCCATCGTGTTCGCCCACACGCCGGGCTACGTCGGGCTGCTACGACCGCTACGACGATCTCGTCGCCCAGCACGCCGTCTCCCACCACTTCGTCGCCGACGGGTCCGGTGTGCGTGAGGCTCGCACACCGTGGCGGTATGTCTGGCCCTCCGAGCTCGACCTGATGGCGAGGTTGGCCGGTCTTGAGTTGGCCAATAGGTGGGCGGACTGGAACCGATCGCCTTTCACCGGCGATAGTCCGTCACACGTGTCGGTCTGGCGAAAGCAGCCGTCGCACGGACGCATCCCGTGATAGGCGACGTGCACCGCCCACATGCCACAAGGTGTCGGTCGGCCGGCCTGCCGAAGTGGAGGTGCATGACACTCGATAACGCTGACGGTGATCCCGACCGTCCAGGCGCGGGAGGCGCCGCACTGCGGTGTCACGTAATCGCGTCCCAGACCCGGCGGTTGGGGGCACTCGGGCGGGGTCGGCTCGACATCGTCGGGGTAGCCACCGGAGTGGGTGGGTGTAAGGTTTGCCGGAGCGCTCGGGTGCGCTTCCGGACCCGCGGAGAGGACTGAGTCCAACCCATCGCATTGATGCCAACGGCAGTCCCTCTGCCTGGTGGCGGGTCGCAGGCGATGGAGGAGACAGCCATGGATTCCACTACTCACCCGACCCGTTCGCTCCCGGAGCGAGCTGACCTCGACCAATTGAAGCGGCAGGCGAAAGACCTGTTGCGGGCAGCGCAGGGAGGCGACCCCGGCGCACTGGAGCGCCTCGGGGGTCGACCAACGCCCTGTCTGGCTGACGCTCAGTTCGTGCTCGCTCGCGAGCATGGGTTTGCGTCGTGGCCGCGACTGAAAGCGTCGATCGCTCCCGATGGCGCTGTCCGCCTCGCTGATCGTGCACGACGTCATCTGGAGCCCACGACGTTCAGTCCGGCCACCTTCCTCGATGCGGCACGCCGCAATGGTTGGCAGCCTGGTCGACTCCCGGCGGCGATGGTGTTCGCGTTTCAGCCGGCGATCGCTGGCTTCCTTGCGGAGTCCGACGACTTCGAAGAACAGCCCGAGATGGCCGTCGGTAATGGCCGCTACTTCATCACCGTTGCGGACCCGGCGGTCGCAGTGAGTTGCATGAGCCCGGGATCGGCGTACGTCGGCCAGGTCGAGAACCAACTCGCGCTCGGCGGTGCCTCACGGTTCGTGATCTTGAACCTTGCCGGCGGGCTCGGTCCCGACGTCGCCCCGGGTGACGTGGCGGTTGTTGAGTCGGCGGTACGTGACGACGGGATCTCGGATCATTACCTCGCCCCCGGCGATGTCGTGGACGCCGACGGGGCCCTGACCGAATCGCTGCTCGCTGCAGTGAGAGCCCATTACCCGACCGCTCGGCGCCATGTCAGTTGGACGAACCCGGCAGTGTTCCGGCAGACCCAAGCGGAACACGATCACTACGTTGCTGCGGGTGTCACGATCGTCGAGAGCGAGATCGCCTCGCTGCTCGCCGTATGCGCAGCCCACGGAGTCGCAGGTGGCGCTGTCGTCGTCGTGAGCACCAACGCCGACGTCGACGATGAGGCGGTCGACTGGAACACAATGTCCAACACCCAGCGACAAGCCCTGAGCGCCGTCATCACCGCCCTCAGATAACCCGACGTCTGCGCGGCTGGTCCACGTGCCCACCACACGCGGACCGGCCAGGCGGATCTGCGTGCGACCCGACCCCGGTCAGACACGGTCGCCGCGTCCCGGCGGTAGGTGGGGTTTGCGTGCCGCGCGATGCTGTGGCGGTGCTGCACGACTGGTACATCGAGCCTCGCGAATACGCGCGGCACGAGGCTGGACGCGGTCACCGGCATGCGTTCGAAGTGCTCGACCGGCGCGACGAACTGCTCCTGTGGTCGTCGACATGGTGCCGTTCTTTGTCGAGCAGAACGAATACGCCCGCGGGATCGTGCTCCGAACATCGCACGGCTCGCCGGAGTCCTCCGCTCGGCGGGCGGGACGGTGGCGTGGGTGCTTCCAAATTCTGCACCACCGCTGCCGCCGCGAGCAGAGTTCCTCGGCCCGACCATCGCCGAGACGTACCGCACGTCGGGAGGTACCGGGCCGCTACCACGATCGACTGTGGCATCAGTTCGATGTCAATGACGGGGATCTGGTCGTGGACAAGACGTCAGCTGGCGCCTTCTTCCCCGGCCACTGCGACCTGTCCGCACGGTTGGATCTCCTCGGTGTCCGTGCTCGTCGCCGGCACGGTTGCCAACGTGTGCTGCGAATCGACCGCTCGAGATGCAAGCGTGCTCGGGTATCGAGTCGTCATGGTCGCCGACGCCAACGCGGCGATGCGTGATCAGGACCTGAACGCGACGCTGCACACCATCTATCGGTCGTTCGGCGATGTCCGTCCGACCGACGAACTCATCAACCTGCTCACGGCTTGATCGGCCGACTGGCACGGTCTCGCTTCAAGCCGGGACGTTCACGTTGTCGCCTGCGAAGATGACTGAGCTCATGCTTGTTCGACCAGCTCAGCCCGCTGACACCGACGGATGCGTCGGAGTGCTCACACTGCTGCCCGAGTACTTCACCGCGTCAACGCACCACGACGCACGCCAACGCATCGGCCATCACATGACGCTCGTCGCTGACGACGACGGAACGGTCGTCGGGTTCATCCTCATCGAACGTCGCCACAGTCGATCCGCAGAGATCACCTACGCCGCGATCCATCCCTCACACCAAAACCAGGGCATCGGTTCCCTCCTGCTCGCGTGGGCCACGGACGAACTGCGAGCCACGGGCGTCGCGCTCGTCGAGGTGAAGACCCTCGACGCCACAGCCGGCTACGAGCCGTACGTCTCTACTCGGGCGTTCTGGGAACGTCGAGGATTCGTCCAGATCGACCGTATCGATCCGCTCGCCGGGTGGGCACCGGGAAACCCTTCAGCGATCTATGTTCGGGCCCTCGCTGTCACGTAGCCCGGCCAACCGATCCGCCCGAAAACCCTCCGAGTAATCACAACCCATCGCTCATCATCGGCGCTGCAGAACGGCCCCGATGCGGTGCTCGATATTCCCAAGGGACAAGGCCGGGCAGCTCAACCAGGAGCGCCCCGGATGTGCCGTATCGGCCGACTTGCACTTGACTGAGCGTGGCGGGCTGCGAAGACTGGCGCTGATGGCGAACTCGATTGTGCACTTCGAGATCATGGGCCGCCCCGGCCCTGACCTTCCGGATTTCTATCGGTCTTTGTTCGACTGGCCCGTGAGCATCGGAGAACCAGTGAACACCTATGCTCAGCACTCCGCCATTCCGCCACAAGGCGGCGAGGGCATCGGCGGCGGCATCGGCGCCACCGAGGAAGGCCAGTGCTTCGTCACGGTCTACGTGGAGGTCGACGATCTCGACCAGGTATGTGAATCGGTGCGAGCACTTGGTGGAGACGTCGTCTTGCCGCCGACGTGGATACCTGAGATACGCAATCTGCGCATCGCCCGGATCGTGGACCCCCAGGGCAACTTGATCGGCCTCGCCCAACGGCGGTAGACCCGATCTGAAAGCTGCTCAGCGTCGGCCTCGTCGCGGCGTACGCGTCTGGTGACTCCTGGTGAAGTAGCGACGACTCGTTGGTTCGAAACGACAGACCGATGTCAACGCTGGCTCGCTCGTTCTCATCGACGACCACCAGTTCGCAGCAGGTCATACGATCCACGCGCACCGACTCCGCGTTTGGGTGATGGTCGGGGGCACCGATCGACCGCGATGGGCATCGCAGGTACCCTCGGCCGAGATGGCACTTGAGGACTGCATCTCGGAGTACCCGGGTCGGGGACTCATTTTCAAGGTCGATGCAGCTGGCGAAGCGGCGTGGGTGTACTTCATCACCGGGAGAAGCGATGCATCGAGGGCGCGGACGGTGCGAACTGAACCGGACGGTCTCGTTGTCGTTCCGACCTCGATGTCAGCCGAGACCGACGTCCTCAGGCATTACGTGTGTGCTCGATGGGCCGACGGCAAGCTGGTGGTGGGCAATGGCGATCACGTCGATGTGCTTGCGGGAGGACTGGAACAGGGTCGCAGTTTGGAAGAGGTCGTCGACTCGATAGATCCCGAGCCGGACCCACCGATCTGGACGCCGCGCATCGCGCTCGTCATGGGACAGGTTGCTCACTTCGTTTCGGTCAGCCGGGCGAACGAGGTCACTTCGAGGCGAGTTCACGAGGTTGCCCTTGCGCCGAACTCGGCGTCGGTGCTGACCACATACTCGGGGACTGCGCTCGAACCGGTAGGCGACGCACCGTTTGCCACCGTTCGCGAACGTCGGCCCACCAGCACGATGTGCGACGAACTGTTCTACGACCACCTCGACGAGCGTCGACGGGTCCTGCTCATTGCCGGGACGACAACGAAAGCAACCGCACCACGAGTCGACTGGTCGTTCCTGTTGAGCTGACAGCTCAGCATCGCCGCCAGCATCCACCCTCCGCCGGCGGGTCGATCACCTCGCCCGGCATCCACCCGATAACGCCGCCTCAGTGTCAGGCTGGTGGGGTCTCGGGGATTGGCTCATAATCCCGCTGACCGTTCGTGGCCAGTTATCCCTGTGCCGTCCCCGGGACTCAGTCGGACCGGCCGGTGTGGCTTGATAGGAGCGTGGCATCGCCCCCACTGAGGTGTGCCCACCGACCGGTCCTTGTCACCGAGTGAAAGGTAACGAGACCATGTTGGTACTTGGGATTGATGCGCACAAGCGCACCCACACTGTCGTCGCGATCGACTCGACCGGCCGCAAGCTGGGCGAGAAGATCACGACGGCGACCACCACGGCTGATCATCTCGACATGTTGCGTTGGGCCGAGCAGTTCGGGCCGGAGCGGCGCTGGGCGGTCGAGGACTGCCGGCATCTGTCGCGGCGGCTGGAACGCGATCTGCTTGCCGCGGGGGAGGCGATCGTGCGGGTGCCGCCGAAGATGATGGCGAACACCCGCACGCGTGCCCGCACCTATGGCAAGTCCGATCCGATCGACGCACTGGCGGTTGCTCGGCCGCGTTGCGGGAACCGATCTACCGGCGCACGTCTCGATGGCCCGGCTCGTGAGGTCAGGTTGTTGGTGGATCATCGCGACAACGACTTGGTGTCGGAACGCACCAGGTTGACGTGCAGATTGCGGTGGCATCTCCACGAGTTCGACCCGTCATGGGACCCGCCGTCGCAAGACGTTGAACCGTTACAAGCGCGTCGACGAAGTCATCGTCCGCCTCGCCGACTTCGAGGGCCTGGTCGCGCGTCTCGCACTCGAGCAGGCCCTCGCCGTTCGCGACCTGATCCGCCGGGTGAATGACCTCGAACGCGAGATCAAGCAGCTCGTCACCAAGCTCGCCCCGACGCTGCTGGCCATGCCCGGCTGCGGCGTGTTGAGCGCCGCCAAGATCATCGGCGAGACCGCGACATCACCCGTTTCAAGAGCAAGGATGCGTTCGCTCGACACAACGGCACCGCACCGTTGCCGGTGTGGTCCGGCAACCACGAACGGTTCCGACTTCACGCGCCGGCAACCGCCAGCTGAACTGCGATCCATCGCATCGCCGTGACACAAGGTCGCTGTCACCCGCCCGCCAAGGAGTTCCTCGAGCGTCGGATGAAGCTCGGCAACACACCGATGGAAGCCATCCGCGCGTTCAAGCGACGACTCTCCGACGTCGTCTACCGCGACCTCCTCGCCGACGCCGAACTCACCGCCAGCGAGCAACTTCGAGCCCGCGGCTTGACATAGGAGCAGGGATAACCCGAGCAGTACAGCCGTGGATCCCGCTCGGCCCAAGCCGAGCACCCGATAATCCCCGGTCAAACGGACGTGAACGGAGCGTTCTGGTCGTCGATCTGATCGTCATCGGTCGTCGAGCGCGCTAATCGGGAAGTGCTGATCAGGAGCGGTCTGCAACGCCCTGCGAGCGCGGAGTGGTGATCGGGGTGATTGTGTGCGGTCGTGTGAGGTCCTCAATCGGTACGTTGACGAGATGGGGATCGAGTGGAGTTCTGACGTCGGCCAGGCTGCGTGGTGGATCGATGTGCTGCATCCGTTCGCACACGACGTTGGCTCGATCGTTCCTGATTCGTTCGCTGCGTACGCTCGCGTGTTCCACCCCGCTGGCTCGGAGCGCTGGTCCGAGATCGCAGCGAGGACCGGCCGTGTCGTTCACCCCGAGATGCAGTTCGACCCGATCGCCTCGACCGACGACGGGATCGGTCAGTGGCCGAACGAGTCTCCGCCTGAAGGGACGCTCAACAGCGATGCGCTCACAGGACTCGCGCAGCTCTTGGCTCAACACACCTCGACGCCACAGCAGTGTTGGTTCGCGATCTGGGACGGCTACGGCCAACTCCACGGTGGAGCATCCATTGCCAGCACGATGTTCGTCGCCGAGCCGTTGCTCGCTCCGTCGACGCTCGACGGTCCCCGGATCAATGCTCCTGGTCGCGACTATTTCCTCGCGTCGGGTGCGCTTGAAGACATCAGCGATTTCTACCTGCAGGTCGGACGCCAGTCGCCCAACGTGTGGTGGCCCGCCGACCGATCGTGGATCGTCGCGACAGAGATCGACTTCTGCTGGACCTACGTCGCAGGCGATCGAGCGGCCATCGATGCAGTGCTCTCGGATCCCGACCTCGAAGCGCTCGAAAGCCAGACAGATCACGGCATCACCTTCGCCAGCGACACGATCAATCTCTGAGCACAAGCCGCACGGGTCGCCGGCGCACATGGACACCTCTGGCGGCCACACCCAGTCGCGAACCGACACCCGCTTCAACGATGCAACCTCAATACATCGCGTGGGTGTGACGCTGCGGTTGGCCGATCGGAGGTGCCGTGGGCGGGCACGAACGACATCGGCACGGCATCCACCGACAGCAATTACCGAGCGGCTGTGAATTGGCGCGACGTTCCGATCCTGAGTTGCGCTCGCGGGACTCGGTCACAAGAAGAACGCCGAGGCACCCGGCACTCTGCTTGTCGACGACCGCAGCGACAGCGTCGAATGAGTGCCGTGCCACCTCGACCGGGGCGCCGACGGCAGCGAGTCGTTCCTCGAGCCAGGTGCGCTGCTCGAGGACGATTGTCCGATCGCCGCAGAGCATTGCCGCAGCACCGGCAGCAACGATGTCCTCGAGGTCTGCAATGAACTGTGCGAGCCACGTCGCCGAGCGCACGCTGTCTGCGAAGTCGCCCGTTCCCAGCCACGACAGGGCGTCGCGCACGACCTGTACCCGCTGAAAATCGAGGTGCGCCCAATCGGCGCTCATGTTGACGGCGAGCGGTTCGCCCCAGAGCACCGCATCGAGCACCAACGGCTCGGTCAGGTCACCGGGTTGTCCGTGAGCGCCGATCGAGCGCGCCCGAGAACCCGACGAGTCGAATGCTCGACCCCCACAGATGACGCTGTGGCCGGCCTGGCGCGCCGCCCAAACGGTACGAGCAGCGCCGGTGAGGTTGGTCGCCAGGGTCACGCTCACCCCCACAACGTCGGCATCGATTTCGGCAAGGTAGTAGCGGAGCTTCCCCGCCGGCATCGCACTTCCGAGATGGATCACCCGCCACCCGTCGGCGGTCATCAGTTCGGTGGCCATCCTCGTCGGCAACGAGTGCAACTCTCCCTCCGCACACACCATCACCACCGTCCCCGCATGCTCCTTCGCCTCGAGCCCCACCGCCAGCGACGACAAGACTGACTCCGTGACGAACGTCGCCGAGTGCTCCTCCGCAACAGTGCACTCGCCGCGCAGCCAGAGCTCACCTACATCGCGCTGCGACGGCGCCAGCAATTGAGTGACGACGCGGAGACACGACTCGTCACGGCCCGCATAATCCGTGGCGAGTTCCGCTGCGCCAGCGCGATCGCCGCGGAGTGCTGCGGCGGTGTATTCGTCGAGCAATACGCTCATGGCCCCTCCTCGTCGTGCGGCGACCACTCGCCGTGACGAGCAGGATGCCACAAACTGCGGTCGCGGTCCGACGCGACCGAATCGGCGCGAGACCCCATGGGAGAGCACCTCGCTTCGCATCTGTGAACGTCGAGAGCCCCTTCGCGCGTTCAAGGCCCCTCAGGTTTGTCGATCTACTGCGTCGCCGGACGGTGAGGGCTCTGCCGGAGTGTTGATTCTGATGTCCAGTTCGGTCGAGTTCGCGCACGGGATGCCGGTCGGGGCCGGCAGATTGCCCTGATGTGCGCTCGACGCAAGTGCCTCGCGAGTGCCGAAGGCATCCGGGAGACCGCTCGACAGTGCTCCGGATAATCACCGGCGATCGGGCACGGCTCGCGCCGCATCGCGGCCCCAGTGCAGTGTCACGTAATCCCGGGAGCCGCTGGCGGCGCAGGCTGCGGTGTTCTTCATCATGTTCACTGTCCTGCGCGGTTTGACGTATGTGCCGCAGGGCTCGGCCCGTCCAATCGTGGACGCGGTCTGGGCGGTGTTCGGTCGCCCGGACCAGGTCACCGACCCAGGGTTCATCCCTCGCTACCTGTCGTACGACTCCGCTCTTTACGAGTCGTTGTTCGCCAAACGCGAGATGATGTCGCTCGGGTCGACCTGTCGCAGTCTGCCGCGTCGGAGATGGTCAATGGGATGAGCGACGCTTGGCCGTACGTGCTGCTCGTGGTTGTGCTGGGCGCCCTCTACTTCGTGGTCCAGCGCATGGTTGCCGCGCTGACCTGGATCGGTCCGACGATGTCTCCGGGCCAGCACAGGTTGCTGCGGTACCTGCCGGTGGTCTTCGCCGTGTTCCAGATCTTCTTCCTGGCGGCGCTGGTCGTCTACAACATCGTCCAGACCGTGGCGCGTATCGTCCAACAGGCGCACATCACGCGCTCGATGTTCTCGCGAACCTGACCGCTGTGTCGTCGTCGCAGAACGCGCCGTGGTTTCTGCTGATGAGTGAAGCTGCATCCACCTTGGTCGTGTGTCCTGCTGAAAAGGTGCTCCTGAGTCATTTCGATGTCCGGTCCAACTCGAGTTGGCCTCTGCCGCTCGACGGTGGCGCACACAACGTTCGTTCCATAATCCGGCCGGAGCCGTCTGAGTCGCGCTGCAGTCCGGCCCAACCGTGACGCCGCACTTTCACGGGCATGACCGGCAAAGCCGGGGTGCTGCATGCAGCCGGCCAGCGACGATCAATCCCGCCGGCATGCAGCGCGACGACCTCTATCGGGCCTCGGCATTGTCGGGCGGTCAGGTGGGCAGCGGGACGTATGTGTCGAGGTCGGCGCTCCGAGCGGACGCACGCTGCGTTCCTCCTAGATCTCAGGAAATATCCGACGCAGCCGCAACGCGAATTCCCGGCCTTGCCAGCCCGTGTTCGTGATCGGAAGCTCGGCGGCATCGATCCGTTCGACTGCTGGAGTCACGGTCGACTCCGCGACGGGGAGCAGTGGACCGGCGATGCCTCGGCTGGGAACACGTGGTGATCGGGCGAGTCGGTCAGTCTTGATCGGCAGTTTCGATCTCGGCGAGGTGTTGGTCGATGAGCTGTTTCTGTTCGATTGCGCGCTCGATGGTTTCGCGGTTCTCGGCTCGCCACGTGTCGATCTGGACTTGTTCCCAATCGTGTTGTCGCTGGGTGTATCCGACGCCTAGGTCGCAGTCGAGATCGTCGAGTCGGGTGGTGATCTCCTCGGTGCTGATCGTCGGACGATCGACGTAGGTGACGATCGCGTCGAGGCGCGAAGGGAACTGGTAGCCGAGCTTGGCCATGCACGTCGCCCATTCCGTCGTAGCTGCGACACCAGCTGTGCTCTGCGGGAACGATTCAATGGCGTTTGCGATCCCCGAGCGGAGTCGGTCGTTGAGGTCGGTGTAGCCGCGAATAGCGCCGTAGACGTCGGCCATGGCTGAGTTGGCGCACTCGCCCGACGCGTCAGCCATTTCGTCGGTGCGGGGGTTGGGATCGTTCGGCTCGGCAGGGAGCTCGTGATACCCCATGGCGGCGGCGTAACGACGGTCGAGCGGATTGACCAGATCCTCGAAGGGCGCATTCGGCGGATACGCGACCGCTTGATACTCGAATCCACTGGCATGCATGCACTCCGCGATGCCTGTCTGCCAAGCGTCGTAGAGCCGGGCCCACGTGTCCGCATCGAGACTGAAGTCCATCGAGTCGGCCCACGCCCGACCGACAATCGGCAGGCTCAAGTCGAGGTCTTCGCCCGAATAGATCGGAGTCGTCGCCGGATCACCGAGGATTGGCTGCGACAAGTCCACCAACACGCGCTGATCGGTGATCGTGATCCGATAGCTGTCCATACTCCGCGCTGCCGGGCCGGCGAGCTTGTTGCCGACCCTATCGAAGGTACTCCCATGGCACGGATCGATGAAGCCGACCTCGGGGTTGGGCAGGCGGAGCGCTTCGTCGGTGTCGGGGGTATTGGGAACGAGGATGCAGCCGAGGTGCGTCGAGTGTGCGTCGAGCACGGCAATCCCCGCCGAGGTGTCGTTGAGGACGAACAGCGGCGGTTCGTCGACGGCTACGACCGAGCCGACCGGGAAGTTTTCGACCGGTCCGAGATCAACCACACCGTCGGTCGACGTTGCTTCGTTCTGTCGTTGCACGACGAACGCGACCGAGCCCACGCCGACGACGATGAGCAGCACTGCGGCCACTGCCGACCAACGCCTCGCGCCCGACGATCCAGTTCGGTCCGAATTCCATGACCGGCGTCGACGAACCGCACCGCGGGTTCGTAGAAGAGTGATGTGGTCGTCCGGTTTCGGGCACGGCCCGACTTCACCGGCGGCGTCGATGATGTCGTCGAACGCCCGACGCACGACATGTTCCACGTTCGTCGTCATGACAGTTCCTTTCGAAGTCGATCACGCGCCAGGCGAAGATCGCGATGAATCGTGCCGCGTGACAAACCGAGCACATCGGCAATCTCGGCCTCGGTCATGTCGTGCCAGTACGCCAAGAAGACCACCGACCGTTCACGCAACGTCAAACGTGCGAGGGCTCGAAACACATCGACATCGATCGGCTCGTCGCCGTGTATCGCAGGCCGTACCGCTGCGAGGTCACGTCGCCAACGACGCGCCCGCGCTCGGTACAGGTTCTGCGCCTCGTTGCGGACGGCCTGAAACAGATAAGCACGCCGATCCGTGACCTGAGCCCAGCCGGCGCTGGCGATCACTCGCAAGAACGCCGAACCAGCAATGTCGTGAGCGTCATGAGGTCCGACCATCGCCGCCGCCAACTGCAACGCGCCGGGGCCGAGTTCACGCCATACCTGCTCGACGTCGATCGACTCGACATCGATCGCAGCGTCAGCCGGCTCGATCACACCCATCTCATCTATCAGACACCGCCAGTCAGCCCGCTGCGCGAACATTTCTCATTCAGCGGTCAGGCGCGAAGGCCTACAGCGCAAAGCAAAATTCGCGGATGGAGGCCGCAGACTACGACACGCAGAGTGTCGGTCCTTCTGCGCCTGGAGGCGACTGAGTTCGGCCCAATTGTGACGCCGCACTATCACGGGCATATTCGCCGGACTTGCGGGGCAGGACAATCGGGCCAGCCGGCACTGATGAACTCGGCGCCGTCGACACGTGCAGCTGCGCCGAGGGTGATCGTCGGTGAACCCACAGCACCGTCGATGGTGCTGTTCATCCCGTACTCCTCCCGCAACGGACGGGGAACAGAGGTGAACAGCCCGATACAGCGGTGAACTCCCCAAAGCCCTGACCAGGCCATTCCCCTGATCAGGGCGGGAAACCAGTGGCGCCCTCGGGAGGATTCGAACCTCCGCACACGGCTCCGGAGGCCGATGCTCTATCCCCTGAGCTACGAGGGCAGGGGCACCGAAGACTACCGGCGGTGGAGACTGTTCGAGATGCGCCTGGCAGATCTGGAACCGTCAGTAGGACGAGTCGGAGGCCGGAGGTGCAGTGCCGTCGAGTTCGGCAAGGAGCGCGTCGAGGACACCGCTGGCGCCGTAGCGGAACGTCGACGGTGTCGCCCAACCCTCGCCCATCACGCCGTCGGCGAGGTCGAGATATGCCATGGCATCGTCGAAGCTGCGGATGCCGCCCGACGGCTTGAGGCCGACCGTTCGCCCCTGCTGCGCCGCCGCAGCGATCTCTCCGAGCATCGCTCGGGCCGCGTCGAGCGACGCACCCTCGGCAATCTTGCCCGTCGACGTCTTGACGAAGTCGGCCCCGTTCGCGATGGCGAGACGCGCTGCAGCGGCGACCGACTCGGAGCGGGCGTACGCGCCCGACTCCAAGATCACCTTGAGCAGCCTCGGCGTGTCGATCAGCGCCGCGACGGCCGCGACCATCTCGCTGGCGCGATCGGGGTCACCGTCGAGGAACGCTCGGTACGGCAGCACGAGGTCGATGTCGTCGGCACCGGCCGCGAGCGCCGCCTCGGTCATCGCAAGCACGTCAGCGACCGGTTCGTCGCCCGACGGGAAGTTCACGACGGTCGCAACCCGCACCGGTGATCCGTCGAGCAACTCGGCACAACGAGCCACGAATTCCGGCCAGACGCACACCGCGGCGGTTCCGTGCTCACGTGCGCGACGACACAGCTCATCGATGCCGCCGGGTGCGTGATCGTCGGACAGGTCGGTGAGATCGATCAGGCCGATGGCACGGCGGGCTCGGTCGGTGCGCTCGTTCACGTCTCGAACGTACCCGACTCGGATCCCTCGGACGCCGAGTCGAGTTCGATTCGCGGGATGTTGCCCGTGTCGAGACGCAGCTGGCGCTCCTTCGGCGAGTCGGCCAGCACGCTCTGCAGGTAGTCGACCATCGCCTCGTCGTTCGTGATGTCCTCTCCACGTTGCTCGGCCATCAGATACCGATGCTCGAGCAGCTGGTGGAACACTTCAGCGGGTTCCAGGCGCGACCGGAGTTCGTCGGGGATCGTGTCGATGATCGGTTCGTACACCTCGGCCAACCAGCGAGCCGTCGCGACAGCCCTCGGGATCGACCGGTCCTCCTTGCGCTCGAGCCACGCCCGGAACTGATCGATGTCGGACAGCAGCCGACGGGCCTGGTTCTCCTGCACGTCGAGACCGGTACGTGATCGCAGATCACGGGCGTGATGGCCCTCCTCGATCAGCACCGGTTTCACCGACAGCGTCCGTCCGTCTCGATTGATCGCCAGTTCTTCGACGTCGAAGCCGAGCTCGTTGATCCGGCGCACCCGCTGCTCGATCTGCCAACGATCGTCGAGGTCGAGCAGATCGACTCGTGTGAGCTCCGTCCACAGCCCCTCATAGCGCGAGCGCAGGCTCTCGGCGATGGCGACGGGGTCGATCTCGTCGGAGACCCGCCCGCTGGCGATCAGTTCGTAGAGCCCACCGGCCACGTTCTCCACGGCTATGTCGACGTCGTTGGCCCGCATCCGGTCGCCGATCGTGGCATGGCGTTCCGTGGTCTCGGCGTCGACGAGATAGGCCATCATCGCGCCGGCGTCGCGACGCCACAGGATGTTCGACAGCGAGCAGTCACCCCAGTAGACGCCTTCGAGATGCAGCCGCACCAACAGCACGACGCCGGCGTCCATCAGCCGCTCGGCGAGCGAGACATCGCCCCGTCCGAGCAGGTACCAGTACGGCAGCGAGTAGTCGAGGTAGCGAGTGATCAGCACCCCGTCGCCCTCGTTCGGAGCGTCGGTCACGACCCCGACTGGTTCGACGACCGGCAGGTGATCGTCTCGGAGATCGCGCAGCACCCGGTACTCGTGATGCGCCGCGACGACGCCGGTGGCCTTCAGCGCGTAGACGCGATCGCCGAACCGCACGAACCGCACGATGTGACGGCTGATGCCGTGGGCCATCTTGACCAGGCGCGGATCGCCCCACTCGGCGAGCGGCTGCTCCCACGGGAGGTCGAGGAAGTCCGGGTGTCCCTGCTTGGTGACGATTTCCACGTGTCGATACCTCTCAGGTGAGCCAGGCGGCGGTGTCGGGTGGGAGCTGATCACCAGCGAGCGGTCCCGACGCGAGGAGCACGTCGCCGTCGGGCAGGTCAACCGCCACATCTCCCATGTTGACGATGCAGCGCAGGCCATCAGCTCGCTCGAACGCCACCACGTCGGCGCCGATGTCGATCCACGCGACCTGTTCATCAGACGGGCCGGCCTCCACTGAGCTGGATGCGCGTCGCTGTCGGCGGATCGCCAGCGCGTGCCGATAGAGCCACAACGTCGAGTCGGGATCGTCGTCTTGCGACGCCGCCGCGAGCTGTGCGAAGTGGGCTGGCTGCGGGAGCCAGGCGCCACTGGCACCGAATCCGAGCGACGGGCCCATTGGCTCCCACGGGATCGGCACCCGGCAACCATCGCGCCCCTTGACCGTGTGACCCGAGTCGTGCCAGATCGGATCCTGCAACACCTCGATTGGCAGCTCCCATGCCTCGGGGACCCGGAAGGGACCAAAGTCCCGGCGTCAGGCGCCAGGCATCAGACCCAGATGGCCTGGTGCGTCTCGGCGTCGAAGAAGTGCATGTTCTCGCTCGACACCGCGATGTCGATGGTCTCGCCCATTCGCACCCGCGAACGAGGATTGAACCGACCAACGGCATTCGCGACGTCGGCACCCTCTCGCTCTTCGACGGCATCGGGGTCGCCGGAGTCGACCGTGGTCGCGTCGATACGGAAGTGCACCATGATCTCGGAGCCGAGCGCCTCGATCAGCGAAACCTTCGCGGTGATGCGCTGGCTCTCGGGGATCTGCTCGGCGAACGCGACGTCCTCGAAGTCTTCAGGTCGGATCCCGATGATGATCGGCTTGCCGTCGTAGTCAGCCAACTTGGGCTGCTTGGAGAAGACCTCCTTCGGCAGACCGATCACGTTGCTGCCGACCGCAACCGTGCCGACGTCGCCGTCGACCCTGACCGTGCCTTCGTACAGGTTCATCGACGGCGAGCCGATGAACGCACCGACGAACACGTTGACCGGATGATCGTAGAGGTTCTGCGGCGTGTCGACCTGCTGGAGGTAGCCGTCCTTGAGCACCGCAACGCGGTCGCCCATCGTCATCGCCTCGATCTGGTCGTGGGTGACGTACACGGTGGTGACGGCGAGTTCGCGCTGCAGCGCGGCGATCTCGGCACGCATCTGCACGCGCAGCTTCGCATCGAGGTTCGACAGCGGCTCGTCCATCAGGAACGCAGCCGGCTGACGAACGATTGCACGTCCCATGGCGACGCGCTGACGCTGGCCACCGGACAGCTGCCCGGGCTTGCGATCGAGGTTCTCCTCGAGCTCGAGGATCGCCGCGGCCTTGCGCACGCGGGTGTCGATCTCGTCCTTCGGGACCTTCGCGAGCTTGAGCGCGAACCCGATGTTGTCGTACACGCTCATGTGCGGGTACAGCGCGTAGTTCTGGAAGACCATGGCGATGTCGCGATCTTTCGGCTCGACGTCGTTGACGACCCGATCGCCGATCATCATCTTGCCGCCCGTGATCGTCTCGAGGCCGGCGATCATCCGCAGCGCAGTCGACTTGCCGCAGCCCGACGGGCCGACGAGCACCAGAAACTCCTTGTCGGCGATCTCCAGATCGAGATCGTGGATCGCGTGATAGCCGTTGTCGTAGACCTTGTTGATGCCTTCGAGTTGGACTGTTGCCATGTCGGTGTTCCTCCTGTGGTTGCTCAGCTCGGAGCATCGCTCGCCGTGACCCCCTCGACCACGTGGCTGCAGACGTTAGCTCACCGGATGCGTTTGTCGACTCCCCATACCAGATGCCCCGCGAGACGGGGCCCGAGCGGTCGTTCCCCGCACGATCAGTTCGCCGGGCAACAGGCGCTCGGCACGCTCGAACGGTTGGCCCTCGATCTGTGCGTACAACACGTCGACGGCATGATCGACGATGCGGGTGACCGGCTGGTGCACGGTCGTCAACGGCGGATCGGTGAACCGCATCAGTTCGGTGTCGTCGAAGCCCACCACCGAGACGGCGTCGGGCACGGTGAGTCCCCGCTGGCGCGCTGCTCGGATCGCACCGAGCGCCATCATGTCGCTCGCCGCCACGATGCCGGTCATGCCGTTGTCGAGCAGACGCTGCGCTCCGGTGAAACCGCCGTCCAAGGTGAAGATGGTCTCGATGATGCGATCGTCGAGATCGCCGTCGACACCGTCGGCGTGGGCTGCCTCTCGAAAGCCAGCGAGCTTGCGCTGCACCGGTGTGTAACAAGTCGGCCCGATCAGCAGCCCGATGCGTTCATGACCCAACTCGCGCAGGTGCCGGTACGCGGTGACGGTTGCCGCGTGGTCATCGGTCGAGACGCTCGGGACCGGTGGAACGCCCGACTCGTCCGGCGCCATCGCGCCGTTGATCGTGACCAGTCCGATGCTGCGGCTGGTGATCTCGTCATAGATCGAGTGATCGGCTCGGGTGTCGGCGTGACGACCCGACACCACGATCACACCGGCGACCCGTCGCTCGATGAGCGACTCGAGATAGTCGTCCTCGGTTGCTCCGACCCGGGTGGCGCAGCACAAGATGCACAGATACCCGCTGGAGAGCAGCCGCGCTTCGACCGCTTGGACGAACTTGGGGAAGATCGGATTGTCGAGCTCGGGCACGATCAGCCCGATCACCCCGGCATGCAGGCCGGGGTGCAGCGCCTCGGGCGCGTAGCCGAGCTCGGCGAGCACGTGGAGCACTCGGTCGCGAGTCGACGCGCGCACACCCTCCTTGCCGTTCATCACACGGCTGACGGTGGCCTCGCTGACGCCAGCGAGTGCGGAGACGTCTTGGAGCCGGATCCGCATGATGTCGGACTGTAGGCGTCCGCTGCAAGAAATGAAAGAACGTCTGCAAATTTCTTGCAGTGCACGGATTGTTTCCGTAATGTGAACAGCGATGAACCCGTGACCCGGGCCCATCGACAGACACCGTGAATTCAACAACCACCTCGCCGGCACCCGCCGGCACCAACACCTCCTGAGGGGGAGACACCATGCGCGCACCACGCCGCCTGATTGCCTTCGCTGCCGTAGCCGCCCTGGTGGGCGCCGCCTGCGGTAGTGACAGCGACAGCGATTCATCCGCCAGTGACACCACCGGCACCGAGACCACCGAGACCACCGAGGCGCCGGACAGCACCGAGGCGACCACCGAGACCACCGAGGCAGCAACCACCGAGACGACCGAGTACCAGGCTCCCGCCCGCGGCGACGCCGACCTCGTGATCTGGGCCGACGACACCCGGGCCCCCGTGC
The DNA here is from genome assembly GCA_963705485.1 of Ilumatobacteraceae bacterium. Lineage (GTDB taxonomy): Bacteria > Actinomycetota > Acidimicrobiia > Acidimicrobiales > Ilumatobacteraceae > Sva-07. Next base: position 19,930 of record CAVPJT010000008.1, read on the forward strand.
TCGAACCGATCGCCAGCGAGTTCGGCGACACCGAAGGCATCACCGTCCAGGTGGTCGAGGTGCCCTTCGACCAGATCCGCGACCAGCTCAGCATCGCCGGCCCCGCCGGTGAAGGCCCCGACATCGTCACGGGCGCGCACGACTGGCTCGGTGAGCTCGTCTCCAACGGCGTCGTCGCCCCGATCGACCTCGGTCCCGACGCCGAGCTGTACGCCCCGGTCGCGATCGAGGCCTTCACCTACGACGGCGCGCTCGTACGGCGTCCCGTACGCCATCGAGAACATCGCCCTGATCCGCAACGTCGACCTCGTCCCCGAGGCGCCGGCCACGTTCGAGGACCTCGAGGCCACGGCACTCGCACTCCAGGCCGACGGCACCGTCGACGTGCCGCTCGCTGTCCAGCAGGACCCTGCTGATCCGTATCACAACTACCCGCTGTTCAGCGCAGCCGGTGGCTACGTGTTCGGCCAGAACGACGACGGCACGTACAACGCCGACGACGTAGGCATCGACTCCGAAGGTGGCCTCGTCGCTGCCCAGAAGTTCGCCGACTGGAGCAACGAGGGCCTGATCTCCAAGGACGTCAGCTACGACATCATGAACGAGTCGTTCTCGACCGGCAAGGCGCCGTTCGCGATCACCGGCCCGTGGGCCGTCGGTGGCTTCACAGATGCCGGCATCAACTTCGTCGTCGAGCCGGTCCCGCCGGTGGCGGGTGGCACCGCCGAGGTCTTCGTCGGCGTCCAGGGCTTCATGCAGTCGGCGTTCAGCGAGAACCCCGACCTCGCCACGACGTTCATGGTCGACTACCTCGGTACCGAGGAAGTGCAGCTCGCACTGTTCGAGGCCGGCGGTCGCCCGCCGGCCATGCTCAGCGCCTACGACCAGGTCTCGTCCGACCCGATCATCCAGGGCTTCGGCGCTGCGGGCCAGCAGGGCACGCCACTGCCGGCGATCCCCGCGATGTCGTCGGTCTGGGAGAGCTGGACCGACGCCTACTCGCTGATCTTCACCGGAACGGATCCGGTCCAGGCGTTCACCGACGCCGCCACCCAGATCCGCGACAAGATCGCGGAAGGCTGATCTCCGGATGACCACCGCCGATCCCCGAGAGGAGGCATCCCCCACCACGGGGGCGTCCTCCTCTCGGGGCGGCGCGTCCGGTGGAGGCACGGCGACGCTGACGGAGCGTGAGAACTACTACGACGGCATGCCGCCGCTGCAGATGCCGACCGGCCCCCGGTACGGGGCCTCGCTCGGACTGATCGTCAAGTACCTGCTGCTCGGCCTGCTGAATGCGATCGTCCTCGCGTCGACTGCCCACGATGTTCGACAAGCCCGACTACGGGCTGGCGATCTCGGCGATCGTTGCGCTCGTCGTCATCGACGTCGTCTACATCTCCAAGCGGCGCTTCATCCCCGCGAAGTACCTGTTGCCCGGCACGCTGTTCCTGCTGGTCTTCGCCGTCTATCCGATCTTCTATCTGATCTACATCTCGACCACGAACTACGGGACCGGGAACAACCTGAGCAAGGAGACCGCGATCGAGCGGATCGAGGCCAACTCGGTCAGCGCCGGCGCCGAGTCGATCCGCTACGACCTTCAGATCCTCGCCGAGGGCAACCCCGGCGGCGAGTTGGTCTTCCTCCTGACCGACCCCGACGGCAACCGGTACATCGGAACTGCCGACGGCCGCACCCCGATCGACGAATCCGAGATCATCGAGGACGGCCGCCGCGAAACCATCGACGGCTATGTCGCCCTCAACACCGGCCAGGCGAACGACCGCGTCGACGAGGTCAACGCCCTCATCGTCCCCGGGCCCAGCGGCGACATCGTCAACGACGGCTTCGGCGCCGCGTTCGCGAAGACCCAGACCCGCGTCTACGACCCCGAGACCGACACGATCTTCGACTCGTCGACCAACACGACCTACACCGTCGAGAACGGGCAATTCGTCAGCGAAAACGGTGATGCCCTGGTCCCGGGCTGGCGCGCCGGTGTCGGGCTCGACAACTACGACCGCCTCGTCAACGACGAGCAGACCCGCAATGTGTTCTTCCGGGTCCTGTTGTGGACCGTGCTCTTCTCGCTCTTCTCCGTGGCCCTGTCGTTCGCGCTCGGCCTGCTGCTCGCGCTCGTGTTCAACGAGGATCGAATGTTCGGGCGGCGCTGGTACCGGAGCCTGATCATCATCCCGTACGCCATCCCGAGCTTCATGACCGCTCTCGTGTGGCGCGGCATGCTCAACCAGCAGTTCGGTGTGATCAACCGTTGGCTCGGTACGAACCTGGCGTGGCTCGACGGGCAGTGGCTCCCCTACTTCTCGATCCTCCTCGTCAACACGTGGCTCGGATTTCCGTACATGTTCCTCGTGTGTACCGGTGCGCTGCAGAGCATCCCGGCCGACCTCACCGAAGCCGCCGCGGTCGATGGCGCCGGCGGGTTCAAGGCGTTCCGGCTGATCACGTTCCCGTTGTTGCTCGTCGCCGTCGGCCCGCTGCTCGTTGCGAGCTTTGCGTTCAACTTCAACAACTTCAACATCATCTACCTGCTCACCGAGGGCCGCCCGCCGGTGCCCGGCAGCGACGCCGGCCGCACCGACATCCTGATCTCCTACGTCTACAAGATCGCGTTCGCCGGCGGCGGCGGCGTCGACTACGGCTTCGCCGCGGCCGTCTCGCTCGTCATCTTCCTGATCGTCGCCACGATCTCGGCCTTCAGCTTCCGCGCCACCCGATCCCTGGAGGAGATGCGATGAACGCCGTCACGCAGTCCTACGAACCCGAAGCACCGGCGTTCGAATACAACCGACCGTCGATGGGCAAGGTGTTCCGGACCACCGGGTGGCGCCACGTCGTCGCGTGGGTCGCCCTGGCCTTCGCATTGTTCCCGGTGCTCTGGGTGGTCTCGGCAGCGTTCACCGACGGCAACCTGAGCTCCCAGAGCCTGATCCCCACCGACCCGTCGCTCGACAACTTCCGTGCGCTGATGACCGACCCCGGCCATCCACCGTTCTGGTCGTGGTTCCGAAACTCGATGTTCATCGGCATCACGACTTCGGTGCTGACCGTCGCGATGTGCGCGCTGGCGGCATTCGCCTTCAGCCGCCTCCGGTTCAAGGGTCGGCGACCAGGGCTGCTGTCGCTGCTGCTGATCCAGATGTTCCCCAACCTGCTCGCGGTGGTCGCCCTGTTCCTGTTCATGACCCGCATCAAGGGCCTGTTCCCGGCGATCGGGCTCGGGTCGTCGTGGGGTCTGATCTTCATCTACCTCGGGGGCGCGCTCGGTGTGAACACGTACCTGATCAAGGGCTTCTTCGACACGATCCCGTACACGCTCGACGAGGCAGCGAAAATCGACGGCTGCACCCATTTCCAGATCTTCTACAAGATCATCCTGCCGCTCGCTGCACCGGTTCTCGCCGTGATCGGCTTGCTGTCGTTCATCACCTCGCAAGCGGAGTTCCTCGTCGCCAGCGTCATGCTCGGCGAGGACAACAAGACGCTCGCCGTCGGCCTGTCGGGCTACGTCCGCGCCGGCTTCGACAACCGCTGGGGACCGTTCGCTGCCGGCTCGTTGATCGGCGCGATCCCGGTGGTGCTGTTGTTCATGTTCCTGCAGCGATTCATCGTCTCCGGACTCACGTCCGGCGCCGTCAAGGAGTGAGTCCGCCCGCGTCGGCGTGTCACCGCTGCGCCTCGCCGACGAACCACACCACGACGGCTCGCCGCTCCATGTCGATGTCTCGGACCGTCGCCTCGGTGACACGGTTCGCGTCCGGCTCCGCGTGCCCGACGCCTGCGGCACGATGCGGGTCCGTCTGCGCTCGACGCCCGATGCGGAACCTGCGATCGTCGACGCGCAGATCGACGATCGCCACGACGGCGCGACGTGGTGGAGTGCCGATCTCGCACTGACCAATCCCGTGACCGCCTACCGGTGGCTGCTCGACGGCGGACACCTCGGGCGCTGTTGGGTGAACGGTGCAGGCGTCTTCCATCGCGACGTCACCGACGACGCCGACTTCCGCCTCTCATCGTGGTCCCCCGCTCACCCGCCCGCTTGGCTCACTGACACCGTCGGCTATCAGATCTTCATCGACCGATTCGCGAACTCCGGCGCCCCCCACCCGACTCCCGACTGGGCGATTCCCCGGGCATGGGACGAACCGGTCGCCGACACCCCCGGCATCCGGGCGAAACACTGGTACGGCGGGGATCTCCCCGGCATCGAGGAGCATCTCGACCATCTGTCCCATCTCGGCGTGAACCTGATCTACGTCACACCGTTCTTCCCGGCGGGGTCGATGCACCGGTACGACGCATCGACGTTCGATCACGTCGACCCGGCGCTCGGCGGCGACGAAGCGTTGGCATCGCTCGTGTCCGCCGCACACGAGCGCGGGATCCGCGTGATCGGCGACATCACGCTCAACCACACCGGCGTCCACCACGACTGGTTCGCGGCGGCATCGACGGATCCGGCGGCGATCGAGCGCAGGTTCTACTTCTTCGACGAGACCGAACCGCACGGGTACGTGGCGTGGCACGGGGTGCGCACGCTCCCGAAGCTCGACCATCGGAGCGTTGCCCTGCGTGAGCGCTTCTACGGCGGCACCGACTCGGTGATCGCGCGTTTCCTCCAGGAGCCGTTCGGTCTCGACGGCTGGCGAGTCGACTGCGCAAACACCACGGCTCGATTCCGCGATCACGACGACAACCACGACGTGGCCCGGCTCACCAACGCAACGATGCAGACGGCGTCCGACAACGACAGCTGGTTGCTGGCCGAGCACTGCTACGACACCCGAGACGACCTCGACGGCACCGGCTGGCACGGCGTGATGGCCTACCAGTGGTTCACCCGGCCACTGTGGGCGTGGCTGAAGGATGACGGCGAGCGCTCGTCGATGTCCGCAGTCGAGTTGATCGATCTCGACGGGTACGGTCTCGTCGAGTCGATGCGCCACCTCTCGGCAAACGTGCCGTGGGAGGCCCGACAAGCGTCGATGACGATGCTCGACTCACACGACACCGCTCGGTTCCGAACGGCGGTCGGCGGCGATCGGACTCGACACCTGGTCGGCCTCGCGGCCCTGTTCACGATGCCTGGCGTACCCACGCTGTTCGCCGGGGTCGAGGTGGGCTGCGAGGGCGGCTCGATCGACACCACCCGCGTGCCATTCCCGTGGGATCACCTCGCCGACCTCGACGAGGGCGCGCCGGGAGGCGACGGCCGGTTCCTCGCCGATGTGCGTTCGCTGATCGAGCTGCGACGCACGAATACGACGCTGCAGTCCGGATCGATGCGCTGGATCGACGCCACCGCCGAGTCGGTGACGTTCGCCCGCGAGACCGAACGCGAGGTCGTTGTCGTCCACCTCGTACGAGCAGCAATGCCCGACCGCACACTCGACGCCGAGGAGATCGGTCTCACCCTCGACATCGACCACGACTGGGTCGCAGCGCGTCGGTTCGGCGCCCCCTTCGAACTCCGCTTTCCGCGCACGCTGGTCCTGCCGGGAACGCCTGGTGTCAGCATCATGTCGTTCCCCCGACAGGTCGAGCCGACCTGAGCGGAGCGGACGCCAGATAGCGTCGAGCGACGTGAATCAGACGAAGAACCGGATGCAGGCGCTCGGATTGCTCGACCGCTCGTTCAAGGCCGCCACCGACGACGAACTCGCCACGGCGATCGAGGCGCTCGACGACGACCATCGCGAGGGGCTCGAGTCGTTCGTCGAGGCCATGACGCCGGACGGGGTTCGCACCGCAGCGAAGGCGGGCCGCATCAACGGCGACATGGAGGCAATCGCCGCGATCATCTCCGATCTCTGCTTGGCCGACTGCATCAAGGAGCTGGGAGACAACGCAGACAACCCGTCGACCGAGCAGCTCAAGGAGGTGCTCCCCGGGGTCGCTGAGCGCCACGGTGTCGCCGTCACGCGCATGATGCTCGCCGCCACCGTGGCCGGTGAGGCGCCTGCCTCCGCGATCATCCGCGACCTGCTCAAGTCCGACGAGCTCGTCGCCCTGCCGAAGGCGGAGGAAGTCACGATCGCCCCACTGATCGACACCTCCAAGCGTTCCCCGGAGGAGCAGGCGGAGATGAAGGCCAAGCGCGCCCAGGCGAAAGCAGCCAAGAAGGAAGCCGACCGGGCCCGCAAGGCCCAGTCGGCGGCCGACCGCAACCGCGCCTGAACGACGCGCTGATCAGCCCCGCGACGCCACCCGTTGTTCGTGGTCGAGCAGCCAGGCCTTGGTGTCGGTGCCACCTGCGAAGCCGGTGAGCGCGCCGTTCGCCCCGACCACGCGGTGACACGGCACGATGATCGAGATCGGGTTCCGACCGTTCGCTGCGCCGACCGCACGCGCCTTGCGACGGTCGCCCATTCGTTCGGCCTGCTCGCCGTAGCTCACGGTGGTGCCGTACGGAATCCTTCGGAGGGCATCCCAGGCCGACCGCTGGAAGTCGGTGCCGACCGCGTCGAGTGGTACGTCGAACTCGGTGCGTTCGCCCGCGAAGTAGCCGGCGAGTTGCCCGGCGGCCATCGCGACCACCGGATGACTCGGGTCGTCGATCGTGTCGGTCAACCGGACGCGCGTCGGGTCGTCGTCAGGCCACAGGATCGCACGCAACCCGTCGTCGCTGGCGACGATCGTGAGCGCGCCGACCGGACTCTCGACGATCGTGCTGAACAGTGTCGAATTCATGTGATCTCCTTGCGTCGTTCGCGGGGTGTCGTGGGCCCGGCGAGGCTGGCCCAGAGGTAGTGGACGGCGTACGAGCGCCACGGCGCCCAGCGCGACGACTCGGCGACATCGACACCGAGATGATCGAGGGCATGGCGCACACCGAGATCGTTCGTCAGGAACGTGTCGGGATGTCCGAGACCGCGCATGACGACGTAGTCGGCTGTCCACGGACCAATCCCCTTCAACGCCAGCAGTTGGCGATGAGCGACGGCCGGATCACTGCCGACATCGAGTTCGACATCCTCGTCGGCGACCGCTGCAGCGACACGTCGAATCGTGTCTCGCCGAGCGCCTGGCATCGAGAACGCTGCGTCGGGGGCGGCGGCGAGTTCGTCGGGCCGGGGGAAGACATGGGTGACCTCACCGAACGGCACCGGCAGCGGGCGTCCAGCGGCCCGAACGATCCGCCCCGCGACCGTCCTCGCTCCGGCGACCGACACCTGCTGGCCGATCACGGCCCGGAGCGCAGTCTCGTAGGGATCGACGCTCGCCGGGGAGCGGCGCCCGGGTACGGCAGCAACGAGCTTCGCAAGGGCGGAATCCGACCCCAACGCTGCGGCGACAGCGGCCGGGTCACCGTCGAGGTCCAGGAGTCGGCGGATGCGCTGGACGGCGGCGCCGAGGTCGGCCCACGTCGACAACTCGAGCCGAGCGGCGACGTGGTCGGCGTGGCCGACGAGTTCGATGACGCCGACGCCGCCGGGCAGATCGAGCGAACGACGGTACGTACCACCGTCCCATGACTCGGCGCCCGGGATCGCCCGCTCACCGATGAAGGCCATCACCTCATGCGATGCGAACGGCACCCGCACCGGGAGCCGGATCGCGACGGTGACGCCGGTGCCGGTGGACGCAGCCATGAGCGCTCTTGGCGTCGTGGTCGGGACGCGTCGATTCGCTGCGCGTAGGTCGCTCGGCGACGTTGCGAAGACCTCGCGCATCGTGTCGTTGAACTGTCGGACGCTGCCGAATCCCGCTGCGAATGCCACGTCGGTCAGGTTGAGCGACGTGGTCTCGACGAGCAGCCGGGCGGTGTGCGCCCGTTGGGCTCTCGCAACGGCGAGGGGACCAGCCCCGAGCTCATCGGTGAACACTCGATTGAGGTGGCGCTCGCTGTAGCCGAGCCGTCGGGCGAGCCCGCCGACCCCCTCGCGTTCGACGGTGCCGTCGGCGATGAGGCGCATGGCTCGGGCCACGACGTCCTGGCGTACGTTCCATTCGGGCGAACCGGGCGACGCATCGGGCCGACACCGCTTGCAGGCCCGGAAGCCACGCTGCTGAGCAGCGGCCGCGGTCGGGTAGAAGTCGACGTTGGTCCGCTTCGGCGTGATCGCCGGACAGCTGGGCCGGCAGTAGATCCCCGTCGTTCGCACGGCCGTGACGAACCAGCCATCGAAGCGCTGATCGCGACTCTGCACGGCGACGTAGCACTGGTCGGAATCGAGTGGCGGCACTCGACCATCATGCCCCGCTTGCACGCAGACACCTGGCGGAAATCGGCCATCACGGTCAATTCATCGTTTGCGCTGCAGCTTCGGTGGGACGGGCCACCCGAAGTGCAACGCAAACGTGATGTGGGTCAGTCGCCGGCGACGGGGGTGTACGGCGTCAGCATCTGGTGCGAGGGGCCGGCATCGGGAGATCCGGCCGGTACGAGCTTGAATCGCAACAGGTAGAGCCCGATGAGGCACGCCACGACGCCGCCGAAGAACCCGCTCTGCTTGCCGACCACCTGGGCGAATCCGCCGATGAACAACCCGCCGAACACGGAGCCGACCTCGAAGAACATCGTGAACGAGCTGATCGCCCACGCCCGGTCGCTGTCGCTCGCCCGGTTGACCGTGAGTGCGAGGAGCGACGGATAGTTGAACGCCATGCCGATGCCGACGAACACCGACGCAACCCACAGCGCCGCCACGGTCGGCACGATCACGAGGATCGACAGGCCGAACGCCAACGTCCCGAGTGCGATGGTGACCGCACGGCGCGGGCCGAGCCGCTCGGGCAGCGTGGCACCGAAGATCCGCACGAGCACGGACGTGAGCGAATAGGCGGCGAACAGCCCGCCAGAGGTGGCCAAGCCGACCTCACGCGAGTACTCGGGGATGAACGCACCGAACGTCGAGAATGCCGCCACGCCCGAGGCCAGCACCACGCCGGGCATCACCGCCGCGGGGTGCATGATCCTGCGGCGGCCCGATGCGGGTGCTGCGGAGGCGATCGCGTCGTCGACAGGATCGAGCGGCGCGACCCGCGCCGGCGCGAACAACGCAAGGACCGCAGCAAGCAGGGCGAACAGTCCAGCGATGACGAACGCTTGCTCGAAGCGGGTGTCGTCGAGCACGAACTCGCCGATGATCGGCCCGATACCGATGCCGCCGAACACGGCGACCGAGAAGTAGCTCGCTCCTTCGGCCCGACGATCACGGGGTGAGAGGTCAGCGATCAGGGTGGCCGCGCCGACGAACACCGCCGCTTCGCCGACCCCCATCACACTTCGCATCACGAGCAGCTGCCAGAACTCGGTGACCTGGCTCGATGCAATACCGGCAAGTCCAGCGACCGAGGCGCCGCCGACGAGCAACACGCGTCGACCGTACCGGTCGGCGATACGGCCGAGCATCGGCCGGGCGATGATCGCCGCCGTGGCGAACACGGCGATCGTGAGTCCGATACCGAACTCGCCCCGCCCGAGCGGACCCTCGATGAACAGCGGCACGATCGGAATCAACATCCCGATGTAGACGAAGAAGACGAGCGCCGTTGCGGTGACGATCACGAACGGCCGCGTCAGCAGGCGCACCGGCTCCTGGCCCCCCACGTTCGTCAAGGTCGACATCTCCCCAATCCTGCCGAACGACACGCCCCGTCCCGCAACCGGATCCCGCCCGGGACCGATGTCACAACCACGTTTGCGTGGCACTTCGGGTGGACCGGGTCACCCGATCTGCCACGCAAACGTGGATTGCAGGCGGGCGGGAGTTGGTCAGATGCGGGCGACGTCGACGGAGACGAACAGCGACTGCGGCGACGACGGCCCGACCACGACGCCTCGAACCGGTGCGACGTCGGCATAGTCACGACCCCACCCGATGGTCACATGGCGAGCCGGCGCCACGATGCCGTTGGTCGGGTCGAAGTCGAGCCAACCATGATCTGGAATCCACACCGAACACCACGCGTGAGAGGCATCGGCGCCGATGGTCCTCGGCTCGCCGGGAGGCGGTTCCGTCTCGATGTAGCCGCTGACGTACCTCGCCGCGAGCCCAAGAGTGCGAAGGCAACCGACTGCGAGATGTGCGAAGTCCTGGCAGACGCCACGTCGCTCCGACAGCACCAGATCGAGCGGTGTGCTGACCTCCGAGAAGGCCGAATCGAAGACGAACGACTCGAAGATCGACGAACAGAGCGCGGCGGTGGCATCAACCATCGATCGACCGGGCGTGAACGACGACGACGCCAATTCGGCGAGTTCCGCTCGATTGGCGCCGATGGTTGCGAATCGCGACGGCGCCGCAAACGGCGCCACATCGAGCGCCATCGGTCCGCGAAGCCCAGTCACCGTTGCGCGAACACGTTCCCATTCCATGTCGGTCCTCGGCAGTTCCTGCTCCCAGATCTGGACCTCGGTCACCGCCTCGACCGTGAGACCGTCGTGCGGACGATGCAATCCGAACTGCACGATGCGATTGCCGAAGACGTCTTGGCGCTCGTCGTACTCGTCCGCTTCCGGAAAGGTGGAAACGACCGACGACGACACGGTCTGCGACGGCGTCGGGCGGCGCGAGCACGCAGGCGACGCTGTAGCCATCGGTCATCGTGGCGCCATACAGGTAGTCGGTTCGATGCACGACGCGGTACCGCTGCCCCGGCATGTCAGCCCCTGCCCATCATCCGCGGGTCGACCGGCGCCGAGAGATACGAACCCACGACGTCGCGAGCGAGCAGATCGCACTTGGCGAAGACATCCGCAAGCACCCTCTCCGCCGCCTCGACCGATCCGAACTCCAGCGCGTTCGAGCGAATCGAGCAGGTTGGTCGCCGACTTGAATCCGGTGACCCATCCGAGACGATCGGCCTGGTGGCGGACCTCTCGGATTGCCGATGCCACAGCGCGGGGATTGTGCACCTCGCCGATGACCAAGTGGACCGCCGCCTCGAACTCCACGTCGCTGCGATATCGCCGTCGATACGCAACCAGGCTCTCATTGGCCGCCAGGACCAACTCGACGACGCGCTGACGTTGGAAGTCGAGCCCGTCATCGAGGGACGGATCATTGCCGGTGACCGCCCATGGCATACCCGCAACCGACCGGTTTCCCAGGAGCCCGAACGCGCCACGCACGCCGTCGACCACGCCAAACGCTCGCTCGAGGCGCCGGCCGACCTCGCCGAACCGCCACGCCGGCCCGTGCACGACACTCTCGTTCCACAGCCCGACGAGCGAGGCCAGGTCGACCAGGATCGACTCGAGGTGACGACCGTCGATCCGGGCGATGTCAAGGACGGACGACGACGACGTGTCGTCGGTGGCGATGATCCAGCGCAGTTGCGCTCGGGAGTCCGCAAGCCGTGCCAGCATCCGGCCGGCCGTGACCGAGAAGAACTCCCGGACCGACGATGCCTCGGCGAGAAACGACCCGAGCTGACTCGCCAGAGCCTCGACGGCCAACGCAAACGTGGCGCCGGCGCGGTCCTCGGACAATGGGTCGATGCGACCGGAGACTCCGGCGATCGAGCTGAGCATGTCGAGACCGTTGGCGACCCATGGCTCGGCGACCTCGGCGTCGATGAGCCCGCTGGTGCGGTCGAGCACGACCTCCATGGCGCGAGCGATCAGCTCGGCACGTTCCATCGCCCGTCCGGCCCAGAACAGCGCCTCGGCGGCACGGGTCGGAACGGACGCGACGAGGTCGACCTGTGGAAGCGATTCTCGACGACGCACCGCCGGAGGAGCGACCGTCCCACCGACGATCCAAACGTCCTTGGCCGTCGCCAACGTCGGCGCCATCGGATCGTCACCATCAGCGAGCACCCTGGCGCTGCCGCCCTGGAGCACGTCAACCCCCTTGTCGCTGGCGACGAGATGCAGTCGGAGCGTGACCGCGCGCTCGACGCGCTCGACTCCATCAAAGCTTGGCGAGGTCGTCCACGACATCCCGGCTCGTTGCGCCATCGGGAGATACTGCAGCGGCCAGACACCTTGATAGTCCGATCCGCGACCCGTCAGCCACGCGCCGCGGAATCCCAGTACTCCTCGAGTACCGGATCCTCGATGACGCCGGAACCATGAGCGTTGGCAAGGCTGACCCCGCGCGACCGAGCAGCGAGCAACAGCCCGGGAACGCCGACGCTGCCCTCTGCGTTGACCTCCATCGGATCGACCCGATCATCCTCGAGCCGACGGAAGAGCACGTCGACCGGTTCGAGGCCGGCGAGCGATCGCAACCAGACCTGACGCTGTCGGACCACCAAGTCGGCGCCCTCGGCAAGGTTGAGACCGAGGCGTGTCGCAAGGTACGACTGCTCGACGAACGACGCGTGGTCGACACCACCCGACAGCAGAACGATGCGCGGGTTCTTCGTCGGCGCGACGTCGGCGAGGCCGTCGCGCAGCCGATCTGCGAACGGGTCGAGGGATCGGAGTGCTCGCCCGGCCTGCAGCCGCGAGATGACGTCTCGGTGCACCCGGCCCGACACCATCCGCCCGAGCATCGCGTAGCCGACGCCGGACGGCGCATCTGTCAGGTCGCGCACGACTCGCCACTGCCCCTCGGCATCACGAATCACATCGACCGCATAGTTCGTCAGCCACCGCCGATACGGGTGCGCACCGAACGCTGCGAGCCGATACTTCGGGCTTCCCCACGAGCGCGACCGGGTCGACGACGGCGTCGCTCAACAACGTGCGAGCACCGTAGAGGTCGCCGAGGATCGCCTCGAGCATCTGCATCCGACGCGATCGCTGCGTCGGCGAGTGCGACGAATTCGTCACCGTCGATCACGAGGGGAATCGGGTCGAGGCGCCAACGGTCGTGACTCCAAGCGCAACCATGCGTCCATCGGCTCGGAGCGGCAGGTCGTGCACGATGTGGCCGGCGCCCTCGGCTGCGAGTAGCCGATCGTGATCGACCTGCCGGGCGCCGAGGTCCGACAACCCGGCGATGAACGACATCAGCCAGTCGGCATCGGCGCGACCGAAGTCGATCGTCGAGCTGCCAGGTCCGATCGGGCTCGTCATCGTCAGTGCACGACGTACTGGTCGTGCATCACCTGGTCGAGATGTGACAACGCCTGCTGGACGCCTTCCATCGCGGCGTCGAGCGCCGCACCGTCGTCCGCGGCAGGGCGGCTCCGTCGGAGTTGGCGATCGGCGGCCTCGACGGCACCGAGCACGGTGGAGTACTGCGGGCAGCCTGCAGGATCGACGTGCGCATCTCGGCGAGACAGCCGGCGACCGATCGAGGAAAGCGATGATCGAACAGCAGGAAACGGACGACCGCCGGGCCATCGATCGGGCCGCGGGTGGCGCGCTGATACATCTGCAGCGCCGACAACGACCGCAAGACGCCCATCCACTGGACTTCGGCGAACTCGTCGACCTCGCCGGGCGGCAGGGACAACAGGATGGCTGCACGCACGCCGAGCACTCGAGTCGTCATGTCGGCACGCTCGATGTATCGCCCGAGCCGCCACATCTCGAAGCACCTCGTCGCGCGTCATCGTGGAGATCATCACGCCGTCGAGGCGCCGACTCTCGTCGACCACCCGGGACGAGGAATCGGTCGCGACGGCGACTGCTCGACCGACGTGACCGCAGCGCCACGAACATAGATCGACAGGTCGTTGACCGTCTGCCACGCTTCTCGCGGGCAGCACCTCTCGACAGGTCCGAAGGTTCTCGCGAGAACTGTCGACCGCGTTCAAGATGCTGTTCGGGTGTTCGCGATCGGCGATCAGGAACTGTGCGACCTGGTTCTCGTCGGACCCGCTCACCGGTGCGGCAACTTCACATCGCTGCCGGAGATGGTCACGAGCGGTCTCCAGCGCGCCGACTCGGTCGGGAGGTCGGCGAGCACGTCGCCGTACGAGCGCAACACACGAGCCGAGTCCTCCGCCCGCTCCAAGTAGCGCGCCGCCCAGTACATGCGATCCGCGACCCTCGACAACAGCGCCATCAGCCACTCCCGTCGCTTTGGGTCTGCGCCTGGGTCTGTGCTGGGCTGCGAAGCCTGGACCGGTACCGGAATGCGAGTCGACGATCCAGGTGTCCTTGCTGCCGCCGCCCTGCGACGAGTTGACGACGAGCGAACCCTTGGTCGAGCGCAACCCGAGTCAGGCCGCCAGCGGTGACGTAGCTGTGCTCACCGGTCAGGACGAACGGCCGCAGGTCGAGGTGGCGGGGCTCGATCCCCTCCTCGACCAGCGTCGGCGCCGTCGACAGGTCGAGGATCGGCTGGGCGACCCAGTTGCGGGGGTCGGCACGAATCGACTCGGCGGCCGCTTCGAGCTCGTCGGCGGTTGCTCGGCTGCCGATCACGATGCCGTAGCCGCCGCTCTCGTTGGCCGGCTTGAGGACGAGTTCGGCGAGGTTGCGCCAGGACGTGTTCGCGCTCGTCGTCGTACATGCACCGATAGGTCGGCACGTTCGGGATCAGCGGTTCCTCGCCGAGGTAGTAGCGGATCATGTCCGGCACCCAGGCGTAGACGACCTTGTCGTCGGCAACGCCAGCGCCGGAGCGTTGGCGATCCCGACGTTGCCGGCCTTCCACGCCCGCATCAGCCCGGCGACGCCGAGCATCGAGTCCGGGTTGAACGCTTCGGGATCGATGAAGAGGTCGTCGATGCGGCGGTAGATCACATCGACACGCTCGAGCCCCTGAATGGTCTTCATGTAGACGCATTCGTCGTCGCCGACGACCAGGTCCTGCCCCTCGACGAGTTCGGCACCCATCCGCTGGGCGAGGAACGAATGCTCGAAGTACGCCGAGTTGAAGATGCCCGGTGTGAGCACCACGATCGTGGATCGGCGCGGCCATCAGGGGCGAGCGAGCTCAGGAGCTTGTTGAGTTCGTCGGTGTACGCGTCGACGGGTCGGATCCGGTGGCGCTGGAACAGCTCGGGAAACGCTCGCTTGGTCGACGCTGCGGTTCTCGAGGACGTAGCTGACACCGGATGGCACACGCAGGTTGTCCTCGAGCACGTACAACTGGCCGTCACCGGCACGAACCAGGTCAGAGCCGGAGATGTGCGCCCACACGCCGAACTTCGGGTGAACACCCTCGCATTCGGGCCGATAGTTGACCGAGTCGTCGAGCAGATCGGCCGGGAACACGCCGTCGGCGATGATCCTTCGGTCGTTGTAGATGTCGTCGATGAAGTGATTGAGCGCTCGCAGCCGCTGTGCGAGGCCCGCGCTCGACGACGCGTCCATTCGTCGCCGTCGATCAGGCGGGGAATGATGTCGAACGGCCACGCCCGATCGATGTTCTGACCGTCGGAGTACACCGTGAACGAGATCCCCAGCGTGAGGATCTCGAGGTCGGACACACGCTGACGCTCGCGCACCTCGTCGATACCGATCCGGTGGAGCAGTTCGATCAGCTCGCTGGCGATCGGCCGAGGGCTCCCGTCGTCGTCGAGCAATTCGTCCACGTCGCCGACCGTACCCGGATCCCGGACGACGAACCACGCCCACCCGTTTCCTTCTCGTGAACTCGTGCGGCAACAGTCCCCGCACGAGTTCACGAGAAGCGGGCAACGGAGCGCGACGTTACTGGCATCGGATAGGTTCGGATCACGGGTCTTCCCGCTCGGCCGAAGTTCGGCCCGGATGCAGGAACCAACCCGGAGGGAGCCTCGATGGCCACCATCTCACCACCGCTCGCCGCCGCGATCGCACGACGTCACGGCATCGTCACCCACGCCGACCTCACCGACGACGGGTACACCCGGGAGACGTTGCGCTACCAACTCGACCGACGGGGTGCTCCTCCCGGTGCATCGCGGGGTGTACCGACTCGCCACATCACCCGACACGTTCGAGAGCCGGTGCGCCGCAGCCTGCCTGGCCGACCCGGGCGCCATCATCACCGGGGTCGCAGCAGCACGGCTCTGGGCGTTTCGGCATGTGTTCCGCACGGACACACCCCACGTGCTCGTCGGCCACGACCGCACGCCGATCACTCGCGGGGTACTCCTGCGACGATCGAATGTGATCGACACCACCGATTCGGTTCGACGCGACGACGGCATCGTCGTGGCGAGCCCACCGCGGGCATGGTTCGACTGCGCTCGCGACATCGACGACGAGCGATTCGAGCGTCTCACCGAGTGGGTGCTCGACAACCACACCACGCTGACGACGCTCTGGCGGACCACCCGGCGGCTGCACGCCAAGGGGCGTCCGGGGCTGGGACGGGTCAATCGGGTGATGTCGCGTCGAGCCGACTGGCAGAAGCCCGCAGGATCAGGCTTGGAGTTGCGGGTGCTCCGCGGCCTTGAACGCCGCGGCATCGAACTCGTCCGCCAGTATGCGCTGACCCTTTCCAATGGCCAGGTCATCCACCCCGACGGGGCAGATCCCTCGATCAAGTGGGCGCTCGAGATCGATCACTCGAGCTGGCACGCTGGCCGACAAGAAGCCCAGCGCGACAAGGTCCGCGACCGAGCGCTGCGGCGCATCGACTGGCAGGTCGACCGGGTGACCGACTACGAACTCGATGACGATTTCGACGGCACCCTCGACGAACTCGCTGAGATCCACCGGCACCGACGTGCGGTGCCGCCTGACCACCGCTTCTCGTGAACTCGTGTCGGGATTGTTCCCGCACGGGTTCACGAGAACGGTGCGGAGTCAGGCGTCGGTGGCGGGCTTGGGCTCCTTGGGGAGGCCGAGGACGCGTTCGCCGACGATGTTGCGCTGGATCTGGCTGGTGCCACCCCAGATCGTCTCCGAGCGGGAGAAGAAGAACGACGACATCATCGGGCTGACCGGGTAGCCGTCGCGACGCTTGTCGCGGGCCGCGCCGGGCCAACCGCCCGACTCGGGGCCCGCATCGATGAGCATCCCCTCGGCACCGTAGATGTCGACCGCGAGTTCCATCGCCGCCTTGTGCATCTCCGACCAGAACATCTTGTTGGTCGCACCGAGCGCGATCGTGCCCATGTCGCCGCCACCCGACAGTGTCGCCGACAGGTTGCGCAACCCGTTGATCTTCAGGATCTGGATCTTGGTGTAGTACTCCATCAGGCGCTGGCGGATCAGCGGGTCGTCGACGAGCCCCTTCTCCGTCGCTGCCTCGACGAGCAGTCGATACTCCTCGGCGAAGCGCCGGTAGCCGGTCGTGGCCGACTGGCCACGCTCGAATGCGAGCGTCGAGTTGGCGACCTTCCAGCCGTTGTTGACGCCACCGACGACGGCGTCCTTCGCACAGCGAGCGTTGTCGAAGAAGACCTCGCAGAACTCGGCGGTGCCGTCGGGCTGGGTGATGCCACGGACCTCGACGCCCTCTTGGCGCATCGGCACGAGCATGTAGGAGATGCCGGCGTGCTTCTTGACGTCCTGGTCGGTGCGGGTGAGCAGGAAGCAGTAGTCGGCGTGGTGACCCTGGGTGGTCCACACCTTCTGGCCGTTGATGACCCACTCGTCGCCGTCGAGCACGGCGGTGGTCTTCAACGACGCGAGGTCGGAGCCCGAGTTCGGCTCGGAGAATCCCTGGCACCAGCGGGTGGTGCCGGAGAGGATGCCGGGCAGGAACTCCTTCTTCTGCTCCTCGGTGCCCCACTGCAGGATGGTGGGACCGACGAGCGTGTCACCGAAGAAGTCGCCGCGCATCGGCGCCTTTGCGTTGGCGAACTCCTCGGAGAGCACGACGCCCTGCATCGTGGTGAGGCCCTTGCCGCCGTACTCGGCGGGCCAGGTGGCGCAGATCCAGCCGCCCTCGAACAGCTTCTGCGGCCACTCCTCGTTGAACTGCTTGCGTTGCTCGTCGGTCATCTCGAAGCCGTCGTCGAACCATCCGTCGGGCAGGTTGTCGTGCAACCACGCCTTGATCTCGGCGCGGAATTCCTCGGCTTCGGGGGGATAGGAGAGATCCATCCCCCCATTCTGCCCCGCCACTTGACCCGTGGGTCAAGTTCAGCGAGGCTGGCAGTCGACGCGAGCGCGGCCGTGACCATTCACACGCAGGAAACACTTCGGCGACAAACGAGAAATGCCACACCTTTAGGTTGCGCACGCAATCCGGGCGGCAATGGCGCCACTGGACTCCGCAACCCCTGTTCCCTATCCCTCTGGAGGACCCGTGCGCAACAGAGCGCTTCGAATCGTTTCCGGCCTGGGTGGCGTTGTCGCCATCTTGGCCATCACCCCATCCGTCGGCTTCGCCCAGGACTACGTCCCGACCACCCAGGACTACCTGAACAACATCTGGGTGTTCATCGCCGGCGTGTTGGTCTTCTTCATGCAGGCGGGCTTCGCGCTCGTCGAAGCAGGCCTCACCCGTGCGAAGAACGTCGTGAACATCTTCGCCAAGAACATGGCCGATGCGATCGTCGGCATCCTGGCCTTCTTCGCCACCGGCTTCGCCTTCGCGTTCGGCGAGAGCGACGGCTGGTTCATCGGCACCGAGCGACTTCTTCCTCGACGGACCTCGACCTGGCCGCGATCCCCGAGGGCGGACTGAGCCCGGCGACGACGTTCTTCTTCCAGGCGGTCTTCGCCGCGACGGCGGTCACGATCGCCTCGGGAGCCATGGCCGAGCGGACGAAGTTCTGCGTCTACCTGATCTTCTCGGCGGTCATGTGTGCCTTCATCTACCCGGTCGTGGTCCACTGGACCTGGGGCGGCGGCCTGATCGCCGACATCCAGATCGATGATGCGGTCTTCTCCGACTTCGCCGGCTCCGGCATCGTGCACATGACCGGCGGCATCGCCGCCTTCATGGGTGCGCTCTTCCTCGGACCCCGCATCGGCAAGTACGACGAGGACGGCAACCCTCGGGCGATCCCGGGTCACAACATCCCGTTCGCCATCCTCGGTGTGTTCATCCTGTGGGTGGGCTGGTTCGGGTTCAACCCCGGCTCTGAACTGCTCGCCGACGAGTTCGTCTCGACGATCGCCGTCAACACGATGCTCGCCGCAGCGCCGGTGGCCTCTGCACCGACCATCACGATCTGGATCGGTCGCCGGCAAGCCGGACCTCGCCATGATCGGCAACGGCGTGCTCGCCGGCCTGGTCGCGATCACCGCTCCGTGTGGTGCGGTCACCCCGCTGATGTCGGTGGTCATCGGTGCCGATCGGCGGCGTCATCGTCGTGTTCTCGGTGCTTCTTCTTCGACAAGATCAAGATCGACGACCCGGTCGGTGCCATCAGCGTCCACGGCGTCGTGCGGCGCTTGGGGCGTGCTCTCCATCGGACTCTTCGCCACCTACGACGATGCGTTCCTCGGATCGCTGAGGACGCCGGCCTGTTCTACGGTGGCGGCATCGACCAGCTCGCTCGTCCAGGTCGCTCATGGTCGCTGATCATCCTCGCCTGGGTCGGCGTCACCACCGGCATCGCTGTTCGTCGTCCTCAAGGCCACGATCGGCCTGCGGGTGTCAGCGCCGAGGAGGAGATCGAGGGCCTCGACGTCCTCGAGCACGGCCTCCAGGGCTACGCCCCCGACATGGCTCACACGAGCTGACACACTTCGAGGTATCGTCAGACCAACAAAGGAACCAACACATGAAACTCGTGACAGCGGTCATCAAGCCGTTCAAGCTCGACGACGTCAAAGATGCCCTCAAGGCCATCGGCGTCGCCGGCATCACCGTCGAGGAAGTCCGCGGCTTCGGCCGTCAGGGCGGCCACACCGAGACCTACCGAGGAGCGGAGTACAAGATCGACTTCGTTCCCGAAGGTGAGCCTCGGCATCGTCGTCGCCGACGAGACGGTGGACAGCGTGGTCGACACCATCGTGTCGGCGGCCGCCACCGGCAAGATCGGCGACGGCAAGATCTGGGTCACCGATGTGGATCGCCTCGTGCGCATCCGCACCGGTGAAGAGGGCGCCGACGCGATCTAGACGCCCGACATCCCAACCCGATCGGGGCGCATCGTCGCGTTCCGCCTGTTGGTCCCCGAGCCTCCCTTTGCGTCCTCAGAGGGGTCAGGCTCGGGGACCTTCGCGTGTGTCGGTTCCATCCGATCGATGGGTTGCTCGTTGAGTCTCGACCGCGGCGCGTCGCGTACAGTCGGTCAGATGACAACGGTCGAGTCAGACGCTCCTGCCACCCCTCCCGCCACGGCAGGTCGGTGGACGGCGCAGTGGAAAGAGCTGTACGCCGAGGTCATCACGACGGGGCTGTGCACTGGCTGCGCCGGGTGCGTGGTCACCTGTCCGCACGACGTGATCGGCTACGAGCACGAAGAGGGCAAGTACATCCCGTTCCACCTCGAAGAAGAGCTCGGCCTCGAGAACTGCGTCCACGGATTCGGCGAACAAGGCGGCTGCACCACCTGCACCCGGGCCTGCCCGCGTTTCCGGGCGTGGGAGCCGTCGGCCGACATGCACCTGTTCGGTCGGGTACGTGAACCCGACGAGATGGCCGGCATCTGGCGCCAGCTCTACCTCACCCGCGCCAGCGACGAGATGGTCCACAAGATGGGCCAGGACGGCGGCCTCGTCTCGGCGATGCTGATCTGGCTGCGCGAGCACGACTACATCGACGCCGCACTCGTGTCCGGCGTCGAAGACGACGACGCCTGGAAGGCGAAGCCCGCCGTCGTGGCCACCAAGGACGAGATCCTCGCCACCGCCGGCAGCCGCTACACCTACTGCGCCAACCCGCTCGCCCTGCCCGAGGCCAAGGAGAAGGGCTACGAACGCCTCGCCCTGGTCGGCATGGGGTGCCAGACGTCGTCGCCGCCGACCATGTGGGATCGCAAGGCCGGCAAGGTCTCCAAGCCGTTCCTGTTCAACATCGGCCTGCTCTGCTCGAAGACCTTCGACGACGCGATCTTCACCGAGCTGTTCGAGGCCAAGTACGGCCTCAAGAAGCAGGACATGGTGAAGATGAACATCAAGGGTGCGTTCCAGATCTGGATGAAGGACGGCTCGTACCACGAGATCAACCTCAAGGAATGCCACGCCTGGACCCGCAAGGGCTGCACCAGCTGCCCCGACTTCGCTGCCGAACACGCCGACGTGTCCACCGGCGGCATCGGCGAGGACAACGACTGGACACTCACCATCGTGCGCACCGAACTCGGCGAGCAGGTGATCGAGCGGATGATCGCCGACGGGTCGATCATCGCCAAGCCGGCTCAGACCGACGAAACCGCGATGCGTCTGCTGCGCCTGCTGTCGATCGTCAGCCGCCGTCGTTGGCCGAAGGACGCCGACGCTGCACCAGCGATCGGTGTGCCACCGCCCAAGAAGAAGGCCGCTGCGCCGGCTGCAGACGCTGCCCCCAAGTCCGACTGAGAGCGCGAATGTAACGTTTGGTGTCTGACACCAAACGTTACGTTCAGGGGGTCGAGGTGCGGGTGACGCCTTCGGGGTCGCAGGCGACGAGGTCGGCTTCGAACTGATCGAGTTCGGCCTTCGCCGGGTCGCTCACATCGGCGTTGTCGCTGGTCGCCTTGTCACCGAGATCGTTGAGGTCGTAGTCGTCGATGACTCCGAGCATGCACTCCTGGATGTCCGGGAAGTCCTGGGTCTGCGTGCGAACGAGATCCTGGGCAACGCGCTCGGGGCTCGGGTCGGACGTACACGCGGACACACCCAGAACGGCAATGACACCGATGGCGAGCGTGTTGGCGAGCGGGCGACGAGACGAGTTCACAGCACTGCGAGGCTACTGGCGACCTGCCGAAGCCGCACCGGCCTCGCCAGCTGCGCCGCTGCCGGCCAACTCGACCGCCCGGGAGAACACGGCGTCGAGCATCGGCTCGGTGAGGCGTTTGGTGAACGTGTTCTGCTGGCTGGGATGGAACGAGCAGATCAAGGTGGGTCCACCGACGGTCGTCACCTCGACACCGTGGCCGAACTTCGGCCGAGGACGCACGCCGAAGTGCCCGCATCCGGCCTGGTACCC
>CAVPJT010000009.1:0-223332 GCA_963705485.1 Ilumatobacteraceae bacterium
GACGGCCACGAAAACCGCAACGATCCTTGCGCGACCTCTCCGCTGGAGCGTTCCGCTACGCTGAACTCTTCTGGCTGCGCCAAGTGACCCGCTCCGTCGTGCCACTCCTCTTGATGGGGACGAAGGACTTCTGACTATTTCTCCCTTCACCACGGAGAGTTCGCATTACTTCCTCAAGGGTTTCCGGAATGCAGCAAGACAGGCCTCTCGTGGGGGTCGGGCGACCACTCTGCGTGACATCGGCAGGCCGGTTGACCTTCCGAAACAGACGCCACAACAGACGCCGCGCCGTCATCGAGCGCAGTGGCTGGATGACCAACAGGAGCCACGTCGACTCCGCCTCAACGGATGACGGATTAGGGGTCGCTGACGTTAGCCCAACCAAGCGTTCAGGCTTGACCGCCGCAGCAGCGAGCGCCGACGGAGGCCGGCGGCAGAGGGTTGAGTCAGAGACCGTCGACTTCGCGAAGGAGCACCCGCCGGAGCAGCGTGCTCGACGTCTGGGTCGTGTACGGCACGTAGGCGACCTCGACGCCGACGGCCGCAAAGTCGTGCTCGAGCTTGTCGCCTCGATCCGTCCCTTTCCAGTCGTCGCCCTTGACGATCACGTCGAACCGGAGTCGTTCCCACATCTCGAGCTTGTGCGGCACATCCTCGACCACCGCCTCATCGACGTAGCGGATGCCCGCGACGATGGCGACACGCTCCGCCAGCGGAACGATCGGCACCATCCCCTTGTTGCGCTGAGCCACCTCGTCGCTGACAACACCCGCAATGAGGTAGTCACAGAACTGCCGTGAGTTCTTCAGAACATTGAGGTGGCCGATGTGAAACAGGTCAAAGACCCCGGGTACGTACCCGACCCGTTGACCGCTCATGAGCCACCTCCAGCAAAGTGGGACCCGATGGTCCGCCCGACACCGACGATCTTACCGTCAGTCGGCAAGCGGAGTGAGTGACTGGTCTCATCCCTGCCCTGACCGGGGTGCACCTCACCACTTGT
Organism: Ilumatobacteraceae bacterium; assembly: GCA_963705485.1. Lineage (GTDB taxonomy): Bacteria > Actinomycetota > Acidimicrobiia > Acidimicrobiales > Ilumatobacteraceae > Sva-07. The sequence continues at coordinate 1,004 of CAVPJT010000009.1, forward strand.
CCCCTCCGACTGCATCTCGACATGCGAGGCTGTGAGCGATGCGCAGCTGTACTGGACGTCGGCCAAGATGATCGACAACGTCTGGAGGGCCAGCTCATGCGGACCGTAGAACTCAAGTTCGATGCTCCCGCGCTTATGCAATGGCACATACAGCTGCTCACCCAACTCGCAGCCCTACCAGGCATCACCGTCCACGCCAATTGGATGCGTCGGACCGCGGACGCCAAGGCGGGGCGGTTGGAGCGGGTGATGGCGCTCGAGCGCCGATTGCACGGGCTCCCGAGGGTTCCCTCGCCCCGGTTAGCGATCGGCGCTGGATCCCTTCATTCATCTCCGATCGCGACGCGGGCAGATCTCGTCGTCGATCTGACCGGACAGCCGACTCCGGGTTCAACAAATTGGTCCATCCGCTGCGACGGATCGCCTGGCGAGAGCGCATTGGTTGACGCACTCCGTCGGGGCCGCACTCCGTTGATCACCATTGTCGATGGGACAGGCGCCGCCATCGCGGAGGGCCGACCGGGAAGCGATCGTCCTGGGCTCCTCGCCACCGAACTCCACGACCTCACCGCCGGGCTCGTGACCCTGATCGTCGGTTCCGTGGCAGGCAGAAGTTTTGCAACGCCGGTGGACCAAGCGGTCGCGACGAGCGCGGAGTCGTCCTCTTCCCAACTCGCGGCTCGTCGGACGTTCGAGGCCGTCCGGCACAGGATCTACCGTGGCCTCTACCGTGTCCCGCACTGGCGCGTCGGCTGGCGGTTCGCCGAGGGCAACGACCTCGACCTGACAGGTCAGATCGGTCCCGAGTGGAACGATCTGCCAGACGACGGCCACCACTTCTACGCGGATCCGTTCCCGTTCGAACACGACGGACGCCTGTACCTCTTCGTCGAGGACTTCGACCACCGGGTGGGGCGAGGCGTGATCTCCGTCGTCGACATCGACCAGAACGGTCCCATGGGCACGCCGCGCCCGGTGCTCACGCACGAGGTGCACCTGTCCTATCCGTTCGTCATCGAGCACGACGGCGAGATCTGGATGATCCCGGAGACCTCGAGTGCCCGCACGGTCGAGCTCTATCGCTGCGTCGACTTCCCCGACTCGTCGGAACGCGAATGCGTCCTCATGGACGGGATCGAAGCGAGCGATGCCACCCCCTTCCAGCACGACGGCCGCTGGTGGCTGACGGCGACCGTCGGTCACGGCGGATCACTGTCCGACAGCCTCCACGTCTGGTCCGCGCCCGATCTTCGGGGCCCGTGGACTCCCCACGCGGACAACCCGGTCCTGGTCGACATCGCCAGTGCCCGTCCGGCCGGGCGGGTCGTTCCGCCACGACGGACGAATGCTTCGGCCAACGCAGGACTGCCGGAACGGGTATGGCTCTGCGTTGACCATTACCGAGATCACCCGTTTGGACGACGACGGCTTCGAGCAGCGGGAACTCGGGCATCTGGTTCCGTCGGAGCACTGGCCGGGTCGGCGTCTGCCACACGCTGAACCGAGCCGGTAGCTTGGAGGTCATCGACGGATCGAGGATGTCACCGCGCTGACTGGCGGCGCCCTCGTCGGGCCACGTCCTCGCCCGAGGGTCAGGCGTTCTCGGTTCAGCGCGAGGACGATTTCGACTTCCTCGGCGAGTCGTATTCCGACCTCTTCGAGCGGTCGGAGGCCACAGCGTTCCAACACGGCGTCTGGCTGGACCAGATGTATTCCAGATTGGCGCCCGCCCGGCGAGCGACGAAGTGCGTGGTCACCGCACGTCGCGTGGACGACGGACAACTGGTGATGGTGCTTCCGTTCGTGCGCCGACGACAGGGGCCGCTGCGCCTCCTCGAGTACGCCGACCTCGGCGTCGCCGACTACGCCGCGCCAGTCCTCGATCGGCGTTTCGCCGAGGCCCTTCGGAGTGATCCGACCCTGGGCTCCCAGATCCGTGGCACTCTTGGCGGCTTCGACCTGCTGAGGATCGAGAGCGCGTTCCCGACTCACCGGACGCGTTCCCGCGGGCTCATCGCCGGCGCTGGCTCGAAGCGCCATCTCTACAGCACGTACCTCGTGCAGCTCGCTGGCGCACCGGGGACCTGGCGCGACAGGCTCGACCAAAGTTTGCCCGCAACCTCGCCAAGAGGTCGAAACGTCTCCGGACCAAGGGAGAACAAGAGTTTCGCATCGTCACCGACGCCGACGAAGTCGACGGGCTCATGCGACTGCTGGCGTCGCTCCGGGCTGATCGGTTCGAGGGTAGCCGGTGCTGTCGATCTCGTGCAGGACGATGACTGCTTCGACTTCTACTGCGCCATCGCCCGTGACGGTGTTTCGGGACGGGGTCCGGCGAGGCTCTGCGTGTTGGAGCTGGACGACACGCCAGGGCGATCGCGGGCTGGACCTGATCGGCGACAACGTCGACCTTCACTTGTTGGTGGGCTACACGAGAATCACCAACTGCTCCATTGGGCTCACCATCGTCGAACTCCTCATCGACGAAGCGGTGGCGCGGGGCAGGGAGGCTACGACCTCACGGTCGGCGACGAGCCCTACAAGGCCGACTTCGGTGCTGTTGTACGGCCACTTTTCGAGGTGTACGTGCCGAACACCGTGCTCGGACGCGGCTGCGGTCGTCGTATCGGACCGCCTACCTGCGTGCGAGGCGCAGCGCCAAGCAACTGTTGGCGGCACGAGAGTCACGACGACGCCGCCCACAGGATGCACCAAGGACTCGCCGCTGTCCTGAGCGCTGCCGACGCGACGCTCGCGTCAGCCGACACCGCCGGGCTCGGCCACCGATTGCCTTGTCGTCGCATCAACCGCGTTGATGGCGGCATCACCCACACCGGGTCGAAGGATGACCTGTCGGCACAGGAGGCCGCCCACGATCGACCCCACCGACAGCAACCAGGGAACCCAGTCCGTGCTCGCCTGCAGGGTCAGCACGACAAAGGCCGTGATCGCCAGCGACGCGACCGAGTCGGCGACGCGGAGGAAGAACACGAATCGCTGCTGCCCCAGCACGGCAGCGAGGCTGCCGAACGGCAGCACCGCCGCACACGAGGCTGCGTACGCGGCCCAACCGAGGACGGCCACCACGCTGAGCTCGAAGCGGCCACCGGTCACCGCGCTGCCGACCCAGGAGAGAACGACCGCGGCGGAGCTCCCCACGACGAGGGCACCGGCGAGCATCACCACCGCTGCCCGGTCTGCACCGGTCCAGCAGCCGAGCCATGCCGAGCTCGCGGTCTGCGGCATAGGTCGCGAACGAGGAACGAGCCCGACGCCCTGAACGAGCAGCATGGCGGGCGCCACCAGGATCCGTGCGGCTTCGAGCTCGCCGACTGCGGCCTGTCCGGCGGCGACCAACACGATCCAACGGGCCACGTTGAGCATCGTCGGACGCACGAATTGTTGCGCGGCTCGCCACGAACCGAAACCGAGCACAGCTTTCCACGCCCCCCATTCACTCGGCGCCCGCCGCCGTTCCTCCCGATGGCAGTCGAAGGAGGGCGATGGTGCATGCAGTGAGCTGGCCGACGACCATCGCCAACAGGAAGTGGACGAGGTCGAACTGACCCGCTCACCGCGACGAGGCCGACGAACCCGAGGGCAGCCGAGGCGGCCGTGGCATCGACCACGACGAGGCTCCAGAACATCAGTCGTGCCATCAACAGTCGGCGGCACAGATCCGCAAGCATGAAGGCGGCCATCGCCGCGCCGAACGCGAGGCAGGTGGAACCCGACATCGTGTCCAGCGTGAGACAGATCGCGAGGCCGACCGTGACGGACCCGCCGACCACGACCCACGTGAGCCGCCACAACGCCGCCCGCACGCGTGGTTCGTGTCGGTCCAGGACCGTGAGCGAGTCGCCGATCAGACCTGTCGACAGGGCCGTCGCCATGACGATCGCTCCGAACAGGAAAGCAAAGGTCCCGAACCCAGCAGGTCCGAGCTGACGCGCGGCGAGGACCTGAAGGAGAAAGCTCCCCAGCGCCTGGATTCCCTGCGCAGAGACTGCCGCCACGGCACGCGGAATGCGTACTCTCACGCTTCCAGATCCGTTCTCATCGGCCACCCAGAACGTGAACTCTACGGCTCCGACCGCATGATGTCCGACATCGCCGTCGAAGCCACACCCAGGAGCCAGCCCGACCTGCAACGATCGCACACTTGACGCACCCGCGCTCCAGACGTGCACTCGAAGGCCTAACGTTGGCTGAAGCCCGGGCAGGAGCCGGTATTTCGCGAGGCGGAGGACATGCATGGATGGGAAGTGGATCAACACGAAGAGGGGCCGGATAACCGCCGTCGCGCTGGCGCCGTCGCTATCGTCACAGTGGTCGTGTTCGCCCTGACGGCAGCTGGCGACTCCGACAGCACGAGCAATGGTGAGTCCACCACGGTCTCAACCTCCACAGCAGACGAGATCTCCACAGTCACGACGAGGCTGTGTCCGAGGGAAGCTCGCCGATTGCAGGAGGACCCACCATTCCCGGCTCGACACCCACGTCGTCGGCATATCGTTGACGACATCACAACCCGGGTCGCTCGAGACCGTTCCGGTCGACACCGTCGTCGTCATGGACCAGATCGCCCTCGACGAGACCGGCGACTTCGGGACCGGCCTTTCGGTGCGACTCGTGCGACATCGAGGCGATCGACGGCGAAGCCAGGATGCAGGGCGAGATCGCCGGTCCTGCGCTGCGGGTCCAGGTGGAAGTGACGAACAACTCCGACGCTGAGATCTCTCTCGAGCGCACTCTGGTCGAGGTCACGTACGGCGACGATCGTGCTCCCGGCGTCGTGCTGTCCGGATCGGGGACCACACCGTTTGCCGAGTCCATCGCTCCAGGTGACAGTTCGACGAGCACTGTCGTCTATGTCGTTCCCCTGGACCAGCGCAGCGTCGTCCAGATCGCAGTGACACAGACGACGGGTACGCCGATCGTCGTGTTCGAGGGTGCCGCCCCGTAGCGTTCCGCACCATCTCGCCGCCGCAGCTCACCACCAGGCACCGTGGTGCCGTGCACCTGCGTCCTGTCCGGCCAGTCGCGATGTCGGCGGGGCAGCGGCCGGGCTGACGACTCCGGCATGTTCACGTTCGGACGCCCTGATGGATCGACCACCGGCGCTCCCGTGACGATCGAACCGTTGCGCTCCTGACCCGTTGCCGACTCGAAGCCCGACACATCGGTGAACACCGCCGGATTGCCAGCACCACGCGACCACACGACAACCCACCGAGGCGACCTCGACGTCACACGGTTGTACACATTGGAGTCCGCAACCACACCAATCTGCTCAGCGGAACGCTGACGGGAGTAGTCCTCCACACACAACAAACAGTTCCCGCTCTGCGGATTCGCAATCACGTTGTTGAACACCTCGACCGGGCCCAACAACCACGTCATCGTCGGATCATTCGGATACCGCGGATCACGACCAGCAGCGCTGGGCCCATGACGACGACTGTCCTGCACCAGATTGATACTGCGACCGTTGCCCACGAACGTGTTGTTCCAGATCCGCACGTCACTGGTGTTGTTCACCTTGATGCCATGACCACCATTGCCAGCCACCACATTGTCAGCGAACACCGCCTTGGCCGAGATCTCGATCGAGGCCCCATGACCCTGATTGTCACGCATCTCGTTGCCGGTGATCTTCATGTCGTAGACCGACTCGTCGATCCACAAGCCCGGGCCGCGGTTGTCACGGAACACGCTGTCACGCACGGTGATGTCACGAGCACGAGTCACCTTCACACCACCCGACACCGGCGAGGTGTTGAACCGTTCGGTGTTGTTGTCCTCCGACAACACCCGATCCACCACCAACCCATCGGAATGATTGCCATGCACACCCAACATCCCACTCCGAGCAACATGCACATTCCGCAACGTCACGCCCGACGTGATCGCGCTGATGCCGGTGGTGGATGAGTCCCACACCGCGACGTGCTCGACCACGATCCCGGACCGCTCCAGGGTGACCGCTCCCATGTCGGGAACCGACGGCGCGTAGCGGCGAATGCCGAAGCCACGCAGCACGCTGTTGTTGCTGACGAGCCGGAAGGCCCTCACCAAGTCCGACGCGCGGACTTCCTTGCCGGCCGGGTTCGACCCGATGTAGAGACGATTCGCTCCACGATCATGGAAGAACGTCCCAGCCGTGACCTGCGATGCGTGAACCAACCTGCTTCAACGCAACACCATCAACCCAGATCTGATCCGGATGAGCCGCCATCGGGAACTCAGCATTGATGAACCCCCAAAACGGATCACTGCTGTCAGCAGCACCACGCGTATACGTCGGCGACGCATCGAACTCCGTCGTCCAACCGTCCTTACGCCACACCCCACCCGACGCAACCCAACCATCAACACGCGTCGAACCATCAAACCACACCGCCTCATTCGGCCACGCCTGAATCGTCAACCGCTTCGAACTCGGCACCGTCACCGACTCGTGATACACCCCACCACGAACCACAATCGTCGAACCCGACGACGCCAACTCCACCGCACGCGACACCGAACCCAACGGCGAACCCACCGTCCCCGCACCAGCGTCACTCCCAGACGACGACACCACCAACGCCCCAGACGGAACCGAATACGCACGACTCCCCACCACCGTGCCAGCCAACCCCGACACACCACCACCAACCGGCGGCGCCGGCACCGTCGTCGTCGGAACCGGAGCAACCGTCGTCGTCGGAACCGGAGCAACCGTCGTCGTCGGAACCGGAGCAACCGTCGTCGTCGGAGCCTGCGTCGTCGTCGGAGCCGCGTCGTCGTCGGAGCCTGCGTGGTCGTCGGAGCCTGGTCGTCGTCGGAGCTGCGGTCGTGTCGAGCCGTCGGTTCGCGGAGCACAGTTGTCGAACGACACCTCGGCCGGAGCGTTCGTCGTGGAACGCCGACAGGTACGTCATGACACCCAATCCCGCCAGCGGCCTGCGATGACCCCGCAGCTGGTCGTCTGTCTGCCGACAACATCCAGCCGCAGCGGGCTCGGCTTCGCCCGCCTTCCACACCTTGGTCCGCAACTGCGTGGGAGACGCACCCTCGACCTGCAACCGAACCCTCAACGCCTCGCCCGGCGACTCCGACAATCCCGGCACTGTGCGCAGCGACGCCAACGTGGTCTCGCGGTAGCCACGTCGACGTACCAACGACAGCTGCACCGACCGATTCGGCAGATAGCGCACCTTCACCAGGTAGTCGCCCCGCTACGGCGACACCACGTGGCGCCCGATCACCGACACGTACGTGCCACCGCCGGACGCCGGCTTGTCGAGCGACACGTCCACCAACACGTCGCTGCTCTCCAGCTCGGCGGACCTCAGATACGCATTTGCCCCGCTGCCCGGGCCTCGGCAGACGCGAGGTGACCACGCTCGCCGGACACCGAGAAGCTCGAGCGCTTGCCGCCGAGCGTCCACTTGCCACCTGAATCAGCGGACCCGAGGCTACGCCTCAACGTCCGGTCGAACCGGTCCACGACCACCGCCTCGAAACCAGGTTCCAACGAGTGGCGCGCCTCCGGCGCGAGGTCCAGCGCAGCAGCGAGCTGCGCCGCAGGCACGAAGTCTGCGGCGGAGACCGATGGGCCGACGGTTGAATCAACGAGGACGAACGACGCAGCAGCGGCGAACGACAGCGCACAGGCGGAGATACGACTGACCATGGGTTGTCATCGGTCCGTAACAAAAGCGACTTGAGGAAAAATTGTTCTGATCCTGAAATCGGTGAGTGGAGACCCGCCTTCGGGGCGTGCCAGGGCCGTTGCAGCAGCTCTGCCGTGTCGGCCCAGCACGTTCTGAGGGGGCGCAGCCGCCCCCAGCGCTCGAGTGCGGCGATCACCGCGTCGGCGGCTTCCTCGGCGGTCATCTCGCTGGTGTCGACACGGACCTCGGGCGCTCCGGCGGCTCGTACGGCGAATCGATCCCGGTGAAGTTCGACAGTTCGCCGCGGCGAGCCTTCGCGTAGAGGCCCTTCGGGTCGCGTTGCTCGGCCACCTCGAGCGGGGTGTCGACGAACACCTCGATGAACTCGCCGTCCTCGACCGCCTCACGCGCCAGGCGGCGCTCGGCACGGAACGGTGAGATGAACGACACCAACACCACCAGACCGGCGTCGACCATCAGCGCCGGCGACCTCGGCGATCCGACGGATGTTCTCCACCCGGTCGGCATCGGTGAACCCGAGATCGCGGTTCAAGCCGTGACGCACGTTGTCGCCGTCGAGCAGATAGGTGCGCACACCCTGGGCGTGCAGCTTCGACTCGACGATGTTCGCGATCGTCGACTTGCCCGAACCCGACAGACCCGGTGAACCAGAGCACCGCCGGCGCATGACTGTTCAGCCCGGCGCGGGCGCCCTTGTCGACCTTGACGTCCTGCCAGTGGATGTTGTGCGACCGGCGCAGCGCGAAGTGCAGCAGGCCCGCACCGACCGTGACGTTGGTGAGCTTGTCGATCACGATGAAGCCGCCGGTGTCACGGTTCACGTCGTACGGATCGAACGGGATCGGCCGATCGAGACTGACGTTGCACACGCCGATCTCGTTCAACTCCAGCGTGTTCGCCGCCAGGTGATCGAGGGTGTTCACGTCGACCCGATACTTCGGATGCGAGATCGTCGCGCCCACCGTCCGCGCACCGACCTTCACCAGGTACGGCCGGCCCGGCAGCATCGCGTCTTCGTGCATCCACACGATGTGCGCCTCGAACTGATCGGCCACCTCCGCTGGATCGTCGGCGGCACACAAGACGTCGCCGCGGCTGACGTCGATCTCGTCGGCGAGCGTGATCGTGACCGACTGCCCGGCGATCGCCTCGTCGAGGTCGCCGTCCATCGTCACGATCCGATCGACCGTGCTCGTGGTGCCCGCCGGCAACACCCGGATCGGGTCGCCCGGCTTGATCGAGCCACCGACGATCCGACCCGAGAACCCACGGAAGTCGAGGTTCGGGCGATTCACCCACTGCACCGGCATGCGGAAGCTCTGCTCGGCCAGGTCGTCGTCGACCGGCACCGTCTCGAGGAACCCGAGCAGCGTCGGGCCGTGATACCACGGCGTGTTTGCGCTGTGTTCGACGATGTTGTCGCCCTTCAACGCCGACAACGGGATGAACGTGATGTCGTCGAGACCGATGCGGTTCGCGAAGTCGGTGTACTCCTCCTGGATCGAGGAGAACACCTCGTGGGAGTAGTCCATCAGGTCCATCTTGTTGATGGCCACGATCACCCGCTTGATGCCGAGCAGCGACACCAGGAAGCTGTGGCGACGGGTCTGGGTGAGCACACCCTTGCGGGCATCGACCAGGATCACGGCGACGTCTGCGGTCGACGCGCCGGTGACCATGTTGCGGGTGTACTGCTCGTGGCCGGGCGTGTCGGCCACGATGAACTTGCGGCGCTCGGTGGTGAAGAACCGGTAGGCGACGTCGATCGTGATCCCCTGCTCGCGCTCGGCCGACAGGCCGTCGAGCAGCAGTGCGAAGTCGAGATCGCCGCCCTGGGTGCCGACCTTGGCCGAGTCGACCTCGAGCGCGGCGAGGTGATCTTCGAACACCAGATGGGTCTCGTACAGCAGGCGCCCGATCAAGGTGCTCTTGCCGTCGTCGACCGAGCCACACGTGATGAACCGCAACAGGCTCTTGTACTGGTGCTGGACGAGGTACTCCTCGATGTTCTCCGCGATCAAGTCCTGCGATGCCGTCGTGGTCGTTGGAGCCACCATCAGAAGTGCCCTTCCTGCTTCTTCTTCTCGAGTGAACTGATGCCGTCGTGATCGGCCACGCGGCCCTGACGCTCTGACGTGGTGGCCAGCAACATCTCCTGGATGATCCCCGGCAAGGTGTCGGCGGTCGACTCGATCGCCCCCGTCAACGGGTAGCAACCGAGCGTGCGGAACCGCACCGTGCGCATCTGGGGGACCTCACCGGGCTCCAGCGGCATCCGGTCGTCGTCGACCACGATCAACGTGCCGTCACGCTCCACCACCGGGCGCGGCTTCGCGAAGTAGAGGTCGACCAAGGGGATCTGCTCGAGATGGATGTACTGCCACACGTCGAGTTCGGTCCAGTTCGAGATCGGGAACACCCGCACCGTCTCGCCCTTGTTGCGCCGACCGTTGTAGAGCTGCCACAACTCGGGACGCTGCCGCTTGGGATCCCACTGGTGCTGCGGACTGCGGATCGAGAACACCCGCTCCTTCGCTCGCGACTTCTCCTCGTCGCGACGGGCGCCGCCGAACATCACGTCGAACTTGCGCTCGTCGACGATCTGCTTGAGACCCTCGGTCTTCCACATGTCGGTGTGCGTCGCCGACCCGTGATCGATCGGATTGATGTTCTTCTCGACGCACTCGGGGTTGAGATGCACGATCAACTCCATGCCGTGAGCGGCGGCCTGCGCATCGCGGAACTCGTACATCGCCTGGAACTTCCACAACGTGTCGACGTGCACCATCGGCATCGGCGGCGTCGACGGGTAGAACGCCTTCACCGCCAGGCGCAACAGCACCGAGCTGTCCTTGCCCATCGAATACAACAACGCTGGACGCTCGGCCTCGGACACCGCCTCGCGCATGATGTGGATCGCCTCGGCCTCCAGCCGCTGCAGGTGAGTCAACCGTCCTGCGGTGAGCTGGGCAGTCGGGCTCGCCACGGCGCTCGTGGTCGTCTCGGTCATGGGTTCCTCCGTCGTCGATTCTCTACCAACTCGGTGGAGAATAGTGGGTTATCGACCGACGTGCACCCGATCCGCAGTCAAGAGTCGATCAAGCATCTCGCATATCGGTGCTGTCACACCCGACTGCGGTGCCAGTCGAAGGCCGTCCGCACGATCTGGTCGAGATCGTGCTCGGCCGTCCAGCCCAGCACCTCACGCGCCCGTGCCGGATCCGCGAACGTCGCGACCGGATCACCTGGGCGACGATCGACGACGTCGTGGGGCACCGGACGCCCGCTCACCCGTTCGGTCGCACCGATCACGTCGAACACCGACGAGCCGACCCCTGTGCCCACGTTGACCTCCACCGTCGGACCACCGCCGGCGAGATACTCCAACGCCTTCACGTGCGCACCGGCCAGATCCTCGACGTGGATGTAGTCGCGGATGCACGTCCCGTCGACGGTGTCGTAGTCGGCCCCGAACACCTGCAACCGGCGGTCGTCGAGGAGCACCGCCTTCATGGCCAGTGGCACCAGATTGATGCTGTGGTTCCAGTCCTCACCGATGCGTCCATCAGAGCTGGCACCAGCGGCGTTGAAGTAGCGCAGACTCACCGAACGCAGGCCGCTGGTGACGCCGTACCAGCGCAGCATCCGCTCGACGGTGGCCTTGGTCTCGGCATACACGCTTTCCGGCGCGATCGCTGCGTCCTCCGTCACCGGCACTCGCTCGGGCGTGCCGTACACCGAGCACGACGACGAGAACACGAAGCGCTCGACACCTGCGTGCCGACACGCCTCCAACAACTCCGCCGTACCGGCCACGTTGTTGCGCCAGTACTTACCGGGCGACTCCATCGACTCGCCGACGGACTTGTAGGCGGCGAAGTGCACCACGTCGGACACGCCGAAGTCGCGCAGCACCTGACCGACGAGTCCCGCATCGGCGATGTCGCCCTGCACGATCGGCGCACCGATCACCGCGTCGGCGTCACCGAGTTCGAGCGTGTCGATGACCACGACCTCACGGCCAGCTGCTCGCAACGCTCGCACGGTGTGCGACCCGATGTAGCCGGCACCGCCGGTGACGAGAATCGTGGGGAGTTCCTGCACCCGCCCAGTCTTGCGGATCTGGCGGACGCGGCAGTGGGTGCGATTGCCGCCGGTCTCCGCCGGTCAGCCCAGGACCGAGTGGACGGCCTCGATCACCTGATCGTGAAAGCGGCCATCGGTGGCGACGACGCCGCTGTTGGCCTGCAGCTTCGCTCCGTGCGAGAAGTCGAGTGGCACCCCGGTGACGTCGGTGACCACTCCCCCGGCCTGCTCGACGACGAACTTTCCGGCGGCGTGATCCCAGATCTTCTCGACGTAGTCGGCCCGGGTCGGCAACCGGAGGTAGATCGACGCGTCGCCACGGGCGACCGCCGCGTACTTGCACTGGCTGTCGATGCGGTATGGCTCGGCGGTGATCCCGAGGCGGGCGGCGATCAGTGCCGAGTGATCCTGATTCGAGTGGCCGGACTCGACCGACTCGCAGAAGCGCGCCTCGGCCAGCGTTGCCGGCGCGGCGACGCGCACCGACTGCGGCGTCGCAGCCGATCCGTACCAGGCCTCGCACACCCCGTCGGTGGCGGCGAAGATCGCACCGGTGGAGCCATCGGGATTCGGCAGGTTTGGACACCCCAACACACCGAGGATCACCTCGCCCCGCTCGATCAGACCCAACGCGATCGCGTACTGCTCGCCGCGCAGGAACCCCTTGGTGCCGTCGATCGGGTCGAGCGTCCAGTAGCGGTCGGTGGTGCCAGCGGACGAGCCGACCGAGATCCAGTCGAGCACCGTGCCGCTCGACACCGCATCGCCGCGCTGCGACGCAACGAGGCCCACCACCGCATCCAGCAGATCGGACGCGTCGGGTGCTCGCAGGTCGTCGGACTCCTCCTCACCGATCATCTCGATCGCGCCGAGCGAGTCGGTGAGCTCCGCGCACACCACCGCCTGCGCAGCGAAGTCGGCGATCGTGACCGGGCTCTCGTCGCCCTTGGTCAAGGTGTGCCCGGCCAGCAGACGGCCCTGCGCGCCCCGGCACACCTCCGACGCGGCCCGCACCGCGCCGAGCGCGGCGGCGAGTTCGTCGGTGGTGGAGTCAGTGTCGCGTGCCATGCCGCTCCTCGGTGGTTCGACGGTATTCGGCGGCCAGGTCGGCGACCTCCGCCGGAAGTTCGCCCGCCACCAGGTCGGCGAGCGTCACCGTCTCGAGCACGCGACGCAAGCTCCCCCTGACGGCCATCCACACCTCCGGCAGCCCTGCCGCCGGACCCTGATAGTGCAGATCGCGGAGGCTCTCGTCGTGTACGTCGGCCAACGGACCGTCGACCGCGCGGAAGATGTCCGCGAGCGAGATCTCTTCCGGCGGACGCGACAGCGTGAACCCGCCGTCGGGGCCCCGCTTCGAGCGAACGAGTTCACCGCGCTTCAGGTCGCGGAAGATGTCCAACAGGAACTTCAACGAGATGCCCTGTCTGGTGGCGATCGCCTCGGCCTTGGCGCTCGACCCACCGGTGGCCGCGAGTTCGGCCATCGCCCGCACAGCGTTGTCGACGCGCTCCGAGATCCTCACCGGTTCGACCCTATCCCGTCACCCGACGAGGCTCGGGGGCAGTGCTGAGTGGATGCTCTGCGCTTCAGTACGACTGGGGCACGGCGCGGGGCGCGGGCCACGACGCTGCAGGGGATTCGGGTGCACGCCTCGCGCAACAAACGAGGGGGTCTTGGCTGCGTTGATGGCGATCACGACCATCACCCCGAGCAGCACCCAGACCAGGAACACAACGAATTCGGTTCCGTCGCGGTTCAACGACCCGCCATGTCGGTGAACTCTGCGAGCTCGAGCGATTGGGGTACAGCAACAGAATGCACAGGTTCTACTTTGCACCCAACGACGAAACGTGGATGGCCGAAGAAACTGCAGTCACTGGTCGCCGCGTCGCAGCAACACGACCATGAACGTCTTGGCCACGATCTGGATGTCGTGGGTGAGTGACCAGTTGTCGACGTAGAACAGATCCAAACGGCGATACAGCTCGAAGTCGGCCTCTGCCCGCCCGGACACCTGCCACATGCCAGTGATGCCCGGAAGCACACGGAGACGCTCACGCAGATCCGGCGCCCAGTGCTCGGTCTCCGACGGCAATGCCGGGCGAGGACCCACCACGCTCATGTCACCGCGCAGCACGTTCCAGAACTGCGGCAACTCATCGATCGACGTCTTGCGCAGAACACGCCCTACCCGGGTGATACGCGGATCGGCGCTCATCTTGAACAGCGGCCCCGAACGCTCATTGAGGTCATCGAGCTCGGACCGTTGCGCTTCGGCGTCTTGCACCATCGAACGCAACTTGATCATCTCGAACGGCTCACCGTCTTTGCCGACACGAACCTGCCGGAACAACACCGGCCCCTTCGAGTCGAGCTTGATCAACAGCGCCGCAATCGCCACGATCGGCAACGTCAACAACAACGCCACACCGGCCACGACCACATCAAAGATCCGCTTCAAGAACAGATGGATCCGCGAACGGTTCGTCGGCTCGACATAGATCATCAGCCGCCCATCGATCGACTGCGACCTCGTGCGGGTGATGTCGATGTCATGCAGCGACGACGACAACGTCACATGGCAACCAGCGTCAGTCAGCGTCCGCGTGAGCCGGTTCACCACCTCAGGCTCCAGCGACGCCACCGACAAGATCGCCCCAACGGCCCCCGTGCGCCGGATCACCTCAGCCGTCTCATCGATCGAACCGAGTACCGGACTCCCTGCTGCATCGAGTTGATCACCGGTCAAACCCAACACCTCATACCCAAGATCAGGACGACGCTGCGTTGCGTGCAGCAGCGAGATCGCCTCGCAACCCGTGCCGACAATGACCACCGGCCGACGGATCCGACCCTCGCGACGCAACTTGCCGAACACCCGCCGCGCAAGAAGCCGCGACGCCACCAACGACGACGTCACACACACGAACAACAACCCCACCCACAGCCGCGACAGGAGGTCGTACTGGGCGAGGAACAGCACCGCCACCAAGAACCCCGTCGCCATCAAGCCGCTCACGAACAAACGCCGCAGCTCCTCACCGAATCGGCTCACCGCCCGGGCCAAGAACAAGTTGTTCGCGCCCATCATCAACACCCACACGGGCACCATGAACGCGGCGAACAACACCTCATCACGCAAGGTCGCATCAGGAACCGGGTTCACGAGTTGCTGGATCACCGTCGCCGCGGCATAGCCAGCGACGATCGCCACGACATCGGACGCAATCAGCAAGCGACGCAGACGCCGTGGGCTCGGCTGCGCCGGTGCCGGCTCATGCGGCGGCCCAACCAACTGCAACTCCGTACCCGGCCGGCGTCGCACCGGCGTACGCGGCTGACCGACCGGCAAGGTCAGGGTCTGCTCCCGTAGTGCTCGTGTCTCCATGTCCGCCTTCGACATCTCCGCCTTCCAATCCGCTCGATCATTGTCGCCGATCACAACAGTAACCGTCCACCACTGTTCGTGGTCGCACAAATCCCTCAGGATTTCATCACGATTCCGTTCAGCGCGTCCGAAAGCTCCGCGCACCTGCGAATTCATCGGGTTTTGAGCCATTTCGCGGCATCAGTCGCCCGCCTCCAATGCACCACTCTGCGTGGTTTCGCTGCGTCGCAGCGCCCATGCCCGGCCAGCCACCTTGACGCTTTCTGAACATTGCAGCGGTCTCGGTGGGCGGAGCCGATGCTCGACCGGCTCGAGTATCGACGCCTTCCGCTCTTCGTGAGTCGGCGCCCACTGTCGGTGCACACAGCCACAAGTTGCAGGGCGAACGGAGCACGGGATGAAACAGATCGACAGCGCGGGCGAGCACGGATCGGACACGCTCCCCGAACGGCACGGCGTTGCGACCACGGCCGCGATCGCCACGGCGGTCGTCGCGCTGCTGGTGATCGCCGGCACCGGGCGGGCACCGACGACCGACGCCGCTCCCCCACCGCCGAGCGACGTCGCACACGGCGCCGCCGGATCCGGGCGCAATGGGTTCGGAGGGTCGATTGCACCGTCGCCAACGATGCGGACCTGGCCGGGAACGGGCCCCAACGGCAACGGTGGGCCGTTCGCGTTCATCGGCGCCCACTACGGCCCGAGGTGGCAGGTCCCCGCGGCGCACAACAACTCGCTCGGCGTCGGCTACTGCGTGATGGAGGACGTCAGCGGTGAGGGATCGGTGTCGCTGCAGCCCGACCCGGCGGTGTGGGACGTCGGCGAGATGGCGCGGGCAGCCGCACTGATGTCGAGCTTCGGCGGCGACCGCGTGGTCCCCTACGGCATCGACGCATCCGGCGAGTACGACATCGCGTCAGGAGAATGGCGGCAGCCGTTGCTGTTCGGGGGCGGTGAGTACACACGCCGTCGGCACGTTGCGGTCAACTTCGGGGTGAAGATGTTCGTCGAGGACGTCAGCCCGAGCGGCGCCGTCGCCGGGCTCAAACTCGCTCGCGACACCGCCGTCGTCGACGGATCCGGCGGCGAGTTCTCGGCGCTGCGCAACGGCTACGCGATGGCGAAGCGCCTGGTGGACGTGGCGGAGGCGCAGCACGCTGTCGGCGGCGTACGACTCCAGATGGTCTGGGCCGCCCCGGACGGGTCGGCGCCCACCGAGCTCGGCACCCACCAACTCGAGGTGCGGGCGTCCGACGCCACGGGCAAGCCGGTGGGGTTCGTGCCCGTGGTGGCGCTGTCCGACATCGGCATCGACGGCGCCCGCACGATCGACGCCGTCGCGACCGTGGACCGCTCGGCCGACTCGCCCGACGACACCGCCCGGTGGGTCGCCGCCGAGCAGCTCGGCTGGCCGACCATGGAGATGGCGGCGACCATGGCGCCCGACCCCCGATTCGCGCTGACCGCGAATCCCCTCAGCGCCGACGTGACCGACGCATCCGGCGTCGCACGCTTCGACGTGACCGTCACCTCGCCCACGTGGGAACTCGCCTTCCACACCCAGGCCCCGACCGCCGACGTCTCGCTGTACGCGGGCACCGGCATCCAGGGCCAGATCACGTGGAGCGGACGTCCCCAATCCGCGTCGGTGCACGTGGCTGTCGTGCCGCCACCACCCCCACCTCCACCCTCGGTGGTCGGTGGGTTCGCCGTGCGCAAGGTGCTCGACGCCGCCGACGTGCAGGGCACACGCGACATGTCGGGCTTCGAGTTCGACGTGACCGCCACCGACGGAACGTCGCTCGGCCGGGTCACGACCGGCGTCGACGGACTGACACCCCCGATCGAGACGACCGCCGGGACATACACGATCACCGAGGTCGGCCGGCCGGCGTGGGCAGCAGGACTCGGCGACGGCGGACCGGTCACGTTCGCGCACGTGCCCCAGGGCGACAACAGCGTCCGCGAGCTCACCTACACCAACACGGTGCCCACAGCGTCGATCGGCACGGCCGCCCGAGATGCGAGCGACGGCGACCAGCTGGTCGAACTCGTCGACGGCGACGCCGAGATCATCGACACCGTCACCTACACCGCCCTCGTCCCCGGCACCGAGTACCTCGCCACCGGCGAACTGATGGTGACACCGACCGGGGATGCAGCGGGCGAGAGCGATGTCGGACAGCCGATCCCGACCGGGATCACCGGCTCGACCAGGTTCGTGCCCGATGCACCCGACGGCAGCGTCGACGTCGAGTTCGCCGTGCCGGGCAACTCACCGCTGCTCGGTCATGTGGTGGTGGTCTACCAGCAGCTGATCGTGGCGGCATCGGGGCGCGTCGTCGCCGCCCACCACGACCCCGACGCCGCCGAGCAGACGATCCGGTTCGCCGACGTCGTGCCCGCGACCACATCCACGAGCAGTACAACGACCAGCCCGCCGACGGTTCCGGACACGACTCCCCAACGCCCGCCGACCACCACGGCACCTCACGTCGAGCCGCCACCTACGACGGCCACGCCACCACCGACGACGCCTCCCACGGTGACGGCCACACCGACCACCACCACAAGCACCACCACCACGGCGCCGCCGGTCGTGGCCGGCGGGAGTCGCCTGCCGCGCACCGGTAGCGACGTGTCGCCGTCGATCGCCCTCATCGGGCTCGCGCTCATCCTCGGCGGGCTCGGACTGCTCGTGATGACCACCCGGTCGAGCACCCGGTCGAGCACCCGCCGATCGTGAGACCCGGAACCCCGCAAACCCAATTGTCAAGGAATCGTCAGGCCTCCGGCACCGCTGACGGGGCACCACTAGCGTGACGACCGACATGAAGGCGGAGCGGGCTGCGGCTCGACGGGCGGAGCGGGCCCACAAACGGAACGCGGTGGTGCCGGCATGACGCTGGCCCCACCCTCACCGGTCGAGGGCACCGCGTGGTCACCGGCGCGGGTGCGCTGGTCGATCCTCGCCGTCTCCGCTGTCGCCGGACTGGTCGCCACGATCGGCGGACCACAACCGACGGGCGGGCCACTCGTCGACACGTTGCTCGTCGCCCTCGCTGTCGGCGGGGCCACCTGGCTCGGCGCCTCGGCGCTGCGATGGGACGCCGCCCTGGTCACCCTCGTCGCCGGGTTGACCTCGTTCTCGATCGTCGGAACCGTCCTCGGCGTGACCGCTGCCGTCGTCGGATTCGTGCTCCCCGTGATCCCAGGACGACGCGGCCTCCTGAACGCTGCACTGATCGGTGTCGCCTTGAACATCGCTGCGCGCAGCCAACTCGACTGGTTCCTCGGTGCGTCCACCCTGATCGGCGTGGCACTCGGCGGCTACGTTGCCGCCGTCGGCTTCTCACGCCGCACCCGAGAGAGCCGGCGGGTGGTCGCCCTGGTCGGCGTTGCCGCAGCCATCACCACCTTCGTTGCCGTGGTCGGGCTCGGCGTCTTCGGCTACCTCGCCGCCGACGACCTCCGAGACGGCAACTCCCAGACCCAGGACGGTCTGACCTCTCTCGGCGAGGGCGACATCCCAGCAGCCAAGGCGTCATTCGATGCGGCGGCGGTCGTCGTTCGGCGCTGCCGACTCGCGCCTCGCCAACCCGCTCGTTGCCGCCGCCCGGTTCGTGCCCGGCCTCGCGCAACATCACCGCGTCGTCACCGAACTCAGCAGCGAGGCCGCCGACGCCGCCCGCTTCCTCAGCATCCAACTCGACGCGGTCGACCTCGACCGGCTCAGCGTCACCGACGGCCGCATCGACATCGCCCAGGTCCGAGCACTGCAGACCCCATTGAGCAACATCCAGCAGCGAGTCGAAACCCTGCAGGCACGCGTCGCCGAGATCGACAGCCCCTGGCTGCTGTCTCCCGTCGACGACCGCATCGACGACCTCGCCATCGAACTGGCTGCGCAGCATCGACGGAGCGAGGATGCGCTGACCGTGGCGCTCGCCGCTCCGCGCTTGCTCGGCGGCGACGGCACCCGCACCTACTACATCGGCTTCACCACACCGTCTGAGGCACGCGGCAGCGGTGGCTTCATGGGGAACTGGGCCGAGATGACCGTCACCGACGGGCAGATCGAGATGACGAAGTTCGGTCGCTCCGACGACCTCAACCTCGCCGGCGACCCGACCGCACGACGCTTCAGCAGTGGCGACGCGAGTGGGCTCGACGAATGGGCTGCCCGGTACGGACCGTTCAACCTGACCTCCGGTCCCGGCGGCACGACCGGCTCCGAGCCGTGGAAGAACATCAACATGTCACCCGACATCGCCACGACCGGCAAGGCGATCGCCGACCTGTACCCGCAGAGCGGCGGCGGACAGCTCGACGGCGTGTTCATGATGGACGTCTACACGCTCGCCCGATTCCTCGAGTTCACCGGGCCGATCCCGCTTCCCGAGGGAGCACCGGCTGTGGGAGCGGACGAGGCCGAATCCGCTGAGCTGACCGCCGACACCGCTGCGAACTACCTCCTCCACGAGCAGTACGACCTCACCAAGGTCGATGCGCGAGTCGACGTGTTGGAGAACTTCTCCCGATCGGTGATCGACACCCTGCTCGGGGGCACCTTGCCGGCGCCGACGACCCTGATCGACACGCTCGGCCCGATGGTCGACCAGGGCCGGTTCACCGGATGGATGAGCCGCCCGGACGATCAAGCGGTACTCGAGCAGATCGGCATGAGCGGCACATTGCTCGACCCCGGCACCGGCGACGGTGTGGCGCTGGCGCTGAACAACGCCGCCGGCAACAAGATCGACTACTACCTCGACGCGGCAGGCGACCTACGACGTGACCGCCGATGCCCGTACCGGCACCACCTCGGCCCGACTCGACGTCACGATCACGAACGGCGCGCCCACCGAGGGCGAACCCGGTTACGTGATCGGCAACCCGGTCGGGCTCCCCGTCGGCACCAACCGCACGCGTGTCTCGGTGTTCACCCGGCTCCCGGTGCAGGACGTGCTGCTCGGCGGGAAGTCGGCGATCACCGAGCCCGGCTCGGAGGCCGACTACTTCGTGACGTCGGTGTACATCACGCTGCCGGCGGGAGCGTCGACCGTGTTGTCGCTCGAGATGGAGGGGCCCATGGACGTGGCCGACGGCTACACGCTCGTCACCCGGACACCACCGACGGTTGCCCCGACACCGCTCGAGATCGACGCCACCTGGATCGACGCCGACGGCGTCGAGCACCGCAGCTCCGAGACGCAAGCGGATCCTGGCTCCGCCACGATCGAGCTCGGGAACCACCTGCGCGACCGCTGAACCCTGGGTCGTCGAGCGCGCCACAGGATTGCCACTCTGCGTGCTGATTCGACCGCCGTGGTCGTCCGACCGCCAAGCGTGATGATTGCCGACCAGTCGAGAGAATTCCTTGATCATCAACGAATGCAAGGGTCTCCGGGTGTTCCCGCTTGCCAAGGAGCGCTCGACGCCAGTACGCTGCCCATCACTGAGCGTGGTCAGTTTCTGAGCACACTCACGGCGGTGAACACCACAAAGGCGGAACGATGACCTCATCTGAGACCACACGGCGCACCGCGAGCGCAGCTCGCGGACGGCGGCCGCGACTCAAGATGGGGCTCCTCGTCGCACTCGCAGCAGCACTCGTCTCCCCCATCTCGGCGACCGCACAGACCGGCGTAGCGACGAGCCCACCTGTCGACGACGGCGGCTACTACGTCACCACCACCGCGGCGGACCGGTCGCTCGACGTGTCGGCGTTCTCGCCGGAGTGCATCGGCGACGCACCCTTCATCCGGTACACGATCGTGCCGAGAGGGTTCACACCCACGTCGACGCAGGCAACGCTCGACATCCGCGACCGCAACGGCAACCTCGTCGAGACCGTGGTCGTCGACACCTTCTCGGGCACCATCGTCTGGCCCGGCGCCACGGTGGATGCCAACGGCAACGCCACCGACTGGCCCGGCTGGATGCTCGCCGACGACGGCGTCTCGTTCATCCCCGATCCGACCGACGCGTTCTTGCGTGAGGGACTCACGATCGACGTCACGGTGGAGGGCGTCACCGCCACCGCCACCGTGTCGTATCCGCCGTCGACATCACCGTGCGCCAACCCGCCGACCGACACGTCCACGACCACCGTCCCCGGCGACACGCCCACCACCACGGTGTGCGTGCCCGGCCAGGACAACGACGACAACCCAGCCGACGATTGCGAACTCGCCAGCACCGGCGGTGGGCCCAGCAACGGCCTGATCCTCGGTGCGGGTGTGCTGCTCGCCGGCCTGCTGTTCCTCACCGCCGCCCGCCGGCGCCGTCACCCGGACGGGTGGACGAGCGCAGGCTGAGCCGACGATCCTTCTGCTCATCTCACGAGCGGTCAGGGGGCGGATCCGGATCTCCGGGTCCGCCCCCTGACGCGTCCCGGGTGCACAACGGAGGACAGCCGTCGACCGCCAACTCAGTGGGTCATCAGTGCGACGGGGAGACCGAGGCCGACGTCCGCTCGGATCGTGGCGATCCGCCGGCCGGGCTGCACGGCGTCCTTCGGCGGGGAGATGCGCTCGGACCCGATCAGCTCGCACGCGGCGTCGAGATCCTCGACGATGAGCACGAGGCCCCAGAAACTCGCCGGGCCGTCGGGGAGGTCCGGGCGTTCCACGAGCTCCACGATCAACCCGCCCCGACCGATGCGGTGGAAGCCCTGTCGCATCGAGCCGACCTCGCGAATCCGCTTGAGGTCGTATCCGGTCGCGGCAGCGATCGCCGCACTCGTGCGCTCGAGGTCGCTCGTGAGCACCACCACGTGGTCGAGGCCCGACGCCCCGAGGGGATGCGCGGCGTAGACCGGCGTCGTTGCCGCGACGATGTCGGTCGCGAGGCCATCCACGTCGATCGCGCTCGCCTCGGTCGCGGGCTCACCGGCGGCGGCCGCCACTGAGCCCTCGGGGGTGATCCCACTGAGCGACCAGCCGACGATCCCGCTTTCCGAGGTGTGCTCGGGGACGATCCGGATCGAGGTGCCGACGAGCGGAATCATCCCGTCGTCGGTCACGGTGAGCCCGAGCGAACGCCAGGTGGCGGCGTCACCGCCCACGGTCAACCACTCGACGCGTGGTTCCATCGGGGGTGCTCCGTCGGTCATGGCTGCAGTCTCGCCCGCCGGGGCCGGCTCATCGAAGCCGGGCACCCGCTCCCAGACGCGACGAAGCGCCCGATCGACAGCTCCGGGCGGAGCGGCCCATCGGGCGCTTCAGCGGTTCGAGACGCAGCCAGCGAGGCGAGCGCGATGAGTAGTGGTCAGCGGCCCATGTTGGGGCGCTTGCCATGATTCGCCTTCGAGCGGCGCATCTTGGCCTTCTTCTTCTTGGTCTTCTTCGACATAGGCATGCCATCCTACGGCGCCCGACGATCGACCCCAACCGTGCCGCACACCACCCCGTTCATCTCCCAACCAGGTGCCCCAACCCGAAAAATCACGCGAGCGTTGCGCTGAGCGGGATGAAACCGCGCCATTTCGGATTTGCGGGGAGCGCTTCGACGAAAAAGTGGTGGCGCGGGTCAATCGGCGGCGGTCCAGGCGAGGAGATCGGCCGCGGACAGCGTGTTGACGATGCGGTCGATCGGCACCATACGCTCGGCAGCGCGATCACAACCCAGCGGCTGCCACTCCAACTGGCCGGTGGCGTGCGCATCGGAGTCGATCGAGAACCAGCAGCCGTACTCGATCGCCACGTCGAGCAACTCTCGCGGTGGGTCGAGCCGCTCAGGCCGGCAGTTGATCTCCACGGCGGTGTTGAACTGCGCGCAGGCGGCGAACACGTAGTCGGCGTCGAACTCCGACGGTGGGCGCTTGCCGATCATCCGGCCGGTGCAGTGCCCGAGGATGTCGACGTGCGGCGAAGCGACCGCCATCAGCATCCGCTCGGTCATCTGCTGGCGCTCCATGCGCAGCTTCGAATGCACGCTGGCGACCACCACGTCGAGGCGCTCCAGCATGTCGTCGGACAGGTCGAGCGAGCCGTCTTCGAGGATGTCGACCTCCATGCCGGCGAGGATGCGGAAGTCGTGTCCGGCCGCCGAGATGTCGGCGTTGACCGCGGCGATCTGGTCGAGCTGCTCGCTCAGGCGTTGCTCGTTCAGGCCGTGCGCGATCGTGAGACGAGCGGAGTGATCGGTCTGCACCATGTACTCGTGGCCGATCGCCATCGCCGTTGCGGCCATCGCTTCGATCGGCGCGCCGCCGTCGCTCCAGGTGGAGTGGAGGTGGCAGTCGCCCTTGAGCGCGTCGCGGTACACCTGCCCCTCGGGCGTGATCGGCACCTGCGACTCGGCCTCGATCTTGGCGAGGTAGGCCGGGTCGCGGCCGGCGAGCGCGTCGGTGATCACCGCGGCGGTCGACGATCCGATGCCGTCGAGGTCGGTGAGGGTGCCCGCCTCGGCCCGATCGGCAAGTTCGACCGGCGGGGTGGAACGCACGACGTCGAGCGCCCGGGTGAACGCCTTGGCCTTGAAGCCGGTCTCGTGGGCCCGGTCGAGGCAGTGGATCACACGCAGCAGCGCCTGCTCGGGCGTCATCTCGGCGATCGTACCCCTCCGCGCGCCTCCCAGTGCCGGGCCGCCGCCCATCCGAAACGCCGCCGCCCTTCCGAAACGCCCCCGCCATCCAAAACTCGGTGACGTCAGTTCCGCATTCCGGAACTCAGGACACCGAGATTCGGATCGGTTCCGCATCGGCCTCTGCGACGCCCACTGCGTGGGCATGCGACTGTCCGACTATGACGACTGGGCTCGGGCCCACCATGGCATCATCACCTTCGAACGATCGGACCTGTCACGGTCGGCGTGGTATCGAGCGATCCATGCCGGCACGTTGGTCCAGATCCACCCGTACGTGGCCCGACTGCCGGGCACCGCAGACACCCCGGAACAGCGGATACTCGCAGGCGTCGCCGCCGTCGGTACCGGTGCCGTCGCATCGCATCGCTCGGCCGCTCGTCTGTGGGGAGTTCCGCGCCCAGACATCGACCCCGTGGACGTGATCGACGACCGGGCGGGCACCCAAGCGGGCCTGCGCGGCGTCGTCGTGCACCGCCCGACCGACCGCCGGCGCCTGGAACCCCAGCGACGGTTCGGGGTTCGGTGCACCAACATCCTGCGCACACTGGCCGACCTCGGGGCGGTCGATGCCGCGGGTGTTCACGACGCCGTCGGCCACGCGATCGCCGTGGGGCTCGCCGACCTCGCTGCGCTCGAGGCCACCGCCGCCGACCACTCCCGCCGAGGGCGGCCCGGCATCCCCGCGCTGCGCCGGGCGGTCGACGAGTGGACGATCGACAGCAAACCCGCCGACTCGGTACTCGAGGCGTCGATGGTCCGCCTGATCCGACGGTTCGGGCTCCCGCCCGTCGAGTTCCATCCCACGATCGAGGGCTACGAGGTCGACTTCCGGGTGATCGACAGCCCGGTGATCCTCGAGTGCGACGGGTGGGCCCACCACGGTCTCGACCGGACCGGGTTCGAGCGCGATCGTGAACGAGATGCCGACCTCGTCGGCGCCGGTTGGATCGTGATCCGGTTCACCTATCGCGCCGTCACCACCGCACCGCACTCGGTGGCACGCCGCATCCGGTCCGCAACCGACCGGTGGGCGCCCAGCCCCTCCCCTGGCGCTGCGTGACACCCAGCCCAGCTCCCGCGTTCCCCGCCATCGAGATCTGGGCGGCTCCGGTTCCGGAATCCGGGACGCACGCCACCGAGAATCCGACGGGCGACGACCTGCCGACCCGCCATCGAGATCTGGGTGGCTCCGGTTCCGGAATCCGGGACGCACGCCACCGAGATTCCGATCGGAGAGGCGCTTGGGATGGCGGGAAGGATCGCTCGGTAGCCTCGGGCGGCTCATGGAACGTTTCGGACTGGTCGGTCTCCCCAACGCGGGCAAGAGCTCGCTGTACAACGCGTTGACCGGCGGTGGTGCGCTCGCCGCGCCGTACCCGTTCGCCACCAAGGACCCCAACATCGGGGTGGCCAAGGTGCCCGACGACCGGCTCGACCAGCTGTCGGCGATGTCGAAGTCGAAGCAGACCGTCCACGCGGCGGTCGAGGTGGTCGACATCGGCGGTCTGGTCGAGGGCGCCAGTAAAGGCGAAGGCCTCGGCAACAAGTTCCTCGCCAACATCCGCGAAGTCGACGCGATCGTGTTCGTGCTGCGGGCGTTCGTGAACGACGACATCACCGGGCCGTCCGATCCGCTCGAACACCTGCGGGTGGTCGAGATCGAACTCGCACTCGCCGACCTCGAGACCGTCGAGAAACGCCTGCACCAGACGCAACGCCAGGCGAAGCTCGACAAGTCGATGGCCGAGGAGACCGCCCACCTGCAGGTCGCCTACGACGCGCTGTCCGAGGGGCTCCCGCTCTACCGCGCCGGGCTGAAGGACGACGTCCGCGAAGCGCTCGCCCCGTACTTCCTGCTCACCAATCGTCGGGTGCTCGTGGTGGTCAACGTCGGCGAGGACGACATCGAATCGATCCCGGAGAAAGAGGCGATGGTCGCCGCCGAGTTCAACAACGCCGGCGACAACGTCGAGATCATCGGCATGTGCGTCCAGATGGAGGCCGAGGCGGCGGCGATCGAGGACCCCGTCGAGCGCGCCGAGATCCTCGAAGGCTTCGGCCTCGGCGAAGGCGCCCTGTTCCGGATGGTCCGCTCGGCGTACCACCTGCTCGGGCTGCGGACGTACTTCACCACCGGCGAGAAGGAATCGCGGGCGTGGACGTTCTACGAGGGCTCGACCGCCCCCGTGTGCGCCGGCCGGATCCACACCGATTTCCAGCGCGGCTTCATCAGGGCCGAAGTCATCCAGTGGGACGAGCTCCTGCAGCTCGGCTCGTGGAACGCGGCCAAGGACGCCGGCAAGATGCGCGTCGAGGGCAAGGACTACGTGGCCCAGGACGGCGACGTGATGGAGTTCCGCTTCAACGTCTGAGTGCGGTCGGTGGCGTGCCGGTCAGTCGTCGGTTCGCTGAGCTGGCCGGCGCAGCTGCTGCGCCGGGGTGAAGAGTTCGCGGGAGATCCCGAGGCTCATCACCGCGGTGGTGGTCGCGACGCTGCCGAGCACGAGGTACATCACCGACACCTGCACCTTGACCGCATCGGCCGGATCGACGCCAGCGAGGATCAGGCCGACCATCGCGCCGGGCAGAAACACGATGCCGACGGCCTTCGTCGACTCGATCTGCGGCACGAGCGCCGTGCGCAACGCCTGACGCAGATGGGGGCGGAATGCCTCGCTGGCCGACAGCCCGAGCGCAAGGCGTCCCTCGATCACGCCGCGCTGTTCGGTCGCCGCGATCAACAGCTGGCGAGACACGAGCACCGTCGCGGCGAGCGAGTTCCCGATCACCATGCCGGCGAGCGGAACCAGCGTGCGACCTTCGAAGTCGTAGATGCCGAAGCCGAAGAGCACCCCGAGTACCACGATCGCCGACGCCGTGTAGGCGAGCAGCGACAGCGGCAGCACCTTGGGCACCTCGGCTGCTCGACGCGAGGTGGTGTAGGCCGCAAAGCTCACCATCGCGAGGATCCACACCACCGAGAAGATCAGCGGATCGTCCGGATCGACCACGAACTGCAACACCCACCCGACCGCCAGCAGCTGGACGAGCGCCCGCAGCGACGCCCAGATCAAGCTGCGTTCGAGGCCGAGCTGGCGCCACAGCGAGATCCCAACGGCCACCGCCACGAGGATCCCCGAGGCCGCCAGCCCGACGATGCCGATGTCGCCCTGCTCGACCGCGAGCATGCCACCACTCATGAGCCCGGTCACGGAGCGCCGACCGATTGACGGACGAGGGGATCGGCGCTGGCGTCGAGTTCGGACAGGTGTCCAACCGCTCGCACGGCGCCGTCGGCGAGCACGATGACGTGATCGGCGAGCCGTCGCAGCTGATCGGTGTCGTGGCTCACCCAGATGACGGCCATGCCCGAGTCGGCGAGCATCCGGCCGAGATCCTCCACCGTGGCACGGGCCGCCCGGTCGAGCGCGGCCGTCGGCTCGTCGGCCAGCAGCACCGCCGGCTCGGTCAGCAGCGCCCGCGCCACGCACATCCGCTGCGCCTCGCCACCCGACAGGCTGTCGGCCTCATGATCGAGCAACTCTGCGCTCAACCCGACGTGTTCGAGCACGTGGGCGGCGCGCTCGTCGTCGAGGTCGGCCAGCGCCACCCGCAGGTTGTCGAGCACCGTGCCCGGGAAGAGCGGCGCCCGTTGGAACACCATCGCCACCTGGCGCCGCAGCTCGGTCGGCGGCCAGTCGGTGAGGGTCCGGCCACGCCACCGGACCTCGCCGGCAACCGGATCATCGAGTCGGTTCAGCAGTCGCAACAGCGTCGATTTGCCGGCGCCCGACGGTCCAGCGAGCATCGTGACACCATTGGCGGGAACCACGAGGTCGATCGATCGCAGGATGGGGTCCCCAGCGACCGGCCCGGCGTCGACGCCGATGAGCTCGAACGCGTCAGCGGACGACATCGTCGACCCGCTGCACCGCGCTCACCTTTCCGATCACCTGTCGAAGGTACCCCAGCGCGATCCCGCGCGACACGCCCACCGGGACCGCCCGCTCATCTGGCACACTGCGACCATGGCTTGGTTGGTCAGCGACGCCCGCGTACTGGCCTCGGCGGAAGTGGCCGACACCCGCCGAGCTCGTCGCCGCGGGCTGCTCGGGCGAGACGGTGTCGACGGCGCCCTCGTCATCGAGAAGTGCCGATGGATCCACACGATCGGTATGCAGTTCCCCATCGACGTTGCATATCTGGACCACGACGGCATCGTGGTGAAGACCATGCACATGAATCGCTTCCGCCTCGGCATCCCGGTGTGGCGGGCCAGCTGGGTGATCGAGGCCGAGGGCGGCGCGTTCGGTCGGTGGGGACTACGCGTCGGCGACGAGGTCGAACTGCGCTACGACGACTCCGACGAGGAGGCGCCGTGAGCACGCTCTGGCTGGTGGCCACCCCGATCGGGAATCTTGGCGATCTGTCGCCGCGGGCGGTCGACGTGCTCGCCCACGTCGGGCTGATCTGCTGTGAGGACACGCGCCGCACCGGCCTGCTGCTGCAGCACGCCGGGGTGCAGGCTGCGCGGCTCGCTGTGTGCAACGACCACACCGAAGTCGCCCGGGTTGCCGATGCCCTGGGGGTGCTCGCAAGCGGGCGCGACGTCGCGATCGTGAGCGACGCGGGCACGCCTGGCATCTCCGATCCCGGTGAACGCATCGTGCGGGCCGCGATCGATGCCGGCTACGACGTCAGCGCCGTGCCCGGTCCCAGTGCGGCGATCATGGCGCTCACCATCAGCGGGCTCGCCGCCGACCGGTTCGTCTTCGAAGGCTTCATCCCTCGCAAGGGCAGCGATCGCGCCGCTCGCCTCGCGGAGATCGCCGCCGAGCGCCGCACGACCGTGATCTACGAAGCGCCGCATCGCGTCCTGCGCACCCTCGAGGACCTTCGAGACGTGTGCGGCGACGACCGCGTCGTGGTGGTCACCCGCGAGCTGACCAAGCTGTACGAGGAGGTCGTGCGCGGCCCCCTCGGGACGATCGACATCGGCGGCCCACGCGGCGAGTACGTGCTGGTGCTCGACGGCGCCCCGATCGACGAAGGGCCGGTCAGCGACGACGACGTGCGCGATGCGCTGCGTGGCGAGCTCGCCGCAGGGTCGTCGACCCGCGACGCCGCTGCCGTGGTGGCGAAGGACGTCGGGCGGCCGAAGCGAGAGGTCTATGCGCTCGCCGTTGCCCTCAGCAGCGAACCTGGAGGGGCACGCTCATGAGCGAGTACGTCAATGTCGCCAGCTCGGGTCCGAGCGCCGCGTTCTTCGATCTCGACCGCACGTTGATCTCCGGATCGTCGGCGTTCACGTTGGCGCTCCAGGCGCGCGAAGGCCGGGTTGATCCCGAACCTCGAGTTCGCGCGCGACGCCGCCGGAGCGATCTCGTTCCGGCTGTTCGGCGCCGACGACGACACGACCGACGAGGTGAAGGCCCGCATCCTCAAAGCGGTGGCCGGGATGCGCCAGAGCGACCTCCAGGCACTCAACGTCGAGGTGCTTCCCCGCTTGCTCGCCAAGCTCCGACCGGAGGCTCGGCGGCTGCTCGATCGGCACCGCCACGCCGGCCGAGACACCTTCATCGTGTCGGCAGCACCGCAGGAGATCGTCGAGCCGCTCGCCCACTCGTTCGGGATGACGTCGGGGATCGGCACTCGCAGCCACGTCGTCGACGGTCGGTACACCGGCGAACTCGACGGGCCGTTCTGCTACGGCGAGGGAAAGGTCGAGGCGATGGTCGAACTGGCCAACTGGAACGGGTACGAACTCGACCAGTGCTACGCGTACAGCGACTCGGCGAGCGACCTGCCGATGCTCGAGGCGGTCGGCCACCCGGTGGCGGTCAACCCCGACGCCAAGCTCGAACGCCACGCCAGGCGCCACGGTTGGCCGATCGTGATCTTCAGCCAACAGACCAAGTCGGTCGTGCGGCGCACCGCGGCCTCGGTCGGCACGATCGGCATCGCCGGCGCGAGCTTCGCGGCGGGCGTGGCCGTCGCCGGTTCACGTTCCGGCAAACGCGGCCGGTCCGGCTTCCTCCACCGCTGACACCCGCACGTCACCCCGGCCGATGTTGTGAGCACTACACGCACTCGGAGCGTGCATCGCTCACAGGACGATCGAGCCCGGCTGACGTTGTGAGCACTACACACGCTCGGAGCGTGCATCGCTCACAGCGCCAAGCGGGCGAGCGCGGGCGGGGGAAGCGGGCGAGTTGACGGCTCGGATCGACGGGGCGGGACGATCGGCTCTGTCGAACACGGCCGACCGGGCGCACGCTCGAATTGGAAGTCGAGCATCGAGGAGGCCGCCATGATCTCCGTCTTCACCAAGGGAACCGGTCGAACACCGTCCGGTTGGTTCGACGAGCACGCCGGCACCTGGGTGGAACACGGCCTGGTGTCGAACGACCAGGTCGAGGCGATCCGCGAGTTCGAACTGGCGTCGACGTCGTCGGCAGCCCGACTCCCGATCGTGGCCGAGCTGGCGGTGTACCTCGGCAGCGTGCTCGCCCTGATGAGCGGTGCGATGATCGTCGCTCAGACCTGGGACACGATGAATCTCACGGTCCGTGTGGCCATCGGGGTGGTGCTCGCCGCGCTCGGCTTCGTCGCCGGCGCCCGACTGATCCGCCTCGACGATGCCGGTACGCGCCGGCTCGCTTCGTTCATGTGGCTCATCGGAACCGGTGGCGTCGCATTGGCGACCGGGGTGCTCGTCGACGATGCTGCCTTCGCCGAGCCTGGCTGGAACGCAATTCTGATCGGTCTGCCCGTGCTCGTGATCGGCGGCGCACTGTGGCGCAATCTCGAACGACCGTTGCAGGTGGCGACCACTGCCATCGGCGCCGGGCTCACCCTCGGCGGGCTCGGCGCGCTCGCTGGAATCCCGCCGTGGACCGGTGGAATCATCGTCTGGCTGACCGCCGTGTTGCTGACCGCGTTGGCGACCTCGCAACGTGTGCGACCCGAGCTGTACGTCCTCGCCGTCGCTGCCGTCGCGGCGATGCTGGGCGCCGTCATGCTCGCCGACCTCAGCGAACTCGCTGGGGCGGCAGCCGCGACCGTCACCGCCGCAGGCATCGTTGCCGTCGGGCTGGCCCGACACTTCGTCCCCATCCTGGTGATCGGCGTCATCTCGTTCCTCCAGTCGCTCCAGGGCTTGTTGACGACGACACTCGACGGAACGATGGCCGCCGGGTTCGTCGCTGCCCTCGGCGTCACCATGGTGGTCGTCGTGATCGCCCGTTCGACCCGCCGCAACTCGACCGGGGCGACGGGAGGACCTGACCCACCATTGGCGTCGTGAGCGAGCCCGACGAGCCCAAACCGACCGGTGGGCGCGACGGGGGGAACCTCTAGCGTGCACGGGGTGAGCCGGTTCTACCTGACGACACCGATCTACTACGTGAACGCCGAGCCGCATCTCGGCCATGCGTACACCACGATCGTCGGCGACGCGCTCGCACGCTGGCACCGCCTGCTCGGCGATGACGTCAAGTACGTCACCGGCACCGACGAGCACGGCCTCAAGATCCAGCAGGCCGCCGAGGCCGTCGGCGTGTCGCCGCAGGAGTTCACCGACGACATCGCTCCGAAGTTCGCAGCTGCTTGGGACCGACTCAACATCAGCAACGACGACTTCATCCGCACGACCGAGCCTCGCCACAAGGCTGCCGTCGCCGAGCTGCTCCAGCGCTGCTACGACGCCGGCGACATCGAGCTCGACACGTTCGCCGGCAAGTACTGCGTGGCCTGCGAGGAGTACTACGCCGACGACGAGTTGGTCACGATCGACGGCACCGCGGACTGCTGCCCGATCCACCAGCGACCGGTCGAGTACTTCGAGGAGGAGAACTACTTCTTCCGCCTGTCGCGATTCGAAGATCGTCTGCTCGACTGGTACGCCGCCCATCCGACCGCGCTGACCCCCGAGCATCGGGGCAACGAAGCGATCGGCCTGATCAAGAGCGGGCTGCGCGACTTCTCGATCAGTCGCACGTCGCTCGAGTGGGGGATCCCGCTGCCGTGGGATCCGAAGCACGTCACCTATGTGTGGTTCGACGCGCTCACCAACTACCTCGCGGCGGTCGGCTTCGGCGACGGCACCGACGGCTACCGCGACTGGTGGCCCGTCGACTACCACCTGATCGGCAAGGACATCGTGCGCCAGCACTGCGTGTACTGGCCGGCGATGCTGATGTCGGCAGGGGTCGAGCTCCCCAAGGGGTGGGCGATCGGCGGCTGGCTGCTCTCGGGCGGCGAGAAGATGAGCAAGACCTCGGGCAACGTGGTCGATCCGCTCGACCTGATCGACGAGGTCGGCCTCGACGGGTTCCGCTACTACGTGCTCGCCGACACCGCGTACGGCAACGACGGCGACTTCTCGATCGAGGGGTTCACGTCGAGGTACAACTCCGACCTGGCGAACAACCTCGGCAACCTGCTCGCTCGCGTGGCGACGGTGGTGACGAAGAAGTGCGACGGCATCGGCACGGCGCCTGATCCCGACAGCCCGCTGGCGTCGGTCGCTGCGTCGGCCTATGCCGACACCGCTGCACAGTGGGATGTCGTGCAGCCGAGCAAGGCACTCGATGCCACCTGGCAATTGGTGCGCGCGACGAACGCTCATCTGGAGACGAACGAGCCATGGAAGGCCGAGCCGGGGCCAGGCGTCGACGCCGTGATGGGTGATGCCCTCGAGGCACTGCGCATCGTGGCGGTGCTGGCCCACCCGGCGATTCCCGACACGGCCCAGGCGATCTGGGAGCGCATCGGCATGCCGGGCGCGGTCGCCGACCAACGCCTCCCCGAGGCCGCCGGTTGGGGCCACTACGTCCCCGGCGCCGCCGTGACCAAGGGCGACGCCCTCTTCCCCCGCCTGTCGTGAAGCCGGCAGTCACGCAGCGATCCGCAGTGAACTCGGCATGACCGCGACGCGTTCCCCACACCGGCGAGGGAAGCGCCAGCGACGAGCCGGACGAGGCCGACCCCGATCGCCGCGCGGAGACGTGCAGTGAGGCCGAGCCAACCGATCTGGGTCGACTCGCACTGCCATGTGCACGACGAACGGATCCCTGACGGGACCGATGACGCGGTGGCTGCTGCCGCCGAGGCCGGGGTCACGACGTTGATCTCCGTCGGGTGTGACCGAGCGACGTCGCTGGCAGCGATTGCCGCGGCCGGGGCACATCCAGGCGTGTACGCAACGGTGGGTCTGCATCCCCACGACGCAGTGAACGGGGTCGAGACGATCATCGACCTGATCGACACCGACGGCATCGTGGCGGTCGGCGAATGCGGCCTCGACTACTACTACGACCACTCACCGCGCGAGACCCAACAGCGGGTGTTCGCCGAGCAGATCACGCTCGCGAACGAACGTGACCTGCCACTCGTGATCCACACGCGCGATGCCTGGGACGACACGTTCGCCGTACTCACCGAGGTCGGCGTGCCCGGTCGCACGATCTTCCACTGCTTCACCGGCGGCCCCGACGAGGCGAGCCGGGCGCTCGACACGGGTGCGCTGTTGTCGTTCTCCGGCATCGTCACGTTCAAGGGAGCCCCGGAGGTGCAAGCAGCGGCGACCCTGTGTCCGCTGGACCGGATGCTGGTCGAGACGGACAGCCCCTATCTTGCCCCGGTGCCGCATCGGGGCAAGCCCAACCGTCCAGCCTGGGTTCCGCACGTCGGTCAGCACATCGCCGATCTGCGTGACATCTCGGTCGACGAGGTGGCGGCGGCGACCACCGCGAACGCCCGCTCGGTGTTCGCCCTCCCCAGCTGAGACCGGCCCGGTTCCCCCTGACCGGGATCAGCGGGAACTGGGTCGGTTCGCAGCGACCCAGGCTGAGTAGTCCGGGGCGACCACTGTGAGTGTTCGACCGTCACGCTCCGACTCGTCGCCGCCACGACCTGCCGGTACGCTGGATCGTCCCAACGGAGCGGGCGACAACCTCGTCGTCGCTGCCGCCCCGACATCGACCACGAGACACCATGGCACTCACCGACACCGACCGGCGCCGCTTCGTCGCAGCGACCGTCCTGACACTGCTGGCATTGCCGGCATTGTGGTGGGCCAACACCTCCCAGAACTCGTCGGCGCCGAACCTGGCCGTCGCCGGCATCGACCCCGGCGTCGACGTCCGAGCCATCGACTCGCCGAACGCACCCTCAGCCACACCCTCCAACGGCCTCGATGCACCGGTCGACGATGTCGCACCGGTGTTCCTCGAAGGACCGGCGAGCGCAGCCGGGGCCGGCCAGTCAGCGATCGCCGTCCCCGCCAAACCGCTCGTCGACGGCGTCTCGATGAAGGCCACGTTCCGCAGCAGCGTGTCCTCGAACGTCTGCATCGTCCCAGGGCTCACGAGCGGTACCCGGATCACCGTGGTCAACCTCGACAACAACCGGTCGATCATCTGCACGTCGGTCCTGGCGCCGGGGAACGCTTCCGACAACCTGGTGATGAACACGTCCGTGTTCGCGAGCATCGCGGACCTCACCGACGCTCCGATCTCGGTCGAGATCCGTCGGTGACGCACTCGCGTCCCACGATTCGCGAACTCCTCGAGTCGGGTTCGCTCGCCCCTCGCCGAGACCTGGGCCAGAACTTCGTCGCCGACCCGAACACGGTACGCCGCATCGCCGACCTCGCCAGCGTGGGCATCGGCGATCACGTGGTGGAGATCGGCGCCGGCCTCGGATCGCTCACGCTCGCGCTCGCCGACACCGGTGCCGACATCACCGCCATCGAAGTCGACCGAGGCGTGGTGCCGATCCTGCGTGACGTGGTCGCCGACCGCGCCAACGTGAAGGTGGTCGAGGCCGATGCGATGCACCTCGATTGGCAGCACCTCCTCGCGGACCACGACGGATGGGTGCTGGTGGCCAACCTGCCGTACAACGTGGCGACCCCCCTCATCTGCGACCTGCTCGACGACGTGCCCGCCATCTCGAGGATGTTGGTGATGGTGCAGCGAGAAGCCGCCGAGCGCTTCGCCGCATCCCCCCGAACGCCGGCCTACGGCGCCGTCAGCGTGAAGACCGCGTACTGGGGTGTCGCCAAGGTCGTCGGACACGTCCCGGCATCGGTGTTCGTGCCGCGCCCGAACGTCGAGTCGGCGTTGGTGGAGATCACACGACACGAGCCGCCTGCCACCGATCCCGACACGTTGTTCGCCCTGGTGCGGGCGGGGTTCGGACAACGCCGCAAGATGTTGCGCCGCTCGCTCGCCGGCATCGTGAACCCAGTCGCCTACGACGCCGCCGGCATCGCCCCCACCGCGCGCCCCGAAGAACTCGATGTCGATGCCTGGTGCCGGCTCACCGAAGCCCATCTCGCAGCGCCGGCCGATTCCGCCGACGACGGTCTCGCCCCATGACGATCTCGCATGCCTCGAGCTCCGGCCGGCCAGACAGCGGGTCGGTCACACTACGCGCCCACGCGAAACTCACGCTCGAGCTGCGTATCACCGGTGTTCGAAATGATGGCTATCACCTGATCGACGCCGAGATGGTCAGTCTCGACCTGCACGACCTGATCACGCTGACACCGGGAGCTTCCAAGCTGACCGCCTCCGGGCCGTTCAGTGATGGCCTCCCACTCGATGACAGCAATCTCGTTGCTCGCGCCCTCCGCCTGGCCGGCGTCGACTCGTCCACCGGCGTGCACCTTCACAAACTGATTCCGCACGGTGGTGGTCTCGGCGGCGGCTCCACCGACGCGGCCACGGCATTGCGGTGGGCCGGATTCGCCACCACACCACCCGATCTCGAACGCGCTTCGCAGCTCGGCGCCGACATCCCGTTCTG
The DNA here is from genome assembly GCA_963705485.1 of Ilumatobacteraceae bacterium. Taxonomy (GTDB): domain Bacteria; phylum Actinomycetota; class Acidimicrobiia; order Acidimicrobiales; family Ilumatobacteraceae; genus Sva-07. The sequence continues at coordinate 36,569 of CAVPJT010000009.1, forward strand.
CCTCGTCGGCGGGCGGGCCCGGGTTCGTGGTATCGGCGAAGAGGTCGAACCGCTCCCGCACGTCGACCGCGTCATCACGTTGGTGATCCCACCGCTCGGCGTCAGCACCCCTGCTGCGTATCGAGCGTGGGATGGCCTCGGCGGCCCCATCGCCGAGGGGCCCAACGACCTCGAACCCGCAGCGCTTTTCGTCGAACCCGGGCTGCGCCGCTGGCGCGACCTGATCGGCGACCGCATCGGCGTGGCCCCGGTACTCGCCGGCAGCGGCGCAACGTGGTTCACCGAGGGCGAACGCGCAAACGCCCTCGGCGATCTGGTCGACGAGGGCGCTCGAGTGGTGGTGGCACGAACCGTGCCGGTGGACGTGGCGACCGGACGGGACGATCTCGACACCACCGACTGAACGGGGCGTCGAGGCCGCAGCCGGCCGGCGCGGACGTGACTACTTGCGACGCTGGTGGCGCGTGCGGCGCAGCATCTTCTTGTGCTTCTTCTTCCGCATGCGCTTGCGACGCTTCTTGATCAGAGAACCCATAAGGGTCGTCACGCTATCGGTTCCGACCCACTGCGCCACCGTGGCGATCGCCGATGATCGTCCGGACGCCGCCCGTCCGCCTCGCCAACCCAGGGTGGGCACCGTCGGCATGGCCAGATACGGTGGCGCCACCGACAGTCAGAGTCAGTCCGGGGTCGTCTAATGGTAGGACAGCGGTTTTTGGTGCCGCGTGTAGGGGTTCGAATCCTCTCCCCGGAGCCATGAGCGTTTCCGCCATCATCCTCGCAGCAGGCGAAGGAACCCGCATGCGCTCCAGTCGCCCGAAGCCGCTGCACCTCATCTGCGGCCGGGCGATGGTGTTGCACGTCATCCACGCCCTCGAGCTCCTCGCGCCCGACCGAACGGCCGTGGTCGTCGGCCACGGCGCCGAGCAGGTCACGAAGAAGGTGCAACAGATGGCGCCCGGCTGGGCCAATGTGGCCTTCGTCGAGCAACACGAGCAGAACGGCACCGGCGACGCCGCCGCGATCGGGATGACCGCCTTCCCCGGCGACGACTACGACGACGACGCGACCATCGTGCTGCTGCCCGGCGACACCCCACTCTTGCGACCCGAGACGCTGCGCGAACTCGTCGACACGCACAACGAGTGCGGCAACGCCGCCACGCTGCTCACCAGCGTGATGGACGACCCCACCGGCTACGGCCGGGTCATCCGCAAGGCCGACGGGCAAGCGGCGCGCATCGTCGAACACCGAGATGCCGCCCCGGACGAACTCGACGTGAAGGAGATCTGCACGTCGATCTACGCGTTCCGGCGCGACCTGCTCGGGCCCGCGTTGCGCAAGCTGACCACCGACAACGCGCAGGGCGAGTACTACCTCACCGACGTGATCTCGGTGCTCGGTGCGATGGGTCACCGCATCGGCATCGTGCAGGCACCCGCCGGCGAGACCCAAGGCGTCAACGATCGCTGGCAGCTGGCGTTGGCCGAGCGCGAACTGCGGTCGCGCGACCAACCGCTCACACCTGTTGGGCGGCGTGACGATGCTCGATCCCCGCCAGACGTTCATCGACGTCACCGTCACCATCGGCCGCGATGTCACGCTGTACCCGGGCACCATCCTGCAGGGGTCCACCGTGATCGGTGACGGCTGCGAGATCGGGCCGGACACCCGCCTCGTCGACTGCGCGGTCGGCGCCGAGGCAGTCGTCGAGCACACCGTCGGCCACGACGCCGAGGTCGGGCCGTCCGCGATCGTTGGGCCGTACGCCCATCTTCCAGCCGGTTCGAGCGTCGCTTCCAACTCGACGACCGGCGCCTTCTACACTGCCCCTGCCGGCTGAAGCCGCACCACGTTCGGGGAGGACGTCACAACTCATGGAGAAGGTCACCACCAAGCGATTGGCCCTCTACTCGGGCCGGACCCACCCGGAGTTGGCGCAGGAGGTGGCGTCACACCTCAACATCGAACTCGGCCACGACAACCTCGTCGAGTTCTCCAACGGCGAGGTGCGCTGCCGGTTCGGCGAGTCGATCCGCGGCTCCGACGTGTTCGTCATCCAGAGCCACTACGGCGTCGACAACCACTCCGTGAACGACTCGATCATGGAACACCTCATCATGATCGACGCCGCCTATCGGGCGTCGGCCAAGCGGATCACCGCCGTGTGCCCGTTCTACGGCTACGCCCGCCAGGACCGCAAGGCCGAAGGGCGCGAGCCGATCACCGCACGGCTGATCGCCGACATGTTCAAAGCAGCGGGCGCCAAGCGGATGATCTCGATCGACCTGCACTCGGGCCAGATCCAGGGGTTCTTCGAAGGGCCCGTCGACCACCTCACCGCGATGCCCGTGCTCGAACAGTACGTGCGCACGCACGCCGCAGGCGCCGGTGATCGTGTCGCCCGACGCCGGTCGCATCAAGGTCGCCGAGCGGATGGCGCAGCATCTCGGCGACATCGGTGCCGACCTGGCGTTCATCTACAAGCGACGACCGAAGGGCACCACCAACGTCGCCGAGGCCGCCGAGGTGATGGGCGACGTCGAGGGCCGCCTGTGCGTGCTCACCGACGACATGATCGACACCGCCGGCACGATCTGCGCGGCCGCCGAACTCCTCGTGCAACGCGGGGCGAGCGAAGTGTGGGCGATGGCCACGCACGGTGTGCTGTCGGGGCCCGCAATCGACCGGCTGAAGAATGCGCCGCTCTCCCGGATCGTGCTCACCAACACCCTGCCGCTCCCGCCGGAGAAGCAACTCGACAAGATCGAGGTGTTGTCGGTCGCTCCACTGATCGCCGAAGCCCTCGGCGCCGTGTTCGACGACACCAGCGTCAGCGACATCTTCGACGGCGAAAACCTCGCCTGACGCCACCCCGAAATTTCGCGTCAGCGTTGCGCTGAGCGCGACGCTGACGCGCCAATTCGGGCAATTTCCCACTTCGCGCGCCGGTCACCCACTGATCCAGTGTGCTCGACAACGACGTACTTCTGCTCGCTGCCCGTCAACACGGCGTGGTCGCGGTCGACCAACTCCTCGCGATGGGACGAAGCCCGTCGGCCATCAGCCGAGCTCGGAGACGCGGTGTGCTGGTCGATGTCGCAACCAGCGTGGTCCGGCTCGCGTCGTCACCGGAGACGTTCCTCCAACGCTGCATGACGCTCCAACTCCAGGCTGATTCAGCAGGCTTCATCGGAGGAACCACCGCCGCCCGGATTCTCGGGCTCCGTGCGATGCCCGAGTCGCCGGTCGACTACACCGCACCCCGGACCTTCAGACGGACACTTCCCACATGGGCGGACCTTCACTTCACCCGGTGGTACGACACCGCAGATCGACAGGTACTCCCCGACGGGCTCGTGATCGCCACGCCGATGCGGATGCTCTGGGGTCTCGCCGCCAGGTTCAACCAGTTCCGGTTCGAGCGAGCGGCGGAGGACGCGTGGAATCTGGGTCTCGTCGATCCAGCCGGCGCGGCGGAGTACCTCGAGCAGCACCGATGTCGCGGCAAGGACGGTGTCATCCGCCTCGAGACCTGGCTCGATCGAACACTGGGGCGTTCCCGAGCGACTCAGAGCAATCTCGAGCGTCGCTTGATCGAGGCACTCGAGGCGGCCGGCCTCCCTTCGCCCGAACGTCAGTATCCGCTCACGCTCGCCAACGGCGAAGTCATCCACCTCGACATCGCGTGGCCTGATGTGAAGCTCGCTGTGGAACCCGGCGATGCCTGGTTCCACAGCGGAAGTCTCGCCGTCCGTCGCGACCAGGCGAGAGATCGTGCGTGCGTGGAGTTGGGTTGGCAAGTCATCCGGTTCGACGAATCGATCCGCTCCGACTTCGTCTCGGCGGCCCGGCAGGTCCGCCGAATTCACGCGTCTCGAACACCCCGACCCCGAAATGGCGCGTGAGCGTTGCGCTCAGCGCAACCACAGCGCAATTTTTCGGCACTCCGACGACGGGAGGGGATGGCGGTGGCGGGCGGTAGATTGGGACGCTGCTGTAACGACCTGGCGTCTGTTGTGTGGGCGCCGTCACGAGATTCGATGGAAGCCGATCACCATGTCTGAGACCGTTCTCACCGCCGAAGTTGGCCGCCGCGCCGGAAGCTCCGACTCCCGTCGGCTGCGCACCGAGGGCAAGATCCCCGCCGTCGTCTACGGCCACGGGATGGATCCCATCAGCGTGTCGGTCGATCGTCGCGAGCTGCGCCAGGCGCTCTCCGGCGCCGCGGGCATGAACACGATCCTCGACCTCACCGTCGACGGCACCGTGTACCCGTCGCTCATCAAGGACATCCAGCGCCACCCCGTGAAGCGATCGGTCCAGCACGTCGACTTCATCCAGGTCAACCTCAACGAGGAGATCGTGGTCTCGATCCCGATCCACCTCGAAGGCGAAGCCAAGGACGTGTCGGCCAACGGTGGCCTCGTCGACCTCACCATGCAGGAACTCGAGGTCCGCACGACCCCGCGCAGCATCCCCGACGGCATCACCATCGACGTCACCGACATGACGATGGACACGGTCATCCGCGTCGAGGACCTTCCGCTGCCGTCGGGCGTCACCGCCGAGGCCGATCCCGAAGCGCCCGTCGTCACCGTGCTCACCATGCGCACCCCGGTGCTCGACGAGGAGGAGGCCGCAGCAGAAGCTGCCGCTGCCGAAGCTGACGAAGGCGAGTCCGCCGAGGGCGCCGACGCTGCCGCCGACTCCGACGGCGAGTGACAGCCCCGGCACCGGCCCGATGACCGGTTGCCACGTGGTGGTCGCTTCGACCACCGCCCAGTTCGAACCGCGAAATCCTGAAATGGCGCGCCAGCGTTGCGCTGAGCGCCACGATCGCGGGATTTTTCGGATTGGGGGGCGTTGATGGGATTGTTCGGGCGCATCGGGAAGGGTGAGCCGTACGACTGGTTGGTCGTCGGTCTCGGGAATCCGGGCGAGAAGTACGCCCGGACGCGCCACAACGTCGGCGAAGAGGCGGTGAGGCTGCTGGCCGAGCGACGCGGCGTCACGCTGAAGGGCGGGCGCGACAACGCACTCGTTGCGGAGACCCGCCTTCGGGGACCCGACGGTGACGAACGGGTCGTGCTGGCGTTCCCGATCACGTTCATGAACGATTCCGGCCAGGCCGTGAGCGCGCTCGTGCGCCGTTTCCGGATCGAGACGCCCGAGCAGATCATCGTCGTGCAGGACGAACTCGATCTCGCGCCGGGCGAGCTCAAGATCAAGGCCGGGGGCGGACTCGCCGGCCACAACGGGCTGCGCTCGATCACCCAACACCTCAAGACCCAGGACTACCTGCGGGTCCGCATCGGCGTCGGCAAGCCCGATCACAAAGACGTCGGCAAGGGCCACGTGCTGTCGAAGGTGCCCAAACGCGAGCGGGAGCTCCTCGACATCGAGATCGCCAACGCCGCCGACGCCGTCGAGTTGATCGTCGCCCAAGGTGTGGACGCCGCCATGCAGCGGTACAACGGCAAGCGATGATCCCGCTCGACATCTGGCCAGAACCCGGACTCCGACCCGAAATGGCGCGCCAGCGTTGCGCTGAGCGCAACGCTGACGCGATTTTTCGGATTGGGACCGGCGTGAGTGGGGTGACGGCCTGAGTGGGGGGCGGCTCGTGGGAGGGCACGGCGGGGGCGCCGCTCGGCGCGCTGCCGTCGATGTTGCGTGACGAGCCGGGGTTGACGCGGGCGCTCGGCGAACCCGAGGCCCGACTCGCCGTGGTGGAGGTGGCCCGCCCGATCTCGATCGCTGCGCTCGTCGACCTTGTCGTCGCGGCGGCCACTGGTGGTCAGCTGCCCGACCGGCACGATGGCGGGCCAACTCGCCGACGACCTGGCCCAGTTCCTGCCACCCGGCGAGGTGGTCCACTTCCCCGGCTGGGAGACACTGCCGTTCGAGCGGGTCAGCCCCAGCGTCGAGACGATGGGCCAGCGCCTCGACATCCTCTGGCGCCTCCGCGACCCCGAGCGATGCCCCGCGATCATCGTCGCCGGCGTCCGAGCACTGATGCAGAAGCTCGGCCCCGGCGCCACCTCGACCGAGCCGATCATCATCCACCCGGGCGCCGAGGTCGACCCGGACGCGCTCGGCCGACGACTCGTCGAGTTCGGCTACCGGCGCGAGGAACTGGTCGAGCACCGCGGCGAGTTCGCACGACGCGGCGCGATCGTCGACGTGTTCCCGTCGACCGCCGATGCGCCGATCCGCATCGACCTCTGGGGCGACGAGGTCGACCGTCTCACCCGCTTCGGTGTCAACGACCAGCGCTCGTCCGGCGACCTCGACGAGGTGATGATCTTCCCGGCGCGCGAGCTGATGCCGACCGACGACGTCCGCGCCCGCGCCGAGCGACTCGTCGCGAGCGAGCCGTGGGGTCGCGAGCACTGGGAGCGCCTCGCCGAGGGCGTCGCACTTCGACGGCATGGAGAGCTGGCTGCCGTGGTTGGTCGACGACGATCAGTTGCTCACCGACGTGCTCCCCGACGCCGCCAAGGTCGTGCTCGTCGAACCACGTCGGATGCGCGACCGGGCCCTCGACCTGATCGCCGAAGAGGACGACCTCGCCCGCACCCTCGCGTCCACGTGGGCCCGCGACCCCGACAAGTCGTTCCCCCGCCTCCACGCCGATCCCGACACGCTGCTCGACGGTGCCGGGTCGTTCTGGTCGATCGACTCGACCCCGGAGTCGCCCGACACGCCGCTGGTCGAGGCGTCCGGCTGGGGCCCGGTCGCCGGCGACGGCTCGGGCCTCACCGACCGTCTGATCGAGTTGATCGGGCGCGGCTACCGGGTGGTCGTGGCCGCTGACGGCACCGGTTCGGCCCAACGCCTGCACGACCTGCTGCTGAACAACGGGCTCGACTTCCCCGTGATCCCGCCCGGCCGCGACCTGCCCAGCCGGTGGCAGCGTCACCGTCGCTCCGCTCCACCGCGGCTGCACCCTGCCGAACGCGAAGGTCGCCATCGTCGCCGAGAGCGATCTCACCGGCCGCCGCCGCGCCCACCGCACGGCACGCAAGGTCACGCGCCAGAGCGCCAGCACGTTCGAGGACCTCAAGGCCGGCAACTACGTCGTGCACCACCAGCACGGCGTCGGCAAGTACGAGGGCATGGTCAAGCGGGCGATCGGCGGCGTCGAGCGCGACTACCTGCTGATCTCGTACAAGGGCGGCGACAAGCTCTACGTGCCGTCCGACCAGATCGACACGCTGCGCCAGTACGTCGGTGGCGAGGCCCCGAAACTCCACAAGCTCGGCGGATCGGATTTCGCGAAGACCAAGAGCAAGGTGCGCTCGGCGGTGCGCGAGATCGCGCAGGAGCTCGTCGTGCTCTACCAGAAGCGCGTCAACGCCGAAGGCCACTCGTTCGCGCAGGACACGCCCTGGCAGGCCGAGATGGAAGAGGCGTTCCCGTACGTCGAGACGCCCGACCAGCGCACGGCGATCGAGGCGATCAAGGGCGACATGGAACTCGCCCACCCGATGGATCGTCTGCTGTGCGGCGACGTCGGTTTCGGCAAGACCGAGGTGGCCATCCGCGCGGCGTTCAAGGCGATCCAGGACGGCAAGCAGGTGGCGGTGCTCGCTCCCACCACGCTGCTGGCGACCCAGCACGGCAACACGTTCGCCGACCGGTTCGCCGGCTTCCCGATCCGCGTCGAGACGCTCAGCCGGTTCCTCACCGCCGGCCAGGCCAAGAAGGTGATCGAGGGCGTGAAGTCCGGCGAGGTCGACTGCGTGATCGGCACCCACCGCCTGCTGGCCAACGACGTGAAGTTCAAGGACCTCGGGTTGTTGATCGTCGACGAGGAGCAGCGCTTCGGGGTCCAGCACAAGGAGACGATGAAGAAGATGAAGACGAACGTCGACGTCCTCACGCTCTCCGCCACGCCGATCCCGCGCACCCTGGAGATGTCGCTCGTCGGCATCCGCGACCTGTCGCTGCTGCAGACGCCACCGGCCGACCGCATGCCGATCCTCACCTACGTCGGCGAGTACGACGAACGGGTGGCGATCGAAGCGATCCGCCGCGAGCTGCTGCGCGAAGGCCAGGTGTTCTGGGTGCACAACCGTGTGCAGTCGATCGACACCGCCGCCAGCCGGCTGCGTGAACTGGTGCCGGAAGCGCGCATCGCGATCGCCCACGGCCAGATGGACGAGGCCAAGCTCGAGACCGTCGTGCAGGACTTCTGGGACGGCAACTACGACGTCCTCGTGTGCACCACGATCATCGAGTCGGGCATCGACATGCCGACGGTGAACACCCTGGTGGTCGAGCGTTCCGACCTGCTCGGTCTGGGCCAGATGCACCAGCTGCGCGGTCGCGTCGGACGCTCCGGTTCACGCGCCTACGCCTATCTGTTCCACCCTCGCGACAAGATCCTGAGCGAGGAGGCCTACGAACGGCTGCGCACGATCGGCGAGTCGACCGAACTCGGCTCCGGCTTCAAGATCGCCATGCGCGACCTCGAGATCCGCGGCGCCGGCAACCTGCTCGGCGAGTCGCAGTCGGGTCACATCGCCGCGGTCGGCTACGACCTCTACTGCCAGATGGTGACCGAGGCGGTCAGCGAGATGAAGGGCGAACCGCAGCCCGATGCGCCTGCCGAGATCAAGCTCGACGTGCCCACCGATGCGTTCCTGCCGACCGACTACGTCGAGAAGGAGGAGCTGCGGCTCGAGGCCTATCGCCGCCTCGCCGGCGTGACGACACAGGCCGAGGTCGACGACATCCGCACCGAGTGGGAGGACCGGTACGGCCCGCTCCCCGACCCCGCCGTGGCGTTGCTGCACGTCGGGTATCTGCGAGCGGAGTGCCACCGGCTCGGCATCAACGACATCCAGATCTCGGGTTCGGCCTCCACCGGTGGCACGGCCAAGCTGGCCCCGTTGGAGCTGAAGCTGAGCGAGACGATGCGTCTGCGCCGCATCTCCAAGGGCGCCAAGTACAAAGACGACCTCGGCCAGCTGGTGGTACCGCTGCCCCGTGGCGTCGACGCCAGCACGTTCCTGGCCGGGTTCCTGCGCGACCTCGTCCCCACCGACTCCTGACCACCGGCGTCACGCTGCGTCCGGCACCGCGTCACGCTCGGGCACTGCTCGGCGTCACACGGGGCCCGGCACGGTGTGACGGCACGGTGTGGGGATCCGGTGCTGATGTGACCTGGGCGCCGGGGACCACGGGCGGTAGCGTGCGCCGGGTGAATCGACGTCTCTCGCTCGTGCTGTCCGTCGCTGCCGTCGCTGCGCTCACCACCGGGTGCGCCACGTTCTCCGACAGCAACAACGTCGCCCGCGTCGGTGATGCGACGCTCACCGACGACGCCTTCCAGGAACAGCTGATCGAGGTGGGCGCCCCGACCGATCAGCTCCTGCCCGCCGAAGCCGTACGGGCGCAGATCGCCACCTGGATCAACGAACAGATCGCCGAGCGACGACGCCGCCGGGATCGGCGCCGACGAGGCGGCCGTGCTCTACGACGCCGGCCTCGAGACGAGCGGCACGGTCTGCATCAGCGGCATCGTCATCGAGGACCGCGACACGGCCACCAGGGTCGCCGACGACCTCGCGAGCGGCACCGACTTCGTCGAACTCCTCGAGGCGGAGAACCTCGATCAGAGCCTCGGCGAGGCAGGCGGCGACATCGGCTGCATCACCAGCGACCAGGTCGACCAGGCCCTCGACGTCGAGTTCGTGCAGGTGGCGGCCACCCTGTCGGCCGACGACCCGATCGACATCGCCCCACTCTTCGACAACCAGGGCAACGAGTTCGCATGGGTGGTGCTGGCGTTCCGCCCGTTCGACGAACTGATCCCCACCGACGTCGAGACCGTCACGCACCGCCATCGACACCGCGACCCGACTCGCCGACGCCGATGTGTTCGTCGACCCTCGCTACGGCACCTTCGACGCCACGACCGGCCAAGTCGTGCCGCTCAGCTGACCGTGGGCGAGGTCGAGCGACCACGGATCGTCGTCGTCGGACTCGGCCCCGGTGGCCACGACCACGTGACCGTCGAGACCCGAACGGCGATCGAGCGGGCCACCCACCGCTACCTGCGCACGGCGATGCACCCGTCGGCCGACCTGGTGCCCGACGCCACCACGTTCGACCACCTCTATGACACCGCCGACACGTTCGACGACGTGTACCGCGAGATCGCCGACACGCTCGCTGCGGCCGCTGCCGAACACGGTGAGGTCCTGTACGCGGTCCCCGGGTCGCCGCTCGTGCTCGAGCGCACGGTTCGGCACCTGCTCGCACGTGACGACGTCGACTGCGACGTCCGACCGGCGATGTCGTTCCTCGACGTGGCCTGGGCGCGACTCGGCGTCGATCCGGTCGAGGCCGGTGTCCGCTTGGTCGACGGTCACGAGTTCGCCACGTCGGCCGCCGGCGAGCGCGGTCCGCTGCTCGTCGCCCACACGCACGCCAACTGGGTGCTGTCGGACATCAAGCTCGCCGTCGACGAGGCAACCGGTGACGAATCGGTCACGCTGCTGCACGCACTCGGCACCGCCGACGAACGCATCGTCGACACCACGTGGGCCGAGGTCGACCGCACGATCGACGCGAACCACCTCACGTCGCTCTGGATCCCGCACCTCGGCGCGCCCGTCGGCGCTGCGTACGTGCGCTTCCACGAGTTGACGCGCACGCTGCGCGAGCAGTGTCCCGTGGGACATCGAACAGACGCACGAGTCGTTGGTCCCCCACCTCCTGGAGGAGGCCTACGAGGTCGTCGACGCGATCCAGGGTCTCGACACCGACGATGCAGACTCGTGCCAGCTACCGACGGCCCAGCCGCCGACGAGCATCTGATCGAGGAACTCGGCGACCTGCTCTACCAGATCGAGTTCCACGCCACGATCGCCGAACAGGACGGCCGGTTCACGATCGCCGACGTCGCCAACGGGATCCACGACAAGCTGGTGCGACGACACCCGCACGTGTTCGGCGACCTCGCCGGCAGCGACCTCGACACCGACGCACGTGCTGTCGAACTGGGACGACATCAAACGCGACGAGAAGGGCCGAACGTCGGTGTTCGACGGCATCCCGCGTTCGATGCCGGCACTCGCGTATGCGGCCAAGGTCGGCAAGAAGGCATCGAAGGTCGGCTTCGACTGGCCGACCGTCAGCGGCGCGTTCCCGAAGATCGCCGAGGAGACCGGGGAGCTGCGCGATGCGATCGACGATCCCGATGCCGGCGGCCGACGCCACCGTCGAGGAACTCGGCGATCTGTTGTTCGCAGTCGTCAACGTCGCACGCCATCTGCACGTCGATCCCGAATTCGCGCTGCGGACGGCGACCGACAAGTTCCGCACACGGTTCGAGGGCGTCGAACGTCTTGCGCTCGAGCGGTCGATCGATCTGCGCGACGCCGACCTGGCGACACTCGATGCGCTCTGGGACGAGGTCAAGTCACAGCGTGGTGGTGATCGATGACCGGTGACGCTTCGGGGCCCGGCGGCGGTTGGGCAGCGAGGGCCGCCAGCGTCTGCTCCCAATCGTTGCGCCAACGCAACCAGCGCAGTTCGATCACCTCGTCGAACACCGTCGTCGCCCGCCAGGTCGACATGGCGAACATCAGCGCCGGCAGGCCGTAGAGCACGCCGACCTGCACGGTCCGTTCGAGGTCGGTGAACCCGCCGTCGGCGAGCGAGTCGTGCAGTCCGAACGCCATCGCGAGCAGTACACCGACGGCGGTCATCAGCGGCAGCCAGAACCAGGCGGCGACCACCCCGCACGGGCGCGCCGATGCGATGGCCTGTCGCACGTGATAGCGGAACGGCAACCAGAGAAGGACGAAACACGACAGGAGCGTAACGGTGCCGATGGCGATCGGCACGAGGTCGTCGGTGCCCTCGTCGAAACGCTTGCGGAGCCAGTCGACGACGAGCAACGCGCCCGACCGGAGCGGCGAAGGCGCCCAGCCAGAGCACCACGGCGACCCATGCCCGCGACGGCGGTCGGTATCGGGTGGCGGGAACGAGGCGTGCGGCATCGAGCATGGCGAGTGCGCTCCATCCAACGAGCATCACTGCGGCCATCACGTGGGGAACCACGACGAACAGTACGTCCATGCCACCAGGCACGTCGTATTCGCGCAGGAGGACGACGACGATGCCGACCAACTGGGAGAGCGCGAGCAGGTATCGCAACCACCACGTGGCGAAGAGCCGAGGTGGAGGATCGGATCGAAGCGGCGAGAAGGCCGGAGTACCGAACGCCCCCGGTGCGTCGGCTGCGCTGACACGTGCTCGCCGTGTGACGGAGCCGGAGCCGCCGAGCCCGGAGGCGGAGCGACAGATGCAGGCGGTGACGTCGGGACCGGGGCCGACGCTTGGGGTCGGCGCGGGCGCTGCGGCCACTGGCGGTGGCGGCGGCGGACGTGGACGGCGGCGGCGGTGCCGATGTCGGGAACGACGGCACGGCATCCGACGGGGGCGACGGGCGCGCCGGCGGTGGCGGCGGTACCGACGGCAACGAGCGCGCCTCGCGGCGGTCACCGGCGGAGGTCACCGACCGGCCGCCGCTTCTCGACCACCGACGCGGGTCTCTTGCTGCTCGACGAGCATGTTGTGGTGATCGGCTTCGTGCTGGCAGGCACGAGACATCGCCCGACACGCATCGGTGACCGCGAGGGTCGAACACAGCTGGATCAACGCCCCGATGGCCAGGTAGCCGGTGAGTCGCCCGATCTCGGTCGTCGAGATCGACTCGGGGAGCCGCGCGAGCCCGCCGAGACCTTGGACGTGCACCAGCAGCACGACGGCCAGCACGTAGACGATTCGCAGTGGCGTGCGTCGGGCCCCGATTGCGTCAGCGCTGCGCTCGAGCACGAGGAACGGCACGGCCAGCGCAGCTGCCTGAGCAACGAACCCGAGGATCACCCTCCCGATCGAGGCATCGGAGATGACGTTGTCGGCAATCCACCACACACCAGCAGCGGCGGCCGGCCATGACAGCGCAGCGATCAGCGGATTGCGGCGACGGCCGGATGTCATGCGGATGTTGAGCACGGTCACGAACGTCCAGGCACTCACCGCGACGAGCATGGCGATCGTGACGCCGCGGGATGCCGCCTCGAGCGCTTGCAGCGCATCCCACGCACGTTGACGCTCGGCCGGCAACACGCCGAAGTCCCGCGAGTCGAACCAGAGCATGCCGGTGACGATGGCACCGACCATGCTCAAGAGCGCAGCACCCGCCAACAACGTGACCGTGGTGAGCCGGAGCAGGTCGGCACCGGGCAACAGATCGATCCGCCCACCGAGTCCGGCCGTTGCCCGCCGAGGCTGCGCCCGCTTGCGGGCATCTTTCGGGGCCGGTGTCACTTTCGCCGCCGGAGTTCCGAACGCTGACCCAGGTCGACGGCGGGATGCTGCCACGACGATGGCGTCCTCGACCGAGGATGCCGCTCGCCAGGCGAGCAGTACCACCACGATGCAGGGGGCGATTGCGACGACGGCGACCACCCACAGCGGCGCCCAGTCGGCCGCGTCGGTCGACCCGCTGTTGGCGACGTCGTCCATCGGGGCGTACCGCAAGGCCACGATCGAGGCGATACCGACCAGCCCCATCACCACCGGCACCCACATCCACTGGGAGACCCGGACGGTGTACCCGCCGACCTGGCGAACCACGCCGGCCAGATGGTGCATCGGGCGGTACGTCATGGGGATCGCCAACAGCAACGCCAGGACGGCGACCGCGAGCGGGAGTGCCGACACCGTCTGATCGCCGGACGGTTCCGTTCGGGCACCCACGACGGCCACGACAGCAACGGCGACCCCGACGAACACGAACGGGATGATCCACGTACGCAACGCAGCCGCCGGGTCGGGGAGATCGTCACGAGCGGCGGGCCCAACGATACGCCGGGCGTTCTCGGTTGCCGCCCACGTCCAGGCGAGCACGCAGAGCACGACGACGACGCCGATGGCAACGGTCGCCCACATCAACGCGTTCGACCACGGTCGGTCGTCGATCAGTCGCTGCACCTGCCAGCCGATCGATGCAAAGGTGGCAACCAGGGCGATCGCTCCGGCGATTCTCCATGGGGCCATGCGAGCGGAGCCGGAACGCAGTGTCCGACACCTCCGGCCGTGAGGTCGGTGTCGGCGGGACCGCGTCCATGCCGGCCCGGTCGCCGGCGCCGGCGGGACCGTCGTCGGGCATCTGGTCGTGATTGGCGGGGTTGCGGACGTGCCGGGACCCACGGGTGGTGGCAGCAGCGCACCCCGGGGTCGAGGATCCAACGGTTCCATGTCGTCTTCATCGACGTGGCGCTGAACAACTTGAGGAGAATCTTGACCACTGGGAACGCACACATTCCCGCCGCGAACGCCAGGTTCGGGCCCAACGGCTCTCGGAGCACCCCGGTGCGCTCCGATACGTTGGAGTCATGAGCGAGATCCTGAGCATCAACGGACGCGAGATCCTGGATTCCCGGGGAAATCCGACGGTCGAGGTCGAGGTCGTCCTCGACTCGGGTGCACGGGGCCGGGCGGCCGTGCCCTCCGGCGCCTCCACGGGCGAGCACGAGGCCGTCGAATTTCGCGACGGCGGCGACCGCTACGGGGGCAAGGGCGTCATCAACGCCGTCGGCTTCGTCAACGACGAGATCGCCGATGCACTCGAAGGGTTCGACGCCATCGACCAACGGTTCCTCGACCGGGTCATGATCGATCTCGACGGCACCGACAACAAGTCGCGCCTCGGCGCCAACGCCATCCTGGGCACCAGCCTCGCCATCGCCAAGGCCGCGGCGATCGAGCTCGACCTGCCGCTGTACGCCTACCTCGGCGGCCCGAACGCCCACGTACTGCCGGTGCCGATGATGAACGTCATCAACGGCGGCGTGCACGCCGACAACTCGATCGACCTGCAGGAATTCATGGTGATGCCCGTCGGCGCACCGAGCTTCTCCGAGGCGTTGCGGTGGGGCACCGAGACCTACCACGTGCTCAAGGGCGTCATCCGCGATCGCGGACTGTCGACCGCGGTCGGCGACGAGGGGGGCTTCGCACCGAACCTCGACTCGAACGAAGAGGCCATCCGGATCCTCGTCGAAGCGATCACGAAAGCCGGGTTCACGCCTGGCGACGACATCGCCATCGCACTCGATCCGGCCACCAGCGAGATCTTCCGCGACGGCGCCTACCACCTCGAAGGCGAGGGCAAGGTGCTGTCGCCGTCGGAGATGACCGACTACTGGGAAGCGACTGGTCGAGAGCTACCCGATCGTGTCGATCGAGGACGGCATGGACGAGAACGACTGGGACGGTTGGACCACGCTGAATGCGGCGATCGGCGACAAGGTGCAGCTCGTCGGCGACGACCTGTTCGTCACCAACTCGGCCCGGTTGCAGATCGGCATCGACAAGAAGGCGGCCAACTCGATCCTGATCAAGGTCAACCAGATCGGCTCGCTCACCGAGACGCTCGACACGGTCGAATTGGCGACCCGCCACGGCTACACGTCGGTGATGAGCCACCGCTCGGGCGAGACCGAGGACGCGACGATCGCCGACCTCGCCGTCGCCACCAACTGCGGCCAGATCAAGACCGGCGCCCCGGCGCGCAGCGACCGTGTCGCCAAGTACAACCAGCTGCTGCGCATCGAAGCCGAACTCGGCGACAGCGCCGAGTACCGCGGCCGAGCAGCACTCGCACCGCTGAAGTGAGCTCGGCCTCACCGCTCTGAGTGCTCGGCCTCATTGCCCGCCGGTGGCTGTCCATCCAGGTCGGCCTCGTCCGGCTCGTCGCTGGCGCTTCCCTCGCCGGCGCGGGCGGGCAGCGCGATGAGCCAAACCCCCGTATCCCGGGGTTTCGCTCATCGCATCGGGGAACGCGGCTCCGGCGATGAGCCAAGCCCCAGCATCTCGGGGTGTGGCTCATCGCTCGGGGGTGGCGGCGTGTGGCGGTGCCACGGAATTGGAGCCGCTCCTGCGACAATGACGACGTGACGCGGTCGAAGACCACCTCGATTCCGAGGCCGAAGGAGCCTGCGAAGGCATCCGACGAGGGGCGCTCGCGCCTCGGCGACTTCACGCGTCCGATCCCGGTCGAGAAACGACTCTTCCGCCGGCCGAAGTTCGCCCTGTTCGGCGGCCTCTTCGTCCTGCTGGTGATCGGCACGATCGCTGCCGCGGTGTTCGTCTTGCCGATGGGCACGTGGTTCGACCAGGACGAGCAGCTCGACCGGCGACCGGCCGAACTCGACGAACTGCAACGCGTCAACGGACAGCTCTCGGGCGAGGTCGAACGACTGCGCACCGACGACGGCATCCGCGAGGCCGCACGCGAGGAGATCGGGTTCGTCGAAGAGGGCGACCAGCGGTCGACGATTCTGCCGCTGCCCCCGGTGCCCCGGGAACTCCCGGACGGTTGGCCGTACAACGTGGTCACGCAGATCTTCGCCGCTCGCACGGCTGGGCCGGCACCCGCCATCGCCGACTAGGTTCGCAGGCGATCACTCCGACGATCCGAACACTTCACGAGGGGGCACACGTGGCCGGCAGCATCCTGGGGACCCGAGTTCAGCGCAAGGAAGACCCCAAGTTTCTGACCACCGGCGGCGTGTACGTCGACGACCTGACCGAGGAGGTCCTCAGCGGCGCACTCCACGTGGTGTACGCCCGCTCCGCAGTCGCCCACGGCACGATCCTGTCGATCGACATCGACGGCGCCAAGGACATGCCCGGCGTGGTCGGGGTGTTCACTGCCGAGTCACTCGCACTCGAACCGGTCCCGTCGTCGTACAGCCCGATCGTGGCCCGCACCCTGCTGGCGAGTGACAAGGTTCGCTGGGTCGGCGAACCGGTCGTGGCCGTCGTCGCCGAAACCGCAGCCCAGGCCACCGACGCGGCCGAGATGGTGTTCGTCGACGTCGACTTCCTCCCCACGCTGATCGACATCGAGGCAGCGATGGCCTCCGACACGCTGATCTACGAGGCCGCCGGATCGAACGCGGTGTTCGACACGACCGAACGCCGCATTCCCGAGAACACCGCGACCGAGGAGTACTTCGCCGACTGCGAGGTCGTCGTGTCCGGTCGCTTCCTCAACCAACGCGTCGCCCCGTGCCCCCTCGAGGTTCGCGGCTCAGCGGCGACCTGGGTCGACGGGCGGCTGTATCAGTGGCTGTCGACCCAGCACGCCCAAGGCGTCAGGGATCCGATCGCGGCCGCGAACGGCGTCGAGCCCGACGTCGTACGCGTGATCACTCCCGACGTCGGCGGCGCGTTCGGTGCCAAGATCGGCACCTACGCCGAGGAGATGCTGCTCGGACCGATCTCGAAGGCCCTCGGTCGCCCGGTTCGCTGGCGCGAGACCCGCAGCGAATCGATGATGTGCCTCGGCCACGGCCGCGCCCAACTCCAGTACGTGACGATCGGGGGCACCCGCGACGGCAAGGTCACCCACTACCAGCTCCACCTCCTGCAAGATGCCGGGGCGTTCGCGGACGTCGGCGGCATCCTCGGTTTCGCGATGACGCGTCCGATGGTCTCCGCGGTCTACGACATCGCCAACGTCGAGTGTCGTGCGACGACCGTCATCACCAACACGACACCCACCGTGCCGTACCGAGGTGCGGGTCGGCCCGAAGCGACGGCGGCGGCCGAGCGGGCGATGGATCTGTTCGCGGCGGAGATCGGCAAGGACCCCGCCGAGGTGCGTCGGATGAACCTGATCCCCAGGTTCCTCGAACCGCACGCCACGGCGATCGGCCACACCTACGACGTCGGCGACTTCGAAGGTGCGCTCGACAAGGCCCTCGAAGCCTCCGGCTACGACGACCTCCGCGCCGAGCAGGCTCGCCGCCGCGAGTCCGGCGACGACAAGCAGCTCGGGATCGGGGTCAGCGTCTACGTCGAGATCACCGGTGGCGTCGACCCGATGGGTGAGGCGGCGAAGATCGAGGTCCAAGACGACGGCTCAGCACTCGTGTACACCGGCACCTCGCCGCACGGGCAGGGCCACGACACGTCGTGGTCGATGATCGCCAGCGATCAGACCGGCATCCCGATGGACCGGATCACGCTCATCTGGGGCGACACCGATCTGGTGCCCGAGGGCGGCGGCACGATGGGGTCGCGATCGCTGCAGGTCGGCGGCTCGGCCGTCAACAAGGCATCGATCGAACTGGTCGAGAAGGCCAAGAAGCTGGCCGCATCGGTGCTCGAAGCCGACGAGGCCGACATCGTGCTCGACAAGGACCACGGCGCATTCCACGTCGCCGGCACCCCGGCGGTGGCAACGACCTGGGCCGATCTCGCCGTTGCGGCCAAGGGCCACGGCGAGGACCTCACGATCGACACCCGCTTCGACGCCGGCCAGGCGACGTTTCCGTTCGGCGCCCACGTGGCGGTGGTCGAGGTCGACACCGGCACCGGCCAGGTCAAGCACCTGCGCCAGGTCGCCTGCGACGACGCCGGGCGGGTCGTCAACCCGCTCCTCCTCGACGGGCAGATCCACGGCGGCATCGCACAGGGCGCCGCGCAAGCACTGCTCGAAGAGGTCCGCTACGACGAGGACGGCAACCCGGTCACGTCGAACCTTGCCGACTACGGGATGATCTCGGCGGCGGAGCTGCCGAGCTTCGAGGTGATCCACATGGAGACCCCGACCTTCGTCAACCCGCTCGGCGCCAAGGGCATCGGCGAGTCCGGCACGATCGGTTCCACGCCGGCGGTCCAGTCCGCCGTCATCGACGCCCTCAGCCATCTCGGCGTCCGCCACATCGACATGCCCGCCACCGCCGAGAAGGTCTGGCGGGCCATCCAAGGAGCAACCTCATGACGACCACCGAAACGAACGAGACCAACGAGCATCGACGCACGTCGTTCACCTCGTTCGAGGAGTCGACCGCCGAGGACTGGGCGATCATCACACCCCAGCTCAAGATCACCCAGTCGCTCGTTGCCGAACGGGTCATCGACCTCATGCGGGCGCTGGAGTCCGACCACGGCGGCTTCCCGGTCAACCGGCTCGAACACAGCCTGCAGACCGCCACCCGTGCGGAGCAGGACGGGCGCGACGACGAGTACGTGCTGTGCGCACTGCTCCATGACATCGGCGACACGCTCAGCCCGTACAGCCACCCCGACATCGCCGCAGGCATCCTCAAGCCGTTCGTGTCCGAGGCCAACCACTTCATGGTCAAGCACCATGGCGAGTTCCAGGGTTACTACTTCTGGGACTACATCGGCTTGGACAAGAACGCTCGCGACAAGCACCGCGACTCGCCGTACTTCGACTACACCGAGGAGTTCTGTGCGAAGTACGACCAGACGGCCTTCGACGCCGACTTCGTCAGCAACCCCCTCGAACACTACGAACCGCTGATCCGCGAACTCCTGCGCGGCCGCTGACGCGTCCACGGAACCGGTCGGCCGGCAAACCGGGAGCGCGACGCCGGGGCGGCTACCGTCGGCGGCGTGAACGACACAGCGATCGGCCGGCTGCAGCGCGCGATCGCCATGGTGTTCGCCGTCGGCATCGTCGGCACGATCGGCTACTGGCTGTTCGGGATGAGTCTCACCGACGCGTCGTACCAGACGGTCACGACCGTGACCACGGTGGGATTCCGTGAGCTGCAGGATTTCAACAACCTCGAACAATGGTTCACCATCGTCATCATCATCACGGGCGTGTCGACGGTGCTGTACACCTTCACCCTGGCAGTGCAGGTGGTCGTGGAGGGACAACTGCGAGACTTCGTCGGGAGGCGGCTCATGGACCGAGAGATCAACAAGTTGTCCGGGCACACGATCGTGTGCGGTTGGGGGCGCGTGGGCTGCGTGGTCGCCAACGATCTCGTCGAGGCCGGTCACACTGTCGTGATCGTCGATGTCGATGGCGACCGCGTGGCGAACGTGCCCCACCCTGTCGTGGTCGGTGACGCCACGCTCGACGCGACGTTGCGCACCGCCGGAATCGAGCGTGCGCGGGCGTTGATCGCCGCCCTCGAGGGCGACGCCGAGAACCTGTTCGTCACGCTCTCGGCCCGGGCAATCGTGCCGGAGTTGTTCATCGTGGCACGGGCGCGTCAGGACGAGAGTGTCCCCAAGTTGGCGAACGCGGGCGCTGATCGCGTCGTCAACCCTCAAGAGCTCGGCGCGGCCAGGATGGCGTCGTTCGTCGCTCGGCCGCATGTTGCGGAGTTCATCGACGTCGTGATGCACGAACGCTCACTCGAGTTCCGGATGCAGGAGTACGACGTTCCCGAGAGCTCCTCACTCGCCGGTCGAACGCTTCGTGAGGCCGATCTGCGCAAGCGAGCCGGCGTGCTGGTGCTCGCGCTGCGCCGAGTCGACGGCAGCTTCACCACCAACCCGGATCCCGACACCGTGATCGAACCGCACCAGGTACTGATCGCGGTCGGTACCGATGAGGACTTCGACCGACTCGAACTGGTGGCGAAGTGAGGGGCGAGGCGACGCGCACGGCGACGCACGTGCTGCTCGACCTCGATGGCACCCTGTCCGACTCGTCGCCCGGGATCGGACGCTCGCTCCAGCATGCGTTCAGCGTGTGCGGCTACGAGCCGCCGTCCGACGAGCAGGTCCGCAACGTGATCGGGCCACCCTTCGAGGTGAGCTTCCCGACGCTCGGCATTCCCGTCGACGACATCGAACGGGTGGTGCTCGCCTACCGCGAGCGATACGAGGACATCGGGCTGTTCGAGAACACGGTGTACCCCGGCATCGCCGAGATGCTCGACGAACTCGCCGACGCCGGCCACACCCTCTCGATCGCGACGGCGAAACCCGAGCCGACCGCGAAGCGGATCATCGAGCACTTCGGGTTCGCCGACCACTTCGCCGTGCAGGCCGGCGCCACGGTCGAGGTCGGCACCGGCCGCCGGACGAAGGCCGAGGTGATCAACTACGCCCTGATCATGCTTCGTCTCGGCCCGTCGGACCTCGCCCGGGTGGTGATGGTCGGCGATCGCGACCACGACGTCGAGGGCGCCCACCTGAACGGCATCGACTGCATCGGCGTCACCTGGGGGTTCGGATCGCCCGACGAACTCGAGTCGGCCGGTGCCGCAACGCTCGTCGACACCCCTGGCGAAGTTGCCGCGGCCGTCACAGCGACGTACCGTTCCGTACGTCCATGAGCACCACCGACCAACCGCCGATCGACACCGCCACCAGCACGGTGCCAGACACCGCCACACCCCCATCCACGGCACCAACAGCAACCCCGACATCGAGCTCGTCGGCCGACAGCTTCATGCGCCGGTTGCTTCGCCTGCCGGAGGGCCGCACGGCCACCGCCGGCGAGGCCCGTTCCGCGTTCCAGAAGTCGCTGTTCATCAGCACCTGTCGCTGTCTGTTGATGTACATCGTGTTCCCGTTCGTGCTGCCGGCGGTCGGCATCGCCCGTGGGGTCGGGCCCTACATCGGCCTCACCATCGGCGTGCTCGCCATGGTGTCGATCGTGTACAGCATCCGCCGGTTCTGGCGGGCCGATCACTCGAAGCGCTGGCACTACACGGTGTTCGGCGCGGTGATCATCTGCTTCTTGATCTACCTCGCCGCCAAGGATCTCTCCACGATCCTGTCGTGATCACGTGGAACCGACGGGGTGGAACCCCTCGGTTTCATCTCCGGCAGGGCTTCGATGTCGACTCTGCCCGACAGATGGTGCATGATGGTTTCCCGACGCCGCACGACGGTGTCGGTCATCCAGCACGAAGTACATCGACGATCACTTGGGGGCACCAGTGGAGATCACCGTCACCGTCAACGGCACGCAGCACACGCACGACGTCGAGCCACGCACGCTCCTCGTGCAGTACATCCGTGAACACGTCGGTCTCACCGGCACCAACATCGGTTGCGACACGTCGTCGTGCGGTGCCTGCTCGCTCCACCTGAACGGCGAGGCCGTCAAGAGCTGCACCGTGCTGGCCGTGCAGGCCGATGGTGCCGACATCCGCACGATCGAAGGCATGGCCGACGCCGACGGCACGCTGCACCCGATGCAGCAGGCGTTCATGGAGAACCACGGCCTGCAGTGCGGCTACTGCACACCCGGCATGGTGATGGCCGCCACCAGCCTGCTGGAAGAGAACCCGAACCCGACCGAGCACGAGGTCCGCATCGGTCTCGAAGGCAACCTCTGCCGCTGCACGGGATACCACAACATCGTCAAGTCGGTTCTCGCCGCTGCGAGCGCCAACGCCTGACCAACGGCGTCACGACGTGACGCTGTGATCTCGTCAACAAACACGAAGTCAACTGGATGGGGGTCCAGACATGACCATCACTGACGATCCATCGACCGACACCGCGGTGCTGGGCACCCGCCTCTTCCGCAAGGAGGACCCGGTGCTGCTCACCGGTGAGGCGGTGTTCACCAACGACATGAAGGTGCCCGGGGCGCTCCACATGGCGGTACTGCGCAGTCCGTACGCCCACGCCAAGATCCTCGCGATCGACACCGAGTGCCGCAGCGGCCATGTCGGGCGTGCGCGCGGTGTACACCGGCGCCGACCTCGCCGACCTCTGGGCCGCACCCATGCCGTGCGCCTGGCCGGTCACCGAGGACATGTTGAACCCGCCGCACCATCCGATCGCCATCGACACCGCCAACTTCGTCGGCGACGGTGTGGCCGTGGTGCTCGCCGACAGCGATGCGATCGCGCACGACGCCATCGAGGCGATCGACGTCACCTACGACCCGTTGGAGGCGGTCACCGACCTCGAAGACGCACTGAGCGACCGTGTGCTGGTCCACCCCGACCTCGGCACCAACTCGTCGTACACCTGGAACCTGCTCGTCGAGGAGACCGACGGCGCCGTCCAGCAGGCGTTCGACGACGCCGCGTTCACCGTCACCGAGCGCTACGTGCAGCAACGGCTGATCCCGATGGCGATGGAGCCTCGGGCCGTCGTCGCCGTACCCCAACCGTTCGGCGGTGACCTCACGCTGTACACCTCGACCCAGATCCCCCATGTGCTCAAGGTGATGGTCGCGGTCACGCTCGGCGTCCCCGAGCACCAGCTGCGCGTCGTGGCACCGGCGGTCGGCGGTGGCTTCGGCGCCAAGCTCGACGTGTACGCCGAGGAGCTGCTGTGCGTCGCGCTCGCCCGCAAGCACGGCGGGCCGGTGCGCTGGAACGAGACCCGCTCCGAGAACACCGTCGCCAGCATCCAGGGCCGTGGCCAGATCCAGCACGTCGAGCTGGCAGCCGACTCCAGCGGCAAGCTCACCGCCGTCCGTGTGCGCCTCACCGCCGACATGGGCGCCTATCTGCAGCTGATCACACCCGGCATCCCCATCCTCGGCGCGTTCCTCTACGCCGGCGTCTACGACCTGCCCAAGGCCTACGACTTCTCGTGCACCGGGGTGTTCACCACGCTCACCCCGACCGATGCCTACCGCGGCGCCGGTCGCCCCGAGGCGACGTACGCCATCGAGCGGGCGATGGATGCGCTGGCCCGCGAGGTCGGCGTCGATCCGCTCGAGTTCCGTCGCCGCAACTTCATCCAGCCCGAACAGTTCCCCTACGAGGCGTTCTCGGGACTCGTGTACGACTCGGGTGACCACGACAAGGCCGCCACCATCGCCGCCGACCTGATCGACTACGACGCCGTCCGCGCCCGCCAGGCGACCCAGAACGTCGACGGGGTCCACGAAGCGTCTCGGCCTCGGCGTGTCGAGCTACTTCGAGATGTGCGGGTTGGCGCCGTCGCGGGTGCTCGCCTCGCTCAACTACTCCGCCGGCGGCTGGGAGGCGGCAACGGTACGCATCCTGCCGACGGCCAAGGTCCAGGTCGTCACCGGTACCTCGCCGCACGGCCAGGGCCACGAGACCGCGTGGTCGATGATCGTCGCCGACAAACTCGGCATCGATCCCGCCGACGTCGACGTGCTGCACTCCGACACGGCGATCGCTCCGCTCGGCATGGACACCTACGGCTCGCGGTCGCTGCCGGTTGGCGGCGTCGCCGTCGGCATGGCGTGCGACAAGGTGATCGAAAAGGCCAAGCAGATCGCTGCGCATCAGATGGAAGCCAACGCCGACGACCTCGAGTTCGTCGACGGCGAGTTCCGGGTGGCGGGCACCCCGAGCAGATCGACGCCGCTCGCGGCGATCGCGTTCGCGGCCTTCACCGCCCACGACCTGCCCGACGGGCTCGAACCGAACCTCGAAGCCCAGGTCACCTACGACCCACCGAACTTCTCGTGGCCGTTCGGCACGCACATGTGCCTCGTCGAGGTCGACACCGAGACCGGCGACGTCGACGTGCTGAAGTACGTCGCCGTCGACGATTGCGGCAACCAGGTGAACCCCATGATCGTCGAAGGCCAGGTGCACGGCGGCGTCATCCAGGGCCTCGCCCAGGCGCTGTACGAGGGCGCCGACTACGACTCCGACGGCAACCTGCGCACCTCGACCCTCGCCGAGTACCTCGTGCCGGCGGCAAGCGATGTCCCACCGATCACCCTGGGCCATTCCGTCACACCGTCGCCGACCAATTCGCTCGGTGTGAAGGGCGTCGGCGAAGCTGGCACGATCGGATCTGCGCCCGCCGTCATGAACGCCATCGTCGATGCGTTGTCGGGACTCGGAGTCCACGACGTGCCGATGCCCGCAAGTCCGAACACCGTCTGGAACGCGATCGCGTCCGCCCGACCCAACAACCAGCCCGGAGGCACTCAGTGATTCCCGCACCGTTCGACTACGTCCGCGCCGAGTCCGCCGAGGAAGCAATCAGCCTCGTCGCGCAACACGGCGACGAGTCCAAGTTCATCGCCGGCGGCCACAGCCTGCTGCCGATGATGAAGCTGCGTCTGGCCCAGCCGAGCGTGTTGATCGACATCGGACGCCTGACCGACCTCTCGTACATCCGCGATGAGGGCGGCCACATCGCGATCGGCGCGATGACACGGCACATGGACGTCGAGACCTCCGACCTCCTGAAGGAACACGTGCCCCTGTTGGCGCACGCGGCCGGCTACGTCGGCGACCCGCAGGTGCGCCACCGCGGCACGCTCGGCGGCACGATCGCCCACGCCGATCCGGCGTCCGACCTTCCCGCCACCACGCTCGCGCTCGGGGCGACGTATGTGGCCCAGGGCCCGAACGGAACCCGCGAGATCGCGGCCAGCGACTTCTACCAGACCTTCTTCGAGTCGGCACTCGAACCCGACGAGATCCTCACCGAGGTCCGCGTACCGAAGATGAACGGTGCCGGCTGGAACTTCCAGAAGTTCAACCGCCGGGCGCAGGACTGGGCAATCGTCGGCGTCGCGGCCTGGCGCAACGGCGACCAGGCCGGCGTGGGGCTGGTCAACATGGGTTCGACACCGGTGCTCGCCACCAGTGTCTCGGCCGCGATCGCGAGCGGTGCCAGCGTCGCCGACGCCGCCGAGCAGGCCGCCGCCGACGCCGACCCACAGGCCGACCTGAACGCCAGCGTCGAGTACCGCCAGCACCTCGCTCGGGTGCTCACACGGCGGGCCCTCGACGCCGCCTCTGCCTGAGCGCGTCCAGCCTCTAACCTGGCGCCGATGCGTCGGCCGTCCGCCACCTCGAGCAGCGTGGTGCGCACACTGGCCCTGCCGGCGATCGTCGCGATCGGGGCGATCACGGCGGTGCTGCTCCACCGCGCCGGGCACACCCAAGGCGACGACTTCGCGCTCTACCTCCGCCAGGCGCGCAGCATCTTCGACGGCGACATCGGCCAGGTGGTGTCCGACAACCGGTTCGCGGTGCTCAACTCCGACAGCGGCTTCAGCCCCAACGCGTATCCGTGGGTGTGGCCGCTCCTGCTGTCGCCGTTCGTGCACACCTGGGGGCTCAGTTACGGCCGCTTGAAGCTGATCGAGGTGGCCACGTTCTGTCTGTGGCTCGTGCTCTTGCACGGCATCGTGCGGCGACGGATCGGTTGGTGGCCGGCGATCGCGATCGTCACCGTGTTCGCCACGGCTCCCGTCTTCCTGAAGCACACCGACCAACTCCTCACCGAGTTCCCGCACATGGCCGCAGTGGCGTTGGTGATCTGGTGCTACGACCGGATCCGGCGTGACGCCACGCTGCTCACCGCATCGCGCGGTCAGCTGATCGCGCTCGGAGCGTTGAGTGCGTTGGCGTTCAACGTACGCCGGGAATCGATCGTGCTGCTCGGCGTGATCGGCGTGATGGCGTTGTACGACGTCGCGGGTGACGGCGTGCGACGCCAGTCTGGGGGCGAGTCGTTCATCAGCGGTGTCACCCAGACGGTGCGGACCCACTGGCAGGCGATCGTCACCCCGTTCGTCTCGTTCGCGGCCAGCGCGGTGCTGGCGCAGTTGCTGCTGCCGACCGACCTCCTCCCCGACAACGGCAACAGTTCGGCGTTCCTCGGCGACCGGATGCGCGAGTACCCCGAGATCCTCAGCTCCCAGTTGGGTCTCGGCGAGAACACCGCGATCGGCGTCGCCGTCCTGCTGGTCGCCGTGGTCGGCGCAGTGATCGGCGTACGACGCCGCCCCGCCCTCGACGGTCCGTTGCTGCTGTTGGCGGTGTTCAGCACACTCGTGGTGAGCACGCACCTGCGACGCGTCGATCGATACTGGTTCCAGGTCACGCCGTGGGTCGTGTACTTCGGCACCGTTGCGCTGCTGGCCGGCGCCGGCTGGCTGTTCGCACGGCATTTCGTGCCGGCTCGGATCGCGCGACTGGCGACCGTGGCGGCACTCATCCCGCTGGGCGCTCTCGGTGGTCGCCCACGTCGTGGTGCTGCGCGGCGACATCTCCGAGGCACAGGAGTACAACGACGCCGGGCGGGTCCAGTCCGGTCCGTCGAACCCCGTGGTGGCGCCGATCTTCGACGCGGTCAAGGCACACACCCCACCCGACGCGATCGTGGCGTACTTCCGGGCTCGGACCATGACCCTGCTGACCGACCGGCGTTCGATCCAGTCCAAGCAACTCGACCGGATCACCGAGCGCGCCGACTATTTCGCCCAACGCCGCAACTCCACCTACTGGCAACCCGATCTCAGCACCTCCGAGGCCCTTGGCGCCGGGTTCGAGGAGGTGTGGTCGGACGAGCGCTGGATCCTGTGGCGCCTTCCCGACGACGCCCAGGCGTCGTCGGGGGTCGATACGATCCCGCGCCGAGACGAGCCATGAACCCACCTGACGAGACCGCAGTCCCCACCGGGAACACCTACGACAAGTACGGGTCGACCAATCCGATCGAGCAACGAATGATGCGCGGGTTCTTCACCGCCCTCGACCGGTTCCTCGACACGACCGCACCGACTCGCATCTTCGAGATCGGCATCGGCGAGGGAATCGTGACGAGCCGGGTCATCGAACGCTTCGCTGGTGTGCCCGTGATCGGCCTCGACCTCCCCGACGACGACCTCGCCGCGCAGTGGCAGTCGCGAGACCTCTCGTGCGCGTTCGGCGACGCATCACACCTGCCGTTCCCCGACGACTCGTTCGACCTCGTCCTCGCGATCGAAGTGTTCGAGCATCTTCCCGATCCGCCGGCTGCCATGGCCGAGCTGGCTCGGGTCTGTTCCGGTTCGCTGATTGCGTCGGTTCCCTTCGAGCCGATCTGGCGGGCCGGGAACATGGCGCGCGGCCGGTACCTGCGCGATCTCGGGAACACGCCGGGCCACGTGAACCACTGGACCCATCGCGGCTTCACCAAGCTCGTCGCCGAGCACTTCGAGGTGACCGACCGAGCAACGCCGCTCCCGTGGACGATGGTGCTCGCCGACGTGGGCACCGGCCACGTCGGCCGCTCGGCCTGAGCGATGACCCGGTCGCGACTCGTCAACCTCATCGGGATCGCCATCGGCATCGCCGGCATCGCGTTCGTGGTCCGACGGATCGTTCGGGACCGCACCGAGATCGCCGACGCGCTGTCGTCGGCTGACCTCGGTTGGCTCGCTGTCGGTGGCGTCGCCGGCCTGCTCGCCATGGCGCTGATCGGTGCGAACTGGTTGTGGATCCTCCGACATGCCGGCGCTCCGGCTCCGTGGCGGCGGGGGATGTCGTGGTTCTTCGTCGGGCAACTCGGCAAGTACGTCCCCGGTGGGATCTGGCCGATCGTCGGCCAGGCCGAACTCGCGCACCGCGGAGCCACACCTCGTGGTGCCGCGTACTCCTCGACGGGCATGTCGATGGTCGCCACGTTCCTCGGCGCGGCGATCGTCGGCTCGATCAGCGGGCTGATCGCGCCCACCGATGGCCGGATCGTGCCGCTGGCGCTCGCGGTGGTCGTGGGCGTGTTGTTCGCTGCGTTGACGACACCGGCGTCACGCTCGGCACTCCACCGCCTGGCACGACGGGTGACCACGCGCGAGCTGCGGCTCCCCGACCAGCGCTGGTTCACGCTCCTGGTCGCCCGCCACCTGCCGGTGTGGGTGTTGTTCGCCGGCATGAACATCTTCGCCGTGGTCGCACTCGGCAGCGACCTCGACACCACACTCGTCGTCGAACTCGTCTACGTGACCTGCATCTCGTGGATGGCGGGATTCGTCGTGGTCGGGGTGCCGGGTGGGATCGGCGTACGCGAGACCATCTTCATCTCGATGATGACCGCACCGCTGGGCGCCGGTGTGGCTGTCTCGGCCGCCGTGCTCAGCCGGGTGGTGTCGATCCTGGTCGACCTGGTGGGCGCCGCCGCCTCGGTCCCGATCGCCCGCACCGCACCGACACCACTGCCGGACGGTCGAGACGATCAGCGCACGCCCGACCGTTACGCTGCGCCGTGATGTCGAATGCCAGCGCCACTCCTGGTCGCGACGCGGCGAGCCCGGTGAAGTTGATCATCCAGATCCCCTGCTTCAACGAGGAGGCGACGCTGCCGATGACGGTCGCCGATCTGCCTCGGCAGCTGCCCGGCGTCGATGTGGTCGAGTGGTTGGTGATCGACGATGGCAGTACCGACCGGACGGTCGAGGTGGCCCGCGAGCTCGGCATCGATCACGTCGTGACGCATGGACGCAACCGCGGGCTTGCCGCAGCGTTCATGACCGGGATCGATGCCTGCCTGCGCGCCGGCGCTGACGTCATCGTGAACACCGACGCCGACAACCAGTACCAGGGTTCGTCGATCCCCGACCTGGTCGCCCCCGTGCTGGCAGGACGGGCCGACATGGTGGTCGGCGAACGTCCGATCGCCGAGATCGACGACTTCTCCCGCACGAAGAAGTTCCTGCAACGCGTGGGCAGCTCGGTCGTGCGTCGCTTCTCCGGTACCGGCGTCCGCGACGCCGCCAGCGGATTTCGCGCGTACACCCGCGACGCTGCGATGCGGGTGCAGGTGTTCGGCAAGTACACCTACACGATGGAGACCATCGTGCAGGCCGGGTGGAACGGGATCGCCATCGAGTCGGTACCGATCGGCGTGAACCCGAAGACCAGGGACTCACGTCTGGTCAGGAGCAGCACGCGGTACGTGTGGCGGTCGGCGCAGGCGATCATCCGCAGCTTTGCGCTCTACAAGCCGTTCCGGTTCTTCTTCCTGGTCGGGCTGATCCCGTTCGCGCTCGGGATGCTGCTGCTGCTGCGCTGGCTGGGGCTGTACCTGGTCGAGGACGACTACACCAGCCGCGTGCCGAGCCTGCTCGCGGGAATCGGGCTGATCGTGGTGGCCGCCCAGATGTGGGCAGTGGCGTTCCTCGCCGATCTCCAGGCGGCCAACCGACGAGTGCTCGAAGACCTCCGCCTGCGAGCGTCGCGTGCCGAGTACGGCGACGCGCCACACGACTCCATGATGCGCTCGCCTGCTGCGGCGCTCGTCGCAGCGGTCGTGCTGATCGGTGCATCAGCGAGCGGTTGCTCCAGCGGTGAGGGCGTGACCGGCGAGCCTGGTTCTGCCGCCACCGACCCGACAGCACCGACCATCGCCACCACGGTCGACACGTCGTCCACCACCGAGCGATCCACCACCGATACGTCGACCACCGGACCGTCCACCCGCTCCGACACCACGACGACAGCACCCGGCCCCGTCGTTCCACCCGCTCGCCTCGACGCCGACCTCGACGCTGATCAGTTCGCGGCCCAACTGTCGCAGCGCCACGACACGATCGTCGACACGACCGCCACTGCCACCGAACGTGAGCTCGCCGGCGTCGAGTACCAGCTGTTGCTGCGCGATCTCGCCAATCGCCCCGACCTGGACGAAGCAGTTCTGGCTGCTGCTGCCCCGTCCGCTCAGCCGGCGCTCACGCGGATCGTTCGCGCTCGGCAGTTCCTGCAGGAACGCAACGCATCACGCCCGCCGCGCCCACTGCCCGATGACCTCCCTGCGTGGACCATCGTCGACCCAGAGCCCGTCGACACCCTCCTCGCCCACTACGCCGAAGCCGAGGCGCTCACCGGCATCGGGTGGTACTGGCTCGCGGCGATCCATCTGCAGGAGACCCGGATGGGTCGCGTCCAGGGTGTCTCGACGGCCGACGCCGTGGGTCCGATGCAGTTCCTGCCCACCACGTGGGCGACGTGCTGCGTGGGGGACCCGACCGTGACGCGCGATGCGATCGTCGGTGCCGCGACCTATCTGATGCAGAGCGGCGGCCCGGACGACATGGCCGCTGCGGTGTACCAGTACAACCCCAACGACGGCTACGTCGCCGTCGTGACCGCCTACGCCGAGAGTCTGCGCGACGAACCCGAGCTGTACACCGGCTACCACGCCTTCCAGGTGTTCTTCGGCACGTCGGCCGGCACCGTGCGCCTCCCGACCGGCTACTCCCAGACGACGCCGATCGGCACCGCCGACTACCTCGCGTCGAACCCAACCGACGCGGCCTGACTCGCTGATCCCGCCTCGGCGGCGACCGCGTGCTCACAGGAGGCCGAGGTAGGCGCCGCCGTCGACGTGGAGTTGCACGCCAGTGGTGAACTTGGCGGGCTCGCCGCACAGGAACGCAACGACTTGTCCGAAGTCGGCGGCGTCACCCATCCGCATCGACGCCTGCTGTTCCTCGCTGTACAGGTCGGTCACCCGCGGCGTGCGATGCAGCCCCGGCTGCACGCTGTTGACGGTGACCCCGTCGCCCGCCACCTCGAGCGCGAGCGTCTTGAGGAAACCGGTGGCGCCCGCCCGCGCGGTGTTCGACAAGATGAGCTGCGCGATCGGCTGGCGGACCGACAGTGACGTGATCGCCACCACACGCCCCCAGCGCCGCTCCTGCATCGCCGGCACCGCGGCCTTGCACATCGCCACCACCGACAGCAGGTTCAGCTCCAGCGCCGATCGGATAGGCGTCGACCGGGGTCGACGCGAACGTCCCCGGTGGGGGTCCACCGGCGTTGGGGACCAGGATGTCGACGGCACCGAGCGCGTCGGCGGCGTCGGCGACGAAACGGGCGGCGCCCTCGGGCGTCGACACGTCGGCCACGATCGGCACACACGCCGTCACCGACGATCGCGGCGGCGCTCGCCAGGCGGTCAGGGTCACGACCACAGATCGCCACGTGGACGCCCTCTGCCGCCAGGGCCACCGCCGTGGCCAGCCCCAGTCCTGATGATGCCGCAGCCACTGCCGCACGCCGTCCGCTGATTCCGAGTTCCATCCCGTCACCGTATGACCCGGCAACGCATCGGCAGCGACGCGACCAGCGCGAGCGATGACGATGCTCAGCCAGTGAGATCATGAGCGACCAATCCGGTAACGGCGATGCTCCGTACGACCAGCGAGCCCTCGATGCGATCGCCGACGCCGAGCCGTATCCGTTCTGGCTCGAGAGCGCCGACATCCCCGAGTCGAACCCGACGTTGGTCCGCGACGAACACTGCGACCTGTGCATCGTCGGCGGCGGCTACACCGGATTGTGGACCGCGGTCATCGCCAAGGAGCGAGATCCGTCACGCGATGTCGTGCTGATCGACAAGGGCGAGGTCGGCGGTGCCGCCAGCGGCCGCAACGGCGGGTTCATGGAGGCGTCGCTCACCCACGGTGTCGGCAACGGGCTGGACCGTCACGCCGACGAGATCGACACGCTCGAAGAACTCGGCCTGCGGAACCTCAACGAGATCGAAGCGGCGATCGAGCGCTACTCGATGGACTGCGACTACGAACGCAACGGGGTGATCGACGTCGCCCACGTCCACCATCCGCCGTCGTACCTCGACGAGCTGCGCGAGGAACACGACGTGCTGCGCTCGATGGGACAGCAGGTGCGATGGCTCGACCAGGACGCGATGCGCGCCGAGGTCAACTCGCCGACCTACACCGGTGGGCTGTTCCGGATCGGCCGGGCAGCACTCGTCGATCCGGCGAAGCTGGCCTGGGAACTCAAGCGCGTCGCCGAAGAGCTCGGCGTGCGCATCTACGAGCACACCAAGGCCACCTCGGTCGACAAGGACGGACGCGGCGTCGCGGTCGTCACACCGCTCGGCACGGTCCGCTGCGCCAACGCCGTGCTCGGCACCAATGCCGACAAGCCGCTGTTGAAACGGATCAGCCAGTACATGGTCCCGGTGTACGACTACTGCCTGGTCACCGAACCGTTGTCGGCTGAACAGCTCGACCGCATCGGGTGGGCGAATCGCCAGGGACTGTCGGACATCACCAACCAGTTCCACTACTACCGGCTCACCTCCGACAACCGGATCCTGTGGGGTGGCTACGACGCCATCTACTTCTGGGGATCGAAGGTGTCGACCGAACAGGAGAGCCGCCCCGAGACGTGGGCCAAGCTGTCGGCGCACTTCTTCGAGACGTTCCCCCAACTCGACGACGTGAAGTTCACCCACACCTGGGGTGGGGCGATCGACACCAGCACGAGGTTCTCGGTGTTCTTCGGCTCGGCACTGTCGAACCGGGTGGCGTACGCCGTCGGCTACACCGGGCTCGGCGTCGCCGCCACCAGGTTCGCAGCGTCGACGATGCTCGAACTGCTCGCCGGCCGCAAGTCGATCGCCACCAAGACCGACTTCGTCAAGGACAAGCCGTTGCCGTTCCCGCCTGAACCGTTCCGGTTCATCGGGATCCAGGCCACCCGCTGGTCGCTCGACCGCGAGGACACGACCGGCAAGCGCAACGCCTGGCTGCGCACCCTCGACCGGATGGGCCTCGGCTTCGACTCGTGAGCGTTCGAGATGTGCACGGCACGTCTCGAACGGCTCAACGCTCCAGCACCACGATGGAGCGAGGCCCGACGGTCACCGTTGCGCCGACGGAGCACCCGGCTCGGTGACGATCCCCGGCTCGGTGCTGGTGTCGATGGTGACGTGCCAGTCGCCTGGCACCTGGACCGCGAACTCGACCGGCTCCCACCACATGTTGGCCATCACGTACAGGCCGTCGACCGACCACGCGATCGACCGCGACTCGTGCCCGACATCCGGGCCGCCGGTCGCACCGAACGTGGCCAGGCGACTCCCCCAACGCTCGGAATCCCACAGCACGGGATGCGCCGCTCGCACGGCGATCACGTCCCGCACGAACCGTTCGTGGTCCGCCCACTCGACGGCACGGTTCCAATCGAGCCACGACGTCGCGTTGTCCTGGTTGTAGGCGTTGTTGTTCCCGCCCTGCGTGCGGGCGAACTCGTCGCCGGCCACGAACATCGGTACACCGTGGCTCAGCAACAGCAGACACACCGCGTTGCGGAGTTGGCGGCGGCGCAACGTCATCACGTCGTCTGGCGACGCCGACGTCGCCCTCCCACCCGCAGTTCCACGACCGGTTGTCGTGATGGCCGTCGGTGTTGTCCCAACCGTTGGCCCAGTTGTGGCGATGGTCATAGGCGACGAGGTCGTACATCGTGAAGCCGTCGTGGGCGGTCAGGAAGTTCAGCGAACACGTGGGCGAGGTGAACAGGTCGGGACTGCCAGCCAGGCGCTGCATCATCTGGGGAACCATTCCTGGTGCGCCGCGCAGGAAGCCGCGGACGTCGTCGCGGAATTGCCCGTTCCACTGCATCCAGCGCTGATCGGGAAAGTCCGGTCCGAGGAGGTACCGAGCCATGTCCCACGGCTCGGCGATCAGGCGCACGCCACGACGTTCACCCCAGTCACCGATGGCACGCACGAAGTCGGCATCGCGGGCGAGCACGGCGGCGAGATCGAACCGGAAGCCGTCGACGCCGAGGTCGGCGAACCGGTCGAGCGCCTCCATGATCAGGCGGCGCGATTGCGGCGAGTAGTGCGTCGATGATGTTGCCCGTGCCGGCATCGTCGAGGTAGGTGCCGTCGGGCTGGACGACGTAGTACTCGCGGTCGGCGAGAATCCGCAACGAATAGTGCGGCCCCGACCGATCGGTTTCGGTGGTGTGGTTGACCACGACGTCGAGCCACACCTCGATGTCGTGGTCGTGCGCGGCGGTGATCAGATCGGCGAGTTCCTCGGCGGGATGGTCACTGGCCGCGTACTGACGATGGACCGCACCGAACACGAGCGGCATGTATCCCCAGTAGTTGCCTTCGTCGGGGTCGTACTGATGCACCGGGAGCAGTTCGAGCACCGACACCCCGAGGTCGGCGAGGCGCGGAAGCTCGTCGATCGCCGCTCGGTACGTGCCGGCATCGGTACGGTCGCGGCACCCGTCAGACCACGCACGTGAGCTTCGTAGACGACGAGCGGTCGGGATCGTGCGGCGTTGCGGGCGCCGCGCCGGCCACGGTGCAGCGACGGCACGCGGGAAAGTCGGCCGGATCGGCCGACCCACTCTGCGTGTTCGCGTCGCGCGAGTGTCCGGGCGGGAACCACACCTCGGTCGCACGTGGATCGAGGGCACAGGCGACGGCCGTTGACAACCACGACGTAGTGCGATCCCATCGGGACCTGACCGAGCCAGTCGCCCGTCATCGGGTCACGTTCGAGTGCGACCCGGCTGCCGCCGTCGACACGTGCCTCCACCGAGCGGATCCCCGACGTGTGGATGGCAATGTCGAAGTCCGCGATCGATCGGCACTCGATTCGCGCTGGCCCAGGTCGCCGCCCACCCGCACATGATGCCGGAGAACTGCGTCGCCCCCACACCCGGGTGCACCGCGCCCACCGAACCGGACTGCACAGCAGCGCCTCCGGTAGCGTCGGCGCGATGACTCCCAACACCGTCGCAGGGGCGCTCTCTCGCCACGGCTACCTGCCCGACGAGGGGATCTCGACGGCGGTGTTCCTGGCGATGACCCTGCACCGCCCGCTGCTGCTCGAAGGCGAAGCCGGCGTCGGCAAGACCGAACTGGCCAAGACGTTGGCAGCCGCCACCGGCGGCCAACTGATCCGGCTGCAGTGCTACGAGGGCATCGACGTGTCGCAGGCGGTCTACGACTGGGACTACGCCCGCCAGCTGCTGCACCTGCGTGCGACCGAGGCGACCGGCGAGTCGACCACCCGCACCGCCGACGAACTCGAAGCCGAGCTGTACGGCGAGCGGTTCCTCATCAAGCGGGCGCTCCTGCGGGCGATCGAACCGGTCGAGGGCCCACCGCCGGTGCTGCTGATCGACGAGATCGACCGCGCCGACGACGAGTTCGAGGCCTACCTGCTCGAGGTCCTGTCCGACTTCCAGATCACGATCCCCGAGGTCGGCGTGTTCCATGCCGACCGACCGCCGATCGTGATCCTCACGTCGAACCGCACCCGCGACGTCCACGACGCGCTCAAGCGACGCTGCCTCTACCACTGGGTCGAGCATCCCGGCTTCGAGCGAGAGGTCGCCATCGTCAAGCTGCGTGTGCCCGACATCGACGCCGAACTCGCCCGCCAGGTGGCCGGCGCCGTCGAGGCACTGCGCGGCCTGTCGCTGTACAAGCCGCCCGGTGTCGCCGAGACCATCGACTGGGCCACGGCACTCGGGCACCTCGGCGCGACCGAACTCGACGAGCACGTCGTGGCCAACACGCTGGGCACCGTCGTGAAGTACCGCGAAGACAACCAGCGGGTCGAACAGCACGGCATGGCCGACCTGGTCCAACAGGCAATCGCCGCCGGACGGGCCCACCGAGACGCCCCCGGTCAGCTCACCATCGACGACGCGTGAGCCGAGCACGAGGTCGCCGCATCACCGGCCGACATCGCCGTCGCCTTCACCCAACTCCTGCGCGGGCTCGGCCTCAGCGTGCCGACGAGCTGCACCCACACCTTCGCCGCTGCACTCTGCGAAACCGGACTCGACGACCGCGACACCACCTACTGGGCGGGTCGCTCGACGCTCGTGCGCCGCATGGAGGACATCGCACTGTACGACCGGGCGTTCGCCGTGTTCTTCGAAGGGCGCCGATCCGACGGGCTCGACGAGGCCACTCGAAGAACCGCTGTCGATCACGATCGCCGTCGACACCGACGACGACTCCGCCGACGGTGACGACGACGCACGACAGGCCACCGACGACGACGTGATCGAACTGCGGTTCTCGACCACCGAGATCCTGCGCCACAAGGACTTCGCCGACTACTCCCCCGACGAACTCGCCCAGGCCCAGGAGCTGATGAGCCACCTCCGACTGATCGGCGATCGCCACGCGCCTCGCTCCGTCGCGGACCCACCGTCCCGGCGCACGTCGATGCCCGACATCCGCCGGACGGTGCGCTCGGCGATCCGCGCCGGTGGCGAACCGATCGAACGCCACCATCTGGCGCCGACACCGCGACTGCGACGCCTCGTGCTGCTGCTCGACGTGAGCGGATCGATGGAGCCCTACGCCCGGGCCCTGCTCCGCTTCGTCCACGCCGCGGTGGCCGGACGACAGAAGGTCGAGGCGTTCGCCCTCGGCACGCGCCTCACGCGGATCACCCGCGAGCTGACCAGCCGCGACCCCGACATCGCGGTGCGGGCCGCCGGCCGGCGCGTCACCGACTGGAGCGGCGGCACCCGCCTCGGCAGCGGGCTGCGCCAGTTCAACGACGAGTGGGGTGTGCGCGGCCTGGCCCGCAACTCGATCGTCGTCATCCTCTCCGACGGCTGGGACCGCGGCGACCCCGAGGAACTCGGCGCCGAGATGGAACGACTGCAACGGGTCACCCACCGCCTGATCTGGGTCAACCCGCTCAAGGTGACACCGGGCTACGCGCCGCTCGCCCGGGGAATGGCGGCAGCACTGCCGTATGTTGATCGTTTCGTGGAGGGTCACTCCGTGGCCGCCATGGAAGAGCTGACCCGAGTGATCGCCGAGGGTTGAGCACGCACGGCACGACGAGCGTTGAGGAGCCGAACATGCACGACCTGCTCGCCGACATCGATCGCTGGCGCGAAGCCGGACACCGCATCGCCGTCGCCCGCGTCGTCGACATCGAGGGCTCCGGGCCCGCGAGATCCGGGTGCCGCCATGGCGGTCACCGACGACGGCGAGGTCGCCGGCAGCGTCAGCGGCGGCTGCGTCGAAGGGCGCCGTCGTCGCCGAGGCACTGTCGATCCTCGCCGGCGAGCGCGAGCCCGGCGTGATCACGTTCGGCTACTCCGACGACGAGGCGTTCGCCGTCGGCCTCACCTGCGGCGGCACCATCCACCTGTACATCGAGGAACTCGACTGGTGAGCGCACCGACGCCCGACGGCACGAGCCTGTTCGACCGCTACGCCGCACGATCCTGCGGGCCGAGACGCCCGGTCGCGCTCGCCACCGTGATCGACGGACCCAACGTCGGCGCCAAGCTGCTCGTCGAACCCGACCAGCCGCACGGTCGGGACGCTCGGCCATCCCGAACTCGACCGCGTGGTCGCCCGCGACGCGCTCGCCGAGCTGGAAGCGGCCCAGTCCGGGGTGCGCAACTACGGCCCCGAGGGCCAGACCACACCCGAGGATCTCATCGACCAGCCCACGGTTCGGGTCTTCGTCGAGTCGCACGCCCCACCGCCGCAGATGTGGATCTTCGGTGCCGTCGACTTCACCGCCGCGCTCGCCCGGGTCGCCAAGGTGCTCGGCTACCGGGTCACCGTGTGCGACGCCCGGGAGGTCTTCGCCACCCGCACGACGCTTCCCGATGGCCGACGAGGTCAAGGTCACCTGGCCCACGCCCGTGTTCGACGATCACGGCCACGAACTCGGACCACGCGATGCCGTCTGCATCCTCACCCACGACCCCAAGTTCGACGTCCCCGCCGTCCACGGCGCCCTCGCCACCCGGGTCGGCTACATCGGTGTGATGGGCAGCCGGTCGACGCACGAACGACGCACCGACCGCCTCGTCGAGGCCGGCGTCACCACACGAACAGCTCGATCGGCTGATGTCACCGATCGGACTCGACATCGGCGCCCGCACCCCCGAGGAGA
The DNA here is from genome assembly GCA_963705485.1 of Ilumatobacteraceae bacterium. Taxonomy (GTDB): domain Bacteria; phylum Actinomycetota; class Acidimicrobiia; order Acidimicrobiales; family Ilumatobacteraceae; genus Sva-07. The sequence continues at coordinate 74,781 of CAVPJT010000009.1, forward strand.
CCGCCGTGTCGATCTGTGCCGAGATCATCGCCCGCCGCACCGGCCGCAACGTCCCCTCGCTCCGCGACGGCGCCGGCGCAATTCATTCCTGAACGTTCGACCTCACGCCAGGTCGCCGACGACCTCACCGACGCGCAGTCGCCTGCCCACCGATGAGCGAAACCACCGGATACGGGGATCGGCTCATCGCTGCGAGCGCACCACCCCAGCGATGAGCGAACCCACCCGATACCGGGATCTGGCTCATCGCTCAGCGGAGCGAGCGATACGGAGCCGGGCTACGACGGCGTGGGGTCGCCGAAGCGGACGGAGTTGGTGCGACGGCCGTTGATGATGTCGAGTTCGACGGTGCGACCACTCATCACCGAATGGATGATCGCGTCGCCGACGCCGAGGTACATCATCACGTGACCCGGGGTACTGCACGAGGTCGCCGGCCTTCGCTGCTGATCGGTCGAGGTCGGCAGCGTTGCGGATCTGACGCGCTCGACTGACGCACGAGTTACACGCCCGCCCTCGACCACGCGTACGTCGTGAGACCGGAGCAGTCGAATCCGACGCCCTCCTTGCTGGTGTTGGTGCGGTACGGCACGCCGACCTGGGTCATCGCGGCGAGCACGGCGACGCTGGTGATCGACCGGGGTCGCTGCCCACGCCTCGACCATCTCGGCCTGCGGGGTACCCCAATTCGATGGCTGCGTACTGGGCGGTCTGGGTGCGGTAGCCACACGAACGAGCGGTACGCGGCAGGCGTCGTCGGTCGCCACCCACCGGTCGTAGCTCTCGAGCGCCTGCGCGTGCTGACGTCGTGACCACCGGCGCCATGGCGTTGGTCGCCAGCGGGCCCGACAACCGCCGAGGCCGTGTCGTCCGCCACGGCGAGTGTGCCGACCACGGTGGCTGCGGTGACGACGACGCCGACGGCAGGACGGCGCGCAGCGGCAGCGCCGACGGTCGATCGGTCACGGGTGGGACGTCCGGAGCTGGCCGGCAGGGGGGATGTCTGATGCGCTCATGGGTGAGTACCACACGGCGCTGTGCCGTGACGGATGCGTAACGTATCGTCATCAAATCGCAATACTCAACCGCGCGACGCCAACTTTTCGTCATGAATTCGTCATGAACTGCACGCGGGCGATCGGCGCAGACTGCAGGGATGGTGCAGCTCCGACGTCGGAATCGGCCCACACGCTGGGGTGACGCGGCGAACGTGCGTCGTGGTCGCTGCTCGCCGCCGGCGCCGGCTCACGCTTCGACGGCGACGGCCACAAACTGCTCGCGCACAGACTCGCCGACTCGGCGCACGGACGGCGACTCGACCGTCATCGAACGATCGATCGCCAGCGCACTCGCCGCCGACATCGGACCGGTCGTCGTGGTCACCGGCGCCGTCGCCGACATCGTGCCCGCCCACCTGGTCGACTCGGTGATCGTCCGCCACAACGACCGGTGGGGCGAGGGCCAGATCACCTCGCTGCGCGCCGGGATCGACGCCGCTCGAGCACTCGGAGCCACCTCGGTGGTCGTCGGGCTCGCCGACCAACCCTTCATCGAGTCCGACAGCGTGGCGCGCCGTGGCCGACGCAGCGGGCCGATCGTCGTGGCGACCTACGACGGACGTCGTGCGAACCCGGTGCGACTCGACGCCGAGGTGTGGGATCTGTTGCCGACCACCGGCGACGAAGGCGCCCGCGCCCTGATCCGCGTTCGTCCCGGAACTGGTTCGTGAAGTAGCGTGCTCGTGGTTCACCCGCCGACATCGACACCACAGAGGACCTTCGCCGATGGCAGAGCAACTGATCAACGAGTTCACCGTCAATCGCCCGATCGAGGAGGCCTGGCCGCTGATCACCGACGTCGAACGCATCGCCCCGTGCCTGCCGGGTGCCGAACTCCAAGAGGTCGAGGGCGAGACCTACCGCGGCGTGGTCAAGGTGAAGCTCGGCGCGATCAGCAGCCAGTTCAAGGGCGAGGCCCACTTCATCGAGCGCGACGACGACGAACTACCGCGCCGTGATCAAGGGCACCGGTCGCGACACCGGCGGCCGGGGCAACGCATCGGCGGAGATCACCGCCCAGGCCGAGAGCCTGTCGCCGACCAGCACCCGGGTGGCGGTCACCACCGACCTCCACATCACCGGCAAGGTCGCCCAGTTCGGTCGGGGCATCATGGGCGACGTCAGCTCGAAGCTGATGGCCCAGTTCGCCGACAACCTCAACCAGATGATCGACGAGGAGGGCCTGCGCGGCGTCCCCGCAGGCTGCCGAACGCCACCGCCGAGGCGCCGTCCACCGACGCGACTCCGGCCGACGCGACGCACGTCCGCCGACGCATCGGCGCCGACCGCAGGTCCGCAAGATCGAGGGTCCGGCCACCGAGCCGATCGACCTGATGGAGGTCGGAGGCTCGTCGATGATCAAGCGCGTCGCTCCGGCAGCTGATCGCCATCGTGCTCGTCCTGCTGCTCCTGCGTCGTCGACGGGGCTGATGGACGACCGCGCTCGCGTCGCCGAACTGCTCGGACGCGAGCCGGCCGGCGCCTTCGACGTCGTGGTCCGCGACCGGCACCGGCGATCCCGTCGTGGTCCGCAACGCACCGTTCCTCGACGACGGCACGCCGATGCCGACGCGCTTCTACCTCGTCGGCGCCGAACTCGTCCGCGAGGTGAGCCGTCTCGAGGCTGCCGGCGGCGTGAAGGCCGCCGAGGCGGCGATCGACCCCGACGAGCTCGCTCGCCGTGCATCGCCGCTACGGCGCCGAACGTGACGCCGAGATCGCGACAGACCATCGACGGTCCGCGACCCGTCAGGCGGCGTCGGCGGCACCCGCGTCGGCGTGAAGTGCCTCCACGCCCATCTCGCCTACCTGCTCGCCGGTGGCGACGACCCCGTCGGCCGCTGGGCCCTCGAGCGCATCGACGAGGGACGCGCGAACGATGAAGCCTCGGCAACACGTGCACGATCGACATCGATCGCACCATCGACGGCATGATCGATCGATGTCGCCGGCGGTGCCCGACACAGCGTGCCGGTCGGGCCGGCGCACACTGCTCGACGGGCCGCTGCGAGGCGGTGACCCCCCTCCCCCAGCGAATCTCACCAACGCGCTCGGCCTCGTTCAGGACCACCTCGACGATCTGCTGATCGAGGCTCCATCGATCGCCGCGGCCCCCGACGTCATCGTGATCGGCGCCCATGCCGAGGCCATGGCACGTGTGGAGATCGGCGCCGATCACGTGCCGATCGACTACGTGCTCGAGCGCGCCGATGCCGACGAGGTGTTCCGCACCCTCGCCGTCGAGCCGATCGGCGACCGGCGCCACAATCCCGGCCTGCCCGAAGCGCACGTCGACTCGATCATCGCGACGTGTTGCGTGATACTGGCGATCATGCGCCGACTCGAACTGCGGTGCCGTCCACATCAGGAACGGTGCGTCGCTGCCGAGCAGGCGGAACGGCGCGAGCTGATGGCGCTCCGCCACCCCTCCCGGGCGAGTCCGCCGGTTCGGCTGTACGGGCGTCGAGTCATGCTGCGCCCCCTTGCCGCCAACGACTTCCGCTCCTGGAGCGAGGTCCGCCGGCGCAACGCCGAGTGGCTGACCGTGTGGGAACCGAGCCGCCCGCTGCACCAGCCCGATCCCGTCACCGAGCGAGCCGCGTTCGCTGCACGGTGCCAGCAGCGCGACCGCGACCGACGCGGCGGGAACCGCCTACCAGTTCGGCCTGTTCGTCGACCAGCACGTCGCCGGCGAGGTCAACGTCAACAACATCGTCCGCGGGGCGATGCAGTCGGGCACGATCGGCTACTGGGTCGACCAACGCCACGCCGGAAACGCCTACGTGGCCGAGGCCGTCGCCGTGGTCATGCAGTTCGGCTTCGAGCAGATCGCGCTGCACCGCTTGGAGATCTGCATCGTCCCGCGCAACGAGCGCAGTCGACGGATCATGCAGAAGCTGGACATCCGCGACGAGGGTGTCGCCGAGCGGTATCTCGAGATCAACGGCACGTGGGAGGACCACGTGCGCTACGGCATCACGGCGAGGAGTGGACCCAGCGGCGAGACGAGTTCGTCGCCGCGTGGATCCAACGCCCATCCGACCGGGCCTGACGAGGTCCCGTTCGGTCACCCCCGGCCCTGAAGCGCCGGGATGTCAGTATCCGATGAGGCCAGAGTTCTCTCGGGCCAGACGCATCTGGTCGGCCCGGTCGCGGCGCAGCTGGGTGCGGCGCTTCCACATCTTGGTCTTCCAGTGGCGCGTCGAGCGGCCGCGCTTGGCGAGCTTGCTCTTCGCGACCTCGGCGTCGTGGTGGCCGATCGGCTTCCACGCCATCCCTGGTTCGTGTACGTCCTCGGGTTCGAGACCGGCACTGACGTCTTGAGCGACGCTCTGCAACTCGACGTGGATGCGGTGCCGTTCGCTGTGGGCGTGGGCACGCACTTCCTGCTTGAGTGGCAACACGGTCTCGGGGGACCGGTGACGCTGGCTCATTGGCTACCTCCTGCTTCGTGGCCATACCACGGTGGTTTCGGTGCTTGCCTGTGTCAACCTAGTGGAGATGGACCACTCGTGTCGTGGGACTTCTGTAACGATTGTGCGCGATTCGAGACGGTCAAGAACTGACCGATCAACGCCGATACCACCTTCGTGGACACGCTGCCGCCGCCGACCATGAACGCCCCCGTCTCGCCCGTGCCCGTGCCCCGACGCTGGCGCTGGCGCCGATGTCGCGGCACTCGGTTCGCGCCTCGTCGCCACGATCGACGCCGTCATCGCCGGCAAGCACGATGTCGCCGAAGTCGCCGTCGCCACGATGTTGTCGGGCGGGCACCTCCTGATCGAGGACATCCCAGGTGTCGGCAAGACCCTGCTCGCGCAGGTGCTGGCACGCAGTGTCGGTGGCACCTTCCACCGGATCCAGGGAACCTCCGACCTGCTCCCCGGTGACGTCACCGGTTCGATGGTGCCGAGCGGACGACTCGACGTCGACAGCATGGTGTTCCGACCTGGGCCGGTGTTCGCCAACATCGTGGTGTTCGACGAACTGAACCGGGCGACGCCGCGGACCCAGTCCGCGCTGCTCGAACTCGCCGAGGAAGCAACGGTGACCGTCGACGGGGTCGTGCATCCCCTCCCCGATCCGTTCATGATCGTGGCCACGCAGAATCCGATCGACATCGCGGGGACCTACGGTCTGGGCGACGGGTCGCTCGACCGGTTCCGTTCCGTGATCACACCGGGTCGCGCCCCGGCATTGGCGGAACTCGACGTGCTCACCGGCCGCCGCGGGCGCACCGTGCTCGACGGTGTCGTGCCCGTCGCCACACTCGACGAATTCAGTGCCGCTCGTGACGCAGTCGCACGCGTGCAGATCAGCGATGCTGTGGGCGAGTATGTGGTGCAGTTGCTGCAGGCCACCCGTGAGCACCCGGAGATCCGCGTCGGCGCCTCCACCCGTGGCGGCGTGGCGGTCGTCGCGTTGGCGCGTGCATTCGCGGCGATGTCACGACGGACGTTTCTGACCCCCGATGACATCGTGCGAGCCGCTGGGCCGGCACTGGCGCACCGGGTCGCCGGCACGTACGTCGAGTGTCGAGGTGGGCCGGGAACTGGTCGCCGATTGCCTCGCCGGGATCGCTCCGCCAACGATCTGATGCAGGCGCCCGATCGAACCGCGTCCGCGAGTGACCACTCGAGATTCGCCGCGATCCGGCATCGGGCGAGTACGACCGGCGGGGTGGTCGCCGGGGGCGGGAACGCTGCTCGGCGCATGGATCATCAGTGCGGCAATCGCTCGTCTCACCGGTGCCACGGCGGTGATCCTCCTGCTGGCCGCCGGCTTCGTGGCCGTCGTGTTCGAGGTCCTCGCCGGATGGTGGCGCACCCGATCCGTGCGCATCCGATCAATCGTGACCCCGTCGGTCGCGACGGTCGGCGAGCACCTCCATGTCGTGGTCACCACTGACGCACCAGACACGCCGCGAGCGTCCGAACGCCGTCGCATCACGCTCGCCCACACCGATGGCAGCGTGATCAGCACGAGTGCCGGCGACGACGCGGCGATCGTGGCGCACGTCGACCGACCAGGGGTGATCGAGGAGCTGACGGTGCGGATCGACGTCGCCGGGCCGGCCGGGCTGATCTGGTGGCGGCGATCGACGACGATGTCCATCGAGCCACTTCACCTCGCACCGCGTGCGAACGGCCCGCTGCTCGACGTCGAATCCGTCGCCGCCACCTCCGACGGCTCCGATCGCCGCGCGCCTCGGGCATCACGACGGCGAGATCGACGGCGTTCGGCCATGGCGGCGGGGCGACTCGACGAACTCGGTGCACTGGGCGTCGTCGCTGCGCACCGATGAGTTGATCGTGCACGACCGGCTCACGTCCGCGGAACAGCGATGGATCGTCGATCTCGGCTCGGCGTCCTCCGAGGCCAGCCGACTTCGTTGGACGCTCACCGAGGGGCGGCGGCAGGGCCACGACGTCTCCGTGCGAACGGCTGATGGGGTCGAGCACGTCGTGCACAACGAGGACGACGCCGCCCGCTGGTCCGCGATCGCCGCGCAGATCCACACCGACCGACCCGACCAGCACCCCGACGCCCACCAACGACGCCTCGTCGACACCCTGCGGCGCCCGATCCGCCTGAGTTCGCCCACCATCGAAACCGACACGGCGATCTCGGGCATCGCCCGGTGGACCGCGGCAGGCGCCGCCGTCGCAAGCATGGGCATGCTGGTCGGCGCCCTGGACGGGTCGGCCGCGATCCTGGCGATGGTGGTCGGGTCGGTGGCACTCGGAGCGGTCGTGTCGCTGTGGGTCGCTCGACGATCCGGCCGGCGACCGCTGCTGATGCAACTTGCCATCGTCGCAACGATCCTGGTTGCGCTCGCCGCGATCGCCGTGCAAGCCGCCGACGTCGATGGCTTGCTCGCCGCCTTGCGCGGCCCGCTTCCGAATGTCTTGATGCTGCTCGTGGTGCTCCACGGCTTCGAAACCATCGACCGCCGGACCTTGCGGGTGCATCTCGCCATCACGTTCGTGCTCGCGGCGTATGCCGCAGGCCTCCGCATCGATGCTGCCCTCGGCTGGTGGCTTGCGGCCTGGGGGATCCCGTTCATCGTGTCGATGCTCACGACGTCGCGGCGACCACACCGCACCAGCGCGCCGATCAGCTCGCTGCGCGGACCGGCGGCGGGATCTGCTGGACTCACGCTGCGCTGGGCGATGACGGTCGTCGCGCTCGGGATCGCAACGCTGGGCGTGCTGAGCCTGGTCCCGATACCGGACGGTCCGGCGCGCCTCGGCTTGCCGGCGCTGTCGCTGGGCGCACCGGGTGTCCCGTCGCCCGGCGGACTCGCACTGCCCGACGGCTCGGCTCCTCCGGCCGACGCGGGGTCGAGCGAGGGCAACCCGGATCGCGGATCGATCGGCAACGTCGTCGGCTACCCAGGGTTCAGCGAACAGCTCGACACGAGCGTGCGTGGAGAGCTGGGTGACCAGATCGTGATGCGTGTGCGTGCGCCCGAACCGGCGTTCTGGCGAGGGCAGACCTTCTCCGAGTTCGATGGGCGCACCTGGACGGTGTCGCCAGACCTCGGACGGCGCCAAGACGGCCCCGTGATCGACGTGCAACCCACGATGGGCGACGCGTTCGGCAGCGCCGTGCCCTCCCGCGAACTCGTCCAGACCTATTTCATCGAACAGGACCTTCCCAACCTGGTGTTCGCGGCGGCGCGACCGGTGCAGGTGATCTTCGACGGATCGCTGTGGACCCGGCCGGACAGTGCACTGCGCTCTGACGTCACGCTCACCGCCGGCTCCGTGTACACGGTGATCTCCGAACGACCACAGGTCGACGCAGACATCCTGCGCGCCCAGGGCAACCTCGGCGACTTCTTTGAGGGGTTCCGTGAGATGGCGGGCGGTGACGAGCTCGAGCCGTTCCTGGAGCTCCCCGAGTCGACCACCCAACGAACGATCGACCTGGCTGACGCGTTGCGCACCCCGGGCGAGTCGACCTACGACACGATCCTCGCCTATGAAGCGTGGCTCGGCGCCAACACCGAGTACGACCTCGATGCGCCGGTGCCCGCTGACGGCGCAGACGCCGTCGACGACTTCCTGTTCGAGTCGCGACTCGGCTTCTGCGAGCAGATCGCGTCCACGCTCACGATCATGTTGCGCAGCCAGGGCGTTCCCGCCCGGCTCGCCACCGGGTATGTACCCGGCGAGCGCGACCGGGTGTCAGGCGTGTGGAACGTTCGGGGCAGCGACGCTCACGCTTGGGTCGAGGTGTGGTTCCCGCAGACGGGCTGGCAGGCGTTCGATCCCACCGCCGAAGTGCCACTCGCGGCAGACGCCGGAAACGGCACCGTCGGCGGCGACCTCATCGGCGCGACCGTGTCGTCGATCGTGTCGTATCGCCTCGAGATCGTCGCAGCCGTGCTGGCCGCCGGAGTGCTGTTGGGCCTCGTCCGACTCGCCGTGCTGGCGCGGTACCGGCGCCGGCGCGGCCGGTGGGGGCTCCTCCAGGACCGGTTCGGTTCGCTCGTGAACATCGACACGGTCGGCCGAGCCGAGCGACCGATCGTGCCCACCAACGCTCGTGCTCGCCGCGTCGGTCGCCGACATCGACCGCTCCGAGGTCGCTCGTGCGGTCGCCGACGAGCTCGATCGGGCAGCCTTCGATCCGACGTGGAGCGACGACGACGAGCGCTACGAGCGCACGCGGTCCGCGTTGGGAACGCTGGAACGATCGCGGCGCTGACGTCCTACTTCTTCGAGATGCGGGCCTGCAGCGCCGCCAGGCGTTCTGCGAACCACGGCTGCTTTGTGCTCCACAACTGTGGCTCGAGTTCCCGTGCCACCGCGGCGGGATGATCGTCGACGTCGGCCATCGCCTGGATCGTCTGTTTGGTCACGATCGCCAGCTCACGCGGCGCGCTCGCGGCCTTGGCGGCGAACTCGTGGGCAACGTCGAGCAACGACTCGGCGGGCACCGACCGGTACGCGAGGCCGATCCGTTCTGCCTCCTTGCCGTCGAGCACCTGGCCGAACACGACCGTCGCCATCGCTGCCTGCGGGCCGACGATGCGGCGCAGCATCCACGTGTGGCCGCCCCCTGGATGGATACCGAGTTGCAGGAAGCGCGTGTCGAGCTTGGCGGAGTCCGAGACGATGCGGACGTCACACCCCAGCGCCAGGTTCATGCCCGCGCCGACCGCTGCGCCGTTGACCGCGGCGAGCGTCGGGAGTGGACTGCGGGCGATGCGCAGGAAGCCCTCGTAGATCGTGCCGAGGCTGTCGCCGGTCGCCTCGGCGAGGTTGCCGAGGTTGGCCCCGGCGCAGAAGGCCGGTGGGGTGCCCGTGACGACCAGTGCACCAACCGATTCGTCGGCCTCGAAGGCGTCCATGGCCTCGAGGATCTGCGCCACCATCGGCGCGGTGAGCGTGTTGCGCTCGTCGGGGTTGTTGAGGGTGAGGGTGGCGACGCCGTCAACCACATCGGTGAGCACGAACGATTCGGTACCAGACATGCGAGCCAGTGTTGCACGGAGGTCTCGGCTGCACGGCTCTCGCGCGGGGTTAGCCTGCCAAGGGCACATGCTCGACCACGTCTTCACCGATGCCATCAGCGCGCTCCGCGATGCGTTCGAGGCAGCATTCCTCGAACGCCAGGCCTTCGAGGAGCACTTCCAGAGCGACGTGTTGCTCGGCGACCTCACCTGGGAGACGAGCTACGGGCTGCCGGGAGAGGGCGAACCACCGCGAGTGGTCGCCCACATCAACTTCGACTGGCCGGCGTGGAGCCAGGCCGCCTACCGACAGTGGTACGTCGAGGAGGAACTCGAGAAGCGTCCGGCGATCGAGATGGAGATCGTGCTGCGCATCCAGCGTCTCGCGGAACCCGCTGACCCGGAGGTGCTGTACAAGACGGTCCCCGAGCAGAGCCCCCTCGTGGGCGACGATCGCCTCGAACGTGCCGGCTTGACGTCCGAGACGTCGCATCCCGACACCGAGGTCGACCCACTGGATCTGCGGACGGAGTACGCCGCCGAGATCACCTACGAGGGCTTGTACGAACTCGCGGAGGAGACCGTCGCCGACGGCACCAGCACCCTGCTCGACGAGCACTTCGGCGCCCTCGGCGGCTGGATCGCCGCGACCCTCGTCAAGCTCGGCGACCTCCCGCTCGCCTTCCACCCCGCCGACGACAGCGACTGAGGCGCGCCCCACCCGGCCGAAACCCGAAATGGCGCGCCAGTGTTGCGCTGAGCGCAACCCACACGCGAGTTTTCGGGGTGTGGTCCGGGGTTCGGCGGGGTGATCGGCGGGGTGAGATGATGCTCGGATGGCCGAGAGCGACGTGTTGTACGAGGTGTCCGAGCGGATCGCGACGATCACGATCAACCGACCCGAGGCGCGCAACGCGCTCACCAGCGAGATGCTGGCCCGGATTCCCGAGCGAATGCTCGACGCCGAGGGCGACGACGACGTCGACGTGATCATCCTGACCGGCACCGACCCGGCGTTCACCGCCGGTCTCGACCTGAAGGAACTCGGCACGGACGGCAGCAACCTGGCCGGGGGATCCGGCGCCGATGGGAGCCGCAACCACTACGGCGTGCGCGGCCCGTTCCCGACGCTGACCAAGCCGCTGATCGGTGCGGTCAACGGTGTCGCGGTCACCGGCGGGCTCGAGTACGCGCTGAACTGTGACTTCCTGGTGGCGAGTGAGCACGCCAAGTTCGGCGACACCCATTCGCGAGTCGGCGTGATGCCCGGCTGGGGCCTCACGGTGCTGCTCCCCCAGGCGATCGGGATCCGGCGTGCTCGCGAGATGAGCTTCACCGGCAACTTCATGCTCGCCGACGAGGCGCTGGCATTCGGGCTCGTCAATCACGTGGTGGCGCATGCCGAGCTGATGCCGTTCACACGCCGACTGGCCACCGACATCATCGGCAACGATCAGCCCGGCGTGCGTCAGATTCGCGACACCTATGCCCAGATCGCCAACGACGACGATCACTGGGAGATCGAGTCACGCGACAGCCGGGCGTGGCGTCGCTCGAATTTCAGCCCCGACGCCGTCGCCGCCCGCCGCGCCGCCATCCAGGCCCGCGGCCAACAGCAGTGAGGGGGTCTGACCCCTGATGTACTCGGTCAGATCGCGGCGCCTTGGGCGCGGAGGGTGTCGCGGATCGCTTGGGCGATGTCGAGGGCGAGGATCTCGGCGCCGGTGGTGTTGAGGTGGAAGCCGTCGTCCGCGCGGACGTCCTTGCCCTCGCCGTCGCGGGGGTCGATCACGAACTCGGCCCAGTTGCCGTCACGACCGGAGAAGCGCGTCCAGGTGTCGATGAAGATCACGTCCGGACGTTCTGCCGCAGCGGCCTTGGCGGCGCGGTCCTGGATCGCCATCCGCTCCGTCACCTCCGGGTTGTCGTCGTTCGGGATCCCGACCCAGATCAGCGTGCGGCCGCCTTCGAGGAGTTGGTCCATCACCGCGCCGGCGCGCTGCTGGTACTCCGCGGTCCACTCGGCTTCGTTGGCGACCGGGTCGCCGATGATGAACTCACCGCTCGCGACCGCGAGGCCCTGCGCGTCGTTGCCGCCGAAGGTCGCCACGACGATGTCGGGGTTCACCTCGGGCAGCTTGCGGTCGATCTCGGCCGGCCAGTCGAAGAAGTCCGGCCGGGCGAGCCCGGACGACACCTTGTAGTCCAACGACGTCTCGACGACGCCCGTGCCGTCGAGCAGGGTCTGGAGGTAGGGCCCGAACGTGCCCGCATCACTGTCGCCGACGATGAACACCGTCGCTGGGTTCTCCGGGGTCGCCGGACCGGTGTTCACCGGCTCGGTGTCGACCGGCTGGGTGTCGACGGGCTCAGCGGTGTCATCGGGTTGCGTCGAGCCGTCGTCGACGACGATCGAGCTGCCGACCGTCTGCGCGCCATCGCCAGCCGTGGATTCGATCGACCCATCGGCGTCGGCGACACCATCGTCACCACCGGCGAGCAGTGCGCCGACACCGCGAAACACCCCGAACGCTGCCACGAGCACGACAGCGAGCGCGCCGAGCCGACGCAGGGCATAGCGCCGACTGCTGTGACGGCGACGGGGGGACGGACGTCGGAGACACGGGACTCCCAGGATACGGGTCCTGGTGTCGTCGACCGCGGCAGCCAGCCGAGCGTGTGAACGCTCCGTGACCAGGCGGGACCGTGGCGCAAGAGCCCCGTTACCAGCAGGTAGCTTGTTCCACGCGTGAACACGAGTGGCGCTCGAGCGCCGCTCGCCTCATGAACCCAAACATTTCATCCTGAAGGGGAGAACATGATCAAGAGCAAGACAGCGCTCGCATTCGGCGTCGTGGCCATCCTCGGCCTCGCAGCCTGCGGCAGCGACGACGACGGCGGCAGCAGCGACGGCGGCGACGCAACCGAGACGACCGACGGCGGCGGCGAGTCGGCCGGAGGCGAGGCCCTGGCGACCTGCCTGGTCACCGACCTCGCCGGTGTCGACGACAAGAGCTTCAACGCCTCAGCGTGGCAGGGAGTCCTCGACGCCATCGACGCCGGCAACGCTGCTCCCGAGCCGGACTCGTTCTACCTCGAGTCCGACACCGAGGCCGACTGGCAGCCGAACATCGACCAGATGGTCAGCCAGGGCTGTCAGCACATCGTGACGGTCGGCTTCGCGCTCGACGCCGTCACCCAGCAGAACGCTCCAGGCCAACCCGGACATCACCTGGACGATCGTCGACGTCGACTTCATCGACTTCGACACCGATCCGCCGACCGACATCGTGTACGACAACGTGCAGGAGCTCACCTTCCAGACCGACGAAGCCGCGCTTCCTCGCCGGCTACGTCGCCGCCTCGGTCACCCAGACCGGCGTCGTCGGCACCTTCGGTGGTGCGAACTTCCCGACGGTGTCGATCTTCATGGACGGCTTCTACTGGGGCGTGCAGCACTACAACGAGGTCAAGGGCACCGACGTCCAGGTCCTCGGCTGGGACCCGGCCAACCCCGACACGGGCCTGTTCACCGGTGACTTCACCGACCTCGACATCGCCCGCTCGACCGCGCAGAGCCTGCTCGACGAGGGCGCCGACATCATCATGCCGGTCGGCGGCCAGATCAACCTCGGTGCCGGCGCTGCCATGCAGGACATGGGCATGGGCGCCACCGGTGACACCTTCGGCGCACTGATCGGTGTCGACACCGATCAGTTCGTGACCGCCCCCGAGTACGCCGATCTCTGGCTGACCTCGGTGGAGAAGAACATCGCGCTCGACGTCGCGCAGTCGATCGCCGACGCCGCTTCGGGCGATTTCGTGGGTGGCAACAGCCGCGGCTTCCTCAGCAACGATGGTGTCGGCATCTCCGACTTCCACGAGTTCGACAGCATCGTCACCGACGAGACCAAGGCCGAGGTCGAAGAGCTCCGCCAGGCGATCATCGACGGCACGCAGTCGGTCAGCGGAGGCTGATCCTCGACACCGAAGACCACAACAACGAACACGTCGACGTCGCCGTCGACGACGAATGATCCGTGGGGGTCCGCATTCATGCGGACCCCCACGGTCGTTTCTGGCAACATGTGGCAATGACAGTTCCGGGGTGTCGGGATGGGCAATGGGGCGGGGGATTGCGTGCAGCTTGAATTGAAGGGAATCACGAAGCGGTTCCCGGGGGTCATCGCCAACGACTCGGTCGAACCTCACCGTCGCCGAGGGCGAGCTCGTCGCCCTGCTCGGCGAGAACGGCGCCGGCAAGAGCACCTTGATGAACGTGCTCTACGGGCTGTACTCCGCCGACGAGGGCGAGATCCTCATCGACGGCGAACCGCTCACCCTCGGCTCGCCCGCCGAGTCGATCGCCGCCGGCATCGGCATGGTCCATCAGCACTTCATGCTGGTCCCGGTGTTCACGGTCGCCGAGAACGTGATCCTCGGCATCGAGCCGACCAACTCCTTCGGCGGGATCAAGCGCACGAGCCGCCGAACAGTCGGTGCGCGAACTCGTCGCAGCGCTACGGCTTCGACCTCGACCCGACCGCCATCGTCGAGGATCTCCCGATCGGCGTCCAGCAGCGCGTCGAGATCATCAAGGTCCTCGCCCGCGACGCACGCTTCCTGGTGCTCGACGAGCCCACCGCGGTACTGACACCACAGGAGGTCGACGACCTCTTCGAGATCATCCGCCAGCTCAAGGCCGCCGGCAAGGGCATCGTGTTCATCAGCCACAAGCTCAAAGAGGCCCTCACGATCGCCGACCGGATCGTGGTGATGCGCCAGGGCAAGACCGTGGCCGAGGTCGATCCGAGCCGAGACCACCGAGCAGGACCTCGCCACGCTGATGGTCGGCCGACCCGTCGAGTTGACCGTCCACAAGGAGCGAGCCGACCATCGGCGACGAGGTCCTGCAGATCGAGGGACTCCGGGTGATGGACGACCGAAGCCAGACCGCGGTCGACGGGGTGAACATGTCGATCCGGGCCGGCGAGATCGTCGGGATCGCCGGCGTCCAGGGCAACGGCCAGACCGAGCTCGTCGAGGCGATCACCGGCCTGCGGCCGGCGCTGGCCGGACGGATCCGGCTGCGGGGCGAGGAGGTCACGACCGACTCACCACGCCAGATGCACCGCAACAACGTCGCCCACGTGCCCGAGGACCGTCAGCGCAGCGGGTTGGTGCTCCCGTTCACCGTCACCGAGAACATCGTGCTCGACAGCTACTACCACGCGCCGTTCTCGAAGGGCATCGTGATGGACTGGGGCGTGGCCCGCGACGAGGCGGAGCGAGCTCGTCGAGCAGTACGACGTTCGCACACCCGGCGTCGACGTCGAGCTCAAGGGTCTGTCGGGCGGCAACCAGCAGAAGGTGATCGTCGCCCGCGAGTTCAGCCGCGATGTCGATCTCGTCGTCGCATCACAGCCCACCCGCGGCGTCGACGTCGGCTCGATCGAGTACATCCACGCCCGGATCGTCGAGGAACGCGATCGCGGCGCCGCGGTGCTCATCGTGTCGTCAGAACTCGACGAGGTGATGGCCCTCTCCGACCGATTGCTCGTGATGTTCGACGGCAAGATCGTCGCCGAACTCGATCCGACCAAGGTGACCAACGCCGAGGTCGGCCTGCACATGCTGGGCTCGGGCGGCGGGTCCAGACCGCGCGACGACGAGGAGGTGCCGGCATGAGCGACGAGGAATCGACCCGACGCCGTCGACCGACGAGCCGGTTCGGTCAGCGCCGCCGACGATCCGGCGTCGGCCGCCACCCGACCAGCACGACGTCCGCAACAGCAAGCTGTACCGGGAGATCACCGGCGTCGGCGAACGCGTGGCGCTCGTCGCTGCTGGTGCCCGCGCTCGGCGGTGTTCACTGCGCTGCTGATCGGCGGGTTCATCATCGCCGTCACCGACGTCGACACGCTGCGTCTGTGGGGCACCGACCCCGGCCAGGCGTTCTCGCGACACGATCGAGCACCGTTTGGGGCTCGTACAAGGCGCTGTTCGAGGGGTCGTTCGGCTCGATCAACGCGATCTCCGAGACGCTGTTCGCAGCAACGCCCTTGATCTTCGCCGGCCTCGCCGTGGCCGTCGGTTTCCAGGCCGGACTGTTCAACATCGGCGCCGAGGGCCAGATCGTGATCGGCGGCATGTCGGCGCTGTACGTCGGCTTCACGTTCGATCTTCCCGGGATCGTCCTGATCCCGATGTGCCTGCTCGGCGCGATGCTCGGCGGCGGGTTCTGGGCCGGGATCGCCGGGCTGCTCAAGGCCAAGACCGGCGCCCACGAGGTGATCACGACGATCATGCTCAACTTCATCGCGCTGTTCCTCGCGCAGTGGCTGCTCAAGACCACGATGTTCCAGCAGCCGGGACGATCCGGACCCGATCTCGAAGCCGATCAACGAGGGCGCCCAACTGCCGCTACCTCTTCGGCTCCGACTACCGGGTCACGATCGGATTCCTGATCGCGATCCTCGCCGCAGTCGTCGTCCAAGCGCCTGATGTACCGCTCGACGATCGGCTTCGAGTACCGCACTGTCGGCGCCAACCCCAACGCCGCCAAGTACGCCGGCATGAACGTGGTCTGGCTCACGGTGGCAGTGATGGCGACCTCCGGTGCACTCGGCGGGCCTCGCCGGCGCCAACCAGATCATGGGCCTGCCGCCGTACGAGGGCACCACCGCCTTCAGCGGTGGCATCGGCTTCGACGCGATCGCGCTCGCCCTGCTCGGCCGATCGAAACCGTTCGGCGTGGTCTGGGCCGGCATCCTGTTCGGCGCGCTCACGGCGGGCGGTCGGCAGATGCAAGGCGTCGAGCGGATCCCGATCGACCTGGTCGAGGTGATCCAGGCGCTGATCATCGTGTTCATCGCCGCACCGGCGCTCGTGCGAGCCATCTACCGGATCAAGACCGATGACACCGGCATGGGCCAGATCTCGACGGGGTGGTCGGCATGACGATGACCGCAGAGCCGACGCCGTCGGCCGAATCGCTGCAGGTCCGCCTCACACCCGAACAGAAGCGTCAACGGATACTGGGCGTGGTGTACTTCGGGCTCGCGGCATTCGTGTTCGTCTTCTTCGCGCTCGATGCCGACAGCGCCGAGCGACGCCACCTTCAACCTGTCGCTGGCCCAGGACCGGTTCTCGCTGAGCTGGACCTTCGAACCGCGGCTGATCGCGATCATCGTGGCGGTCTCGCTCGTCGTGATCGGGGTGCTCCAGTTGGCGGTCGGATTCGGCAGGTGGACCAACGTCGTGCTCGGCGCGGCCATGGGGCTCTTCGTGCTGGCCTTCCTCGGCTGGGCAGCAGCCGGCCAGGCGTTCAGCCTCGTCGGCATGCTGGCCTCGATGGTGGTGCTGTCGGTGCCGATCACCTGCGGCGGCCTCACCGGTCTCGTCGGCGAACGCGTCGGCGTGGTCAACATCGGCATCGAGGGCCAGTTGCTCACCGCGGCGTTCGTGGGCACGATCGTCGGGTCGAGCTTCGGCAGCTGGATCGGCCTGATCGGGGCCATGGCCTCGGGTGCGCTGCTCGGCGCGACGCTCGCCGTGCTGGTGATCAGGTACCAGGTGGATCAGATCATCGCCGGCGTGGTGATCAACATCTTCGCCCTCGGGCTCACGTCGTTCCTGGCGACCCGTGTGCTCGGCCCCAACCCGCAGTTCAACTCACCGGATCGCTTCACGACGATCTCGATCCCGCTGCTCGAGGACATCCCGGTGATCGGACGCCATGTTCTTCCAGGGCAACATCTTCCTGTACGGGTCGCTGCTGCTGGTGGGGTTCTTGCACTGGGCGCTCTTCTACACCCGCTGGGGTCTGCGTTCGCGTTCGGTGGGCGAGCATCCGAAGGCCGCCGACACGGTCGGCATCGACGTCTACAAGACCCGCTACCGCAACGTGACCCTCGCCGGCTTGATCGCCGGGTTCGGCGGAGCAGCGCTCACCCTCGGATCGACCGGACGGTTCGAGGAGAACATGACCGCCGGCGTCGGCTACATCGGCCTGGCGGCCATGATCGCTGGTCGTTGGCGGCCATTCGGCGTGCTCGGTGCTGCGCTGGTGTTCGGGTTCGCCCGGGCGATGCAGCAGAAGCTCGGCATCCTCGGCACGCCGATCCCATCGGAGTTCCTGGCGATGGCGCCGTACATCCTCACGATCGTCGTGGTTGCCGGACTCGTCGGCCGAGCCCGTGCACCGGCCGCCGACGGCCAGCCCTACATCAAGGACTGATGACGCGCCCGGCCTCTCGTCACTGTTGGCACGGAGATTCGACGACGGACCGACTCGGTATCGTGGCTCCATGTCTCTGGCCGATCTGATCCAGCGGGCGCCCAAGGCGCTCCTCCACGACCACCTCGACGGCGGCGTCCGCCCCCAGACCGTGATCGAACTCGCGCAGGAGTTCGGCTACAAGGACCTCCCGACCACCGATGTCGACGATCTCGCCACCTGGTTCAACCGGGGCGCCAAGCGCAACGACCTCGTGCTCTACCTCGAGACGTTCGCCCACACCGTCGGCGTGATGCAGGACCGAGACGCGATCGAACGGGTCGCCTACGAATGCGCCCAGGACCTCGCCGCTGACGGCGTCGTCTACGCCGAGGTGCGGTTCGCTCCCGAGCTCAGCACCGAGAAGGGCCTGACGCTCGACGAGGTCATGGAGGCGGTGCTCGACGGGTTCCGGCGCGGTTCCGCCGACACCGACCTGACGATCTACGCCATCGCATCGGCAATGCGTACCGCTGCTCGCTCGCTCGAGATCGCCGAGGTGGCAGTGCGGTTCCGGGACGCCGGCGTCGTTGGCTTCGACATCGCCGGCGCCGAGGCCGGCTATCCCCCGTCGCGCCATCTCGATGCGTTCCAGTTCGTCAACCGGGAGAACTTCCACTCCACCATCCACGCCGGTGAAGCGTTCGGTCTCCCCTCGATCTGGGAGGCGGTGCAGTTCTGTGGCGCCGAGCGCCTCGGACACGGCGTGCGCATCGTCGACGACATCGACCCTGGTGACGGTCTCGGCTCGGAGAAGCTGGGGCGACTGGCGACCTACATCCGCGACCGTCGCATCCCGCTCGAGCTCTGCCCGACGTCGAACGTCAACACCGGCGTCGTCCCCTCGATCGCCGACCACCCGATCGGCATGCTGCGACGGCTGCGGTTCCGCGTGACCGTCAACACCGACAACCGGTTGATGAGCAACACCTCGATGACCAAGGAGATGCAGAAGCTGCACGATGCGTTCGGCTGGGGCCTCGACGACCTGGAATGGCTCACGGTCAATGCAATGAAGTCGTCGTTCGCTCCGTTCCCCGAACGGCTGAAGCTGATCAACGGCGTGATCAAACCGCGCTACTCGATCCTGAAGTCCGAACTCTCCCTCGGGGCGGCCTGACATGGCGGTCGAGACGATCCTGGTCAATCATCCGGTCTGCACGGACGCGTTGGCGCGCATCCGTGATCGGGAGACCCCCAACGCTGCTGTTCCGCCAGAACCTCGAGCGCATCGGCGGCCTGCTGATCGCGGAAGCAACCCGCACGCTGCCAACCGTTGACGGCACGGTCGAGACACCGTTGACCACCGCACCGGCGCGCCGTATCGCCGTGCAACCGGTGGTGGTACCGATCCTGCGCGCCGGGCTCGGTTTCGTCGGGCCGGCGCAGGCCCTGCTCCCCAATGCCGACATCGGATTCATCGGCATGGCCCGCAACGAAACGACCCATCAGCCCGAGCCGTACGTGAACAAGCTGCCCGAGTCGCTGGCCGGCCGTCCCGTGATCGTGCTCGATCCGATGGTGGCCACCGGCGGATCGCTCGTGCACACGATTCGGCTCCTGCTCGAACGCGGCGCCCCTGAGCCGATCACCGTCGTGTGCGCGCTGGCGGCACCGGAGGGCATCGCCACCCTCGAAGAGGCGGGCCTGTCGATTCGCCTGTTCACCGCAGCGATCGACGATCACCTGAACGACGATGCCTTCATCGTCCCCGGCCTCGGCGACGCCGGTGACCGCCAGTTCGGTACCCCCGCCTGATCCCGCAATGTCGAGGTGGGCCCACGGCACCCTGTGCGCGGGCGCCCATCGGGAGTTGCCACAACGGCTCACCGGTGACGTCGCCGCCGGAGGCATCCCTGACCTCCGGAAACCCGACCTCACCGTCGAAGCCGAGGAAGCGATTGCCTCGGGCGCTCGCCACACCTGAGCCTCGGCACGCGGTGCTGCTACCGCCCCGTGAAATCGGGGCGGCGTTTGTCGAGGAACGCGGTGCGGCCCTCCTCGGCGTCCGCGCTGGCCCACGCCGCGCTGCGAGCCGCTTCGAACGGTGCATCTTCGCCCGGTTCGACCTGCGCGTGTTCGAGACCGATCTTGTGACCGGCGATCGTGAGCGGGGCAAGGCGCGACAACTCGTGCGCCCAGGCAACTGCATCGTCGAGGGGGCCGAGCCGATGAATGCCACCGGTGGCGTGGAGTTGCTCGGCGGTGTAGGTCTCTGCCGCCATCAACATGGCCCTCGCGATCGGTGGCGAGAACTCCGACGCCAGCCGCCGGATCGTCCAGTGATCGACCACGAGGCCGAGCTTTGCTGCCGGGACCCCCAACACACTCGTCGGCGTCGCCACTCGCAGGTCGGTGGCGATCGCCAACTGCGCTCCGGCGCCGAGCGCCGGGCCGTCGATCGCGGCGATCACCGGCACCGGCAGCCGGCCGAACCCGCGCAGCACCGAGGCGAGATCGGTGGCGAACTGCCCCTCCTCCACGCCGTGAAGATCGGCGCCGGCGCTGAAGGCCGGGGGCTTGCCGGTCAGCACGACGGCTCGGATCGCGTCGGGCGTCCGAGCGTCGATCGCCGCTTGCACATCGAGCAACTCCAACAGCGTGGCGTGATCGACGGCATTGCGCCGCGACGGGTGATCGAGCGTGATGACGGCCACGAGGCCGTCGTGAGTGAGATCGACCGTCATGACCCGTGGCATTGCGCTCGTAGCATGGGGTGACTGTATGTCGAACCCCCCAGCCACACCCGAAGAGATCGACCCCATCCGCGCGAAGCGAGCCCAGGTGGCCAAGTGGACACTGCTCGCCAACCGCGTCGGCTACCTCTTCGTAGCGTTGGCAATGGCGCTGTTCGTCATCGCGTTCGCCGTGGGCTTCTCGGCGTTGATGGCCAACCTGGTGATCATCACCTTCGTGATCGGCTGCGTCCTGCTGGCCCCCTCGATCATCGTCGGCTACGCCGTCAAGGCCGCCGAACGCGACGACCGGGAACGCGGCTTCTGAGTTGTCGACACTCGAATTCCGCGAGGGCTGACAGCCCGTTACCATTCGGTAACAGATGTCCCCTCGATTGACCGCCACCGCCCGCCGGGAACAGATCCTCGACGTTGCACTCGAGGTGTTCGCCACCCATGGCTTCCACGGCGCCTCGATGAACGAGGTGGCCGAGGCCGTCGGTGTCACCAAGCCCGTGCTGTATCAGCACTTCGATTCCAAGCGAGATCTCTACCAGGCACTCATCGACGAGGTCGGCGACCGCCTGCTGGCGAACATTGCGAAGGCTGCGGCCGAGGCCACCGACGGCAAGAGCCAGACCGAACTCGGATTCCGCGCCTACTTCCGCTGGGTGGCGGAGGATCACGACGCGTTCCGATTCCTGTTCGGATCAGGCACCCGGCGCGACGACGAATTCAATGCCGCCGTCACCCGAATCACCGCCGAGGCCGCCAAGGCGGTCGCTCCGCTGATCGCCGTCGACATCGACGAGCGCCACCGCACCACGATCGCCCACTCGCTCGTGGGCATGGCCGAAGGGGCCAGCCGTCTGCTGGTGGAACGCGGCGACGAGTTCGACCCCGACGAGATCGCACATGTGGTCGCTGATCTCGCGTGGGCCGGCCTCCGCGCCGTCCAACCCAAGGACTGAATCGTTTGCGTGACAGTTCCGGTGGGACGACCCACCGGAACTGCAGCGCAAACGTGGAATTCGGCGTCAGTCGGCGGGGACGATGACGAGGTGGGCCGCACCGGCTCCGTCAGTCCCGGGGTCCTGGACGTCGATCTTGGCGCCGGACAGCGCCTCGGCGACCTCCGAGGCGACGCACAATCCGAGACCGTGCACTTCGCCGGTGTGGTCGCCGTCCATCGGCGCGTCGACGAAGCCGAGCGAGATGCCCTGCTCACCGTCGGTCGCCGGAGCCACCCTCAAGAGCGCATCATCCGGCATTCCTTGTTGCGACCGGACGTCGGTCAACATGGTGGCGGCGGGGTGGCTCAGGGTCAGCATGGTCATCCTCCTCGGATGTCGGTTGCGTACCTCCAGCCCTACCCCCACATGGCGGGAGTGAAAACGTCGAGACCAGAATCAACCCCTGACCAGGCACGAACCGAAGGGACGTTTGCGTTGACACTTCCGGTGGGCCGCCCCACCGGAAGTGTCACGCAAACGTGAATTGGGGCCGGCTCGAGCGGTCAGTTCCGGTAGGTCAGGCCGCGATAGCCGTCGACGAAACCGGCCGTCCGCAGGATCTCGAGCAGGCCGGCGGGCGCGTCGGGGAGACCATCGCCATCGATCTTGCGGACCTCCGCCGAGCGGAGCCGGTCGTCCTTGACGAGCGAGACCAGCGCATCGGCCCACGACGGATCGACGGTCGCGTCCGGGAACGTGACCAGGTGGTGAGCCCGACGATCGAACCACACGAGCGGTGTCCCGGCTCGCAACACCACCATCGACGAGGCGCTGCGCGCCGGGCGACCAGACGTGTGCGGCCACGCCAACGCGGCACCGTACGGCTGAGCCGGGTCGGTGGACGCGAGCACGATCGCGTCGGGGACGTCGTCGGGTGAGATCACCGGGTCGGGTGTCTCGCGAACCGCCCGCACACGATCGACTGCTCCCGGCACCGCAAACTGTGCAGCCCCGAGTCCGTCGACGAAGTAGCCGCGGCGCACCTGACCACGTTCTTCGAGCACCTTGAGCACCCCGTAGACGGCGCTGAATCCGCCGACGAGACCCTCGGCCATCACCGCTTCACGGGTCACCACGCCGTGGCGCTCGACCAGCTGCAGCGCCTGCGCATGGGCGGCTTCGGTCGGACTCGGGGCGGGCAGCAGCAATGGTGCCACCAGACTCCACCGGCCCTGACCCGCAGGCGGCCCGATGCGTGTCAGTCGACCCGGACGAGGGCGGCTGCGCACCTTCGACCGGCTGGTCGAACCGGCTTTCACCGCCGCGCCACCGAGGACGGCTCGCAGCGGCGCGAGCGAGTCGTTGGTCACCTCGCCGGCCCACACCAGATCCCACAATGCCGCCAGGAGTTCCTGATCCGACGCGCCCGTCGACGCACCGCGGATCTGGCCCCAGAAGCTCGCCCCCTGCTCGGCCAACAGCGTGCGGATGGCATCGTGCAGTGCACCCTCGACGACATCTCGCTGTTCCCAACCGGGTGCAAGCAGCGGCAGTTGGTCGGCGAAGCACAGCCGGACACGTCCGTCACGGGCGCCGAGTCCGCCGGCGCCGATCCAGACGACCTCGCCCGCCGTGCACAGTTCATCGAGCATCGACGGGCGATAGCTGCGCACCCGAACCGACAAGATGTCGGTCTCGATCGTCGACGCGACGAGTGCCGCGCCGGACAGCACGCCGAGCGTCTCGACCAGTGCGTCCATCCCCCGCCGCTGGGCCGGAATGTCGTGCCACGCCGTGAGGAACCGGGCGAACGCCTCCTGCTCGACCGGCTCGACCTCCTTGCGGAGCGCTGCCAGCGAGCGTCGCCGGAGCTGACGCAACACGTCGACCTCGCAGAATTCCCGGCTGACGCCGCCGGGACGGAACTCACCGATGACGAGGCGCTCCTCCCCCTCGAGCGCAGCGAGGGCCCCGGCGATCCGCTCAGCCGGCGCGCCGAAACGGGCCGCGACCTCGGCGGTGAGGAACGGACCATGCGTGCGGGCGTAGCGACCGATGATCTCCTCGAGCGGCCGGGCCACCGGATCGGTGAACGCCATCGGCAACCCGAGTGGCAGCGAGCACCCGAACGAGTCGCGGTACTTCGCGGCGTCCTCGGCGGCTGCGTATCGCGTCTCGCCGGCCAGCGCGATCTCGATGGCCCGCTTCTCCGCGACCAGCTCGTCCAACCACCCACCGGGATCCACGCCCGCCGGCGATTCACAGCGCAGCTCGACCTCGGCAGCCGACAGATCGCCGACCCGACGGAGCACGTCGTGGAGTTCATCGACCGATCGAGCACGGCGTCCCTCCGCGAGACACTGCAACTCCAGCTCCACGTCGGCGAGGACGTCGGGGTCGAGGAGTTCGCGCAGTTCCTCGGCGCCGAGGAGATCGCGCAACAGGTCCCGGTCGAGCGCCAGCGCCGCGGCACGCCGCTCGGCCAGGGGCGCGTCACCCTCGTACATGTAGGCAGCGATCCAGTTGAAGAGCAGGCTCGACGCCATCGGGCTCGCCTTGCCGGTGTCGACGGTGACCACACGTACCGCCCGCGACCGCAACTGGCCGAGCACCTCGCGCAGCGCCGGCACGTCGAACACGTCCTGCAGGCACTCACGCGAGGTCTCCAACAGGATCGGAAACGTGGGGTACTTCGCGGCGACCGCCAGCAAGTCGGCAGCACGCTGGCGCTGCTGCCACAGGGGCGTGCGCCGATCGGGGCGACGTCGGGGAAGCAGGAGCGCCCGGCCGGCGCATTCGCGGAACCGAGCCGAGAACAACGATGTCTGCGGCAGCGTGGCGACGACGAGTTCGTCGATGTCCTCCGGGTCGATCATCAGCGACTCGATCGGCAACTCGACCGCCGATTCCGGGAGACGGATCACGATGCCGTCATCGCCCCACATCGTCTCGACGGGGATGTCGAACTGGTCCATCAGGCGCCGCTCGATCGCCATCGCCCACGGGGCGTGCACCGGCGTGCCGAATGGGCTGAGGATGCAGACCCGCCAGTCGCCGATCTCGTCCTGGAACCGCTCGACGACGACAGTGCGGTCGTCGGGTACGGCGCCGGTCGCCTCGACCTGCTCGGCCAGGTACTGCTGCAGGTTGCTCGCCGCGAACGCGTCGAGCGAGTAGTGATCCATGAGACGTGCGGTCGCGGCCTGGTCGTCGAGGTTGCGGATCTCGCGGACGAAGGACCCGAGTGCTCGCCCCAACTCCAACGGCCGACCGGGGCGATCGCCGTGCCAGAACGGCATCTTGCCCGGCTGGCCAGGGGCGGGCGACACGGTGACACGCTCGAACGTGATGTCCTCGATCCGCCACGTGGAGGCACCGAGCACGAACGTCTCGCCCGGGCGGCTCTCGTAGACCATCTCCTCGTCGAGTTCACCGACGCGGGTTCCGTCGGGCAGGAAGACACCGAACAACCCGCGGTCGGGGATGGTGCCGCCGGACGTGACCGCAAGCCGCTTCGATCCGTCGCGGGCGCGCAGGCGATCGTTGATGCGGTCCCAGACGATGCGCGGCCGGAGCTCGGAGAACTCCTCACTCGGGTAGCGCCCCGACAACAGGTCGAGCACGTTGCCGAGCAGGTCGTCGGAGATCTCGGCGAAGCTCGCACAGCGGCGCACCATCGCCGCGACGTCGGCGACCGAGCACTCCTCCACGATCGCCACGTGGGCCACGATCTGCTGAGCGAGCACGTCGAGCGGGTTGCGCAAGTAGCGGGTCGACTCGATCTCGCCGTCGATCATGCGCCGGGTGACCACGGCCGCTTCGAGCAGGTCACCACGGTGCTTCGGGAAGATCGACCCGCGCGACGGTTCACCGACCGAGTGACCCGCCCGGCCGATGCGCTGGAGACCACGGCTGACCGCGCCGGGCGACTCGACCTGGATGACGAGGTCGACCGCCCCCATGTCGATGCCCAGCTCGAGCGACGAGGTCGCCACGATCGCTCGCAGCTCACCGCGCTTCAACCGGTCCTCGATCACCACCCGTTGCTCTCGCGCGAGCGACCCGTGGTGTGCGCGCACCAACTCGTCGATGATCTCGCCCGTCTCGGGATCGACGATCCCCGGAACCCCCTGTTCGACGGCCAACTCGTTGATCTTGGCGGCCAACCGCTCGGCGGCACGGCGGGCGTTGCAGAAGATGATCGTCGATCGGTTGGCGAGGATGCGGGTGAGGATCTCCGGATAGATGCTCGGCCAGATCGACGTGCGGCGTTCGGTGAGCGCAGCAGTCGCCGGACCGGGCGTGAGTTCAACCTTGACCTGGCCGATCGTCGACATGTCCTCGATCGGAATGACGACCTCGACCTCGAGCGCCTTGCGGATCCCGGCATCAACGATCCGCACCGGACGGTGCCGCCCTGGTTCCTCGTACCCACCGAGAAACTCGGCAACCTCGACGAGCGGTCGCTGCGTGGCGGACAGTCCGATGCGCTGCGGCGGCCGGTCGGTCACCTCCTCCAGACGTTCCAGCGACAGCATCAAGTGCGCGCCGCGCTTGGTGGTGGCCATCGCATGGATCTCGTCGATGATCACCGTCTCGACCCCGGCGAGCGTCTCGCGCGCCGACGAGGTGAGCATCAGGTACAGCGACTCCGGCGTCGTGATCAGCAGGTCGGGCGGACGCCGGATCAGCTTCTGTCGGTCGTTTGCCGCCGTGTCCCCGGTGCGCATGCCGACCTCGGGAGCCACGAATGCCTCGCCGAGACGTTCGGCGGCGAGCTCGATGCCCTTCAGTGGCGCCCGCAGGTTCTTCTCGATGTCGAAGGCAAGCGCCCGCAGCGGCGAGATGTAGAGCACCCGTGTGCGGTGCGAACGCTCGTCGGGACGAGGCGTCGTGGTGAGCCGGTCGATCGAGGCGAGAAAGGCCGTCAGCGTCTTGCCCGAGCCGGTCGGCGCACAGATCAGGGTGTGTTCGCCGTTGACGATGTGCGGCCAGCCCTGCACCTGCGGCGGGGTCGGTTCGGGAAACGACGCCGCGAACCACTCCCGAACGGCCGGCGAGAACGCCTCCAGAACCGGGTGGGCAGCGATCACCCCACGCTACCGATCCCCCACCCGAACGATCCCCGAACGTGACCCGGCCACGACGTGGTCCCCTGCGGCCAGGGCAACGAGGACCACGACGTGGCGGAACGGGCGTCAGCCGTCGGTGGTCTCCGTCATGTCGTCGTCCATGTCGTCCATGTCGTCCATGTCGTCCATGTCGTCCATGCCCATGTCCATGCCGTCGAGGCTGCGGACGGGAGCGGTCACGGTCAGCTCGGTGCCGTCATCGAAGATCAGGGTGATCTCGACCTCATCGACGAAGTCGGCCGGGTCGATGTCGAGCATCATCATGTGCGGGCCGCCCGGCTCGAGCTCGAAGGTGGCGCCGGCAGCGATCACGAAACCGTCCTCGCGCTCCTGCATCTGCATGGTGCCGGAGTCGTCCATCAGGGTCTCGTGGATCTCGACCGTGGCGTCGAATGGCACCGAACCGCCGATCAGCGTGATGTCGGTGTCACCGTCGTTGGTGATCGTGCCGTACGCCGCCGAGGTGGTCTGGCCCTCGGCGGGCTGGCGCACCCAGACGTCGGTCACCGTGATGTCGCCGACAGTGGCTTCGCCGCCGGGCAGCTCCATCATGTCGTCGTCCATCTCGTCACCCATGTCGTCGGCCATCGTGGTCTCGGTGGTCTCGGTGGTCTCGGTCGTCTCGGTCGTCTCGGCGATGGTGTCGGACGAGCCGTCGTCGTCGCTGCCGCATGCGGCGAGCGAGAAGATCAGCGTCGAGGCGGCGAGGGGAGCCAGGAGATATTTGGTTCGGTTGTTGTTCACGACCGGACAGGTCGCCACTCACCCCGATCTGGTTCCCCCGACCCCGAAAAATCCCGCGCTCGTTGCGCTGAGCGCAACGAGACCGCGCCATTTCGGGGTCTCCGCGCCATTTCCGGATGTGGAGTGTGTCACTGGTGTTCGGACAGCGTTCCGCGATCGACGACGAGCGTCCGGGTGAGTCGTACCCGATCGAGCAGATCCCGGTCGTGTGTCACGAGGATCACAGTGCCGGCGAACGTGTCGAGCGCCTGCTCGAGCTGCTCGATCGCCGGGAGATCGAGGTGATTGGTGGGCTCGTCGAGCACGAGCAGGTTCGCACCGTTGGCCATCAGCAGCGCCAGCGACGCCCTGGTCCGTTCGCCGGGCGACAGCGTGCCGGCGCCTCGATGGACGTGCTCGGCTCCGAGGCCGAACTTGGCGAGCAAGGTGCGGCGCGTCGCCGATCAGCAGCCCGGTCACTGCGGTGAACGCATCGAGGAGCGATTCGTCGCCCAGCAGCGCCGACCGAGCCTGCTCGATCTCGCCCACGATCACGCTGGCACCCAACGACGCCGTTCCCTCGTCAGGATCCAACCGCCCCAGCAGCAGCGAGATCAACGTGGTCTTCCCGCTGCCGTTCGGCCCGACCAGCGCCACCCGGTCGCCCAGGCGCAGGTCGAGATCGACCGGGCCGAGCCGGAACGAGCCCCGCTCGACCACGGCGCCACGAGCCGTGGCCACCACGTCCCCGCTGCGGCCGGTGGTGGGGATCGTCAACCGCAGTTCCCACGGCTCCCTCGGCTCCTCGACCGCTTCGAGACGGTCGGCCGCCTTCTGGGTCCGCGCCGCCTTGCCGGCGAGTTGTTCGGTCTGGTTGACCTTGAAGTGGCGGATGTGCTTGTCGTTCTCGCCCGACTTCTTCACCTTCGACTGACCCTTGGCTCGCCCACTCGCGCTCGCGTTGGGCCCGCTGTTGGAGCGCCGATCGCTTGGTGTCGTACTCCTCGAATCGTTCGCGGGCGTGTTGTCGGGCCAGTTCCCGTTCGGCGAGGAACGACTCCCATCCGCCGGCGAACCACGTCGCACGGTGCGAGTGGTGGTCGATCTCGACCACGTCGGTGATCGTGCGACGCAGGAACGACCGATCGTGGCTCACCAGCAGCACGGCGTGCATCGAGGCCGAGAATCCACCGCTCGAGTCGGTCGAGTCCGTCGAGATCGAGGTCGTTCGTCGGTTCGTCGAGCAGGAACACGTCGAATCTCGACAGCAACAGCGACGCCAGCGACGACCTGGCGGCTTCCCCGCCCGAGAGCGTGATCGTCGGCTGGTCGAGGAGTCGTTCGGCAAGGCCGAGGTCGTTCCAGACCTCACCGACGCGAGCGTCGAAGTCGGCTGCGCCGAGCGCCAGCCACCGGTCGAGTGCGTCCGAATATCGGTCGTCGGCACCGGGTTCGACCGAGGCAAGCGCGTCGGTCGCAGCATCGAGCTCCACCTGTGCACCGGCCACGCCGCTTCGCCGCAACGAGAAAATTGCGAACCGTCTCGGTGGCCGACCGCTCGGGTTCCTGCGGGAGCAGACCGACGTTGCCGGTTCGGGGCGCGATCTCCACCGAGCCCCGATCGAGCTCGACCTGGCCGGCGAGCGCGCCGAGCAGCGTCGACTTTCCGACGCCGTTGGGTCCGACGAGGCCGACCCGGTGACCGGGAGCGAGGGTGAGGTCGACGTCGGCGAGCACCACGAGGGGACCACGGACGACGGTGAGGGATCGAGCGATGAGGGATGCGGGCATGAGGTTCTCCGGATCCACCGTCCATCCGGATCGGCGGGAGTCGGCCGCGCCGAGCGGCGCGGTGCAGACAGACAAGGGACGGCTCACCGATCGGTCATCGCCGTCCACCGTAGTTGGCCGGACGCGACGCCGCCGACGTCCCGATTTCCTCCTCGGAGTCCCCTCCCGTCCGAATCCCATCCGAAATGGCGCGGAATCGTCGCGCTCAGCGCAATGATCGGCGGGATTTTTCGGGTGAGGGTGGGGGTTGGGTGACGGTGGGGGTTGGGCGGGGGGAGTTGTCGGTGAGGGACGCAGGCGCCACACTCGTGGGCCGATGCCGACCGTGATCCTCCGACCCTGGCAGCGTGCTGCATACGAAGCGTTCCGGGCGAGCCCCGACCCCGATTACCTCGCGGTCGCCACACCCGGGGCCGGCAAGACCACCTTCGCGCTCACGTGCGCCCGGGCGAGCCTCGCCGAGGAGCCGCGCACGCTGGTGGTGGTCGCTGCCGACCAGCCACCTCAAGGTGCAGTGGTCGCTCGCGGCACATCGCCTGGGGTTGCAGCTCGATCCCGATTGGAGCCCCGGCGAGGGCCTCGCACGCGACGTGCACGGCCTCGTCACCACGTACCAGCAGATCGCCACGGGCAACACTGCGACCAAGCTCGCCGGGCTGTCGGCCGACGGGTTCGTGATCCTCGACGAGATCCACCATGCCGGCCACGAGAAGGCCTGGGGCGACAGCATCCGTGCGGCCTTCGGACACGCCGCCCGGCGCCTGTCGCTGTCGGGCACACCATTTCGCAGTGACGCCGTACAGATCCCGTTCGTGCGCTACGACGCCACCGGCGGCGAGGGCGACATGGCTCACGCCGACTTCACCTACGGCTACGCGGATGCCCTGCGCGACGGCGGCGTCGTGCGACCGGTGTACTTCCCGCGCGTCGACGGCGACATGGAGTGGACCACGGCGTCGGGCGACGTGATCAACGCCAGCTTCCAGGACGAGCTGACCAAGGACCAGATGTCGATGCGGCTGCGAACCGCGCTGAGCCTCGAGGGCGAGTGGATGCCGAGCGTGCTCGCACGCGCCAACGAGCAGCTGCGTTCGATCCGCCAGGACCACCGCGACGCCGGCGGACTGGTGATCGCCATCGACCAGGACCACGCACAAGGCATCGCCCGGCTGCTGCGCGACCGTTTCGGCACGCCGGCCGACGTGGTGGTCAGCGACGATCCGACCGCCTCGAAGAAGATCGCCGAGTTCTCCCACAACGACCGGCCGTGGTTGGTGGCGGTGCGAATGGTGTCCGAGGGCGTCGACATCCCCCGGCTGCGCGTCGGCGTGTTCGCCACCACCACCTCCACCGAGCTGTTCTTCCGTCAGGCGGTCGGCCGGTTCGTCCGCTGGCAGGCGGGACGGCCGAGCCAGAAGGCCTACGTCTACATCCCGGACGATCCCCGACTGCGTACGCACGCGTTCGAGATCGCCGAGGCCCGCCGTCACGTCCTGCGTCCCCCGGGAGCGACGACGACGGCGACGAGTTCCAGGTCGACGGCGGCCTCGACGAGCAGGGCATGCCGACGATGCCGCCGAGCAACTCGCTCTGTTCGCAGTGGTGTCGGCCACCGCCACCGACATCACCGTGCACACCGTGACCGAGCAGGGCATCCGGTACGAACCACTGTTCTCACCGGACGAACTGGAGCCCGGACGGTACGACGACGAACTCGAGATCGCCGAGCCCCAGTTCGTGGCCGATCCGTTCCTGAGCATCGACCTGCCGGAGGTGCCGACGGCTGCCGGGCTCGTACCGTCGGGGTCGCTCAGCGTCGCCGAACGCAAGGACGACCTGCGCACCCGCAACGCCCACGTGGCGAAACGTCTGGTCGACATCACGGGCTGGGGCCACGCCAAGGTCCAGGGCGAGATGAACCGTCTGGCGGGCGTCACCCGCGTCGCGACGGCCACCACCGAGCAGCTCGAGCGGCGTCTCCGCTACGCCGAGAGCTGGCTGCGCCGACTCCAGCGCTGACCGTCATCGGACCCGGCAGCCGGCCCGTCACCGTGCGACGCCGAGGGCGCGCGGGATCGGGGCGACGGTAGGATCGAAGGATGCCTGCGAGCGGTGAACACCATCCCGCCTTCGAGGAGTACTGCGAGTGCATCTTCGAGCTGCACGAGGACGACGTCGAGGTGATCCAGGCACGAATCGCCGAGCGGCTGCAGGTCTCACGCCCGCCGTCAGCGAGATGATGAAGCGTCTCGAGGCCGAAGGGCTGATCACCTCCGACGACGGGATCCATCTCACCGAGGCGGGTCGCCGCCTCGGCGAGCGTGTCGTGCGCCGGCACCGACTCGCCGAGGTCTTCCTCACCGACGTCCTCAAGTTGAGCTGGGCCGAAGCACACCACGAGGCCGGCAAGTGGGAACACATCATGAGCGACTCGGTCGAGAAAGCGCTCAACGACCTCCTCGGCTCGCCGACGACCTGCCCGCACGGCAACCCGATCCCGGGCTCCGGCTACGAGGCACCCGACTCCGGGCCGCTCTCGGCGATCGACGTCGGTTCGCCGTTCACCGTCCGGCGGATCACCGAAGAACTCGAATTCGAGCCCGGACTGCTCGAGTTCCTCGAGCAGTCGGCGATCCAGCCGGGAAATCGGGGCACGGTCACCGCAGCGTCACCCGACGGGACCGTGACCGTCGAGATCGACGGACGTCACATCGGCGTCGGATCGTTCGCAAGCGAACGTATCTTGGTCACCTCGTGACACATCGACGCATCGTTTCCCGCCTCGCCGTCGCCGCCATCTCCGGCGACACTCGTGACGGCCTGCGCCGAAACGGTGGTCCAGGTCGAGTCCGACGACGGCGAGATCAACGTCGACGGATCGTTCCAGACCGTTCCGACCACCACGCTTGCCGATCGTCGGGCACGACCGCCGAACTGCTCGCCGAGATGTCGACGCAGATGAGTCGAGCTCAGCTCACAGATCGCGCCACCGGCGACGAGAAGGCGACGCTGCACGCGGATCGAAGCGGTGTGGGACATCGCCCGTTCCGACGTCGAGTCGACCAACCCGGAACTGATCTACGCCATCGACACCACGGTCGACATGGCGAGGACGGCGGTGGTGCGTGTCCGGCCGGCCGATGGCGACAAGGCGTTTCAACTGCTCACCGATCTCGTCGACCGATACACCGGCGACGGCTGACGCTCAACCCGCCGCGTCGGGGTGGTGTCGGGCCACGTTGTCCGGGTAGCTGCGGCAGTAGTAGTTCCAGAGCTGCTGGCCGTAGACGCCGGCACCTGCCCGGCTCTCGATTCCGTCGAGGCCTGATTCGATCTCGGAACGGCGGGCCATGAAGCCGGCACCGGCGTGTCGTGGACTCGCTTCGACGGCCTGGGCGAACGAGGCATCGAGCGGAAGCGGATCGAGCCGGGTGGTGAGGTCGGGGCCGTGGAACCAGGCCGACGACTGCCGCGGCTGCGCGGCGATCACGCGGTGGGTGGTGGCGACGAAGTAGTTGCCGGTCATCTCCTGGAGCATCTCGCCGATGTTGACGACGAATGCGTCCCGACGAGGCGGTACGTCGATCCACTCGCCGTCGGGGTTGCGCACCTGGAGCCCGCCCGCGTCGTGCTGGAGGAGCAGCGTCAGGAACCCGGCGTCGTGGTGGGGGTTCACGCCGGCACCGTCGGGTGGAGTCGGCGGGTAGCTGATCAACTTGACGAACGACAGCGGTCGATCGCCGAACACCGTGCGCAGGTGGTCGGGTTCCAGCCCGAGACCCACCGAGAACACCTCGAGCAACGTGTCGGCGACCGCGGCCAGCCGCTCGAAGTAGTCGGCCATGTGCGCTCGGAAGCCCGGGAGCGCCTGCTCGGCAGGCCACTGGTTCGGGCCGTCGAGACGGAGGTAGGGCGGATCGAGATCGAGCCCGCGCACGGGATGCTCGGTCGACAGGTCGAGCTGCTCTCGCAGGTCGGGCAGGCCGCCGGTGAGTTCGGCACCGACGCGCTCCCAGCCCCGGAAGTGCGGCGACAACGCCTTGTCGATCGCGGCCTTGGTCGCCTCGGGCAGCGCGAAGAACCGCCGCTGGTACTCGATGTGGCGGTCGATGAAATCGTCGTCGATGCCGTGGCCGACCAGTTGGAAGAAGCCGACCTCGTGGCAGATCTGACGGACGCGGTCGGCGAACTCGACCGGGTCGACCGACCAGGTCGGCGAGGTCGATCTCGGGAATCGCGGTGAATGTCGCGGCAACCATGCGCGCCAGCGTAGGGACATCCGAGGCGCACCGTCCGCGTCTCGAACGGTCTACCGCAGCGGCTCGGGCAGCTCGTCGGCGTGGACGACGCTGAGGCGCTGCGTCGGGCGGGTCAACGCGACGTAGAGCGAACGCATGCCGTGCTCGTGATCGTCGACGATGCGGGCTGGTTCCACCACCACGACGGCGTCGAGTTCGAGGCCCTTGACCACGCTGACCGGCACGAGCGTGACGCCCTCGTCGAGCCCCGTGCGGGTGGCGGTGCCGTGATTGATGCCGGCAGCGGTGAGATGTTCGGACAGCTCGTCGATCATCGAGTCGGGGGCGATGACTCCCAGGCTCGCGTTCGGCAGTTCCGAGGTGATCGAGCGCACCTCGTCGGCAACGGCCTCGCCGAGGGCGCCTTGCGGGCGTGCACGAACACGGGCATGGCGTCGCCGACCCGCACCGACTGCGGTGCCCGCAGGGTCGGTGTGGCCGCCGCCATCACCTTGTTCGCGAGGTCCATGATCTGGCCAGGTATCCGGTAGCCGACCGACAGCCCGATCACCCGCGACGGCTTGCGGTCGGGCAGGTGGTCGAGCACGTCCTCCCAATCGGCGGGCGCCAGCGGTCCGGTCGCCTGGGCGAGGTCACCGACGATGGTCATCGCTCCGTTCAGCGAGCGCCGTCGTCGCCATCTTGAGCTGCATCGGCGTCAGGTCCTGGACTTCGTCGATGACGATGTGGCCGAACGTGCGGATCTCGTCGGCGTCGTCGATCTTGCCGTTGCGGCCCGGCTTCGGTCCGAGCACGTCGCGGGCGTCGTCGAGCAACGCCACGTCAGCCGGCGTCCATCGACGTCGTCGACCGACTCGGAGCGCTGGCGGTACAACGCAAGCGCCTCGGACTCGTCGAGCACGCCCCTGCGCGGCGAGTTTGAGCAACGCCTTCGAACCGAACAGGTCGTGCAACAACTGCGCAGGCGTGAGCAGCGGCCACATCCGGTCGAGCGCTTCACGGATCTCGGGCGTGCCCCGCAAGGTGTCCTTGATGTCGCGATGACCGATCTCCGGATCGTGGTACGTCGCCGACAACGCCGACCAGACCTCGTTCTCGACGAACTTGCGACCGCTGTTGTGCCGTCGGAATCGGCGTCGGGCGTTCTCTGACGATGCGAGCCGACTCGTCGACGCGCAGCCGCACGTAACCGGTACGGAACGGGATCACCAGGTCGTCGCGCAACGGCCGTTCTCGATCGTTGACCGCCTGGTCGATCACATCGGACATGCGGACGTCGCCCTTGAGGCGAGCGGCGGCCGGGCTGTCGGCACCCGCACGGTCGTCGGGACGCCGAAACTGCACGCCCGGGATCAGGTCGGACAGCACGACCTGTTCGACACCGGCCTCACCCAGCGATGGCAGGACTCGTTCGATGTAGCGCAAGAACACGCGGTTCGGCCCGATGACGAGGACCCCCTGGTCCTCGAGCGGGAAGCGGTGCGTGTAGAGCAGATAGGCAGCACGGTGCAGCGCGACGACGGTCTTGCCCGTGCCGGGACCTCCCTGCACGACCAGCACGCCATGCTGGGGCGAACGGATGATCTCGTCCTGTTCCCCCTGGATCGTGGCAACGATGTCGCCGAGCGTTCCGGTCCGCCCACGCTCGAGCGCAGCGAGCAACGTGGAGTAGCCACGCAACCCGGTGCCGTCTCCCGAGCCCGACACCCGAGTCCGACGACCAGGTCGAGCCATCGAGGCCGTCGTCGTGACCGACGCCCAGATGGCCCTCGCCGAACAGTTCGTCCTCGAGGCCGAGCAGCTTGCGACCCTCGACGACGAAGTGTCGCCGGCGCAGCAGCCCCATCGGACTGCGACCGGTCGCCCGGTAGAACGGCTCGGCCACCGGGGCCCGCCAGTCGACCACCACCGGCTCGCGGTCCTCGTCGGCGACGGCGAGTCGACCGATGTGGAAGCTCTCGATCGTGTCGGGTGACTCGGCGGAACGGTCGATGCGACCGAACACCAACGACGAGTCGCCGAGATCGAGGTCGGCGAGTCGCTTGAGCAGGGCCTCGTCGAACGCGTTGCGCTCGAAGCGGGCCTGAAAGGTGCCGCCGAGATCGGCTTCGGTCATGTCCCGCATGCGCCAGGCGGCCTCGCGACTGGTGTCGAGACACTCGTACGCGTGGTCGATGTAGGCCTGTTCGTCAGCGAGATCGGGGTGCTGCTGGGTCATAACGGGTCACGAAAGGCTATCGGCCGAGGCCCGCACTCCGGACCGGGCGATAGCGTCGCTGCACCGATGGATGCACTCGCCGATCACGACGACGCACCCCTGATTCGGCCGCTCGTCGTCCCCGGTCGCAGCGAGGCGTTCATCGACGCAGCAGCAGGACGGCGTGGCCACCACACGCCGGTGTGGTTCATGCGCCAGGCGGGCCGGTCGCTCCCCGAGTACCGGGCGGTACGCGGCGACGGCTCGATCCTCGATGCGATCAAACAACCCGAACTCGCAGCCGAGATCACGATGCAGCCCGTCCGTCGCTACGGGGTCGATGCGGCCGTGCTCTACAGCGACATCGTCGTCGCGCCGCACGCAGTCGGATTCGGCATCGACGTCGCCCCGGGCACCGGTCCGGTCGCCGAGCATCCGCTTCCGGTCGAGCACCGACCTCGAGCGACTCCGGCCGCTGGAGTTCGACGACATCTCGTACGTGATCGACACCGTCGAACTGCTCGTCGCCGAACTCGACGTGCCGTTGCTCGCCTTCGCCGGCGCCCCGTTCACCGTGGCGAGCTATCTGATCGAGGGACGCCCCAGCAAGGACTACCGCCACACCAAAGCGCTGATCCACACCGACGAGGCGCTGTGGCACGAGGTGATGGAACGTCTCGCCGAGTCGGCGATCACGTTCATCGACGCGCAGCTCAGCCACGGCGCCGCCGCGTTCCAGCTGTTCGACTCGTGGGCAGGTTCGCTGAGCCGACGCGACTACGACCGCTACGTGCTCCCGCACTCGCGCCACGTGTTCCGCGAACTCCGCCGACGCCATCCCGACGGCACCGGCGATCCACTTCGGCATCGGCTGCGACCATCTGCTCGGATCGATGCTCGATGCCGGACCCACGGTGCTCGGTCTCGACTGGCGGACCCCGATCGCCGACGCCCGCCGGCGCTTCGGCGACGACCTGGTCGTGCAGGGCAATCTCGATCCGGCACTCGTCCTGGCCGGCATCGAACCGGCGCTCGACGGGTGCCCGCCAGGTGCTGCGCGACAACGAACTGCCCGACGGTGGCCGGCACCCCGGCCACATCTTCAACCTCGGCCACGGCGTGCAGCCCGACACCGACCCAGCGGTGCTGCAGGCCGTGGTCGATCTGGTCCACGAACACACCAGCGACCACCGAAGGGACCCCCGTCTGATGACCTCCGACCGAGTCGCCGTCGTGCTGATGGCGTACGGCACGCCGCGCACGCCCGACGAGATCGAGCCGTACTACACCGACATCCGGCGTGGTCGCCCGCCGACGCCGGAGGCACTCGCCGACCTGACCGCTCGCTACGCGGCGATCGGCGGCGTCTCGCCGCTGGCCCAGCTCACCGAGGCGCAGGCGCGCTGCGCTCCAGGCCGCGCTCGACGTCGCCGAACCGGGCCGGTTCGAGGTCGACACTCGGCCTGAAGCACGCCGACCCGAAGGTGGAGGACACCGCGCAGCGAGTCGCCGTCGAACGGAGCCGTCGGCCGTGGTCGGCCTGGTGCTGGCACCGCACTACTCGTCGTACTCGATCGGCCAGTACCTCGATCGCACCCGCCAGGGTGTCGCCGAGTCGGGCACCGAGATTCCCGTGGTCGGCATCGAGAGTTGGGCGGTCGAGCCGGCGTTCGTCGAGTTCCTCGCGAACGACCTCGACCGAGCGGGTCGCCGCCATGCGCGAGCGCACCGGAGGCCGGGTGCGCGTGCTGTTCACCGCCCACTCGCTGCCCCAACGGATCATCGACGGCGGCGATCCGTACCCGGACGAACTCCGTGCCACGGCCGAGGCCGTCGCCGACCGGGTCGGGCTCACCGAAGGCGACGACTGGCAGATCGCCTGGCAGTCGGCCGGACGCACCCCCGAGCCGTGGATCGGTCCCGACATCCTCGAGGTGATCGACCCTGGATCCGCTGCCGACGAGGCGATGGAGCGGCTGGCGTGATCGTGTCGGCGTGCGGTTTCGTCGCCGACCATCTCGAGGTGCTCTACGACCTCGACATCGAAGCAGCCGATCGGGCAGCCACGCACGGTCTGGCCTTCGACCGTACGGCGTGTGTCAACGACGACCCCACGATCATGGCGGCACTCGCCGATCGGGTGCGTTCCATCGCTCCATGATCGTCGCACCGAACTGCCCCACGTCCACCGAGGCCCGCCGATGACGGCGAGGCCGCGGGTGGCGGTGGTCGGCGCCGGAATCAGCGGGCTGGCCACCGCGCTCGCGCTGGCCGACTCCGGTGACGTCGACGTCACGGTGTTCGAGGCCAGCCGACCGGATCGGCGGCAAGATCGACGCCTCGCCGTTCGCTGGCGTCGACGGCGTCGACGAAGGCGCCGACGCATTTCTCGCACGAGTGCCCGGAGGCGGTCGCGTTGGCACACCGTGTCGGATTGGGTGACGATCTCGTTTCGCCGGAGCCGGTCGGCGCCGCGGTGTGGCACGACGGGCTGCATCCGATCCCCGACGGATTGATGCTCGGTCTGCCCGGCAAGCTCCTGCCGCTCGCCACGCACCGGGCTGTTGTCGTGGCGCGGCAAGGCCCGGGCAGCACTCGAGCCGTTCCTGCCACGCACGTCGACCGATGCCGACTCGATCGGCGAGTTCGTGCGCGCCCGTTTCGGCGACGAAGTGCACGATCGACTGGTCGACTCGCTCGTCGGCAGCATCTACGCCACCGACACCGACCGCTTCAGCCTCGCCGAGGTGCCGCAGCTCGCGGCATTGGCGAACGGCAACCGGAGTGTGCTGCTCGCTGCCCGACGTCAACGCCGTTCACAGGCAGGTACGGCGACGGCTGCTTCGAGTCCGGTGTTCGCGACGCCGCGCGGCGGGATCGGTTCGTTCGTTCGTGCCACCGCCGATGCCGTCGAGGCCACCGGCGGACAAATCGCAGACCGACGCGCCCGTGACCTCGATCGACTCCGACCGACGACGGCCGCTGGAATCTCACGGTCACCCCGGCCGAGCCTGGACCGGAAACCACAGCCACGACGAGACGTTCGACGCCGTCGTGTTCGCGACGCCTGCAGCCGCTGCGACGGCAACGGCGATCGCCGACACCGCACCCGATGCTGCGACGCTGCTCGGACGCGCCGAGACCGCCGACGTCATCATGGTGACGCTCCACGTGACCGCCGATCAGTGGCCCGAGCGTCTCCGCGGGCTCAGCGGCTACCTCGTGCCGAAGCCCGATCAGCGCTGGGTCACGGCGGCGTCGTTCGCATCGCAGAAGTGGGGACACTGGCGCCCGCCCGCCGGCGGCGAGATCCTCCGGGTGTCGATCGGGCGCGACGGCATGGCCGTGATGCATCTCGACGACGACGAGGTGCTCCGGGTCGTGCTCGACGACCTCGATCACCATCTCGGCGTGAGATTCACTCCTGCCGAGGTCCGCATCACCCGCTGGCCCGCAGCCTTCGCCCAGTACCGCCCGCACCACGCCGCGTGGGTCGACGAGGTCGAGGCGGCCCTGCCATCGGGAGTGTTGGTGATCGGCGCCGGGTTCCGCGGGATCGGCATCCCGGCCTGTGTCCGAGCGGCGACGTCGATCGCTGCTCGCGCGAGCACCATCGGCTCGACGGTCTGGCAGAATCTCGATGATGGGGTCTCCCAGCGAGTACCGACGCGCGGCGCCAGGCGCCGGCATCGTCCTGCCGCTGACCGCCCTGCTGCTCGCCCTCGGCGTCGTCGCCGCGGTCGTTGCCGTCGACCTCGACAGCGCTCCCGACACGGTCGCCTCGATCAACGCCGACTCGGCGACCACCACCACGACGCTGCCGACCACCACGACCGCACCAACAACGACGACCACGACCACCACCACCACCACGACGACCACCACCACGACCACCACCACGTTGCCGCAACAGCTGACCGAGCCGATCGCGCCGCCCGCGCGACCAGCGCAGCGCCGAGAACAACCCGCAACTCGGCCGAATCGCCATTCCGAAGATCGGTCTCGACTCCGAGTTGCACGATGGCATCCGGCTCACCACGCTCGATCGTGGACCCGGTCACTGGCCCGGCACCGCGATGCCCGGCGAGATCGGCAACGTCGTGATCGCCGGGCCATCGCACGAGCCACGGCGCCGAGTTCCGCCATCTCGACTGCGCTCGCCCCCGGTGACGAGGTCGTGTTCACCACCGATGACGGCACGTTCACCTATCTCGTGACCGGCACGCAGATCGTCACCCCCGACTCGCTCTGGATCGTCGACCCCACCGACACACCGACGGCCACGCTGTTCGCGTGCCATCCGCTCGGCTCGACGGCCCAGCGCATCGTCGTCAACCTCGCACTGTCGACTTGACCCACGACACACCTCGAGCCTCCGGCGCTGCGCGACCGCCTTGCGCGACCCGCGCTCGCCCTCGGCGCCGGGACGCTCGTGGCGTTGTCGATGCCGCCGTGGGGGTTCTGGCCGCTCGCGATCATCGGCG
Source organism: Ilumatobacteraceae bacterium (assembly GCA_963705485.1). GTDB lineage: Bacteria > Actinomycetota > Acidimicrobiia > Acidimicrobiales > Ilumatobacteraceae > Sva-07. The sequence continues at coordinate 114,795 of CAVPJT010000009.1, forward strand.
TCGTGCTGTTCGAGGTCACCCTCGGAGCGGAACCGCCGCGCGCGAGCGTTTCCGTCTCGGATTGCTGTTCGGCGCCGGGTGGATGTACCTCGGCATGGGCTGGATGGTCCAGCTGACCGTGCCCGGCTACCTGGTCGCCGGACTCGTCTTCTCGCTGTTCCATGCCGGCGCAGCACTCGATCGCGCCGATCGGGGTCTGGCGGTGATCGGGCGTCCAGCTGCACACACGTTGGTCGAGGCGCTGCGGTTCTCGTTCCCGTTCGGCGGCATTCCGCTCGCCACGATGGGGATGTCACAGGTCGGCGGGCCCGTTCGTCGGGGTGGTCCGCGTCGGTGGCGTGATCCTGATCACGTGGGTCGTGTTCCAGCTCGGGGTCGCGCTGGCGGGCCCGGCGCCCCGCATCCCGGCATTCGCCCGTCGGTTCCGACCGGGCGCCGACGGCGAACCGCATGGAGCGATTCGCGTTCGTCAGCGTCGTGGTCGATCGTGCTGCTGAGTGTCGTTGCGCCACGCGGCGCCGACATCGGCGAACAGTTGCGGATCGCCGCCGTGCAGGGCGGCGGCGAGCAGGGCACCAGCGCGCTGGAGGTGCCGTCGAGCTTGGTGACCGAACGCCACCTCGATGCGACTCGCACCATCCCTGACGATGCCGATCTCGATCTGGTGCTGTGGCCGGAGAACACGATCGACGTCGCGGTGCTTCGACGGGTCCCCCGTCGTACCGAGCCATCGCCGACCAGGCCGCCCGGCTCGATGCGCCGTTCGCCGTCGGCGTCACCGAGGACCCGCGCATCAACTCCCAGATCGTGGTCGCGCCAGACGGCGACATCGTCGATCAGTACGTCAAGGTGCGTCGGGTGCCGTTCGGCGAGTACGTGCCACTCCGCGGCGTCCTCGAAGCGCTTGGGCGCGCCGATCGAACAGATCGGCCGTGACGCCAACGCCGGGACGGGGCCGGCCTACGTCGATCTGCCCGACGGCACGCGACTGGGCGTGGTGATCTCGTGGGAGGTGTTCTTCGCCGGACGGGCCCGCGAGGGCGTGAAGGCGGGCGGCGAGGCGATCCTCAACCCGACGAACGGTGCGAGCTACACCGGCACCATCGTGCAGACCCAGCAGGTCGCGTCGAGTCAGCTCCGTGCGATCGAGAACGGACGGTGGGTCGTGCAGGCGGCGCCCACCGGGTTCACTGCGATCGTCGACGCCGACGGCAACGTCCTGCCAACGCACCGCCGTCAGCGAGCAGCGCGTGCTCTACGACACGGTCGAACTACGCGATGGCCGCACGTGGTACACGAACCTCGGCGACGGCCCGTTCATCGTCGCGCTGATCGCCCTCCTCGGCACCTCGCTCTGGTTCACCCACCGCCGCCGCCGCGCGCTGTGAGCGATACACGCAGTCTGTGCGTAGATCGCTCACAGCGAGGAACGAGGTTTCGGTGTTGCGAGCGATCACGCAGTCGTGCGTAGATCGCTCACAGCGAGTTGACTTCGAGCAGCAGGGTGACCGGGCCGTCGTTGACGAGTTCGACGCGCATGTCGGTGCGGAACCGGCCGGTCTCGACGGTCGCTCCGCCGGAGCGGAGCCGCTCGACGACTCGCTCGACCAGCGGTTCGGCCACCTCGGGGCGCGCGGCGGCGATCCAGCTCGGACGACGCCCCTTCGCGGTGTCGCCGTAGAGCGTGAACTGACTCACGACGAGCAACGCGCCCCCGACGTCGGCGACGGATCGGTTCATCACACCGTCGTCGTCGTCGAAGATCCGAAGGCCCCAGATCTTGTCGGCGAGCTTGTCGGCCTCGACCGTCGTGTCGGTGTGCGTGGCCCCGATCAGGACGCAGAGCCCGGCCCGATCGATCCGGCAACCTCCCAGTGACCGTCCGCCGACGGACGGGAGATCACCTCGGCTCGGGTCACCCGTTGCACCAACGCACGCATGCAGGGCAGTATCGCTGACGTGCCCGACACCGTGACAGTCCCCGACCCGACGATGCCGTCCAGCTGCACGCGGCGATGCCACGGTCATCGTGTTTCCGACCGCCGGCGGCCGGATCGGTCAGATCACCGTCGGCGCCAACCGCTGCTGATCGACCTGCCCTCCGGGCGAAGCCCCCGCGACGGGGTGGGGCTCGTTCCCGATGGCGCCGTGGGCCGGACGGATCCGTGGTGGTCAGTTCAGCGTTCGACGATGTGGAACGTCGACTCGAGCTCAACCACGTCGACGGCGACGGCGGGTCCGGGTCGGTCGCACAGCATCCACGGCACGGTGTTCGACCCGGTCGTGGAGCATCGATCGATCGGACGGCGACGACGATCACGATGTCGTGCCCGCTCGCCGGCGCGCTCGAGTGGCCGTTCGGCGGGATCGCCCACCAGCGCATCGAGGTCGAGCGACCGAACGGGTCGACGTGCCGAACTCTGGATCGAGTCGACGAGGGCCGGTTCCCGGCCGAGCTCGGCTGGCACCCGTGGTTCCGCAAACCGGACCGACTCGAGTTCACCCCGACCGCGATGTACCGAGCGCGACGAGTTCGGCATCCCGACCGGCGACCTCGTCGAGCCCAACCGTGGACCATGGGACGACTGCTTCGTCAACACCGAACCGGTCGTGCTCCACTACGACGCGTCGCGTGGCATCCGACGGTGACCGTGACCTCCGATTGCGATCACTGGGTGGTCTACGACGAGCCGTCCGACGCCACCTGCGTCGAACCGCAGTCCGGCCCACCCGACTCGTTCAACCGGGAACCGCACGTGGTCGACGCCGCCACGCCACTGCGACGCACGATGACCATCTCGTGGCGGTGAATCCGTGCCCGGCACCGCTCCTGTTCCCCTGCCCCGGTCTCCGGAGGCCAGGGCCCGCATCGGCCGACGTGACCGGTCGCGTTACCGACTGGTAACGGTGCGCCGATAGCCTCGCTGCGGATGTCGAAAGCCGGTCTCGATCCTGACGCACCGCTCAAGATCGCGTACCTCACCTATCGCGGCAAGCCGCATGTCGGCGGACAGGGCGTGTACACCCGTCACCTCACCAAGGCCCTCGTCGATCTCGGCCACAGCGTCGAGGTCTTCGGCGGTCAGCCGTACCCGATCCTCGACGAGCGGGTCACGCTCACGAAACTGCCGAGCCTCGACACCTTCAACGACTACTTCCCCGGCCGGTTCCCCGGATTCTGGGAGCTGAAGACCCGCGAAGACCTCCTGGAGATGGCCGCGTTCATGACCGGCGTGTTCCCCGAACCGCTCGCCTTCAGCGCCCGCGCCGCCCGCGAGCTGAAGCCACGCGCGGGCGAGTTCGACCTGGTCCACGACAACCAGTGCCTCGGCTACGGCATCCTGAAGATCGAGGAGCAGATCCCGACGATCGTCACGCTGCATCATCCGATCACCAAGGACCGCGAGCTCGAGATGAGCCACGCCAAGACCCTGCCCTCGCCGGCTCTCGGTCGGTCGCTGGTACTCGTTCGTGAAGATGCAGGGCAAGGTCGCGTCGAAGCTGCCGCGCATCGTCGTGGTGAGCCAGAACTCGATCGACGACATCCACACCGACATGGGCGTCAGCATCGACCGGATGCGCCTCGTGCCCGTCGGTGTCGACCCCGACCTGTTCAAGCCCCTCGATCACGTCACCCGCCGACCCGGTCGGCTGATCACCACGGCATCGGCCGACGTCGCCCTCAAGGGCCTGTCGTACCTGCTCGAAGCGATGGCCAAGCTGCGCACCGAGCGTGACGTGACCCTCACGATCATCGGCAAACCCCGTCCCGGCCACTCGATGGACCTGATCGACTCGTACGGGCTCGCACCGCACATCGAGTTCGTGTCCGGCGTGAGCGACGAACGAATCGTCGAGCTGTATGCCGAGGCCGAGATGGCCGTGGTGCCCAGCCTCTACGAAGGCTTCAGCCTCCCGGCGATCGAAGCGATGTGCACGGGCACACCGCTGGTCGCCACCGACGGCGGTGCACTGCCCGAAGTCACCGGTGCCGACAACGACACCGTGCTGCAGTGCCCGGCCGGCGACAAGGATGCCCTGGCCGCCACGATCGCCCGCGGCCTCGACGACGCCGAGCTGCGCGCCCGGATCGGTGCCGCCGGTCGCCAGCGGGTGCTCGAACGCTGGACCTGGACGAAGTGCGCGCAACAGACGGTCGAGCAGTACCGCGAGGTGCTGGCCATGCCCCAGAACGTCGAGAAACTGCGCGGCCAACGGTCGGATCTGAGATGTTGACGATCAAGTTCGACCAGCTCGGCCTGCGAGCCCGGCGACCGGGTGCTCGACGTCGGCGCCGGGTTCGGTCGCCACGTGTTCGAGTGCGCCCGACGCGGCGCCGACGTCGTCGCCCTCGACTACGCAGAGGACGAAGTCGTCGAGACCCGGCGCAACGCTCGGCGGCATGGTCGACGCCGGCGAGATCGACATCGACCGCTTCAAGGGCGTGCTCCGCGGCGACGCGACCATGCTGCCGTTCGCCGACGGATCGTTCGACGTGGTGATCACCTCCGAGGTGCTCGAACACATCCAGGACGACGTCGCCGCGATCGCCGAGATGGTCCGAGTGCTCAAGCCCGGCGGCCACTTCGCCGCCACCGTGCCGGCGTGGTTCCCCGAGAAGATCAACTGGATGCTGTCCGACGAGTACCACGCCCCCAAGAGCGAGGGCGGCCACGTCCGGATCTACAGCGCCACCGAGTTGTCGGCGAAGCTCCGCACCGCCGGGCTCGACCTCCGCGGACACCATCGCGCCCACGCACTCCACTCGCCGTACTGGTGGCTGAAGTGCGCCGTCGGGCCCCGAAACGACGACAACCCCGCAGTGAAGAAGTACCGCGAGTTCCTCGAGTGGGACATCACCGAGCAGCCGGTGGTCACCAAGGTCGCCGACCGTGTCCTCTCGCCCGTGCTCGGCAAGAGCATCGTGTTCTACGGCATCAAGGCCGCCGGAGGAGCAACCGAACCGGGAGCACGCCGTTCGGTGAAACACGTCGCGCATCTCCCGGGCGTGCTCACCGCCGACGAGCTGCAGACCACCGGCGATCACCTCGTCGTCGCTGCAGCTCGACACCGGGATGATCCCGTGGTTCCCCGGCGGCCATTGCGACCCGTGGAATCACGTCGAGTCGGCGATGGCACTCGACGTCGCCGGGTTCCACACCGAGGCCGAGCGAGCGTACGACTGGCTCGTCGACACCCAGCGACCCGACGGCTCCTGGCACGCCTACTACCACAGCGACGGTTCGATCGAGGACGCCAAGCTCGACACCAACGTGTGCGCGTACATCGCCACCGGGGTGAGCCACCACCTGCGCCTCACCTGGGACGGCGCATTCGCCGAACGCATGTGGCCGACGGTCGAGCGGGCACTCGACTTCGTGCTCGGACACTGCCGCGACGACGGCCTGCCACTCTGGGCCGTCGAAGCCGACGCCCGACCGTGGGACTATGCGCTGCTGACCGGAACCTCCAGCATCCAGCACGCGCTGCGATGCGGGGCTCGTCTCGGCGAACGGGTCGGCCGAGCGCGTCCACCGATGGATCGAGGCCGCCGATGTGATGGCCCATGCGGTCCGGACACGACCGCACGCGTTCGAGCCGAAGACCCGGTGGGCGATGGACTGGTACTACCCGGTGCTCTCCGGCGTGCTCACCGGTGAGGCCGCCAAGGCTCGCCTCGCCGAGGGGTGGGAGACCTTCGCCATGGAGGGCCTCGGGATCCGGTGCGTGCAGCGACGAACCGTGGATCACGGCGTCGGAGACCGCCGAGTGCGCACTCGCGCTACGCGTCGATCGGCGACATGTCGACCGCCACCGATCTGCTCACCTGGACCCGCACCCACCGCCGCCACGACGGCTCGTACTGGACCGGCATCGTGTATCCCGAACCGGTGCTGTTCCCGTTCGACGAGCACACCTCCTACACGGCCGCCGCCGTCGTCCTCGCCGTCGACGCGATCACCCGCGCCACGCCGGCCAGCGACGTCTTCGTTCCGTTCTGAGCGGGGCGGAGTGCTCGCTTCCCGACGGGGCGGAGCGCTCGCAGGACGGGCTGTTACCTTGCTCTGCCATGAAGTCGAGTTTGCCCGGACCGTGTTCTCCATCTGGAGTTGGTTCGCGCTCGGCGTGATCGTGATCGTCTGGACACCGATGGTGGCGATCGTCCGGCTCGTCACGATGCCGTTCGACAAGGGTGCGTACGCCGCCGGCTATCTGTTCCGCAAGCTCACCGTCGTGCACGAACGCCTCACCCCGCTCTGGAAGTTCCGTACGTCGGGCACGTTGCCCGACGACATGCGTCGCCCGTACGTGGTGGTGTCGAACCACGAGAGCTTCGTCGACATCCTGCTGATCTCGCACCTGCCCGACCGAGATGAAGTGGATGTCGAAGATCGAGATCCTGCGCATCCCGCTGGTCGGCTGGATGATGCGCCTGGCCCGAGACATCCCACTCGAGCGAGGTGACGCGACGTCCACGGCGAAGGCGCTCGAGGCATCGAGCGAGCGCCTCGAACTCGAACGTCTCGGTGATGATCTTCCCGGAGGGGACCAGCTCGAAGACGGGCGAACTCCGTGAGTTCAAGTCCGGTGCGTTCCGCCTCGCGATCGAACACCAGGCGCCGATCCTGCCGCTCGCCGTGCACGGCACCCGCGATGCCCTGCGCAAGCACGACTGGCGGCTCGGCTACGCGGAAGCGGAAGTGCGGGTGCTCGACCCGGTGCCCACCGAGGGCCTCACGATGGACGACATGCCCGCACTCCGGACCCAGGTGCGCGACATCATCATCGCCGCTCGCGACGACCTCCGTCGCGAGTTCGGCGACTGACGGAGCCCAGTCTGCACCGTGGCGTTCCAGGTACCGGTCCGCCTCCTCGCCGCGGCGAAGACCGTCGGTCCCGGCAGCGTTGCTGGTCGCGATCGCCTCGAGCACCGCGGTCTTCGCCGCCACACCGTTCCTCCTGCCGGCGGTCTCCGAGGAGTACGACATCGCGGTCAGCTCGGCGGGCTGGATGTCGACGACCCAGCTCGCAGGATTCGTCCTGGCGTCGTGGGTGGGCGGACGGTTCCTGAGACCGGTCCGCTCGGTGTTCGTCGATCGGGACCCTGATCGGCGTGTGGCGAACTTCGGGTCGGCCGCAGCCCCGACCTTCGAGGTCCTGGCCGTCACCCGGTTCGCCAGCGGTCGTGTCACTCGGATTCGCGGCGTGGATCGCCTGGCAGGCTGCGTTCGGCGACACCGAGAAGACCGGCGACGTGGCGGTGGTCGGCCCCATCGTCGGGATGGTCATGTCGCCGCTGATCGCGCTCCTGCTGGAGTCGATCGGCCTGCGCTGGTTGTTCGTGATCCTCGCGGTGATCACCGCTACGCCGCTGATCTGGACCCGTCAGATCGCCGCGAACCGACCGGCTTCGCCCGCACCGCACTCGTCACGCCCCGACCCGCGCGGCGCGCGCCGATCCTGCTGGCGCTCGGCACGATCACCCTCGGCGGATCATCGGTGTTCGTCTACAGCGCCGCCATCGGAAAGGACCTCGACGGTTTGTCGCCCTTGACCGTGTCGTTGCTGTTCAGCGGCAACGCGCTGGCGGGCATCCCCTCCGCGCGCTGGAGCGGGCGGCGCGGACCGGCGGGCATCTGGTTCCTCGCGACCGCGATGTGCGCGCTCGCGATCGCCGCATCGCGGAACGGCGTGGTGTTCGGCGCCGCCATCATCGGCTGGGGGTTCGTGTTCTTCATGGGCGTGCCGGCGGCGTTCAATCTCCTCGGCCGAACGGTCGAACTTCCCCGAGGAACGCGCCGGTGATGCGCAGGCGATGATGGCACTCGGCCGCGTCTTCGGGCCGATCATGGGCGGCACGTTGCTCGCTGCGGGATCGGAGGTGACGCCTCGGCCTGGTCGCGGCCGCGGTGATGTCGTTCGGTGCGCTGCCTGCTGCTGTACGTCGACCGACAGCGCTTCGTCGTGGTGCGCCAGTACGGCGCCTGGTCGAGACGGCCTCAGAGTCGGGGCCTCAGTCGACCCGACGCAGCACGCGTAGCGATCCGGTCGCCGACACCAACTGGAATCGACCGGACTCGAGGGCCGGCCGGAAGATCTGTTCGTACGGTGGACGGCCACCGTCGGCCGGATCGGGGAACACGTCGTGGATCGCCAGCGTGCCGCCGACGGCGACGTGCCGGGCCCACCCCTCGTAGTCGAGCCGAGCCGGCTCTTCGCCGTGGCCGCCGTCGATGAAGAGGAACGACAGCGGCGTCGTCCATGTGGCTGCCACCAGCGGCGACTTGCCGACGACAGCGATCACCGAGTCTTCGAGCCCGGCGTCGTGGATCGCCGCCCGGAAGAACGGCAGCGTGTCCATCTTGCCGGTCCGTTCGTCGACGACCTCGAGGCATCGTGGTGATCCCAGCCGGCTTGGTTCTCCTCGGAGCCACGATGATGATCGACGGCGAACAGCACGACGCCAGCGTGTTCGGCTGCGTCACCGAGCCAGATCGTCGAACGCCCGCAGTACGAGCCGACTTCGAGCATGGGCGCCCCGGCACGGCAGCCGCTGCGGCGATCGCCGCGTCCCGCAACGCATCGCCCTCGTCGACCGGCATGAATCCTTTCGTCGCGATCGCCAGTTCGCGACGCTCCGGCGTCACCAGGTGTCCCAGTGGATGATCGTGTCGGGCTCGGGCCGCAGCGCCCGCTTGAAGTCGGTGCCGATCGTGTAGGCGAGCGGCGTCGAGGCAGGCCTGCTGGACGTCGTCGAACGGGATGCCGACGATGTCGGCGACCTCCTTCTCCATCATCAGCGAGATCGTGGTCCACGCGGTGCCCAGACCCACGGGCACGGGCGGCCAACATGAAGCTCCACATGCCGGGCAGGATGTTGCCCATCGACGACGCCGACATCATCGCCGGCGCGCCGTCGACACGACCGGCGGTGCATCCGATGCACGAGCGCCGGCGCCTCGGCCATGTGCTCGGACAGGTAGGTCGCCGAGTCGACGACACGGTCCTGCTGGGCCTGTTCGGCGTCGCCGTCCTTCTTGATCTCTCCAGCGAAGAACGGCATCGAGCTGTAGATCTCCCAGCACTGCTTGTAGATCTCGCCGATCGCGTGACGCTTGTCGGCGTCCTTCACGACCACGAACTGCATCGTCATCAGGTTCGATCCCGACGGCGCCTGCATCGCCGTGGCCACACACTCGCGAATCACGTCGTCTTCGACCGGCCGGGAGAAGTCGAGCCGCTTGCGGACGGCACGGGTGGTGTTGAGTACTTCGTCGGCAGAGATGTCCAGCAACGTCATGCGACGACTGTACGACGTGCCAACATGACGGCTGTCATGGAGAGCGAGCAGCCGACCGACCCACCGACCGACCGACCGGGTGTGCGAGACCACCCAGGCCGCGCTCGACGATCTCGTGACGCTGCTCGACCTCGAGGCGATCGAGGTCAACATCTTCCGCGGGCGATCGCCGGACGAGAACCGCCAGCGGGTCTTCGGCGGCCAGGTGGCCGGGCAGGCGCTCGTCGCCGCGGCACGCACGATCGACGAGCGGGGGCGCCTCGTGCACTCGCTGCACGCCTACTTCCTGCGGCCGGGTGACCCGACGGTGCCGATCCTGTACGAGGTCGACCGCATCCGCGACGGCCGCAGCTTCTCGACGCGACGAGTCGTCGGCGATCCAGCACGGACGCGCGATCTTCAACCTGCAGGCGAGCTTCCACGACGACGAACCCGGCCCCGACCATCAGCTCCCGATGCCCGAAGGGATGGGCGATCCGCTCGACTTCCCCGACTTCCGCACCCGCATGGCACCGTACGCCGAGCAGATCGGCGACTGGTACCACCGCCCGCGACCGATCGATCTCCGCTACGTCGACGGAGACCCGACCAGCCGACGTGGCCAGTCGACCACGAAACAGCACGTGTGGCTACGCGCCGACGGCGTGCTGCCCGAGGATCCGGTGCTGCACGCCTGTGTGGTCACCTATGCCAGCGACATGACGCTGCTCGACACCACGCTGCTGCCGTTCGGCCTCGATTGGGAGACGCCAGGCATGCAGATGGCCAGCGTCGACCACGCGATGTGGTTCCACCGTCCGTTTCGCGCCGACGACTGGTTGCTGTACGCCCAATCGGCGGTGTCGACGTCGTCGGCTCGTGGGATGGCCCAGGGGTCGATCTTCACGAGCGACGGCCGATTGGCGGTCAGCGTCGTGCAGGAAGGACTCACCCGCCTGACGAGCTGACAGCTCGTCGCTGCGATAGAGATACCAGGGTGAACATCACCCGTCTCGCTGCCGCCGCCACCGCCACGTTCGTGCTGGCCGCGTGCGGATCGAACAGCGGTGACGACACCTTCGGGAGCGGGCAACCGCTCGTGACCGAGCCCACCGCCTCGACCACGGCCCTCCTCGTCGATGACCAGCCGACCACGACGGTCGCCGTGCCGGACTCGTCACCAACCACTGCGCCCATCGACGTCGGCACCGGACACGACCCAGGCGGTACCCGGGCCGCTCCCCGAGCCCGCGGTGTCGCTGTTCGAGATCGGCTCGTTCGACCAACCGGTCGACGTCGCCGCTCGGCCCGGCGACGGCGAGGTCTACGTCGTCGAACAGCCGGGGCGCGTGGTCGCCGTGACCGATCTGTCGACCGAGGTCGTGCTCGACATCACCGATCTCGACCAGCGCCCGCGGCGAAGCAGGGGCTGCTCGGGTTCGCGTTCCACCCCACCGCCGATCTCGCCTACGTGAACTTCACCGACTCGAGCGGCGACACCGTGGTCGCCGAGTTCGCCATCGACCCTGCCACCGGACGCTTCGACCGCGACAGCCTTCGCGAGGTACTCACCGATCGACCAGCCGTACAGCAACCACAACGGCGGCCAGCTCGCGTTCGGGCCCGACCAATTGCTCTACATCGGTGTCGGCGACGGCGGCTCGGGCGGCGACCCCGAACGACATGCCCTCGACCTCACGAGCCGGCTCGGCAAGATCCTGCGCATCGACCCCGTGGCCGCCGGCGGCGAACCCGTTCACGGTGCCCGCCGACAATCCCTTCGTCGACGACCCCGCTGCCGACCCGGCCATCTGGGCGTACGGCCTGCGCAATCCGTGGCGGTTCTCGTTCGACCGCGCAGCACCGGCGACCTCTGGATCGGCGACGTCGGCCAGGGCGACTTCGAGGAGATCAACCGCTCGGTCGCCACCGACCGGGGCAACGCAGCACGGGGCACCAACTTCGGGTGGAGCGCCTTCGAGGGCTTCGAGCGCTTCAACGACGACCAGCCCGCCGACGGTGCCGTGCCTCCGCTGTTCGTCTACGACCACGGCGACGGGCGGTGTTCGGTGACCGGCGGCACCGTCGCTCGCAGGCGACCTCGCCGCCGACCTGGAGGGCTGGTACGTGTTCGGCGACTACTGCACCGGCCAGATCTGGGCGCTCGATCCAACGGTGCCGCCGAGCGAACCGCGCGTGGTCGAGATCGCGCAACTCGACGCGCTCGTCGCGATCGTCGGCGGCCCCGACCGCGACCTCTACGCCGTGTCCAACGGTGGCACTGTCGCCCGCTTCATCCCCGGCTGAGTCACCGCACGTCACAGGAAGCTGAGCAGATCGGCGAAGACCTCCTCGGCATCCACGTCGAGGCCGCGACGCTCGAACCAGGCACAGACGTTGAGCACGTCGCGATGGAGGAAGTCGATGCCCTGGAGGTTGGCGGCGATGTCGATCGACTGCGGAAAGTCGATGAACCACAAACGCTGCTCCCACCAGAGCAGGTTGTAGGCCGAGAGGTCACCGTGAGCGATCCCCGCAGCGGTGATCCCTCGAAGGCCGGCAAGCAGCTGCTCGAAGGCATCCGCCAATTGCGGCGCCGACAGACGAGCCGCTGACAGCTGCGGAGCTGCCATCTCCCAGCTGCCGACGTATTCGAGATCGAAGACGTCGTCGGCGAACGCGATCGGATACGGCACGCAGACCCCGACCTGCCACAGCCGTGACATCACCTCGTGCTCGGTACCGGTCCACCGGTCCTGCAGCAGCTTCTTTCCGTAGGTCGACATCCGCTCGATGGCACGGCGGTCGCGCGACTTTCGAAACTGCCGACCCTCGCGGTACTGGACGTCGTGACGGAACGCGGACGCTCGTTGCACCCCCATTGCCTCGAGTTGCCCCTTCTGGGTGACGTGGCGCGGCAGATAGCGCTTGCGGGCGATGAGGCACGAGCGGCCGTCCTCGCCGATGCGTTCGACGAGGTTGACCTGAGCCTCCTTCCCGCTCTTGACGACGCCGTGGTCGATGTCGGTATACGGCTCAGCGACGAGCCAGGACGGTTGATCGGACATGTGGTGCACCTCGGGCGCGGAAGAACGACGATGAAACGAACATCGGTCGCGCTGCTCACGGCAACGACAGCGAGGTGAGCACGGGCTCAGGACGGCTGGATCAGCACGTCGCGCGACCGAGGGAGGAACTCACGGTGACAGTCATGTGCAACTCCTCCTCTCGATCGGTGGACGAGTGTCAACGTAGCCGACCGTGAACGGCCGATCGAACGAGTTTCGATGCTGAGGCGCTACCAGGTCTCGCCGTGGTCGGGGAGGGTGTCAGGTGTGCCCACGATCAACGGGTCGGGTGGCACCACCACGTCGAGGTTCTTGCCCTCGTAGGGCAGCACGTGCAGGACGTGACGCATCGCGTTGATCCGGCCGCGCTTCTTGTCGTTGCTGCGGACGATGGTCCATGGCGCCAGCTGGGTCGAGGTGCGCTCGAACATCGTCAGCTTCGCCTGGGTGTAGTCGTCCCAGCGGTCGAGCGAGGCGATGTCGGTCGCACTGAGCTTCCACTGACGAACCGGATCGATCCGCCGGATCGTGAACCGGGCGATCTGCTCACGCCGCGTACACCGAGAACCACAGCTTGATCAGCGTCGTGCCGGCGTTCATCACCATCTCTTCGAACTGGGGAACGGTGCGCAGGAACTCCTCGTACTCCTCGGGGGTGCAGTAGCCCATCACCCGTTCGACCCCGGCGCGGTTGTACCACGAACGGTCGAAGAACCGCATCTCGCCTCGGGTGGGAAGGTGGCGCACGTACCGCTGGAAGAACCACTCCCCCCGTTCACGATCCGACGGCACGCTGAGCGCGACCACCTCGGCCCCACGGGGGTCGAGATGCTCGAGGAACCGCTTGATCGTGCCGCCCTTGCCGGCAGCGTCCCGGCCCTCGAAGACGAGCACGACCTTGTGCCCGGATGACTTGATCCAGTCCTGTGCCTTGAGCAACTCGACCTGGAGGTCGCGCTTCAACGACTCGTACTCCGATCGCGACATGCGCTCGGAGTAGGGGTAGCTCTCCTGCCAGGTGTTGACCGGCAGACCATCGGGTCCGAGGAGGATCGGGTCGTCGACCTGATCGAACGTGCCCTCGACGGTGAATCCGCGGTTGGCGATCTCGTCGGCGGTCATCGAACGGAACGCCTCGATCAGGCTGTCGATGTCGGTGACCTGTTGCCCGGTGGTCTCGCTCACGCCATTCCTCCGTTCAGCGACGGGCACCCATGAACATGCCCTTCAAGGCGTCATAGTGCTCGATCACGTGTCCGGCACCCAAGACGACGGCCTCGAGCGGCACGTTCGACATCTTCACCGGCACCTCGGTCTCGCGTTCGATCCGTTCGGCCAACCCCGTGTAACAGCCCACCACCGCCAACGAGGAACATGCCGCGCACCAAGAAGTCCTGCGACAGCTCGGGCGGCGCCTTCGACAGGCATCGGATCACCGAGGCCACGATGGAGGACACGACGTCCTCGATCGCATACCGCACCTCCTCGGGAGTGAGGAGCACGGTCTTCGGCAGGCCGGTCATCAGGTCGCGTCCGCGCACCTCGGCCTGATTCTCGTCCGGTGTCGGATCGGCCGAGCCGATCGCGACCTTGATCTCTTCCGCCGTCCGCTCGCCGATCGCGATGCCGTGCTCGTGGCGCACGTAGTTCTGGATCGCCGCGTCGATGTCGAACGACCCCACCCGTACCGCTTCGAGCGCCACGATGCCGCCGAGGCTGATCACCGCGGTTTCGCTCGTGCCACCCCCGATGTCGATCACCATGTTGCCGACCGGTTCGTCGATGGGCAGGTCGGCACCGATGGCTGCAGCCATCGGCTGTTCGATCAGGTTCGCGTCGGCAGCGCCGGCCCGGCGGGCAGCGTCGGTGACCGCTCGCCGTTCGACTTCGGTGATCGCCGACGGCACGCAGATCACGACTTTGGGCCGGGTGAAACGACTGACACCCACGCGTTGCAGCAGCAGCCGGATCATCCGCTCGGTGATCTCGAAGTCGGTGATTGCACCACCACGCAGGGGCCGCACCGCCACGATGTAGCCGGGCGTGCGACCGATCATCTGCCACGCTTCGCGGCCGGTTGCGAGCACTTCACCGGTCTGCCGGTTGAGGGCGATCACCGACGGCTCGTTGAGCACGATGCCTCGGCCCTTCATGTACACGAGGGTGTTGGCCGTGCCCAGGTCGATGGCGAGGTCACGTGCCATGCGTACTCATCCGTGCTGGTCCGAAGGCATCGACCTCGGCGAACGAGGCAGCATCACGTGTCATCGCCACCATCATCGCCGCTGACGGGTCGTTCGGACGGTTTCATCCGATCCGACGTCTGCCGACGAGCCTCGGGCGAGAGGGCGTCGATCTGACGACGGAACGACGCAATGTCGTCGGGTGGTCGCCGATTGCGACCCGCGGCGGCAGCGACGAATGCGACCAGCACCCCGATCACGGCGACGCCGGCGATGATCGCAACGATCATTCCGCGGTCCTCACCGAGCTCGGGTCGCGAACGTCATGTGCGCCCGTTCCCCAGTCCGCGCCATCGGCCCAGACCTCGTGCTTCCAGATCGGCGCCGACTCCTTGAGGGCGTCGATCGCGAATCGGGCCGCCTCGAACGCCTCGGCGCGGTGCGGCGCCGACACCACGGCGATCACCGACGACTCGCCGATCTCGATCTGGCCGAGACGATGGAGCAAGGCGACCCGTCCGGTGTCCGGCCACCGGCGTCGCAACTCGGCCCCGATCTCGATGAAGCGAGGCACGACCTGCTCGTCGTAGGCCTCGTAGGTGAGATGCTCGACACCGGAACGCCCGTCGGCGTGGTTGCGGATGGTGCCGCTGAACAACACGACAGCTCCACACTGCGGTCGGATCGCCCAGTCGTAGGCTGCGCCGATCGGTAGTTCCGAGTCGGCAACGCCGAACCAGTCGTCGCCGTCTGAGGGTGGATGCACGCTGGCATCGTAGCGATGCCCGGCCCGCAGTCGGTGGCCGCGGCCAGGGCCGACGCGTTGCGTTGTACGATCTCGTGCTCGTGGAGCAAGGTCCCCTGCCCCCTCACGAGCGATCGTGGCGGCATCCTTCCGAACTCGGACCGACGCGCCTCGACGTCGACGAGTCGAACGGGCGCTCCCGCGCGAACCTCCTCGGGCTCGCCGGCGGCACGGTGGCAGTCCTGGCCGTGGCGGCGATGGTCGTCGCGATGACCCCTCGAACCTCCAGCGGGCCCGTCGCGCTGAGCGCCACGACCACCCCGATCACCGCTCGAGCCCTCATCACTCCCCCGGCGCCCGACGCCTCCACTGACACGACCCAGGAGATGCAGTCCCGGACCGAGTTGCTGACGTCGTTTGTCGGGCTTCCCCACGCGGTCACGCCCGGACCGCAGCTCGACGTCGACGGCACCGAGGTGGCCGCCGAGCCTCCTGCCGACGACGAGACAGTGTTCGTTCGGACCGAGGCCGTCACGTATCGCCTCCGGTGGGACGTGGCCAAGACCATGAACATGCCCGACGGATCGGTGGTCTTCGACGCGGACGGCGACCTGGTCGCCCGAAGCAGCGACGGCGACCTGCTCAGCCTCGTCGGCGATTGAGCCTCCGACGTCCGACGGCCACGGCCGTCACGGCTGCCACGAGCACGACGAGCACGCCGGCACCGAGTGACAGCTCCTGACGGCGCTTCGGCGACACCATGGCCCACCAGGGGGCGTCGGTGCTCTCGACGTAGGTCTGTTCGTTGGTGACGGTCGGCGTCCATCCGGCTGCTCGAAGCCGTCCGTTCGAGATCACCCAGGGCTCGAGCGTGTACGGCAGCAGCCCGGGCGGAATCGGGCCTCGCAGGAATCGCCAGCGCAGACCGGCCACCAGCTCGCTGAGTCGGTCGGGCAATGGCACACGCGGCCGCTCTCCCGAGAGCGCACGAACTCGCTCACCGGGCACCCAACCGTCCGGTGCGACGTTGAACACACCGTCGAGGCGGCCGTCGACGCCCACACGCACCGCTGCCGCCAGATCGTCGAGATGGAGGAACTGCGACGGCGGATCGGCCTGCGCGAGACGCCGACCGAACCCGTACACCAGCGCCGTTGCCAGACGTGACCCTCCCCCGGCTGCCAGCGCAACCGCCGGTCGCAGTACGCACGTGGTCCTCTCGGGAGCGCTGGATCGCCACTGTTCGACGAGCTCCTCGGCCGACGCCAGCTGACGAGCGAACACGAACTCGACGTCCGGCCGCAGCGTGGCATCCTCCGTCAGCGGAACCGGGTTGTTCGCCGCGGCGCCGTAGACGAGCGCCGACGACACGAACAACACATGAGATGCAGCGACCCGGTCGGCGATCGCCAGCGTTGTCGCCGCCGATTCGGTCGCGCTCTCCCGGCGGGCCGCTCTCGTGTCGTAGTCGCTGCTTCCGAGATCGACCACGGTCGTCGCCCTGACGCACCCGTGCCGCTCCAAGTCAGCGCTGTCGATCTCGTCGAGCGAGTTGGCGAACACGACCTCGTCGTCAGCGAGCAGATCGGCGACCCGACGACCAAGGGATCCGGAGGCCCCGGTGAGCACGACCACGGGTCGGTCGGCGGAGCCATCCATCGACCGCACGATACCCATCAGCTCTCGCACGCCACGGTTCCGGCCCACCCAGCGCCGGTCGAGATCGCCGCGGTACCGTCGACGACCGAAACCCGTAGCATCGGGGTATGGCCGACCAGGACGATCCCGGCGAATCGCTCGACCCGTTCAGCGGCATGCCGCTGTTCGGCGATCTGTCCCGGGCGCTCTCCGGGCAAGGCCCACTGAACTGGGATGCGGCACGGCAATTCGCGGTCCTCGCCGCCAACGGTGGAGGCCTGCTGTCGGGCACGGGTGTCTCGACGTCGCCGAACGTCGATCCGAGCGTACGGATCAAGTATCGCGAGCTCGCCGAGATCGCCCGCCTCCACGTGGCCGACGTGATGCAGCTGGAGGTCCCTGCCACCGAACCCGACGTCGCCACACCCGAACAGTGGGCGCAACAGACGCTCGAGGCCTACCGTCCGCTGTTCACCGATCTCGCCACGTCGCTCGGTGCCAGCGACGACCTGCCCGCCGAGATGGCCGACGACCCCATGGCCCAGATGATGGCGGGCCTCGGCAAGATGATGGCCCCGGCCATGATGGGAATGAGTGTCGGCTCGATGGTCGGCAACCTCGCCCGTCGAGCGTTCGGCGTCTACGACCTGCCGATTCCACGTGCCAACCCGGCGCTCGTGCTGGTGCCGACCAACATCGATTCGTTCGCATCCGACTGGTCGATCGAACTCGACGAGATGCGTCTCTGGGTGCTCGCTCACGAGTTGGCCGGGCTCACGCTGTTCTCGGTCGACCACATCGCCGACCATCTTCGATCGCTGGTGCAACGACATGTGGGCGGCTTCCGGCCCGATCCGTCGGCGTTGTCCGACAAGCTCACGTCACTCGACATCGACCAGAGCGACCCGATGGCCGCCATGCAGCAAGCGTTCGGCGACCCTGAAGTGTTGCTCGGCGCCGTTCGGTCGCCTGAACAGCTGGCGCTCGAGCCGGAACTCGATGCCGCCGTGGCGGTCACGATCGGCGTCATCGACTGGGTCGTCGACGCGGTCGCCGTGCGGATCATCGGTGGCAGCGCCCTGCAGATTGCCGAGGCAGCCCGTCGCCGCCGCGCCGAGGCCTCTCCCGACGAGGTGTTCGTCGAGCGCCTCCTCGGCATCCGACTCGGCGCCGAACAGACCGCACGCGGCAAGGCGTTCGTGCAGGGCGTCGTCGACCGGGCAGGCGAGCACGGTCTCGAACTGCTGTTCACCGATCCGGCGGCTGTGCCGACCCCGAACGAGGTCGAGGCGCCTGGCCTCTGGCTCGCCCGGGTTGCCGACGACTGACCCCTGGTCCATCCGATCGCCCACTGCGTCGCCGGCCGGCGAGATGGATGCTCGCTGCGGCGGCGACGGCGCCGACGATCAGAAAGCCGATCGTGCCGGACACCTGGAGCGCCACTGCGACGAACGCGCCGACTGCCCAGGCGAGTTGGAACCGGGTCTCGAAGACGGCGAACGCCCGACCCCGGTTCGCTCCCGGGGCGTCGCGCTGGACGATGCTCTCGAAGTTCAGTCGGCCGAGCGCTGCCATCAGGTTCAGGACGCCAGCGAGCACGACCGCGCCGAGCGGCCCGCCGAGCACGGACACGGCGAGGCCGGCACCCGCGCACACCAACAACGCCGCCGTCAACATGGTCTCTTCGCGGACACGCGAGCGCAACAGCGAGGCCACGGCGTTGCCGAGCATGGCAGCCAGCGCTGACACGCCCACCACCGCGGCGAACCACAGCGTGCCCTGGTCCTGCGAACGCAGCCAGAAGGCGAGGTGGAAGAACGTGAACCCGACGAGCCCGCGCAGCACCGTCATGGCGATCGCACCGAGCTGGATGTTCGACGAGTGCAGTTCGGTCGTCTCGGCGTCATCGACCGCGTCGGACGCGACGACATCGGACGAGAGCCGCGTTGCGGCCACGAGCGCGCCCGCGAACAGCAGCGCGCCGTAGACGAGCGTTGCTGGCGCGCCGACGAGCTGCAGCAGCACGCCTGCCGGAACGACGGCAACGGCACCCGTGATACCCGCGATCAAGCCGAGCTTCGAGTTGGCCTCGACGAGTTCCGCTTCGGAACGGACCGTCGACGGCACGATGGCCGACTTCGACACCGCATAGGTCTTCTGCAGCACGAGCGACGCGAACACCAGCGGAAAGAGGGCGAGGGCGTCGAGGTACTGCGCCATCAGCAGCGTCAGGACCACGCGTGCAAGCGCAACGACCTGGATCACGAACTTGCGGCCACCCGCGACTCGGTCGATCAGTGGTCCGATCAGCGGGGCCACGACGAGGAACGGCGCGAAGCCGATCACGAGAAAGAGCAGGACGCGGGACCGAGCTGCGTCGAGGTCGATGTCGAAGAACAGCGAGTCGGCAAGGGCGACGACCATCGCCGCGTCGCCGCCCATCATCAGGGCGTGGGTGATCGCGAGCCGACGGAACTTCGAGGAGGTCGGTCGCTGCGCAGCGTTGACCCGTTCCACCGAGCCGATCCTAAGTGACGATGCGTCGTCACGCTGTCACATGGTGGAGCTGTTCACCTTCAGGCGCGTTCGTACTTGTAACCGAGCCCACGGATGGTCACGATCCGCGTCGGTACCGCGGGGTCGATCTCGATCTTGCCGCGCAACCGTTTGACGTGCACGTCGAGCGTCTTGGTGTCGCCCACGTAGTCACTGCCCCACACCCGGTCGATCAGGGTGTCGCGCGGCAGCACGCGTCCCGCGTTGGCGAGCAGCAGATGCAACAGCTCGAACTCCTTGAGCGGCAACGTGAGTTCTTGGCCACGAACCGACACCCGGTGTTCCTCCGAGTCGAGCGAGACGTCGCCGACCTGCACGATCCCGTCCGCCAACGCCGTGCCCGTCGACCCGGTCGGCTCCGTTCGCCGCAGCACGGCTCGCATACGAGCCACGAGTTCGCGCAGACGATAGGGCTTGGTGACATAGTCGTCGGCACCGACTTCGAGCCCGACGACCGTGTCGATCTCGGCGCCCTTCGCGGTCACCATGATGATCGGGATCTGGGTCTTCTTTCGCAGCTGGCGGCACACGTCGATGCCGCTGATCTTCGGCAGCATCACATCGAGCAGCACGATGTCGGGTTGGGTCTGATCGAAGAGCTCGAGGGCCTCGGCGCCATCGACCGCGACGACCACCTCGAACCCCTCTCGCCGGAGCCCGATGGTCAGCGCTTCGACGAAGCTTGCTTCGTCCTCGACGACGAGGACCCTGGCTTCGCTCACTCGACCCCCTCGTCTTCGGTGTCGGTGCCGAGCAGAACAGGCCGAGCTCCGGGTCGGTCGAGGACCAGTGTTGCGGGGAGGCGCAGTACGAACGTCGAGCCCTCGCCTTCCTGCGAAGACACCAGCACCTCACCTCCGTGATTCGTGGCGACGTGGCGAACGATCGACAGGCCCAGCCCGGTTCCGCCGGTCTCGCGGCTGCGGGCCTTGTCGACCCGATAGAAACGCTCGAAGATGCGGTCGAGGTCGCGGGTCGGGATCCCGACTCCCTGGTCCGCCACCATCACCTCGACGGCCACGTCGTCCACCCGCGTCCTCACCTGGACCTTGTCGCCGGGGAGGCTGTACTTGACGGCGTTCTCGACGAGATTTCCGACCGCGGAGACGAGTTGGGGTTCGTCGCCGTGGATCCACAGCTCGTCCGGCATGTCGAGCGCCGTGATCTGGACGCCGCCACCGGCATCGACCGTTCGCCCGCGAGCGATCGCGTTGGCGACCACCGCGATCAGGTCCACCGGGGTGTCTCCTGGTTTGGTCGACTCGATCTGCGAGAGTTTGAGGAGGTCGTCGATGGTCCTGACCGCGCGATGCGCCTCGTCGACCAGATGGTCGGCGAGGCGGTGGACGACCTGCAGATCGTCCTCCTCGATCAGCGCCTCGGCGAGAACGGCCACCGCACCCACCGGGGTCCTGAGTTCGTGGGAGACGTTCGTCACGAAGTCGGTGCGCATCGCGTCGGTGCGCACGCGCTCGCTCACGTCCCGGACCGTCGCGACGGCACCACCGTCCGCCATCGGATCAGCCGTGACCTCCAACCACGAGCGAGGCGGACCATGCAGGTCGATCACGCGTCGCACCCGTACACCGGCCTGGGTCTCCTCGATGATCGACGAGAGCTGTTCGTCGACGAGCAGTCCGACATGGGTCCCCTGGCTCGATCGAGCGGCTGCGTTTCGGTACACGACCGCTCCGGGCCCCGAGGAGATCACGACACCGATCTCCAAGTGTTCCACCGCTTCGCTCAACCTGGCGGCGACGTCGTCATGGCCGACTGCAGGTTCCGGGCTGGGGCCCGACGTCGGATGCTCACGCCGAGCGCCGACAGCCAGACCGATCAGCAATCCCACACCGACGCCGACCAGCAGGGCAACCGCCATGGGCACCACCTGTCAGCCCGATGCCCCGGGCCCGGCCGAGGTTCCGGGCGAGATCTCGTTCCCGCTCTCGGCATATGGATGCGTCGGGAGCCATCCGCTCGCGATGTAGCGTGTGTGGCCAGCGACGTTCACCGCGTGGTCGCCGATGCGCTCGTAGAACCGGGCGACAAGGCCGAGCTGCACGCCGACCTGGAGATCGATCCGACTCGACGAGTGGCTCTCGAAGATGGCCTGGATGAACTGGCGATGCAGATCGTCGAGATATCCATCCATGTCGTACAACGCCGCGGCGCGTGTCTCGTCGCCGAGCAGGTAGGCCTCCGTGGTCTCCTTGAACAGCAGTTGAGCCTGGTTGCCCATCTTCTGGATCAAGCCTCGCAGATGGCTGTCGAGCTCGTGGCTGTAGATCCGACGCGCCGCCTTTGCGATGTTGGCACAGAGGTCGGCCGAGCGCTCGATATCCGCGATGATCTTGATCGCGGCCACCAGTTGGCGCAGGTCGCTCGCCACCGGCTGCTGGAGCGCGATCAGCCGAAAGCAGGCTTCCTCCAGATCGCGCGAGCGGCGGTCGTACTCGACGTCACCGAGCACCAGGTACTCGGCGCCCTCAAGATCGGACGAGAGCAGGATCTCGGTCGCCCGTGGGACGAGTTCGGTGACCCCCGCCGACAGCCGGGCGATCCCGTCGCGGATCTCCTCGAGGTGCTCGTGGAACTCGGCGCGCAGTGCCTCGGGCATCAGCCGAACCTTCCCGTGACGTAGCGTTCGGTCCGTTCGTCTGCCGGGTTCGAGAACATCTTCTCGGTCCGGTCGTACTCGACCAGGATGCCCGTGCGGGTGTCCGAGGTCTCGTTGACCTCCACGGAGTAGAAGGCGGTCATGTCGCTCACCCGAGCCGCCTGCTGCATGTTGTGCGTCACGATGATGATGGTGTACTCCGTCTTGATCTCCTCCATCAGTTCCTCGATCTTGCCGGTGGCGATCGGGTCGAGCGCCGAACACGGCTCGTCCATGAGGATCACGTCGGGTTCGACGGCGATCGCCCGAGCGATGCAGAGGCGCTGCTGCTGGCCACCCGACATCCCCATGGCCGATGCCTTCAGGCGGTCCTTGACCTCGTCCCAGAGCGCAGCGCGCCGCAGGGACGACTCGACGATGTCGTCGAGCTCCGACTTCTTCTTGACGCCACTGATCTTCGGCCCGAATGCGAGATTGTCGTAGATGGACTTCGGGAACGGATTGGGCTTCTGGAAGACCATCCCGATGCGTCGGCGCACCTCGACGGCATCGATGCCCGCGCCGTACAGGTCGATTCCGTGGTACTCCACTGACCCGGACACACGAGCGGTGTCGATGAGGTCGTTCATCCGATTGAAGCACCGCAGCACGGTCGACTTGCCGCAACCAGATGGGCCGATGAACGCCGTGATCTCGTTCTTGGCAATGTCGAGATCGACCTCGCGGACGGCGAGGAAGTCGCCGTAGTGGACGTGCAGATCCTTGGTGACGAACACGTTCTCGGGCGTGGCTGACTCGACCGCTGCTGCTGCGTGCATCGCCGTGTCGGTTTCGATCTCCATGGTCGCTTCCTTTGTCACCGCTTGGTCGGTTGTCGAGGAGGTGTCGCTCGATCGTCGCTGCATCACCAGTTCACCACTTCCGCTCGTATCGGTTGCGGAGCCAGATGGCGATTCCGTTCATCAGGAGCACCAACACGAGCAACACGAGCGACGCTGCTGCGGTGACTTCTCGGAACGCTTCCCCTGGCTGACGGGCATAGCTGAAGATCGCCACCGGCAGGGCCGTGAAGGCTGAGCCTAGTTGGTCGAAGAAACTCTGCGAGCCGGTTCGCAGGAGCCCGGTGGCCGCTCCCACGAGGAGAATCGGCGCCGCTTCGCCCGCTGCACGGGCCAACGACAGCACGACGCCGGTGAGGATACCGGGCCCCGCCGCCGGGAGGACGTGGCGACTCGTGGTCTCCCATCGTGTCGCGCCGACGCCGTAGGCGCCCTCGCGGATGCTCTGCGGTACCGCTCGCAACGCTTCGGACGCCGTGATCACCACGATGGGAAGCACCAGCGCGGAAAGCGCGAGGCCACCGGCCCAGATCGAGCGACCGAGGCCGAAGAACTGCACGAAGATGGCCAGGCCGAGCAGGCCGTACACGATCGACGGCACACCGGCCAGGTTGCGCACGTTGAGTCGGGTGAACGAGGCCAACTTCGACTTGCTCGCATACTCCTCGAGGTACACCGCGCAGGCCGTGCCGAGCGGGATCGCCACGACGGCGACGATGAGCGCGAGTTCGAGGGTTCCTCGGATCGCTTGGCCGACACCGGCATCGGCCGCGTTCGCCGAGTTGAGCGGGCCCCGCAGGAAGTCGCCCGGGCGCTCGGACCAGACCGGCCAACTCCGCCGGAGCAGATCGACGATCAGGACCGCCAGCACGAGCAGTGACCCGGCCAGCGCAAGGATCAGCATGCCCTCGAGCACCTTGCCCTTGATGTCGCGCCGCCCCGATGTGATGTCGGTGGTCAACGACGTCGCGGCGACGCCGCCAACGGTTCGGGGTGTGGACAGCGGCATCAGTACTCCTCTCGCAGACGGTTGACCAGGCGGTCGCTGACGAAGTTCAGGAAGAGTGTCATGAAGAACAGCAGCAGACCGACGAAGTAGAGGCTCTGAAAGGCGTTGTTGTCGCCTGCGACCTGGTCGCTGCCGAAGCCGAGGGCCGCCATCGCGGCGGTCATCGTCTGGCCCGGCTGGAGTGGATCGACACTGAAGAGCCCTCCACCCGTTGCGCCGGCTGCGATGGCGACGACCATCGTCTCGCCGACCGCTCGCGAGACGCCGAGGATCAGCGCGGCGATGATGCCGGAGATCGCCGCCGGGAACACGACCTTGAAGGTCGACTGCCACCGATTGGCACCGAGCCCGTAGGACGCTTCGCGAAGGGCCAGGGGCACCGACGACAGGGCGTCCTCGGCCACGGACGCGATGATCGGGACGGTCAGGATGCCGACGCCGATACCGGCTGCTGCCAGCGTGAATGCTGCGTTGGCGCCCGAGAACAGGTTGGCGATGATGTTGGGGTTGATGTAGGAGATCGCGAAGTACCCCAACACGACGCTGGGAACCCCGGCCAGGATCTCGAGAATCGGCTTGATCGTCTTGCGCACCCTCGGACGCGCATACTCCGCCAGGTAGATAGCAGCACCGAGCCCGAGCGGCACGGCAACCAGCATCGCGATCCCGGTGACGATGAAGGTACCGACCACCAGCGTGCCGATGTCGAACATGCCCCGCCGAGGGAACCAGCCGATGGAGAAGAGCGCTCCGAGGCCGTCCTCGGTGTCGTTCAGGCCCTGGAGGAACTGGATCGCGTCGACGAGCAGCGTGGCGATGATCGCGATCGTGACCGCGAAGGTCGTGGCCGCGGAGACGATGAAGAAGTACTTCATCAGTCGGTCGACGCGTTTGCGCCGCGGAGCGATCTGCAGATCGGCGGCGGAGCGGATCTCGATGTTGGCGACGGCCATGCGGTCCTTGCGTTGGTGGTCAGGCAGGGTGGCGGGTGTGACGCACGGGTCGGAACCTACTCGGATTCGTCACCGCAGGCTGCGGCGCCGACCTCGTTGCCGAGGTCGGCGCCGTCCAGCCTCAGGGGGATCTCAGCTCTCGCGGGTGCCGGTCTCGCGCGCTTCCCAGACTCCCTGGGTCGTTGCGAGCAGCTCCTCGTTGAGCGGCACGTAGGGCACCTGGCCCTCCTCGGTGCCGACGAGTGTGGTGATGGCCTCGTTGACGTAGAAGTCCACGAACGACTCGAGCGCCGCGTTCTCTTCCAGCGCCGGAACGCTGATGTAGATGAACAGCGGACGGGCGATCGGGAACTCGCCCGACGCGATCGTCTCAGGCGTCGGCTCGACGCATCCATTGCCACCGTCGACCTGGAGCGGCTTGATCGTCTCGAGGTTCTCCTCGACGAAGGCGAAGCCGACCCAGCCGAGCGATGTCGGATTGGAGGCGATGCCCTCGATGATCACGTTGTCATTGGGACTGGCGGTGTAGTCGGGTCGCACGTTGGCATCCTCGACGCCCAGCTCGTCTCCGACCGACTCGATGACGATCTCGACGAAACTGTCGAACGTGCCCGACTCCTCGCCGGGAGCGGTGACGGTCAGCGACGCGTCGGGGTACGGCGTGTTGACCGCGCCGAGGTCGGTCACCGTGGTGGCGATCTCATCGGCCGAGTCCGTGGCTCCGGACCAGTTGTTGACGCCGGTGGCATCGGGACCGAGCAGGGCGTACAGGTCGACGAACGACAAGCACTCGACGGCATCGTTCTCGACGGAGGTGATCACCGAGAGACCGTCGACGGCCACTTGGAGCTCGATGAAGTCGATGCCAGCGGCTTCACAGTTGGCGACCTCTTCCTCGCTGATCGCACGCGAGGCATCGGAGATGTCGGTCTCACCATTGCAGAACTTGGCGAAACCGTCTCCGGTCCCCGGCCCTTCGACGGTGATCGCCACGTCGGGGTTGGCGTCGGCGAACGCATTGCCGGCCGCAATAGATACCGGCTCGACGGTGGACGAACCGGACACGAAGATGCTGCCCGACGCCCCGCCATCACCTTCCGCAGGTTCGTCGGTCGTCTCGGTCATGTCGTCGGTCGACCCGGGCGCCTCGGTGGCGGTCGACGCGTCGTCGGTGGTGTCGTCGTCGCTGCCGCATGCAGCGGCGACGAGGGTGAGTGCGAGGGCACCGGCAAGGATGCGGCGCTTGGGAGTGTTCACGCTTCCAACTCCGTTCGGGGGGATTGATTGGTCATGGTGTGTTCACCGGACACCGACATCGTCGGCATCCGGCGGGCACCGTAGACACCCCAGGTGAACCGCTGACCCGACTCAGGTGAACGAGAGGTGAACAGCCCCTGTCGTGTCGACCAACTCTGCCCGAGACCCTCAGGAACGGCCGGCGAGCTGCTGCTGGACCATCCAGCGGTACATCCGCTCCTGGCTGTGCGGCTCGAACGCGTTCGTCGGCCCGATGCGGGCCCAGGTGTCGTCGGGTTGCAGTTCCCACGCGACCACGTCGTCGGCCAGCGCGAACTCGAGCGCCTGGTCGAGCGCCGCAGTGTGACGTGGGTGCTCGATCGGCACCATCACCTCGACGCGCCGATTGAGGTTGCGAGGCATCAGATCGGCCGAGCCGATCAGGTACACGGCATCGGACGTGGCGGTCGGCAGCCGCTCACCGTGGACGACGTTGCCGTGACCGAACCGGTAGATCCGGCTGTGTTCGAGATACCGGCCGAGGATGCTGCGGACCGTGATGGTCTCGGAGAGGCCCGGTACACCGGCGCGCAAACAGCAGATCCCGCGCACGATCATGTCGATCCGGGTGCCCGCCGCGCTGGCCGCGTAGAGCGTCTCGATCAACTCGTCGTCGGCGATCGAGTTGCACTTCAGCACGATGTGACCGTCCGTGCCGAACGACGCTTCGTGTTCGATCAGATCGACGAGTTGGCGACGGAGGTCACGGGGTGCCACGAGCAGGTTGCGGTAGTCGTCCGAACGGCTGTAGCCGGTGAGGTGATTGAACAACTGCGTGGCATCGTCGCCGATGTCGGGCGAGCAGGTCAGGACGCCGAGGTCCTCGTAGATCCTGGCGGTCTTGGCGTTGTAGTTGCCGGTACCGATGTGGACGTAGCGACGCAACTGGTCGCCGTCGTCACGCACGACGAGTGCGACCTTGCTGTGGGTCTTCAGTCCGACCATGCCGTACACCACGTGGACGCCCGCTCGTTCGAGCTGGCGAGCCCACTGGACGTTGTTCGCCTCGTCGAAACGTGCCTTCAGTTCGACGAGGACGGCGACCTGCACGCCCTTCTCAGCGGCGCGGATCAGACTCCGGATGATCGCGCTGTCACCGCCGGCTCGGTACAGCGTCATCTTGATCGACTGGACCTTCGCATCGTCGGCCGCTTGGGAGATGAACTCCTCGACGCTGCTCGCGAAACTCTCGTACGGATGGTGGAGCATCACGGCGCGGTGGCGCATCACGTCGAAGATGGGCCGGTCGGTCTCATCGGCCGCCATGATCCGGCCCGAGGTGACCGCGGGCCAGGGCTCGTCTTTGAGGTCGGGGCGATCGAGGTCGAGCAACTGCCAGAGGAAGCTCAGGTCGAGGGGTGCTCGATGGAAGGTGACGTCGTCCATCGTGAGCTCGAGTTCACGCACGAGCAGCTCGAGCACTTCGGCACCGATGTCGTGTGACACCTCCAGACGAACCGCCTTGTTGAATCGGCGCCGCCGGAGCTCCATCTCGACGGCTTCGAGGAGATCGTCGGCCTCTTCCTCTTCGAGTGTCAGGTCGGCGTTGCGGCTCACACGGAATGGAGCCCAATCCTCGATGATCATGCCGACGAACAGCCGGTCGAGTTTCGCAGCGATCAGCTGCTCGACCGGGAGGTAGCGGCCAGGACCGACCGGCACGAGTCGAGGAAAGAGCTTCGGGACCTTGAGCCTGGCGAAGCGCCGGTCACCGGTCTCGGGATCGGCGACGTTGACCGCCAGCGACAGCGCGAGATCGGAAATGTAGGGAAACGGGTGTCCAGGGTCGACGGCCAATGGAGTGAGCACGGGGAAGACACGGTCGTCGAACCACTCGTCGAGTTCAGCACGTTCGTCGTCGGTGACGTCGTCCCACGAGACGATGTCGATGCCGGCCGAACGCAACTCGGGCACCAGTTGATCGACGAATGCGCCATCGACGTGGTCGACGAACTCCAGCACCCGGTGCCCCACCTCGGCGAGTGTCTGAGCCGGGGTGCGACCATCGGGTGACGGTCGATCGATGCCAGCGATGATCTGGTCCTTCAACGCGGCGACGCGCACCTGGAAGAACTCGTCGAGGTTGGTGCAAGCGATCGCGCAGAACTTGGCGCGCTCGAGCAGTGGGATTCCAGGCTCGCTCGCCAGTTGCACCACCCGGTCGTTGAACTGGATCCAGCTCAGTTCCCGGTTGGCGAACCGCTCGTCGGTCATCGTCGCCGGTCCGTTCCCACGTCGTTCCCTGCGCCGCGAATCGGCGCGCTCAGACGTCGTCCTCGGCGTAGCCGAGATCCCACTCGATGGTGATCAACTCGCGCTCGGCATCGCGCACGATGCGCTCGCGATTGCGGCGGAACTGCGGATCGTCACGCGGCAGCAGCACGAGCCGAGCCAGCACACGCGCACGGAACTCGTCGAGCACCTGGCGGTCGCCCCAGTCTCCGTAGACCTCCCAGTGGGGTGCAACCGGGCCGTGATACACGATGCGTGCGTGGGCACGCGGGGCCTGGGTCTCGGCGAGGTCGGTCATGTCGGCCGACTCTATCGCCACCAGGCACGACCGGTCGCCGGACGGCGCCCTCGCAATCACATTACGGACGTGTTACGATTTGCCGTCAAGGACGCAACGATCAGTACCCACCGTGTTCTTACCCAGCTCGTCCACACTGGCGCCAGACACTCGCCACCGGCATGCCTTGTCGGATTCCTGGACGGAATCCGGAACCGAACGGGCATGTCGAGCGTCCAATCAGCACTCCACACGCACTCCCCCCGCAGGAAGGGTCATCATGGCCAAGCTCACCGTCCGCTCCCAGCCGATCCCGATCGAGACTGCACACGTTCCGCACGACCCGGATTCTGCGACCGCCTGGATGGCCGACGGCAACTGCCGCCTCCATCCGCCTGCCACCTTCTTCCCGAGCGATGGCGTCGGCGTCGACCGTGCTCGCAAGATCTGCAAGGACTGCCCGGTCATCTCGACCTGCCTCGAGTTCGCACTCGAGGAACGGATCGACCACGGCGTGTGGGGCGGCTGCAGCGAGCGCGAACGGCGTCGAATTCTCAAACGCCGTCGCGTCGTCGAACGCAGCGAACTGACCCCGACTCGGCGCTCGCCGGGACCGCGTTACTTCGAGTCGTCGGTTGACGCACTCGACGACGTCGAGCCTGCGTCATCGGGCTTGTTGGCGTCAGCCATCCCGTCTTTGAATTCCTTCTGGGCCTTGCCGAGGTTCTTGGCGAGCTTGGGCAGCTGCGAACCACCGAAGAGCACCAGCACCACGATCAAGATGATTATCCACTCGGGACCACCTGGCATGCCGACACGCTACCCCACCACGACGTCCGAACGGGGCGCAGTCCGATCAGGAATGCGGCTGGCCGACCCTCAGGCGGTGATGGTGCTGCGGGCCACCTGGGCGCGCTGGCGGCGAATCCGGCGACGTTC
Source organism: Ilumatobacteraceae bacterium (assembly GCA_963705485.1). Classification (GTDB taxonomy): domain Bacteria; phylum Actinomycetota; class Acidimicrobiia; order Acidimicrobiales; family Ilumatobacteraceae; genus Sva-07. The sequence continues at coordinate 144,427 of CAVPJT010000009.1, forward strand.
ACGCTCGGACAGCCCGCCCCAGATGCCGAACTTCTCACCGTTCTGCAGCGCGAATTCGAGACAGTCGTGGCGGACCTCGCAGCCACGGCACACTTCCTTGGCTTCGCGGGTCGACGCGCCCCGTTCGGGGAAGAACAGATCGGGATCGACCCCCAGGCAGTTCGCGTAATCGTGCCAATCGGGGTCGGGTTCGACCGGGACGGCACTGACCGTGATGCTGGATGTGGTGATGAACTGCATGTGGAGGATCTCCCTGCGGGCCCGTGAGGCGTCGATTTTGTCCGCAATCACCCGCCCCCAAACGAACGATCGACAGCGACGTAATTACAGTGGCGTCATTCTGACATAGCACAGCGGGATTTCGCAAGGGCGGATTTCGAACTATTCGCGCGGTGCGCGCGAATCAGCTGGCGCGGCGGCCGCGGCGAGCGAGCTCTCGCTTGCCCTGCATGAAGTCGACGAGCACGTAGTCGCCGAGGTGCTCCGGCGTGGTGAAGAACGCCCGACCTCGGTTGATCTGCGTCATCTGCTCGATGAAGTGCCGCAGCGAACCGTCGGCACCGAGACCGAAGGTGTTGATGCGGATCTGCTCCTTCGTGCAGCGCACCACCTCACGCAGCGTGGCCTCGACCGTCTCGCGCACCGGCGGGTAGTTGAAGAACGGCATGCCGTTGTCCATGATGTGCGCCGTCGGCTCGCCGTCGGTGATCATGATGATCTGCTTGGTACCCGACTCGCGGGCCAACAGCTTGCGCGCCAGCGTGAAGCCGTGATGCATGTTGGTGCCGTACACGAAGTCCCACGACACCTCCGGCAACTGCTCGGCGGTGAGGACTCGGGCGGTCTCGGAGAAGCCGACGATGCCGAGGTAGTCGCGGGGGAACTGCGACGTGATCAGGCTGTGCAACGCCATCGCCACCTTCTTGGCGGGCAGGAAGTTGTCGCGCATCGGCATCGACAGCGACAGGTCGAGCATCAGCACCGTCGACGACCGAGTGAGGTGCTCGGTGCGTTCGATCTCGAAGTCGTCCGGGTCGAGTTGGATCGGCGTACCCGCCGCCGCTGCGCCGCAAGGCATTGCGGATCGTGCGGTTCAGATCGAGCTGGAACGGATCGCCGTACTCGTAGGCCTTGGTGTCGTAGGTCCGCTCGTGGCCCTGGCCGAGGTTGCTGGTGTCGTGCTGGCCGAGCGTGTCCTTGGCCAGCTTCGAGAACAGGTCACGCAGTGCGTTGGAGCCGATCTTGCGGAGACCCTTCGGCGTCATCTCCAACCGGCCCTCCTTCTGCTCGATCAGGCCGGCCTGCTCGAGCATCTTGGTGAGCTCGGCGAGCCGCTCCAGCGACTTCGCAGCGTCGTCGCCCATCAGGTCGCGCACCCGGTCCATGTCGGCCTCGGCGAGCGCGCCCGGGCTCGATGCGTTGCGCAGGAGGTTCTCGAGTTGATCGAGGTCGCCCATGTCCTGCATGGCCTGCATCGCCTGCTGGAACCCCATGGGGTCCTGGCCCTCGAAGTCGTAGCTCTCGTTCCAGTTCAGCTGCGGGAACATCTGCTGGAGGTTCCCGGAGAGCTGCTGCATCTGCCACTGCAGATCCATGTCCTCCATCAACTGATCGGACAGCTGTTGGAGCTGCGCCCGCTGCTCGGGCGTCATCGAGTTCATCATCGCCTGCATCGCCGCCATGCGCTTGGCCATCTGCTCGAGCAGTTCCTCGACGGTCTCGGGGTTCTCCGGGAAGAAGTCGCCGTACTCCTCCATGAACTGCTCGAATCCCGGATCCTCGCCACGCTGATGCTTCTCGAGCATCTCGTTGAGCGCCGCCATCATGTCCTTCATGCGAGCCATGTCTTCGGGGCTCATGTTCTGCATCGCGCCGGACATCTGGTCGACCATCTGCTGCATCAGCTGCTCCTTGAGCTGCTCCATCAGCTGGTCGAAGCGTTGCTTGGCCTCCTTCGACTCGAAGTTGTAGGCGTCGAGTTCACGAACCTTGCCGGCGAGATCGTCGGGCATCAGGTCGAGGCGCATGTTGCGCTCGTCGGCGGCGGCCTGGGCGTTCTGGGCTCGGCGTTCGTCGCCGGAGTTCTCGGCGTCGCGGCGGGCGTTGTCGATCGCGTGTCGCTCCTCGTCGATGATGTCGTCGAGCTGGTCCTTGATCTCGTCGTAGACGCCGCCGAGATCGGAGTTCTCCAGACGCTGCTGGCGTTCGGCTCGCAGCTGTTCGAGGAGCTCGCGCAGCCCCTGCATCTGCTCGCCGTTGCGGTCGGTCATGCCCTCCTGCATCATCCGGCGCAGCGCCGCGTTGACGTCGCCGTGGTAGAGCAGTTCGTCGGTGAGTTCGTCGAACGCCGCATCGGCATCGAACTCGAAGCCGGTCTGGGTGCCATCCCAGCGGGAGTACTCGAACCGCTTCGCCATGACTGGAACTTAACGGGTCCTCCCGCGCTTCGCTGCTCGGAGCCCGTAACATCGGGCTATGCGTGTCCCCCGCACGTTCGTGTTCGTCGACCTGTCCGGATTCACGAACTACACCGCAGCCTTCGGCGACGACGCCGCCGGGCGCATCCTCAGCACCTTCCGCGGCATCGTTCGCACCGTCGCATCCGACCGAGGCGTGCGAATCGCCAAGTGGCTCGGCGACGGCTGCATGATCGTCGCCGTCGACCAGCGCGATGCCATCAACTTCGTGCTCGACCTCGAACAGCGCGCCACCGACGTGTGCGCGCCGCTGACCATCCGCGCCGGCTTGGCGACCGGCCACGCATTGCTCTTCGAAGGCGACGACTACATCGGTTCGGCGGTCAACATGGCCGCCCGCCTCTGCGACTACGCCCGCGGCGTGCAGGTCCTGATGCCGACGATGCAACTCGAACCGCCTCCCCGAGGGCGTCACCGCCGAGCCGTACGGCGAGACTCGAGCTCCGCGGGTTCCCGGGCCCGATCGACGTCGTCAGCCTGTCGGGGGTCCCGCAGTCGTCCGAGTCTGGACGCCTCCGAGCTCTGGACGCGCTCGCCGTTCATCTGACGAGCGGACTCGCCCACGTGTCGTACCTCCCGCACCACTGCCATGACCTTTCGCCGAGCCGCCTCGCTCACCACCGCTACCACTCTCGGCTACGCCGATACCGCCGATCGCGGTCCGACGGCGGGCAACGGGTTCCGCACCCGCTGGCCTGACGACCTCGCCGCCCTCCAGGAGCTCGGGCATCACCGACGTACGTATCACGCTCGACTGGGCGCGGCTGCAGCCGAAGCCCGGGATCCTCGACAACGACTGGGCCGAACGGTTCGAGCAGATCGTGCAGGCCGCTGATGCCATCGGAATGCGACCGTGGGCGTGTCTGCACGACGGCTCGGTCCCGCGTTGGTTCGACAATGACGGCGGATTCGCCGACGAGGCGACCTTCACGACGTGGTGGCCGCGCTGGGTCGAACGCGCAGCCGATCGATTCGGAGACGTCGTCGGCGGTTGGATGCCGTTCGCGTGCATTCCGGCCGACGCTCCCGCACAGCCGTGGATCGACACCTGGGGCATTCTCGAAGGGGGCCCGCACGTGGTGGCTGCAGTCGACCTACGCGATCAGCCCAACACCGTGGACCGCTACGAGGGAGTGATGGATCTGTTCGGGGCCGTGCTCGCCGCAGACTGGGACGACGACGAGGTCGACGGGGCCCGGCTCGCTCGCGGCAGCCGACCGGTGGGGTGGGGAGATCCGCGAAGCCGCCGACGCGGTCGACAACCCACTCGTGATCGCCGGGTTGCGTGCCGACCACCATGACTCCGACACCGTGGGCGAGATCGTCGGTGCGTTGCGCACGGTGATCGATGATGCCATCGCGGACGGCGTCCCGATCGAGGTCGCCTTCATCGAGCCCGGCATCGCCGGTCCGGACTCACTCCCCGGCCTGCTCGACACCGATCGCGCGCCCACCCCGTCGAGCGACGCCTTTCTCGACACCTGAACAGTCCTCCTCACGCCACCGTCGGAGTCAGCGTCGCGCCTCGTGCGACGCCGACGCCGAATTCCAGGGGCGAGTGCTCAGGTGCGGCCGCGGTAGGTGGCGCTCGGGCCGGCGGCGTCTTTGTTCAACCGCTTGCTGAGATGCAGGCCTTCGAGGACGAACTCGACGGCGCCGCCCACGGCAGCAGGTGATTCGTCACCCCCGGTCAGCACCGCCACCGGCGCACGGAGTGCTTCGACACTCTCGACCAGGCGTGCGAGCTCGTCGCTGGTCACGCCCTCACCGGTATGGGCGACCGCGCCCGCTTCGAAGGCGTCCACGACGGCCCGGGTCTGCTCGGGCGGCACCGTGTCCTTGAACACGGTGAGCACCGCACCCTTGATCAGGTTCTCCATGATCGCGCCCTCGCGACCCTCCTCGATCGACTCGATCTCGATTTTGCCCATCGAGCTGGCGGCAAGCGCATCGAGGTCGTCGACACGAGCCACGATGTGGCGTTCGCCGGCACGCAGTCCGCGTCGCAGTGCATTGGCGGCGAGCGCCTCGTAGTTCGCGACACTCAGACGCACGCTCACACCGGAACGCTGGTTGACGTGATTGCTCGATCGGGCGAGATGGCTGAAGGTGGCGACGACGTCGGCGAGGTACTCCGGAACGTCGACGCTGACGCGACCCTCGGCGGTGGTGATGTCGAGCGGGACCGCCTCCTGGCGCATGATCGCCACCTCGGTGTCGACCTCGAGCGGGTAGTGCGTGCGGATCTGGCTGCCGAACCGGTCCTTGAGCGGGGTGATGATGCGACCACGGTTCGTGTAGTCCTCGGGGTTCGCCGAGGCGAGCAGCATGACGTCGAGCGGCAGGCGGATCTTGTAACCGCGGATCTGGACATCTCGCTCCTCGAGCACGTTGAGCATGCCGACCTGGATGCGCTCGGCGAGATCGGGGAGCTCGTTGATGGCGAAGATGCCCCGGTTCGTCCGCGGCACGAGGCCGTAATGAAGCGTCAGTTCGTCGGAGAGGTACCGGCCCTCGGCCACCTTGATCGGATCGACCTCGCCGATCAGGTCGGCGATCGAGGTGTCAGGCGTGGCCAGCTTCTCGCCGAATCGTTCGCTGCGATGCACCCAGTGGATCGGGGTGTCATCACCGAGTTCCTCGACCAGGTCGCGTGCATGCTTCGAGACGGGCGAGTAGGGATCGTCGTTGATCTCGCTGCCGGCAACGATCGGCATCCACTCGTCGAGCAGTCCGGTGAGTGAGCGGATCATCCGAGTCTTCGCCTGGCCGCGTTCGCCGAGGAAGATCACATCGTGGCCGGCGAGAAGTGCGTTCTCGAGCTGCGGCATCACGGTGTTCTCATAACCGGACACCCCCTCGAAGAGCGGTTCGCCGGCAGCAACCTTTTCGATGGCGTGCTCACGCACCTCCTGCTTGACGGGACGTGAGATCCAGCCCGAAGCCCGGAGCTCCCCCAACGTCGTCACCTGCGGTCGATCCGTGTCAGCCATGTCTCGAACCTACCCCGACCGGAGCGACCGTGAGCATGCGAGCTCGCCACTCGCGGGGCGTACGCTCGCCCCATGGAATTGTCCGGCATCTGGTTGGCGGCTGAGGCCGACGATGATGTGCGGCGCAACGGCATCAGCCTCGACAGCGACGACTCGGCCTGGTCGCGCATCCAGGTGCCCGGCCATTGGCAGGACGACGCCGAGTTCCACGCCAGTGATGGTCCACTCATGTACCGCCATGCGTTCACCGCAGCCCCGCCTGCCGAGGGACGTCGCCGCTGGATCGCGCTCGACGGCATCTTCTACCAGGCCGATGTCTGGCTCGATGGCGCCTACCTCGGCGATCCAGAGGGATACTTCTTCAGCCACAGCTTCGATGTCACCTCGCTGTCGCGGTTCACTGACGATCACGTGTTGGCCGTCGAGGTCACCTGCGCTCCCCAGCTGGGAACGGCCGGACGTCGCAACATCACCGGCGTCTTCCAGACGCCGGCAGGCGTCGGATCGAATCGCAATCCCGGTGGGCTCTGGCGTCCCGTCATCCTGTACGACACCGGCCCCGTGCAGATCGATCGTCTCCGGGTGTTGTGCCGCGACGCCGATACGCGACGCGCGCACCTGCGCATCGCCACGCGCATCGACAGCGACCGGCTGACACCGGTGACGATGCGCACCTATGTCGACGGCGAGCAGGTCGACGAACAGCGCCAGTCGATCGCCGCTGGACAGAACGACTTCGAATGGACGGTCGACATCGTCGATCCCTCCCTGTGGTGGCCGAGAGCGCTGGGTCAGCAGCCACTCATCGACGTCGCCGTCGAGGTGGTCGTCGACGGCGACGTGAGTGATCGTCGGCGCCGACGGACCGGACTCAGGCAGATCATCTGGGACGACTGGATCTGCTCGGTGAACGGCGAGCGGATCTTCCTGAAGGGAGCGAACGTGCTCCCGACCGCAGCGGGCATGGCCAACGCCACACCCGACATGATCCGCGCTGACCTTCATGCAGCCGTCGACCTCGGCCTCGACGCGCTGCGCGTGCACGGCCACATCGCCGACCGGACCCTGTACGACGCCGCTGACGAAGCCGGCATCCTGCTCCTCCAGGACTTCCCCCTGCAGTGGGGTCACGCCCGTTCGGTTCGCCAGCAAGCGGTCGTGCAGGCGCGAGCCGCTGTCGACTCGCTCGGACACCACCCGTCGATCGCGATGTGGACGGCTCACGACGACCCGTCCGCCACCGACGCCGGCATCGCTCCCGCTGGCTGGCGCGGCTCCGCGAGGACCCTGGCGGCCAAGCAGCTGCCGTCGTGGAACAAGTCGGTGCTCGACCGGTGGGTGAAGCGAGCGTTCGAGCGAGCCGATTCCACCCGTCAGGTCGTTGCCCATTCAGGTGTCGTTCCGCACCTCCCCCAGCTCGACGGCACCGACAGCCACCTCTGGTTCGGATGGCGCCACGGCGAAGCAGAAGACCTCGCTGACTTCGCCGCCCGCCTCCCGCGAATGGTGCGGTTCGTCAGCGAGTTCGGTTCCGATTCACCACCGATCGACGCACCGTTCATCGACGAGCAGCTCGAGTCCTACGAGTGGCCGAGCCTCGACTGGGATCGAATTCAGCTCGAAACCGGCTACCAACGAGCGGTCACCGAGCGCAGCTTCCCACCGACCGAATTCGACAGCTTCGCCGAGTGGCGTGACACGCTGCAGTACTACCAAGCCCATGTCCTGAAGGTGCAGATCGAGGCGCTGCGGCGACTCAAGTACCGCCCGACCGGTGGGTTCTGTTTCGCTTCGCTCAACGAGTCGGCGCCGGCGATCTCGTCGAGCATCCTCGATCACGAACGACGACCGAAGGCCGCCTACTCGACGGTCGCAGCAGCGTGCGCGCCGGTGTTGGTCGTCGCTGACCCACTCCCGCACCATGTGCAGCCCGGCGAGCGGATCGACGTGGACGTGCACGTCGTGAGCGACCTCCGAGAGCCCCTCGACTTCGCGGTCGTCGACGCGGTCGCATCGTGGAGAGGCGGTGAGCAACGCTGGCGCTTCGGCGGCCCGATCGCCCCCGACGACGTCGTCAAGGTCGGCACGGTCCGTCTCGACGTCCCGGACGAAGTCGACTCGCTCGTTCTCGACCTCCAACTCACCAGCGGCGACATCACGAGCCACAACCGCTACACGACGACGATCACCGAACCCTGACCCGCCCGATCACCCGAAGCGATGAGCGAAGTCTCGCTATCCGGGGTGTTGGCTCATCGCTGTCGGGACGTCGGCGGCGGCGCTAGCGAGCGAGCGACTTGCGATTCTTGAACTTCGACTTGAAGTAGTCGATGTTCATCGTGGCGATGTTGTCGATCGAGATCTCTTTCGGGCACGCGGCCTGGCACTCACCATGGTTGGTGCACGAACCGAAGTGCTCGTCCATCTTGTCGACCATCGCCTCGGCGCGCTTGTAGCGCTCGGCCTGACCCTGCGGCAGCAGGTTGAGGTGGGCCAGCTTGGCCGAGGTGAACAGGCTTGCGGCGCCGTTCGGGCAGGCCGCCACGCAGGCGCCACAGCCGATGCACGCAGCCGCATCCATCGACGCGTCTGCAACGGGCTTGGGAATGGGGATCAGGTTGGCGTCCGGGGCACCGCCGGTCGGGGCGGTGATGTAGCCACCCACTTCGATGATGCGGTCGAACGCCGACCGATCGACCATCAGATCCTTGATGATCGGGAACGCTGCGGCACGCCACGGCTCGATGACGATCTCGTCACCGCTGTTGAACACCCGCATGTGCACCTGGCAGCTGGCGGTGCCCTTCTGGGGACCGTGGGCGCGGCCGTCGATCATCAACGAGCAGGTGCCGCAGATGCCTTCGCGACAGTCGTGGTCGAAGACGATGGCCTCCTTGCCCTCCTCGATGAGCCGTTCGTTCAGGATGTCGAGCAGCTCGAGGAACGACGCCTCGTCGCTGATCTCGGGGATCTGGTGGGTCTCGAAACGCCCTTGTGCATCGGGGCCGTCCTGGCGCCAGATCTTGAGGGTGAGGTTGGTGAGGGTGGTCACTTGTAACTCCGGGTCTGGAACTTGACGACTTCGTACTCGAGTTGCTCTTTGTTCTCGATCGGGTTGGACGGGTCACCGGTCCATTCCCAGGCGCTGACGTACGCGAAGTCGTCGTCGTTGCGAACCGCTTCACCGTCCTCGGTCTGGTACTCGGAGCGGAAGTGGCCGCCACAGCTCTCCTCGCGGTTGAGCGCGTCCTTGCACATCAGCATCCCGAGTTCGAAGAAGTCGTCGACGCGGCCGGCCTTCTCGAGCGTCTGGTTGATGCTCGTGTCGGATGCCGGTGACCTTGAGGTCCTTCTTGAACTCCTCGTGCAGTGCCGGGATCTCGGACAGTGCCTTCTCGAGGCCGTTCGCGTTGCGGTCCATGCCGCAGTAGTCCCAGATGATCTTGCCGAGCTCGCGGTGGAAGTGGTCGGGTGTCTTCGTACCGCCGATCGCCATGTACTGCTTGAACCGGTCGGTCGCTTCCTGCTGGATCTTGGCGAACTCGGGATGGCTCGCGTCCGGGACCGGCTTGTTGAGCAGATCGGCGAGGTACGGCGCAATCGTGTACGGCAGCACGAAGTAGCCGTCGGACAGCCCCTGCATCAATGCCGAGGCGCCGAGGCGGTTCGCGCCGTGGTCGGAGAAGTTGGCCTCTCCAGCGCAGAACAGGCCGGGGATCGTGGTCTGCAGTTCGTAGTCGACCCAGAGACCGCCCATCGTGTAGTGGCTGGCCGGGTAGATGCGCATCGGCACCTTGCGCGGATCCTCGCCGGTGATCCGTTCGTACATCTCGAACAAGTTGCTGTAGCGCTCCCACACCGTGTCGAGACCGAGCCGATTGATCGCATCGGCGAAGTCGAGGTACACACCGTTCTTCAACGGGCCGACGCCCTGGCCGGCGTCGACCATGCGCTTGGCCGCCCGAGACGACACATCACGCGGAGCGAGGTTGCCGAAGCTGGGGTAGATCCGCTCGAGGTAGTAGTCGCGATCTTCCTCGGGGATCTGGTCGGCCGGTCGGGTCTCGTCGGGATTCTTCGGCACCCAGATCCGGCCGTCGTTGCGCAACGACTCCGACATCAGCGTCAGCTTCGACTGGAAGTCGTCGGCTTGAGGGATGCACGTCGGGTGGATCTGCGTGTAGCTCGGGTTGGCGAACGCCGCCCCGCGGCGGTGAGCCCGCCACGCACCGGTGACGTTGCAGGCCATCGCGTTCGTCGACAGGTAGAACACGTTGCCGTAGCCACCGGTGGCGAGCACGACGGCGTGCGCCGAGTGCGACGAGAACTCGCCGGTCATCAGGTCACGCGTGACAATGCCGGCACAGCGACCGTCGATGTTGACGACGTCGACCATCTCCATGCGGTTCCACAACTTGACGTTGCCGAGACCGATCTGGCGGGCCAGCTGCTGGTAGGCCCCGATAAGGAGTTGCTGGCCAGTCTGGCCCCGGGCGTAGAACGTGCGGCTGACCTGGGCGCCGCCGAAGCTGCGGTTGTCGAGCAGGCCGCCGTATTCGCGGGCGAACGGCACGCCCTGGGCGACCATCTGGTCGATGATGTCGACCGACACCTCAGCGAGGCGATGCACGTTGGCTTCGCGAGCGCGGAAGTCGCCGCCCTTGATCGTGTCGTAGAAGAGGCGGTGGACGCTGTCGCCGTCACCCTGGTAGTTCTTCGCCGCGTTGATGCCGCCCTGAGCGGCGATCGAGTGGGCGCGCCGGGGCGAGTCGTGGAACGTGAACGCTTCGACCTGGTAGCCGAGCTCTCCGAGCGTCGCTGCCGCCGAAGCCCCAGCGAGGCCGGTGCCGACCACGATGATCTTGAACTTGCGCTTGTTGGCCGGGTTCACCAACTTCTCGTTGGCGATGTAGTTCTGCCACTTGTCGGCCAAGGGACCTTCGGGGATTTTGGAATCGAGGTTGATACTCATTCTGCGGCCTCCTCGTGGGTGACGGTGACGGCGTCGGGGTCGTAGCTGATGATCCCGGCTTGCACAGCGACCGGGATCGACACGTTGCCGACCACGACGATCGTGGCGATGCCGGTTGCGAGATAGCGGCGCCAATTGTTGAAGCGCGGGTTGCTCCAACCCATCGACTGGAACAGCGACCACGTGCCGTGGAACAGGTGGATGCCGAGCGCGATGTTGGCCACGATGTAGAGAATCGCCACCGGGAGCCTCGACAGCGAGGCGTCGAGATTGCGGTACGCGGCCCCTCGCACGAAGTCGGGATTGGCCCAACCCCAGGTGAGATCCGCGAGGTGCCACACGATGAACAACGCAACGATGATGCCGGTCCAGCGCATCGTGCGGCTGGCGAAGTTCGCAACCTGGTAGTCACGCGCCGACTGGTACTTGACCGGTCGGGCCTTGCGGTTCAGGACGGTGAGCGAATACGCCGCGTGGATGTGCAGGACGACGGCGGCGATCAGCACGAACCGCAGCCCCCACAACAGATAGGTGCGCGGCAGGATCGGCACGAGCAGCTCGCGGAGGAACTCGCCGTAGATGTCGATGTCGTAGACGCGCTCGTCGCCCTCGGAGATGACGCCGAGGTACGCCTTGAGGTTGCCGATCATGTGGGCGACGACGAAACCGATGCCGATGATGCCGGTGATCGCCATCACGTACTTCTTGCCGACGGCCGTGGAGTAGAAGTCGACCAGGAAGGGCTTCTTCTTCGACGGCGGCTTGACTGCAGTACCCGAGACGGGTCCGCGGTTCAACGTTTGTGCCATTCCCGCGAAACTACTCGGACACGGTGACGCAACACTCAATCGTCGTGCGGACGTGTCAATGTCTCATCGGTCACAGCTCGGGGGTGCGTTTCGTCGGCTTGGTTCCTAACCTGCGGGCCGACCATCATGGTCCGGTCCCTCGGATCGGAACCGAGCAGGACCATTCGTACCGCCCCTCAGGAGGCCAAGCCCGTGGACGTCGTTCCCTATCTCGCAGCAGTGTCGGCTCTCGCCGCACTGGCGCTCGCGTTCTACTACTACAAGACCGTCGAGAAGGAGTCGCCCGGCAACGAGCGCATGGTCTTCTTGATGGAGGAGATCCAGAAGGGTGCCAGGGCGTTCCTGAAGAAGGAGTACCAGTGGGTGTCGGTCTTCGTGGTCGGGATGATCGTGCTGCTCGCGGTCGTGATCACTCCGCTTGCGTCGGTCACCTACCTGCTCGGTGCCGTGCTGTCCGCCACCGCCGGGTACGCCGGCATGACGGTGGCCACGATGGCCAACGCCCGCACCACCGAGGCCGCCAAGTCCGGCCCGGGCAAGGCACTGCCGGTCGCATTCCGCGGCGGTGCGGTGATGGGATTCAGCGTCGCCGGCCTGGCACTGCTCGGCCTGATGTTCACCTACCTGTTCTTCGTCGTGTGGATGGAGGTCGACCAGGCATTCGAGATCGTCACCGCCTACGGCCTCGGAGCGTCGACGATCGCGCTGTTCTCCCGTGTCGGCGGTGGCATCTACACCAAGGCCGCCGACGTCGGCGCCGACCTCGTCGGCAAGGTCGAAGCCGGCATCCCCGAGGACGATCCCCGCAACCCGGCCACCATCGCCGACAACGTGGGCGACAACGTCGGCGACGTCGCCGGCATGGGTGCCGACCTGTTCGAGTCGTACGTCGGCTCGATGATCGCACCGATCTCGCTCACCGCCTTCGCGCTGGCACTGACCGCGGACCAGGCCGGTGACACCGGTGTGATCAGCTTGCTCGTGTTCCCGATGGCGATCGCGTTCGTCGGCATGATCGCCTCGATCATCGGTTCGTTCTTCGTGAAGGGCGGCGATTCCACCGACAGCCACCACCTGGCCCGCGCGCTCCACATGGGCACGAACGTCGCGATGGGCATCACCGCCGTCGGCACCGTCGGCGTGGCCTACTGGCTCTTCTCCGGCGACGAGTTCGAGAACCCGATCGGCCTCGCCATCTCGGTGATCGGCGGACTCGTCGTCGGCTGGGCGCTCGGCAAGACGCGCCGAGTACTACACCTCCGACGGCTTCGGCCCGGTCAAGAAGATCGCCGACCAGGCCGAGACCGGACCGGCCACGACGATCCTGGCGGGCATCAGCGCCGGCATGCAGTCGGTCGCCGCGTCGGTTGGCCTGATCCTCGCCGGTGTCGGCATCGCCTACTGGGGCGGCACGCTCGCCTTCGCCGACGACGCCTTCGGCGGGCTCGGTGAAGACTTCGGCGGCATCTACGGCATCGCCGTCGCCGCCATCGGCATGCTCGCCACGACCGGTGTGGTCGTCTCCGTCGATGCCTACGGCCCGATCGCCGACAACGCCGGCGGCATCGCCGAGATGGCCGAACTCGACCCATCGGTGCGTGAGGTCACCGACGCACTCGACTCGCTCGGCAACACCACCGCAGCGGTCGCCAAGGGCTTCGCCGTCGGCTCCGCAGCGCTCACCGCGCTGGCCTTGTTCAAGAGCTTCGAGTTCGCTGTCTTCGACGCCGACCCCACTGCTGCGTTGAACCTCAACATCGGTGAAGTCGAGGTGTTCATCGGGTTGTTCATCGGCGCCGCCCTGCCGTTCCTCTTCGCGGCGCTCACGATCGACGCCGTCGGCCGTGCCGCTCAGAAGATGATCGAGGAAGTGCGTCGCCAGTTCCGCGAGATCCCGGGCCTGCGCGAAGGCGCGCCGGGCGTCGTGCCCGACTCGGCCCGGTGCGTCGCGATCTCCACCGAAGCGTCGCTGCGCGAGATGATCGTGCCCGGCGCACTCGCCGTGGTCGTGCCGCTCGTCGTCGGATTCATCAGCGTCGATGCCCTCGGCGGCCTGCTCGCCGGTGCGCTCGTCACCGGCTTCGCCCTGGCCATCTTCATGGCCAACTCGGGCGGCGCCTGGGACAACGCCAAGAAGTACATCGAGGCCGGCGACCATGGCGGCAAGGGTTCCGACCCGCACAAGGCCGCCGTCGTCGGCGACACCGTGGGCGACCCGTTCAAGGACACCTCCGGCCCGTCGATGAACATCCTCATCAAGGTGATGACGATCGTCAGCCTGGTGTTCGCCACGGCGTTCGTCTGATCAACCGCATGTAGACCGAGAGCGATGAGCGAGACCTCCGCATGCGGAGGGTTCGCTCATCGCTCACTCGGCGACGAAGTCGATCAGCTGTTCGACGGCGCCGACCAGTTCGGGGCGCAGGTCGGCGAAGGTGTTCACCCTGGTTGCGGAGCGTGGGCCAGAAGCCGTCGAACGGCACGCCGAGGGCTGCGCAGAGGCCCTCCTTCCACGGCACGTCGCCCTTGGGAACATCCGGCCACGCCTCCAGACCGAGCACCTTGGGGCGGATGCCGGCCCAGACGTCGACGAACGGATGCCCGGTGATCAACACGTTCGGATCGCTGACCGTCTGTGCGATCCGGGTTTCTTTCGAGCCCGGCACGAGATGGTCGAGCAGCACGCCGAGGCGACGGTCGGCCGACGGTCCGAACTCGGCGACGGCAGCCGCCAGATCGTCGGCGCCGTGCAACGGTTCGACGACGATGCCGAGTTCGCGCAGGTCGTCGCCCCACACGTGCTCGAGCAGCTCGGCATCGTGCTTGCCCTCCACCCAGATGCGACTCGCCTGGGCGACCCTGGCTCGACCGTCACCGGCGACCGATCCCGACGCGGTGATCCGCTGCGTCGCTGCCTTCGCTGTCGCTGGACGCACCAGTGTGACCGGTCGCCCCTCGATCAGGAATCCGCCAGGCTTCCAGGTGAAGTGACGGACGTAGTCGTTGCGGTCCTGCAACGTGACACCCTCGGCGCTCCACCGAACGACGTCGCCACAGAAATGGCTCGCCCGATCCTCGACCAGCAGACCCATCTCCACGACGACGTCCGGATAGGTGGGACCGCGCTTCGATGCTGCGAAGTCGTCGAGGATGTCACCGGTGTACGCCACCGCCCCAGTGAAGCAGTCGGCGAGGTCGCTGTGCCAGCATGCGCCGATGCAGAGTTTCGAAGGAAGAGTCGCCGTCGTCACCGGAGGCGCCAGCGGGATGGGTCGCGAACTGGTCGTTCAACTCGCCGCCGAGGGCTGCCACGTCGCGATGTGCGACATGTCGGTGGAGGAGATGGCCGAGACGCGCACGGCTCGCACTCGGAGGCGGCACCGGACGGCACCGTCGTCACGACGCACACGTGTGACGTGTCCGACGAGGCAGTCGATGCTCGCGTTCCGCGACGCCGTCGTGACGCGACACGCGACCGACCACGTCAACCTGCTGTTCAACAATGCCGGCATCGGCGGTGGCGGTTCGATCATCACCGATGACCGGGCCGTGTGGGACCGAACGTTCGCGGTCTGCTGGGGCGGTGTCTACAACGGCGTGCGGGCCTTCATGCCGCTGCTGATCGCCTCCGACGAGGGCCACATCATCAACACCTCGAGCGTCAACGGGTTCTGGGCGAGCCTCGGTCCCGACCGGCCCCACACCGCCTACTCGGCCGCGAAGTTCGCCGTGAAGGGGTTCAGCGAGGCGCTGATCACCGACCTGCGGGTCAACGCACCACACGTGAAGGTCTCGGTCGTGATGCCCGGCCACATCGGCACCTCGATCGTCGAGAACTCGCTGCGCCACGGCGGGCACGAACTCGACATGGAGGCCGCCGAGATGGTGCAGCTGATGTCGAACATGTTCCGCGACCAGGCGCCGATGACGGCCGCCGAGGCCAGCGCCGTCATCCTCGACGGCGTCCGCAACGGGAGGTGGCGGATCCTCGTCGGCGACGACGCCCACAAGCTCGACGAGGCCGTGCGCGCCAATCCGGAGGTCGCCTACGAGTCGCTCACGCTCGGCGACCTCACCTCCGGCAACGCCGGCACCCCGTTGTCCTCCGACGTGTGATGTGACGATTGGTGTCAGACGACCAATCGTCACACCGGCGGAACCGCTCGACGTCGGTGACGTCGAAGGTCCATGGGGAGAAACAGCACGGCAACAGCGGCACTCACACTGACGGTTCTCGTCGGGCTGGGGGTCTCGGCATGCAGCAGTGGTGACGACTCGATCGTCGATGACCGAGGTCGCACCGGCCATCGGAGCCGAGTCACCGGCGGACGCTCCCACCGGCGAGGTGTCGGAAGCGGGGCGCTCGGGCACGGACGATCTGACCGAGTCGGCCGGTGACGGTGCCGTCGAGCAGCCACCTGGCAGTCCACTCCCGACCGGGCAGGCGCTGGCCACCACCGCCGGCGTGACCGTGGCGACGTCCGACATCCGAGCAGCAGTCAGCGACACGCTCGCCGCAGTGCAACGCAACGGTGCCAGTGTGTTCACCGCCGACGTCAACATCGGCGACGAACGAGACGACGGCAGCGTCGACGGGTCCGGGCTTCTTCGTCGTCAAGGTGCCGCCCGCCGATCTCGAACCACTGATCACCGATCTCGGAGCGACCGTCGGTCGCTTGTCGGGTCGCACCCAGGACACCACCGACGTCACCGATCAGCTCGTCGATCTCGACATCCGCATCGGTGTGGAACGTGATGTGATCGCCCGCTTCCAGAATCTGCTCGTCGATGCCACCGAGTTCCAGGACATCGTCGAGATCGAACGGGTGATCAGCGAACGGACCATCGCTCTCGAACAGCTGCTGGCCAGCCAGCGCAACCTCGACAACCGCGTCGACCGATCGACGCTGACCATTCAGCTGCAGTACGAGGCACCGGCGACCGAGACCGTGGCCGCCGAGGACGACTCGGTCGACGGCATCGGCGACGCCTGGCGAGCAGGATGGGACGTCTTCGTGGGGGCGCTGTTCGCGATCGGATTCGTGCTGGCGGTGGCGGCGCCGTTCGTCCTGACGGCGGCAGTGGTGCTCGGCGTGGTCTGGCTGGCGACCCGTCGCCGTCGGCACACCGGTCGGAGCGATCGTCACCCGGGAAGGGCAATGCCCGGGCGCCGAGCCGGTCACGACGACGGTCACGCCGGACGAGCAGCTCGCCGAGCCCACCCCTCGGCGGTGAGCACGAGGTCGCTGACACTGCCGTCCGGGAACGCGAAGGGTGCACGCACACCGGCGTGCGCCCGTACCTCCGGCAGCGCCAGCGGGCCGAAGCCGGTCGTGTGGCCCGTCCACCGGTGCCACCGGTGCGCCGGCACCTCGATGAGTTCCAGTCGGGGTTCACCGAGAATCTCGACCGCACCGTGGACGACACCGACCTGTTCGTAGCCGACGTCGACGGCCGCTCGGTCGCCCGTCGGTTCGAGCGGCGTCGCCGGGCCGGTCGCGTACCACTCGAGATCGAACGCAATCGGCGTCGGGTCGCCGTAGGCCCGCCCGAGCGCCTCGTCGGCATCGTCGATCGCGGCGGCATACGTCTCGTTGCCGATCGACCACTGCGCCATCGGGTCGTCGCAGGTGTGCTCGGCCCACAACGCCTCACCCTTGACGATGAACGGATCGGCACGCACCGTCACGTCGAAGTCGGCGATGTGGAGCAGCGGGCGACCCACCCGGGCGAGGGCCGCCCAGTACCACGCGGTTCGCCCGACGATCCGATGCCCCGAGATCACGCCGACGTCGGCGTCGGCGGTCCAGGCAGCGAAGACCCATTCCTCGACCGAGGCGTTTCGATGTCGACCCTCGGCGGCACGGGCATCGGCGATGGGCTCCACGATCAGGCAGACTACGGAGCATGATCCGATACCTCAGCCTCGACTGGATCAACGCGTTGTCCGAGGAGGTCAGCTGCCAGCGACCAGATGCGCACGGTCGCCGACTCCCACCGCATCGGGGTCACCCAGGTGGTCAGCGACGGTCCAGAAGGTGACGTGACGTACCATCTCTCGGTCGGCGACGGTGAGGCCACGTTCGGAGCGGGGCCCGCCGAGCCCGAGGACGTCAAGATGGAGCAGGACTGGGACACCGCCGTCGCGGTCGCGACCGGCGAGCTGAATGCGCAGGAAGCGTTCATCGGCGGTCGGATCCGGCTGTACGGCGACCAGCAGCTACTGCTCGAATCGCAACCGGTGTTCGGTGCGCTCGACGCCGTGTTCGACACGGTGCGCAATCGCACCGTCTACGAGTGAACATGGCGCTGCCATGCCGGAGATGCCCGAGATCCAGGCGCACGCCGAGCGGCTGACCGCGCGGTTCGCCGGTCGGGTGCTCACGAGCGTTCACTCCGTTCAACTTCACCGCGCTGAAGACCGCCGTCCCGCGCCCGACAGGGCCTATGGCCTGCCCCTGATCGACGTCGGACGGCGCGGCAAGTACCTGCTGGTCCGGTTCGAGCCGACGACGTTCGTCGTGCACCTGATGCAGGGCGGCCGGCTGCTCGCCGACGACAAGCTCAGCGCCAAGCCGCGAGGCGGTCAGGCCCGCTTCACGTTCGACGCCGTCGAGCGGCCCCGACGGCTGCACTCGACGAGTCGGCACTCCTGCTCACCGAGCAGGGCAAGGAGCGTCGTGCCGGCGTGTGGTGCGTGCCGTCAGCCGACCCGTTGACGTCACCGCCGCTCGATCGCCTCGGCCCCGAGGCAGCCGACATCACCGACGACGAGTTGGCCGTGCTCTTCTCGGCCAACTCGATGCGCGTACACGGGTTCCTCCGCGACCAACGAATCATCGCCGGTATCGGACGACGCCTCGCCAACGAGGTCTGTCACCGCGCCCGGGTGTCGCCGTTCGCGAACACTCGCAAACTCGGTGCCGACGGTGCTGCGAAGGTCGGCGGCGCGATCCGGTCCTGCATCGCCGAGAGCCTCGACTACGAGCGGAGCCGAGACGACATGAGTTCGTCGAAGGACCGGCCGAGCGCGGTGCACAGCCGAACCGGGGATCCGTGCCCGGACTGCGGCGACGTCGTCCGCGCGGTCGAGTACTCCGGCTACACCGTGAACTACTGCGCCACGTGCCAGACCGCCGGCAAGGTGCTCGCCGACAACACCACCAGCAGATTCCTCAAGTAGCGCCCACCGAATACGCTCGGCTGCATGCCGATCCATCTGCGCGCCGAAGCCGGCGACTACGCCCCGAACGTCCTCTGCCCCGGCGACCCGCGCGAGCGACGTACATCGCCGAGACCTTCTTCGACGAGGGGTTCCGCCAGGTCAACGCCGAGCGCGGCATGCTCGGCTACACCGGCACGTTCGAGGGCAAGCCGATCAGCGTGCAGTCGACGGGTATGGGCTGTCCGAGCGCCGGCATCGTCTTCGAGGAACTGATCATGCTCGGCGCCACCCGACTGGTGCGCGTGGGCACCTGCGGTGGGCTCCGTGACGGCATGGCGATGGGTGACACGGTCGTCGGTCTCGCCGCATCGAGCGACGATCAGACCCCGCTCCGCTACGCGGGGATGGAGGGATACGCCCCCAGCGCAACGTTCTCGCTGGTCGAGACCGCAGCTCGACTCTCCCGCGAAGGATCGGCCGGAGCCGTGCATGTCGGCCCGGTCGTGACGTCCGGTCTGTTCTACGACCCGGACCCCACCACGTTCGCCCGATGGAAGCGACTCGGCCACCTCGGCGTCGAGATGGAGGCGGCGATGATGTACACGATCGCGGCCGTCAAGGGCATCGAGTCGCTGGCGATCATGACGGTCAGCGACCTGCTCGGCGAGAGTGGCGACACCGTCCGGATCAGCGACGCCGAACTGAAGGCCGGCGTCGATCGGATGATGCACATTTCCTGCGCCGTCGCCGTGTCATGATCTGCTGACTCAGCGCCCGCTGAGGGAACCCCTCCCACTCCAGGAGCGTCAGAAACGCCATGATCCCTCGCACTGCACTCGCCCTGTTGACCATCTCCGCGATCGCCCTCGCCGCCTGCGGCAGTGACGGCGACACCGCATCGGGGTCGGCGCCGACCGCCGACGACCTCGCCGGGCAGGCGTTCGAATCGACCAGCGTCGAGGGCTACGACCTCGTCGAGGGTTCGACGATCGAACTCGGCTTCGAGACCGACGCGCTCGGCGCGCGTGCCGGCTGCAACTCGTTGAGCGGCGGCTACACGATCACCGACGGCACCCTCGAGATCGGGGCCATGGCGTCGACGATGATGGCCTGCGACGACGCGCTCATGGAGCAGGACCAGTGGCTGAACGAGTTCCTCACGGGCGGCCCCGACATCGCGCTCGACGGCGACACCCTCACCCTCACCGGGTCGGAGACCACCGTCACCCTCGCCACGGTGCAGCCGATGCCACTCGAAGGGACGACCTGGACCGTCTCCGGGACCGTGGCGAACGAGGCGGTCACGGTGAGCCTCGTCGACTCGGAGGCATCGATGACGATCACGGATGGCCAAGCGCAGGTCGACACCGGCTGCAACACCGGATCGTCCACCGTCGAGATCACCGACACCACGATCACGTTCGGCCCGATGGCGCTGACGATGATGGCCTGCGATGAGGAGCTCACGCGGCTCGAGGCGAGCGTCCTGCTCGCCCTCGACGGTGAGGTGACCTACGAGATCAGCGGCGACACCCTGACGCTCCGCAAGGACAGCCCCGACGGCGTGGTCGGCCTCGACTTCACCGCTGAGAACTGACCCACCGCACTCCCACCGCGCCCCCACCGCACTCCCACCGCACTCCCACCTGATCGATCCGGGCTCCGATGAGTTTCAGCGCACCCCGTCCGCGCTGGATCTCATCGGAGACTGATCGATCCGGGCTCGGATGAGTTTCAGCGCACCCCGTCCGCGCTGGATCTCATCGGAGCTTGGAGCGCAGGTGGCGGATCTCCCGATCGAGACGGCGCACCGTGGTCGGCAACCCGGGGCCGAGATCGCTCGCGACCACCCTGGCCACCTGCCAGTCGATGGCCCGCGCTGCGCGATCTCGCAGACCGTCTCGCCGTCGACCGTTCGTCTCGAAGTGGGTCGGGTGCAGGTCGACTTCGATCGCCAGGCGTACCTCCGGGACCGCCAGGTCGAATCGGGCCGGGCCATAGCCGGGAAGGTCGATCCGAAACTGTCGTTCGAGACCCCGCACACCCGCTGCGCGCGAGTGCATCGCCCAACACCACTTCACCGTGCGACTCTGCCGCCCCACCGCGGAGGCGACCGTCGAGGGCTTCGAGGAACCGGCGGATCCACGGCCGTCGTGGCGACATCCAGTCGATCGCGGTCGAACGCAGCTCATCATCGGTGAGGCGACCGTCGCTGACGACCTGCTCGATGATCGACAGCAAGTCGGTCGAACTCACGACGCGTGCGAGATCGAGAGCAGTGCGAGCCCGGTCGGTGACCGCGATCCCGTCGTCACGCCGATGCACGTCCGCAGCGTGGAACGCACGAGTGCGGTACGGGACCACCCATGGCGCCACGGTCGGGTGGCTGCTCGGTGGAGCGAGGATGTGGACGCGATGGTCACTGGGTAGGCGCCGCAGTCCCCACAGGCGACCGGCCGTCGGTCCGCTGATCACCGCGCCGGGATGTGCCGCACAGACCGCTACGCATCGGGCCAACTCGTCGAACGGAACCGCGGGCATGCGATACACGCCACGCAAGACCGACACGAGGTTGCCCGCTTCGACGAGGCGACGAAGATCGCCCGGCGTGATGCCCACGTCTCCGAGCGCCCGCCCGGAAGCGATCCCATGGTGCGAGCGCAGATACGCCAACGATTCGATCGAGAAGACCGTCATGTTCGACTCCAGTGCAACGAGAAACAGCAGGGAGGAGTCGGTGATCGAACGCTAGCGAGCTCAGCCTCCGATCGCGCCTGCGATGAGTTTCAGCGCACCCCGCCCGCGCCCAAACTCATCGGAACCGGACCGGACCGGTGTGCGATGAGTTTCAGCGCACCCCGTCCGCGCCCAGACTCATCGGAGACTGGGTCAGGGTCTCAGATGAGGCCGAGTTCGGCCACGGCGTCGCGCTCGCTGACGAGTTCCGCGGCGGACGGCGTCGATCTTGGCGCGGCTGAAGTCGTCGATGTCGAGACCCTGCACGATCTCGTAGTCGCCGTCTTTGCACACGCACGGGAACGACGAGATGATCCCCTCCGGCACGCCGTAGCTGCCGTCGCTGACCACCGACATCGACACCCAGTCGCCCTCGGGCGTGCCGTGTGTCCACTCGCGGACGTGATCGACAGCGGCTGAGGCCGCCGACGCTGCCGACGAGGATCCGCGGGCGTCGATGATCGCGGCGCCGCGCTTGGCAACGGTCGGGATGTAGGTGTTCTCGTACCAGTCGTGGTCGCCGACGGCGTCGTAGGCACGCTGACCATTCACGTCGGCATGGAACAGATCGGGGTACTGCGTGGTCGAATGGTTGCCCCAGATCGTCATCTTGGTGATGTCGTTGACCGAGGCGTCGAGACGCTGCGCGAGCTGCGCCTTGGCACGATTGTGGTCCAGACGGGTCATGGCGGTGAAGCGCCGGGGATCGAGGTCGGCGGCGTTGCGCTGAGCGATCAGCGCGTTGGTGTTCGCAGGGTTGCCGACGACGAGGATCTTCACGTCGGGTGTGGCCGAACGCGACAGCGCCTCGCCCTGAGGCTTGAAGATGCCGCCGTTGGCCGACAGCAGATCGGCACGCTCCATGCCGGCCTTGCGGGGCATCGAACCGACGAGGATGGCGACGTCGGCATCACCGAACGCCGTGTCGGCGTCGTCGGTGCAGACGACGTCGGTGAGCAGCGGGAAGGCGCAGTCGTCGAGCTCCATGCGGACACCTTCGAGGGCGCCCAGGGCCGGGGTGATCTCGAGCAGTTGCAGCGCGATCGGCGTGTCCGGGCCGAGCATCGAGCCCGAAGCGATACGGAAGAGGATGCTGTAGCCGATCTGGCCAGCAGCACCGGTGACGGCAACACGAACAGGAGTGGTCATGTGCCGAGCGTACGCCTGCCGCCCGACGTGACCCAAGACCAGCCCTGACCCGTCGGCCTCGTTCAGGGCTGGGCGAGGACTCGACCGATGACGTCGGCGTAGAAGTTCTGGCCCGACTGGGTGAGGTGAATGCCGTCGTCGTAGAAGCAGCGGCCTTCGCACGTCGCCGACAGCACTTCCCAGTCGACGACCGTCACGTTCGGATGCGTCGCAGGAACGGCTCGAAGCTTCGCGTTGTTGTCGGCGATCCAGCCCCGGTCGGCCTTGCCGGTCAGCAGCAACACCACCGGCACGTCGGCCACCGTGGCCAACATCGCGTCGAGGGTCTCCTGGCTGAAGCCGCCGTTCGTGCCGAGATGCACCACGACCACCGAACCGAACGTGCCGTTGTCCTTCAGGGCCTGCATCGTCGGCACGAACGCATTCATCTGACGGCTCTGGAGCGCATCGACCTGGAAGCCGCGTGCCTGGAGCTCCTCGGCCGCTCCCAGCATCACGGAGTCGCCGAGGGCGACGAGCGGGAACCCAGCCGCGGTCGGTGGGATCGAGAGGGGTGCGAGCCCCTCGAGGCTGGTGACCACCCCGAGCTGACCGACCGGTGCCGGCGGCACCGTGGTCGGTGGCTGGGTTGGTGGCACGGTCGTCGGCGCGACGGTGGTCGGCGGCACCGAGGCGTCGGGAGGGGCCGAGCCCGACGGATCGAGCACCGGGTCCACGACGCCGGGTGCGGTCGTCGCCGGTGGAACGGTCGTCGTCGACGTGGTGCTGGTCGTGGTGGTGGACGCGACCGGGATGTCATCGACGGCGAGCAGGTCGGTCGTGAACTCCTCGCCCGCATCCAACGCCTGTGCGATCTCGTTCTGTTCGAGCGGCGCAGTCAACAGTGCGGCCCCGGCGAACATGGCGAGCGCCGTGACCGCCGCCACCGCTCCCGTGGCCATCAGCTTCGGGCCCCGCTTGGCTCCGGCGAAGATCTGCCTCCACCGAGCGCCGACACGGCCTTGGCGGATCGGGGTCTCCACGAAGTGATACGACAGCTCGGTCACGATCGTGGTGAGCAGGAGTGCGAACACGAATTCGCGGAACGTGAGCTTGTTGCCGGCGACCCCGCGGATCATCTGGTAGATCGGCCAGTGGTACAGGTAGAGCCCGTACGACCGGGTGCCGATCCAGCGGAACAATGGATTGCCGAGGAGCCGGTTGGCGTGGGCGCCGCGGTGGGTGACGGCGGCGATGATGGCGAGGGTGGCGAGTCCGGCAAGGAACATCCCACCACGGAAGAGGAACGGGTCAGCCCCCGCCGGTGTTGCCAGGTACGTGTTCCAGCAGAGCCACCCGAAGGCGACGATCGCGAACAGCGCCAGCAGGTCGAACAGTCGCCCCTTCGAACGCAGCGGTCCACGCACGATGGCCAACGGCCTCCACACCATCGCGAACGCTGCGCCGAGCAGTATGCCACTGAGCCGGCTGATCGTTCCGAGGTAGAGGGTGTCGATCTTGGCGATCGGTCGATCGCCCAGCCACCAGTACGCGTCCGGGGTCACGTTCGGCTCGCCGATGGGACCCGGGTAGTACAGCACCGCCACCGCGACGGTGATCCCAACGGCGACGACGAACAACCACCGGCTCACCGCGGCCACCTGCCGAGTGCCGTTGCGGCCCAGCAGGAAGACCATCACGATCGGCCAGAACACGTAGAACTGCTCCTCGACGGCCAGGCTCCACAGGTGTCGGAGCGGGGCGAAGTCGCCAGCTGCGGTGTAGCCGAGACCCTCCCAGATCTGATACCAGTTCGACACGTAGAAGAATCCGGCGATCACGTTGCCGCGCAGCGCGCCGAGCGCTTCGTTCTTGAAGATCGCCGTCCAGACGGTGACGAACAGCATCATGGTGAACAGCGCCGGGAGGAGGCGCCTGGCACGCCGGAGCCAGAAGTGGCGCAGCGAGATCCGGTAGGTGCGCTCCCGTTCGGAGATCAACAGCAGTGTGATCAGGTACCCGGAGATCACGAAGAACATCTCGACGCCGAGGAACCCACCCGGCAGCCAATCGCTGTTGGCGTGGTACACCATCACCGCCGCCACGGCGAGCGCTCGCATCCCGTCGAGGCCCGGGAGATACGGGACCCGACTGATGTGGACCCGATCGTCGGGAACCGGGGCCACCCGAGGTGGGGCGAGCGTGGACATGGGGGAACCAGTATCGCCGAGCGGTCGCGCCCAACGGTGTCATGGCAGCGTCAAGAACGGCCACCGGGGCTTCAGGTCGGGGCTTGCAGCGCGCCACCGATCAGGTCGGTGTAGTACGTCTTGCCGTCCGAGCGCAGGTGATACCCGTCGGAGGCGAAACAGTCGCCCGGGCAGGCATCGCTGAGCCCGGCCCAGTCGAGGAGCGCGACGTTCGGGTAGGTGTTCACCGCGTCGTAGATCGCCGCGTTGTTGCCAGCGGTCCACTCGCGGTCGACGTCGATCGTCAGCAACAACACCTGGGGGACGCCGGCAAGCGAATCCATCATGCGGGTCATGTCGCTCTGGCTGATCGTGCCGTTCGTACCGAGATGCACGACGACGACATCTCCGAGCCGGCCCTGTTCGTTCAACGTCGCGATGGTGTCGGTCCCGTTGGAGAACTGCCGGCTCTCGACCGCATCGACGACGAACCCCATCTCCGCCAACTGCGTCGCAGCGCCGAGCATCACCGAGTCGCCGATGGCGAGCTGGGGGATCGGCGCCGGGGCAACCGTCGTCGTGGTCTCGACCGGCGGTGCAACCGCAACCGAATCGGCTGGCACGACCGCGGTATCGCTCGGCGTGGTCGCGGTTGGTCTGCGTCTCGACCGGCACGGCCGCATCCGCGACGCCGTCGCAGTTGGGGTCGTTGAGGACATCGCAGGTCGATGCAGCTGCTTCGTCGAGCGACTGGCGAACCTCGTTCTCGACGACGTCTGCCGTTGCCAGGCTGATGCCGGCGAAGACGGTGAATGCAGCCACCACCACGCCGCCGATCAGCAGCGCGTTGCGGACGCCGGCGGCGGGTGAACGGCGGATCCGTCGCCACGACTCCCCCATCGTTCCCTTGCGGATCGGTGTCTCGACGAATCGATACGAGAGCTCGGTGATGATGACGGTCGCGATCATCGCGAACACGAACTCACTGAACTTCAGCTTGTTCCCAGCGATACCACGAATCATCTGGTAGATCGGCCAGTGATACAGGTACAGCCCGTACGAGCGGGTGCCGATCCACAACAGCAGCGGGATGCTGAGACTCTCGAGGTGAACGCCCGCTCGTGCGTCACTGCAGCGATCATCATCAGCGTGGCAACAGCGCAGAGCAGGAAGCCGCCGCGGAAGAGCAGCGGATTGCCGCCGGACGGGCTGATCAGCCACATCCACCACACCATCGCAGCGAGGATCAGCAATCCCAGCAGCGCCACACCGTCGAGCAGTCGCCCCTTGGTCCTGAGTGGGCCGCGGATCACCGCGACCGGGCGCCAGACCATGGCGAATGCTGCACCGAGGAGGAGGCCCGCCGCCCGGCGAGAAGGTCCCCAGATACGACCAGTCGAACTTCGAGATCTCCCGTCCGAACACGTTCCAGTACGCGTCGGGTGTGACCTCCGGCGTTCCGACCGGACCGGAGGTGTAGACCACTGCCGTCACGATCGTGATCACGAGGGCGGCGACGACGAGCCATCGGCTGATGTCGGCGATCTTGCGGGCTCCGCCGCGGAGGAGTGCGAACATCACCAGCGGCCAGACCACGTAGAACTGCTCTTCGACGGCAAGGCTCCAGAGGTGACGCAGCGGGGCGAACTCGTTCGCGGCGGTGTACCCAGCTCCGGTCCAGATCTGGTACCAGTTCGACACGTAGAGCAGAGCGGCGATCACATCGCCGCGGAG
Organism: Ilumatobacteraceae bacterium; assembly: GCA_963705485.1. Classification (GTDB taxonomy): domain Bacteria; phylum Actinomycetota; class Acidimicrobiia; order Acidimicrobiales; family Ilumatobacteraceae; genus Sva-07. The sequence goes on from CAVPJT010000009.1 coordinate 170,630, forward strand.
TTTGCCGAGCGCGTCGCGATCGAAGACGGACGTCCAGATCGTCAGTGCGATCAACATCGTGAAGAGCGCCGGGAGCAGGCGACGAGCTCGCCGGTACCAGAACTGGCGCATGTTGACCGTGTGCGTGCGCTCCTTCTCCGAGATCAGGAGCAACGTGATCAGATAGCCAGAGATGACGAAGAACACCTCGACACCGAGATAGCCGCCGGGGAGCCAGTCGGCGTTGGCGTGGTAGATCATCACCGCAACCACCGCCAGGGCGCGCATGCCGTCGAGACCTGGCAGGTACGGGACCCGACTGATCTCCGTCGACGCCGATCCCCGTGCGGACCGCGACGTCGGCCGCGTGGCGGCTCGCGTCGGTGTGCCCGAGGCGTCGGCGGTTGCAGTCATGTGGTGACCAGTATCGCTCAAGCCGTGGTGAGCCCGAGGTTCAGGCAGATCTCGACCACCGACTCGGGCCGGTTGAGCGTGTAGAGGTGCAGGCCGGGGGTGCCGGCGTCGATCAGGTCGGAACACAGCTGCGTGGCAACGTCGATCCCGATGCGACGCACTTCGTCGGCGTCGTCGGTGGCGTCGAGCCGGTCGGCGAGCCAACCCGGCAGTGCTGCACCGCTCATCTCGGCCATCCGCTTGACCATCGCCTTGTTGTTGATCGGCATGATGCCCGGCAGCACCGGCTTGTCGATGCCGAGTTCGGCGAGTTCCTCGACGAGTCGCACCCAGTGCTCGACGTCGAAGAAGAACTGGGTGAGCGCGAAGTCGGCGATCGAGAGCTTGTCGGCGAGGAACCGACGATCGGTGGCTCGGTCGGGCGAGCGAGGGTGCACCTCGGGGTGCGCTGCGACACCGGTGGCGAACGTGCCCGCCGCAACGACGTCTTCGAGCAGGTCCATCGCATAGAGGTAGTCGCCGGCTTCCTCGACCCCTCCCGCAGGCGGATCACCTCCGAGTGCGAGAATGTTCTCGATGCCGAGTTCGGCGTACTTGCCGAGCAATGACCCGACGTCGTCACGGCTGTGGCCGCGACATGTGAGATGCGGCATCGGAGTCCAAGGGGTCTCGCCCAGCATCCAGGCGACGACGTCACCGGTACGGTGGCGATCGGAGCCACCAGCGCCGTAGGTGATCGACACGAAGTCGGGGTGGAGCGATTCGATCGCGGCCACCGTGCGACCGAGCGTCATGTTGGCTGCGGGTGTCTTCGGCGGGAAGAATTCGAACGACAACGTCCGCTTGCTCGCAAGGAGATCCGGAATCCGAGCCATCCGCCAAAGGCTACCGACCGCCACACCGCCGACCCGGCTCACCTTCCTGTCGCCCGGAGGATCGCAGACTGCGTCCTCGATGTTGTGTTACCTTCCGGCCGTCGAACATCAACGAAGGGGATGGGGAATGCCGATCATCGAGAACTGGAAACTGGTCGTACTGGAACGCTATGCGAAGTTCGACGGCCGGGCCGGCCGAGCGGAGTTCTGGTGGTACGTGCTCGCCAACATCGTCGTGTACGTCGCCCTCGGAATCCTCGCCCAGATCTCCGGGATCTTCCTGATCCTCTACTTCCTGTTTGGCCTCGCGATGCTCGTGCCGTCGGTCGCCGTGGCGATCCGGCGGCTCCACGACACCGACAAGTCCGGCTGGCTCATCCTCATCGGGCTCGTCCCGTTCGTTGGTTGGATCATCTTGCTGGTGTTCTACGCACTCGAAGGCACCAACGGCCAGAACCAGTACGGCGCCGGACCGGAACCCGCCGCCGGCTGAGCGGCAGGCCGACCAGCGTCCGGCCGACGACGAGTTGCCAACCACCGGCGCGCCGTGAGGCCGGGCAGTCTCTAATGGCGGAAGTGGCGTTGGCCGGTGAAGACCATGGTGATGCCGTGTTCGTCGGCGGCGGCGATCACTTCGTCGTCGCGGACTGAACCTCCCGGCTGGATGACCGCAGCGATGCCTGCCGCAGCCGCTGCGTCGAGCCCGTCACGGAACGGGAAGAACGCGTCGCTGGCGCAGGCTCCTCCTTGGGCTCGTCCGGCTGAGCGGTCGGCCGCGATCCGAGCCGAATCGAGACGATTCTGCTGGCCGGCACCGATCCCGAACGCCTGCAGATCCTTGGCGTACACGATCGCATTGCTGCTGACCGCTGCGCAGACCTGCCACGCGAACTCGAGATCGGCCCACTGACTGTCGCTCGGCTGGGCCGCGGTGACCACCCGCCAGTCGTCGGTGCGCCCGGCAACCGGATCGGGCTGTTGCACCAGCAGGCCCCCGTCGACGGGACGTACATCGAACGGCAGCGGTGACGCGGCGTTTGCCGACATCACTCGCAGGTTCTTCTTCACGGCGAGGATCTCGAGTGCCTCGGGCTCGAAGTCGGGTGCGACGACCACTTCGGTGAACACGTCACCGATCGCGGTGGCCATTTCGGCGGTCACCGTGCGGTTTGCTGCGATGATGCCACCGAATGCGCTGACGGGATCGCATGCGTTGGCTCGGATGTAGGCCTCGGTGATGTCGTCGGCCACGGCGACGCCGCACGGGTTGGCGTGCTTGACCACCACCACGGCCGGCGCGTCGAAACGATGGACGAGCCGCCACGCCGCCTCGGTGTCGAACACGTTGAGATAGCTGAGTTCCTTGCCGCCATGCTGCGTCATCGAGTCCCACCAGCTCGTGGCGCCGGCCTGGCGGTAGCGGGCGCCCTGCTGATGCGGGTTCTCGCCGTAACGCAACGGTTGAGCGAGCTCGAGGGCGAGATGGATCGACGATCGGAAGTACGGCGCCCGCTGCGGCGTCGGGTTCGGCCGTCCCTGGATTCGTCGAACCACGTCACGATCGCCGCGTCGTACGAGGCGGTGTGCGCGAATGCGGTGCGGGCCAGACGGCGCCTGGTGGCGTCGGTCAGCGAACCTCCGGCCCGCAGCTCGTCGAGCACGGGGGCGTAGTCGCCCGGGTCGACGAGGACCCCGACGTGCGCGTGGTTCTTGGCCGCAGCGTGCACCATCGCAGGGCCGCCGATGTCGATCAGCTCGATGCCAGGGTCGGACGAGAACGGATACAGGTTGACCACGACCAGGTCGATCGGCTCGATGCCGTGGTGCAGCCATGTCGGCGACGTGCTCGGAATCGGTCGGGTCGGCGAGGATGCCGCCGTGGATCTTCGGGTGCAGCGTCACGACCCGATGACCGAGAATCGCCGGGAGTCCGGTGAGTTCAGCGACGTCGGTGACGGGCACACCCGCATCCGCGATGGCTCGGGCGGTTCCACCACTCGACACGAGTGACCACCCCAGTTCGTGGAGTGATTCGGCGAACTCGACGATGCCGGACTTGTCGTAGACGGAGAGCAGCGCAGTGGGCACGTGCGCGACCGTAGTCAACGCGCCGGCTCGGCGGGACATGGCAGCGCGAACGCCACGAGGGTTGGATCGCACGACCGCGACCGGCACTGGTACTACGGTGCGCTTCGGGGGAACACCACATCCGATAATCCGGAGGGGTACACACATGGACTTCAGCAAATTCAAGACATCCGATTGGCTCATGGTCGGGGGTGGCGCGGCGATGCTCGTTCTGGGTTTCGCGCTCCGATGGACATCGATCAGCTTCGCTGGCGTGTCCGACAGCGGCGACGGGCCATTCGACTACTTCTTGACCGGAGGCATCGCCTGGATTCTCGTCGTCGCGGTCGGAGTGCTGGCGCTGCTCAACGTGATGGACAAGCTCCCGCCGACCCAACCATGGCCACTGATCTTTCTCGGCGCTGCCGGCCTGGCAACGCTGCTGATGGTGCTCCGACTGCTCATGGGAGCGCGATTCGATGTGGCCGATCGCGGCATCGGGATGTACGGCACGTTCATCTGGTCGGCGATCGCGCTTGCCGGTGCGTACCTGAACTTCCAGGCGTCGGGCGGCAATCTCAAGGACCTCACCGACATGGAGAAGCTCAAGTCGAGCTTCTCGACGAGCGGCGATGACGACGACGCTCCGCCGCCACCCCCGCCCCCGCCGCCGGCACCTCCCGCACCGCCTGCTCCTCCCGCTCCCCCGGCACCTCCCACGCCGCCTGCTCCTCCGGCGAGCTGACCGGACGCCAGACGCACCGAACCGACCCGAAAACACCGAATGGACGTCGCGCCCGGCGCGACGTCCATTCTGGTTTTCGGTGGTCGTGAGGAGTTGAGTCAGAGGTTGGCGACGATGTCGGCCATCAGCTCGCCGGCTTCGGTCGGGTTGAGCCCGACCTTCACGCCGGCTGCGGCGAGCGCGTCCATCTTGCCCTGCGCTGTGCCCTTGCCACCCGAGACGATGGCGCCGGCATGGCCCATCTTCTTGCCGGCCGGCGCGGTGACGCCCGCGATGTAGGCGCTCATCGGCTTGGTGACGTTGGCCTTGATGTAGTCGGCCGCCTCCTCTTCCGCCGAGCCGCCGATCTCGCCGATCATCATGATCGCATGGGTCTCGGGGTCGGCCTGGAACTCGGCGAGGCACTCGATGAAGTTCGTGCCAGGCACCGGGTCGCCGCCGATGCCAACACAGGTCGACACGCCGATGCCCTTCTGCTTGAGCTCGTAGAGCGCCTGGTAGGTCAACGTTCCCGACCGGCTGACGATGCCGACGTTCGGGCCACCGGCCGATGGGACCTGCGCGATCTCGCCCGCGGTGATACCGATGTTGCACTTGCCCGGGCTGATGATGCCGGGACAGTTCGGGCCGAGCAAGCGGGTGTTCGGATGGTTGCGCAGCAGCAGGTTGTAGGTCTTGGCTTCGTCCTGGGCGGGGATGCCTTCGGTGATGCAGACGACGAACTCGATGCCGGCAGCGGCCGCCTCGAGGATCGCGTCCGACGCGAACTTCGGCGGCACCGCCACGAACGATGCGGTGGCGCCGGTGGCGGCAACCGCGTCCGCCACGGTGTCATAGATCGGGATGCCGTCGACGTCCTGGCCGGCCTTGCCGGGCGTGACGCCGGCGACGACTTGCGTGCCGTAGTCGCGGTTGCGCAAGCCGTGGTACTTGCCCTGTCCACCGGTCAGGCCTTGGACGATCACCTTGGTGTTCTCGTTGACGAATATGGCCATGGCTATCTCACTTCGCTTTCGCAACGGCCGCACGGGCGGCGTCGAGCATGGTGGGCTCTGACTGGAGCTTGTCGGCGGGGATGCCGGCATCGAGCAGGATCTGGCGACCCTCCTCGGCGTTGGTGCCGTCGAGGCGGATGACGATCGGGGCTCGCAGATCGACCCGACCCATCGCCTCGACGATCCCCTTCGCGACCTCTTCGCCACGGGTGATTCCGCCGAAGATGTTGATGAAGATCGACTGGACCTTGTCGTCGAAGTTGATCACCTCGAGCGCCCCGGCCATCACGTCGGCGTTGGCGCCACCTCCGATGTCGAGGAAGTTCGCCGCGGAACCGCCGACCTGATTGACGACGTCGAGCGTCGACATGGCGAGGCCGGCGCCGTTGGCGATGATGCCGACGGAGCCATCGAGACCGATGTACTGCAGACCCTTCTCGGCCGCCATCTTCTCTCGTTCGTCCATCTCGGTCAGCCCCCGGAACGCGTCCCACTCGGGGTGGCGGAACTCGGCGTTCTCGTCGAGCGTGACCTTGGCGTCGAGTGCGTGCACCTCGCCGGTCGGCTTGAGGATCAGCGGGTTGATCTCCGCGAGGTCGCAATCGCCCTCGGTGAAGCAGCGATACAGCTTGACCAGGATGTCGGCGGCACCATCGAGCGCCCGCTCGGGCAGCTTCGCGTCGACACATGCCTGGCGAGCGGTGGCGACATCGAGACCGTCGACCGGGTCGATGTGGAGCTTGACGATCGCATCGGGATTCGATTCGGCGACGGCTTCGATCTCGACGCCGCCTTCCGCCGACAGCATCAAGAGATGCTTCTTGGCGGCACGGTCGAGCGTGAACGACGCGTAGTACTCCTCGTCGATGTCGGATGCCTGCTCGATCCAGAGCCGTTTCACGACGTGTCCCTTGATGTCCATCCCGAGGATGTTGCCGGCGTGCTCTCGCACCTCGGCTTCGTTGTCGGCCAGCTTGATGCCGCCGGCCTTGCCGCGACCTCCGACCTGCACCTGCGCCTTGACGACGACCGGGTAGCCCGCCTGGTTGGCCTCCTTCACCGCCTCGTCGACGGTGTCGGCCGGCCCACCGCGGCTCACCGGGATGTCGTAACGGGCGAAGTACTGCTTGCCCTGGTATTCGAAGAGGTCCACGTCGGGGTCACTCGCTTTCTGGTTGCGTACTGGTTCGACCGCTGCTGCGGTCAGTCGGGTTCGGATTCGTCGAGTGCCGACTCGAGCCACTGGCCGATCGCCTTCAGCGACGAACCGGGGCCGAAGATCTCCGCGACACCCTGTTCACGGAGCGCCCGGGCGTCGGCGTCGGGGATCACACCGCCACCGAACACGAGGACGTCGCCGAGGTCACGGCTGCGCAGTTCCTCCATCACCCGGGGAAACAGTGTGAGGTGGGCGCCGGAGAGGAGCGACAGGCCAACACCGTCGGCGTCCTCTTGCAGGACGGTCTCGGCAATCTGCTCCGGGGTCTGGTGCAAGCCGGTGTAGATGACCTCGAAGCCATGGTCGCGCAGGGCGCGGGTGATGGTCTTCGCGCCACGGTCATGGCCATCGAGACCAGGCTTCGCGACGACGATGCGATACGTGCGCTTCACGAAGCATGAACCATAGGGCAAGTCCGAGCGACGCGCCGAAACGACGGTCGACCCATCGAACCGACTGTTCCCCGGCAGACTGTGGGCGATGTCGAACCCTGCCGCTCAGCGGCCGATCAGATTGAGGTCGCCGTTCGCTCGTGCGGTCGTCCCGGTGCTCGGGGGCATCGCCTTCTTCGTGCTGCTCGCCCTGGTGACCTGGGGTATCGCCGCGTACATCTCGGGCGGCGGCGCCGACGTCACGGATCGCCTGGCACCCAGCCGATTGGAGGTCGGGTCGGTGCAGAGCGCCGCCCGGATCGTGGAAGAGGACGGCCCGATCATCTTCGCGGGACTGAACACCACCACCGGCGAGCGCACCCTCGTGCTCGACCACGAGGGTTCCGACCCGACCCGTGGTTGGCGCATCTTCTACGCCTACCCGGTGGGTCGGCCGGACTGCCCGGTCGAGCAGGTGATCGGAACCCGAGAGTTCATCGACTGCGACGGCGCCACGATCACCGTGGCGGACCTGTCGCCACCGGAGTCAGGGGTGTTCCCCGTCGTCGAGAACCAGCGGATCCTGTTCATCGACCTCGTCGGCGTGACGACGAGAACACCCGACACCACCGGCTGACAACCCGTTTTGGGGGCGATCAGCCGACGGCCATGGCGTCGACCAGGCGCTCAGCGAAGATCTCGGTGTGCTGGCCGAGCTTGCTGCGGCTCATGGCGAGCCCGCCGATCACGTAGGCGCCGGTGTCACCGAGTGCCCGATCGAGCTTGTCGAGCGACTTGCCCGGGTCGAGCGCGAACGTACAGAAGCCGGCGGCTCGCTTGCCGCGCATGGTGGGCAGGTTGGCGATGTTCGACACCGCCCACGGCGCCTGACCGAACAGGAACGCTCCATGCACCCACGTGCCGACCAGGATCAGGTCGGCTTGCTGGATCGATGCGTAGTCGGGCTCCTTGACCTTCGACAGCCCCGTGATGGTCCAGCGCTCCTGCGCCAGGAGGTCGGCCACCTTCTCGGCTGCCGTCCACGTGTTCCCCGTCAAGCTCTCGACCAACAATGCTGCCTTCACGCCGACGATTCTTGCAGGTTGCAGGCCTGCGGACGAGATCTCATCACCAGGTGATGCGGTCGCAGCCCTCGTGATCGTCGGGTTCGACCTGGAACGTGCCGTGGGTGATCCCGTGGCGTTCGGCGAGACACTGGCGGGCGTCGTCGAGCACAGCGTGCGCATCGGCACCAGAGGACGCGACCAGGTGCGCAGAGGCAGCGTCCATCTCGGAGGTCAGCGTCCACACGTGCAGATCGTGGACACCCACGACACCGTCGATCGCCGCCAACTCGCCGGCGAGCTCGTCGAGATCGATCCGCTCGGGAGCAGCCTGCAGCAGGATGCGTACCGAGCGCCGGCCCAGGCCCCAGGCCCGCGGCAGGATCCACACACCGATCGCAACGCCGGCCACCGAGTCGACCCATGCCCACCCGAACACCTGGAGCAGGATCGCCGCAAGGATCACACCGACCGATCCGACCGTGTCCGCGAGCACCTCGAGGTATGCGCCTTCGACGTTCACCGACTCCTTCGCTCCCGGACGGAGCAGCGCGAACGCCACCAGATTCGCGAGCAGTCCGAGCACGGCGACGACGAGCATCGGTGCGCCGAGCACCTCCGGCTCGTTGCCGAGGCGCCGGACCGCCTCGACGACCACCCACAACGCGACGGCGAGCAGCAGCAGCGAGTTGACGAAGGCGGCGAGGATCTCGAGTCGGTAGAGGCCGAACGTGTGCGTCGACGTCACCTCGTGTCGGCGCTGTTCGAAGCGAGTGGCGAGGCTGATGGCCGCCAATGCCATGCCGATCCCGATCACGTCGGTGAGCATGTGGCCGGCGTCGGACAGCAACGCGAGCGAGTTGGTGGCGAACGCGGCGATCACCTGCACCACGAAGAACGTGGCGATCACGGCGAAGGCCGCGATCAGCCGCCCGCGGTGCCGCTCCCCTGCTCGCGCGAGCCCCAACCCGTGATCGTGTCCGTGGTCGTGGCCATCAACGTGGTGAGGGACGTCGCGAGGAGCTTCGGGCACGCATTCATTCTCACACAATGAGAATGAATGCGCAACGTCGGTCAGTCCGACACGGGAATCTGGACGGAGAAGACGACCTCGTCGAACTCGCCGTAGCGAGCGGTGACCTCGAACGTCCACAACCCCGCGACCGGGAGGTTGAGATTTGCGCCGACCACGTGATTCGCCCCAGCGGGAAACACCTCCACATCGAACGGTGGAAGGTCCTGCTCGGGCAGCTCTGCGGTCACGGAGATCTCGTCGGCTCGATCGAGCGCCCCCGAGGGCGACGTGATGTAGACGTGCATCTCGGTCCCACCGGTCACCGCAGGTTCGAGCTCGACCTGCGCCACACGCGAGCCCACCACTGCCGAGACCGACACGATCTCGGCGGTGTCGATCGGTGGCGGGGAGTTCACCAGTCCGGCGGTCGCTCCGAGGATCAGCACGACGCCGGCGATCTCGAAGCCCACCGAGCGACGCACGAGCACGCTGGCATCGTCACCACGGGTCTGCACGGTCCGTCGACTGAACGCCGCCAGGCCCACGACCAGCACCACGAGCACGAGCTTGATCACGAGCCATCGCCCGTAACTCGAGTCGGTCAGACCACTGAGCGATCCGAGTTGACGCCACGCGTTCGCGCCGCCGGTGATCGCAAGCGCAACCACCGATCCGAGCGCCCAGGGTGAGAAGCGCGTGACCGTGGCCCAGAACTCACCGGGCGGCGGCGCCACGAGCACCAGCGCGAGCCCTCCGAACCAGATCGACATCGCAGCAAGATGGACCAGCGTGGAGACGAATCCGAGCACGACGGAATCACCCGAGATCGCGTGGCCGCCGGCGGCGACCACGGCGAGGACACCGAGCGCCAATGCGGACACCACGACGATGCCACCACGCACGACGAGTCTCGATCGCAAGGGGATCAACACGCTGAACAGCACGATCACGACGAGCCGAGCGATCCACCACTGGCCGGATTGCGTGTCAGCGACAGCTCCCCACGACAGGAACGACCCACCGATGAGGTTCGCCTGGGCGGCGATCATCCACAGGGTGCCGACGAGTGCGATTTCGGCGGCGCCGACGAGCAACACGCCGACCCGGCGCGATCCGATCACCGACGGAGTGAGCGCAACCGCCAGCACCAGTCCGCCGACGAGGAGTCCGACCCCGGCGTAGCTGACGAATCGCCCGACCCCGAGCAGGATGTCATCGGAGCTGCTGTCCGAGGTGCCGTCGAACAGGCCATCGAGCACGCCAGGTGTCACCGCCGACGGAACTCCGACCGAGAACGTGAACGAGCCTCGCACCCGGTGCGAATCAGCCGACACGCCCTGCCAGGCGACGACGTAGGTCCCATCCTCGAGCGTCTCGGGAATCGCGGATCGCATCCGATCGGAGCCAGCGGATTGGTCGACGGCTCCGATCTCGACGTCGTTGCCATCGGAGTCGACCAGACGGATGCCAGGCTCGATCGGGTCGACGGCCTCGGTGAACTGCAGCGCGATCTCGGTCGGGGCGACCTCGAGGAGTTCCTGGTTGCCCGGGAACGACGACACGAGCTCGGCATGGGCCGATGCGGTGCTCACCCCTGCGAGCACCGCCAGCAGCACGATGGCTGCCGCACCGACCAGCGCGGCGGCGCGATGCCGGACAGGCGAACGCAGCGTGGAACAAGCCATGGCGACGTCGATCAGCCGGCGTCGGGTGAGCCGCCGGCCCGTGCCTGACGCGAACGGTAGACGACGAAACCACCGAGTCCGAGAACAGCGGCCATCGACGCGATGAACATGATCGTTCCGGTCTGGGAGCTTCCTGACTCGTCGACACCGGTGGAGATCAGCGCAGGCTCGCTGGTGCTCGACGCAGCGGTGGTGTCGGGCGACAGCTCGGTGGAAGGTGTCGTGGTCGCCGTCCCATCGGTGGCGACCGGCGCGGTCACCGTTGGATCGGTGGACTCCGGCTCGGTCGGCTCGGTGACGGCGGTCGTGGTCGGCACCGTCGCGACCGGCCCGATGAGTTGCATCGCCGGCGCCGGCTCGTCGAGTTCGTCGCCAGGTTCGGCGGGAATCCCGATCCAACGGATCTCGCCGACCTCGCAGCGCTGGACGAATGGAAAGTAGATCGTGGTGTCGGGAGTGGCGGGCAACGTCATCGTCACGTCGAAGGTCTCCTCCACGTCATCGGCGAGCTGGCCGCCGGCGAATGTGACGATCGTATCGCCGTCGATCGTTTCGATCGATTCGTCCCATCCCTGCAGTGGTTCGGGAAGCGCGTCGGTCACGCCCTCGGGTAGCCGCATGTCGAGCTGCGTCGTCGGTGAGCCATCGCAGCCGTGCTCGACGGTGAATCCAACCGTGAGGCGTGAGCCGGCCTGCGCCTCCGCTGGATCGGGATCGATGTGCGCCGACGCTGCTCCAGCGATCGCGAGCAGGGCGACCGACGAGAGTGCCGTTGCGGAGACGAGTCGACGGATCATGGCTGGCCAAGGTTAGAGCGACGGGCGCAGTTCGCCTGGTCAACCACATCCGTACACTGAGACGATGCGATCGCCAGCCCGTCTCGACGACTCCGATACCGGCCTCGTCGACGATGAGAACACCACCGACGACTCGTTGTCCGACGAATCGGTGCAACGCTTGCTGCGACTGGTGCTCATCGTGCTGGTGACGGCGGTCGTGACCGGACTGTTCGCCGCCGCAGCCATCTGGGCGCTCGGTGCCGACGACGAACCGGCGTTGCCGATGAACGCGGTCGACGTCGGGTTCCTGCAGGACATGCTCGATCACCACGACCAAGCGCTGCTGATCTCGAATCTGTACCTCGATGGCAACCCCGACGGCGATGCAGCGCCGTACGCCCGTGAGGTGATCATGTTCCAGACGCGCGACATCGGGTGGATGGAGGAGTGGCTCGCCGACGATGGCTACGCACGTGGCGAGCCGAATCGCACGGCCATGGTGTGGATGGACGAGCCAACGCCCGTGGCGGAGATGCGCGGCATGCAGACCCCCGAACGGCTCCAGGAACTGGCCGATGCCGACGGCACCGACGCCGATCGACTGTTCTTCGACATCATGACCGACCACCACCTCGGCGGCGTGCACATGGCCGATCATGCGGCCGCCAACGGCGCCCGCGACGAGATCATCGAGTTCGCCGAATCGGTGTCACGGAACCAGCGCATCGAGGTCGTCGAATACCGGCAGGCGATGGAGCGCCTCGGCCTCGCCTGACGTCCTTCTTGCGTCACCGCTGTTCTCGTGAACTCGTGCGGGAACAATTCCGACACGAGTTCACGAGAACGAGATCGGACAGCGACCTCAGAGCCTTTTCAGTGGCGCCCAGGCCAGGGCGAGGTGTTTGGTACCGGTGCCCGGGAAGTTGATCGTGGCCTCGGCTTTCTCACCGGTGCCCGAGATGTCGATGATCACACCCGCACCGAATGCCGGATGCTCGACGTCGTCGCCGACCTTGAGACCGAGATCCTGGCTGTTCGACGGTGCGGGAGCAGGCTTCGAGCCCGACCGGATCGCCGCCTCGACCACCCGATCGCGATGCGCCTCCTGATCGGCCTTGGCATCGAGGATGTCGGCGTTGATGTCGCGGCCTCCTCCCCCGCCGCGGCGGTACGGCGGCGGGTCGCCGTAGTCGGAGCCTCGACTTCGGTAGCTCTGGCGGCCGTAGTTGGATCGACCGGTGATGTTGCCCTTCGACTCGACCAGGGTCTCGGGGATCTCGTCGAAGAACCGTGACGGCGGGTTGTACTGGGTCGACCCGAACAGTTGACGACTCCAGGCGTGCGACATGTAGAGCCGCTTCATCGCCCGGGTGATGCCGACGTACGCGAGACGGCGTTCCTCTTCCATCTCGGCCGGTTCGGTGAGCGCTCGGATGTGCGGAAAGATGCCCTCCTCGCAACCGACCAGGAACACCACCGGGAACTCGAGGCCCTTGGCGGAGTGCAACGTCATCAGCACCACCTGGTCGTCGATCTCGCCGTCGGGAAGGTCGTCGGTGTCGGCGACGAGTGCGACCTGTTCGAGGAACTCGTCCATCACCGTGAACTCCCGGGCCGAGCCGACCAGCTCGCCGAGGTTCTCGATGCGGGTGTGGGCTTCGATGGTGTCCTCGGCTTCGAGTTCGGCGAGGTACCCGGAGCCGTCGAGTGCCGCCTGCAGCACGTCGCCTGGGCCCTGATCCGGGTCGGCGACGACGGTGCCCATCGTGTCGAGCAGGTCGACGAACGAGGCGATGCCGCGAACCGCCGGGCCGGTGATGCCGGCCTCGTCGGCCCGTCGGAGCGCCTCCGCGAAGGCGATGCCCTCAGCGGCGGCCAATGTGTCGAGCTTGGCCACGCTGGCGTCGCCGATGCCACGCTTGGGCACGTTGAGCACGCGCTTGACGCTCACCTCGTCGGCCGGGTTGATCACCGCCTTGAGGTACGCCATCGCGTCCTTGATCTCGCGCCGGTCGTAGAAGCGGGTGCCGCCGACCACCTTGTACGGCACGCCTTGGCGCATGAACGCCTCTTCGACCACACGGCTCTGCGCGTTGGTGCGGTAGAGCACCGCCATCTCACGGAAGTTGGTGGCATCGTCGGCGTGCAACTGCAGGGCGGTGCCGGCGACCCACGTGGCCTCGTCGCCTTCGTCCTCGGCGTGGTAGCGGGTGATGCGTTCGCCCATGCCACTGTCGGTCCACAGCGACTTGGGCTTGCGCTCGACGTTGTTGTCGATGACCGCGTTGGCGGCATCGAGGATGGTCTGCGTGCTGCGGTAGTTCTGATCGAGGATCACCGTGGTGACGTCGGGGAACGCCTCTTCGAACTCCAGGATGTTCCGGAAATCTGCGCCGCGAAATTTGTACACCGACTGGTCCGTGTCACCAACCACGCAGACGTTGCGGTGGCCGTCGGCGAGGAGGAGCACCAGTTCGTTCTGGGCCTGATTGGTGTCCTGATACTCGTCGACGAGGATGTGCTGGAACCGTTGGCGGTAGTGCTCGAGGACGTCGCCGTGCTCGCGGAACAGCTTGACGGTGTTGGTGAGCAGATCGTCGAAGTCCATCGCCCCGGCCCTCAGCAGACGAGCCTGGTACTCGGCGTAGACATCGGCGTGCTTGCGATCGAAGATGTTCTGCGCCCGCCGGTGGGCCTCGTCGGGGTCGATCAGCTCGTTCTTCCAGAGGCTGATGATCGAGTGCACGCCGCGCGGGGTGAACCGCTTCGCGTCGAGGCCGAGGTCGCGGATCACGTAGCTGGTGAGCCGATTCGAGTCGGCGGCGTCGTAGATCGAGAACTGGCGGGGATAGCCGAGCAGATCGGCGTTGGCCCGCAGGATGCGCACGCACGCCGAGTGGAACGTCGACACCCACATCGTCTTCACCACCGGCCCGACGAGCGCGCCGACCCGTTCGCGCATCTCGGCGGCGGCCTTGTTGGTGAACGTGATCGCCAGGATCTTCGACGGGTGGACGCCGTTGTGGATCAGGTGCGCGATGCGATGAGTGAGCACCCTGGTCTTGCCCGAGCCGGCGCCGGCGATCACGAGCAGCGGGCCCGACTCGTGGGCGACCGCATCGAGCTGGTCGGGGTTCAATCCCTCGGCGAACGGCGACGGACCCCGATCGGCACGTGCCTCGGGCGACGCGCTGTCGGCGGGGTGCGGGATGTCGTCGGCGAACAGCTCGTCGTCAGTCATGTGCCGCCCACTCTAGAGAGCGGGTGTCACAGCGACAGGGGGACACGTGGCGTGGTTCACTTGGACCATGGAGTACACCGAGGTCGACCCGGACGAGTTCGCTGCGCTGGAGAGCGTCGACGACTGGACGGTGGTCGGCACCGAGATCCACGCCACGTTCCGAGGCTCGACCTATCTGGCAGGGGCCGAGTTGGTGAAGACGATCGCTGAGATCGCCGAAGCCGACCAGCACCACCCCGACATGGAGATCCGCTACCCCGGCCGGGTCCACGTCATGTTGACCACCCACGCCACCGGCGGGCTCACCACCCTCGACGCCGATGTTGCTCGCAAGATCTCTGCTGCTGCGGCTGCTGCCGGCGCCACCGTCGAGCCGCACGGTTCCTGACCGGCCACGGCGAACGACGAGTACGCCTGCGATGAGTTTCAGCGTGCACAGGGTCCGCCGAAACTCATCGCAGCACCGGGCAGACCGCCACCGATGAGTTTCAGCGCGGACTGGGTGCGCTGAAACTCATCGCAGTGGTCAGGTTCCGGGTGGGAACTGGGGGCAGGTGACCCGGTACTCGACGGCCTGCGGGCCGAAGTCGGCCCACTCGCGCTGGGTCATGTTGCGCCCGGCAAGGTCGCAGGCGAGCGCCGGCCACGACTCGATGTCGTAGTTCCAGAGGGAGACGTGGGAGTCACCGGTGATGCCGATCAGGTCACCATCGCGGGCGGTGGACATCTGGAGGCCGGCCTGCTGTCGGGTGACTTCGATCTCGTTGCCGATCTGATCGCCCGTCTCGCGGTCCCAGACCCTGACGTTGCCGTTCCTCGCCTGGGTGACGATCCGGTCCGCGTCGAGGTCGTCTGAGATCCCGTTGATGGTCAGCGTGTGGCCGACCAGCGGCGGCCCGACGATCTCGAGGGTCTCGACGTCACGGCGCTCGAGGTCGAAACTGTTCGGGGCGTTCGAGTAGATCGTGCGACCGGCGAGCACCGGGTCGGACCTGATCTCGGATTCACCACTGTGGACCACATCGCCGGACTCGGTGTCGAACACCGCCCATCGTTCGCCGTCCGGGGTGATGACCCACCGGAGCAGGTAGGCCCCGTCGGCGCTGAACGAGTACTCGTTCTCGCTGATCTCGGAGACGTCGGCCAGATCGTCCACCTCGATCAGGTCGCCGGTCAGGGTGTCATAGATTTCGAGCACTGGCGCGTCGAATCGCAGCGGTCCGTGCTTGGACCCGTCGGAACTCGACCGCCAGTTGATCGGCGGTTGCGGCTTGATCGTGTAGCCGACAGCGACCCCGATCGCCTCGAATTTCCCGTCGAGCACTTGGACCCCTGCGAGGTCGCCGAACAGCGTCGAGTCCCCCTGGTCGAGGACGAACCCCGGCGGTCGTTCACCGGTTCTCGTCGCCGGATCGGTGGTCGTGTCCCACTCGACCATCGAGACCGATGGGTCCTGCAGCGACATCAGCAGACGGTCGCCGTCGGCCGACAGCGCAGGGAAGATCTCGCCACCGGTCTGCGCCTGCACAGCCAGTTGTTCGTCGGTCAGGCCGACGCGGCGCTCGAGCACGCTGCTCCCGTCGAGGGAGAACACCTCGATCCCGAGCCGGCTCGACACAACGAGGCGCTCACGCTCCCGGTCGACCCAGACCGACGTTGCGTTCCGGTTCTCCACGGGCGCCGGCAGGACCTCGGTGGCGCTGTCGAGATCGAGCACGGTGGTTCCTGATGGTCCAAGAGTGCCGACGACCTGGGTCTCCTCCTCGTCCCACCAGTTCATCGAGTTCAGCGCCGCGGTTGGAGTCGGTGCTCCGATGACCGCGCCGGTCGCCGTGTCGAAGCTCGTCAACCAGCTACCGGCGGACTGGGTGAAGATCGTCCCGACGACGACCGATCCTCCATCGGATCGGAACAGCGCGCCGGTGGGGACGACGAACGTGTTCAGCAGGCCATCGGTGGGCAGCTCGAAGTTGTGTGACCAGATCGGCTCGTGCGTGTCGGCATCGACGAAGTCGAGACGATCGGTGAGGCGGAGATAGCTGGCGCCGTCGGGCGACCACCATGCCTCGGATGCGGGGGCACCCGTGTCGACGTGTTCGAGTGCGGGACGGCTGGCGTCGGAGACATCCCAGATCTGCAGTCGACCCGGGACGTTCCCGGTGTCGCAGTTGCCCGCCACCTCGGGGTCGTCGACCACGAGGAGCAGCCGATCGCCTGCAGGTGAGAACCGGGCCACCGAGCACACGGCTTCGTCGATCGTGCCCACGACGTCGCCTGAGTTGACATCGATGAGGTCGAGCTGTTCGGCTCCCGCTGCGTCGACGGCGAGAAGAGTCCCATCGGAGGTCATACCAATTCCTGCGAAGGGCGCCTCCACCTGCAGCAACAACTCCCGTGCGTCGATGTCCCACACGTCGACCGTGTTGATGCCTGGAACGGCAACAACGTTGCCGCCAGCCGAGAGGACGCCGGTGTTGTAGCCGCTCGCGCCGTCGGAGAGGGTCGCCTGGCGGCCGTCGACGCCGGTCAGCACCCGCTGCATCGCGCCCGCACCGAGCGACGACGAGTCGATGTTGTAGCGCCTCGACGGCCAGCAGCGCGGCAAGCGGTGCGTTGGTGGTCACCTGAGAGGCCGACTGGGCACGCATCCGTTCGAGGTCGGCGACCTGCGCAGACTCGGTCGCGGCGACAGTCTGCGACTCGGCGACCTCGGTCTGGGCGGCGGCGATCGATGCCTGCTCGTCGGCCGTTGCAGCCGCGGCGTTCGCGCGTTGCGCTTCTTCGGCTGCCCGTTGTGCCTCGTCGTCGGCGCGCGCGCTCTGACGGACGGCGAGTCCGCCGGCGACCAGCGCAACGACGAGCGCGGCAGCGACTCCCGCCACGAGTCGGCGGAGCCTGCGAACCCGACGCTGTTCGACGACGAGTTCGCGCGTTGCTGCGATCACGACTGGCCAGCAGGAACGACCGTTCGCGCTCGCGCGGCGCCACCGGCTCGTCGTCGACCCAACGCTCGAACTGCTCCAGTCGTCCGCCGGACACCAGCAGGTCGGCCGGCCGACCGGCGGCATCCCATTCGGCAGCGGCCGACTCCAAGCGGCGCTCGACGAGCAGGGCTTCGCGACGCTCGGCGATCCATCCCCGGTAGCGCGGCCACTCGCGCAAGCAGCGCCTCGTGGGCGACTTCCACCGTCTGGCCGCGGCTGACCGGGTCGCGATCGAAGGCGATCAACCGGAATGCCCCGAATGCCGAGACGACCTCGTCGATGATGCCGTCGGAGAACCCGAGCGTCTCCAGCTCGCTCCGCCCCGCTCGTCGACGTGTGTCGCCGGCGTGATCGTCGACCCGAACGAGCCGCACGAAGACCTCGCGTGCGGCCTCCTCGGCCTTGGGTGACAGCGACTGGTAGATCTCCTCCGCTCGCGTCGCGAGCGCGCCTTCGACACCACCGATCCGGTCGTAGGCGGCGGTGTCGAGCAGGCGCCCCTGGCGCTGGTCGACGAGCGTGGTGAGCGCGTACTGCAGCAGCGGAAGCGCACCGGGTTGGTCGGCGACGTCGCGAACGATGCGGGCGACGAGCCCGGGCTCGAACTCGAGCCCCGCGGTGTCGACCGGCCGAGCGATCGCGGCGGCGAGTTCGTGCTCGCGTGGCGCGGCGATCGGCACGAGGCCGTTGCGGAGCACGTCGCCGAACTCGGCGTGTTCGAGTGGTCGGTCGAAGTAGTCGGCGCGCATCGTGACGACGATGCGGACCCGGCTGCGCTCGTCGCGGACGACTTCGACGAGGCTGGCGAGGAAGTGCTCGCGGGTGTCGGGGTCGGTGGTCAGCGAGAAGAGTTCTTCGAACTGGTCGATCACGAGCACCAGCTCGCTGTCGTCGTCGGGCAGGATCTGCTTCGCGACCCGCAGCAGCCCGCGATCGTCGCCGAGCAGGTCGGCCATCGTGCCGGCGGTCGGCGTGACCGCGACGCGCACCAGTGCCGATTCGAGCTCCTCGAACGGGTACGAGCCGGGATACATCTCGGTGATCAGCACGCCACCGACGACGTCGAGCCCGCCGCGACGGATCTCGGGGAGCAGGCCGGCGCGGACGACGCTCGACTTGCCGCTGCCCGAGGGGCCGACGACAGCGGTGAACTGGTGGTGGGTGACGTGGTCGACCAGTTCGGCGACCAGCTCGTCGCGCCCGAAGAAATCGGCGGCGTCGGTCTCCTTGAACGCCCGGAGGCCCTTGAACGGGTTGCGCACCTCGACCGGGGGCGTCGTCCGGGGTGGCGCCGCCATCGGCACCGAAGGCCTGACGCAGATCGCGCAGCAGGTCGGCCACGCGCGGGTACCGCTGCATCGGGTCGGGATGGGTGCCGCGCTCGAGCACCCGATCGATTGCCGGTGGGAGCTCCGGACGCAGCAGGGCGACCGGGGCCGGCTGTCCGCCGGCTTCGGGCCGAGTACCGGTGAGGGTCTCGTAGGCCAGCAGCGTCAGGCCGTAGATGTCGGTGGCGGTGCCGATCGGCAGGCCGGCCAACTCCTCCGGCGAGATGTACGCGACCGAACTCTCGGCGGGCAGCCCGACGGCATCGATGTGATCGGTGGCGATCCCGAAGTCGCTCAGGAAGGCGTTGCCGTCACCGTCGAGCAGGACGTTGGCGGGCTTCAGGTCACGGTGAAGAACACCGTGGCGGTGGGCGTAGTCGAGGGCCGCCCCGATCTGGTCGAGCAGGCGCAGCGCCGCCGCCGGTCGCCACGGTGACCGCTCCAACGAGTCGGCGAGGCTCGCGCCGCGCAGCAGCTGCATCACGAGGTAGGCACCGTCGGGATCGCGCCAGTAGTCGTACAGCGGCACGATGTGGGGGTGCTCGAGCTGGGCGACGAACTGCGCCTCGGCCTCGAACCGCTTCACGAAGCCGGAGCGGTTGGCCAGCTCTGGCCGGATGACCTTGACCGCCACCTCGCGACCGATCGACGACTGATACGCCCGGAAGACGATGCCCGACGCACCGGTGCCGAGCTGCTCGCGCAGCTCGTATCCGCGGATCGCCCGCCGAATCCGTGGCGGGGGACGCCCACGGGCGCACGGTCGGTGCGCAGGCTCGGGAACTCCTCGGGCAGCCCCGGGATCTCGACCTGAGCGACCTCGATCCGGCCGACGCCCTTGTAGTCGGCGGTGCCGAGCTCGCGCACGGGCAACGGAGACTGGGCGGCGAGCGAAGCGGGCACCAGGAGCTGGCGGCCGTGGCCTGACGACATGATCCGGCTCACCCGATTGAGCGCCGGGCCGAAGTAGTCGCCGTCACGGTTCGACGCCGGGCCCTCGTCGACCGCCATCCGCACCAGTAGCGGTCGGTCGGTCGGCCACAGCTCGCTCGACAACGCCAGCTGGGCGTCGACGGCCGCTTGGATCGCGTCGACCGCTGACGCGAACACCGCGTAGATGCCGTCGCCGGTGCCCTTGAACACGGTGCCGGAACACGACTCGACCGCACTCGCCAACAGTTCGTCGTGGCGGGCCAACGCCAACTGCATCGCGTCAGGATCGGCCTCCCACAGCGCGGTCGAGTCCTCGAGATCGGTCGCAAGGAACGCGTACGTCGGCTCGCCCGGATCGCCGACGTACTCCAGCTCGGGAGCCTGCTGGAGGATCTGGGTGTGCAGCGCCCGCAGCGACGGTGACGGCTCGATGCCGAGTTCCTCGACGAGCGTCGCACGGGTGTGGTCGTACGCCCGCAACGCTTCGGTCTGGCGACCCGAGCGATACAGCGCCAACATCTCCTGCTCGCGAAACCGCTCGTGATACGGGTGCTCGACGGCGAGCGTTTCGAGTTCGCCGACCAGCTCGGCGTGTCGCCCGAGCCGCAGGTCGGCGTCGATGCGCCGCTCGAGTGCGGTCAGCCGGAGCTGATCGAGGCGGGCGATCTCCGGAGCGATCGCCGCTTCGTCCTCGAGGTCGGCAAAGGCCGACCCCCGCCACGTTGCGAGTGCCTGCGACAACAGGCTCGACGCCGCGGTCGGATCGGTGCGCAACAGCGCCGTCGCCCGTGTCACCGACTCCTCGAAGACCTTCGCGTCGTAGTCGAGCTCGGCCGACTGCACCAGATAGCCGCTCGGACGCGGTCCGGAGCGGGAACTCCTCGCCGAGCGCCCGCCGCAGGTTCGACACGTGCATCTGCAGGGCCTTGCGCGCCGTTGCGGGCGGCTCCTCGCCCCAGAGCCCGTCGATCAGGCGGTTGGTGGCGACGACGTGATCGGGGCTCGACATCAACAACGCCAGCACCAGCCGCTGCTTGGGTCCACCAAGGTCGATCGGCGTGTCGGCCCGCGTGACGGTGACCGGCCCGAGGGCGCTCACCGAATATCGCTGCTCGACTCCTGGATTGGTCACCACTGTTGTCTCGTGCACGTTCGCAGCATCGTAGGCGCCGGTAAAGGAACGGTCATCAGCGCCGGATTCCCCTGCGTTCATAGGGCCTTGACCGGCTCTTGACCGCCGGTCACCGACGCTCCGACGACCACCGAAGCGCCTTCGTCGTCGACCCCGACTCGGGCCAGACGCTGGAGCACTAGCCCGGCAACCTCACCCGCCGACGGCAACGTGTGGCGCATCATCGTCAGCTGACCGCTCGAGACCGCGCCCGCCACGAGCGATCCGGGGCCCGCGCTGGGGTCGAAACGGACAGCTCGTCGGAACTACCCCATTGGTGCAGGTCGGGTCGCTCGTCGCTTGACGCCGAGAAGGAGCGCTCCGAACAGAACGGCGAAGATCGCGAGTTGCAGGATCGTGTTGGGGTTCCCGCCGGTCGAGGGGAGGCTGCCGTCGGGAGCCGGCACGTCGACCGGCGTCGTCTCGATCTGTTCGCTGGGTGTCGGTGTGGTCGGATCGATCTGGCCTGACGGGTCAGGCGTCGCGACCACGACGCCTGCCGACGCCTGGTTGTTGGTCGTGGTGATCTCACTACCTGCGGCCGACACGCTGGCCGTATTGGTGATCTCCACGCCCGCCGCCGCCGTGATCCGCGTGACCACCTCGATGCTGCTGCCTGCGGCCGGGTCGATCGGGTCGGCGTGGTCACACGTGACGACCTGTCCTGCCGTGGCGCAACTCCATCCATCGCCCTGCGCGGAGACCGGCGCCAGCCCGTCCGGGAGATCGTCGACGACACGAACGTCGGCGGGAGTCGCAGCAGGTCCGTTGTTCGTCGCCCTGATCGTCCAGGTGACGAGGTCACCCGTGACCCCGACATCGCCGGCCTGCTTGGTGAGAACCAGGTCGTACGGCTGCGGTGGCGTGACCGTGAGGCCGATGTCGGCCGTGTCGATCGTCGCGCCCGGACCGAGTGCGACGACCGGGGACGGCGTGGTGACCGTCAGACCGTTCGGCGGGGTCGCCGTCGTGCGATAGCTGCCGGGCACGACGTTCGAGAACTGATAGCCGCCGTCGCCGGCAGTCGTGGTCGTGGCGACCGTCGTCTCGTAGTCGCCGTCACCGTCGGTGTCGCTGAGCAGCGTGACGACGACGTCGTTGACACCGGGTTCGGCCGGATCCTGAACACCGTCGCCGTCGCTGTCGAGCCAGACCCGGTCGCCGATGATGCCCGGTGCGGGCGTTGTTGCGGCGAGTCCGAAATCTGCAGTGTCGAGCTGCTGCCCAGCAGTGAGTTGGATGTCGATCGCGGTCGATGTCGTCGCGAACTGGCCGCTCGGAACCGTGACCACCGCACGGTACGAGCCGCCAGGGAGATCGGCGAACGTGTATGCACCGCCCGGGCCGGTGTCGGTCGACGACACGGCGGTCTCGAAGATCCCGTCGCCGTCGGTGTCCTGGCGCAGGCTGACGGTGACACCGGCCAGACCTGCTTCGCCGACATCGTGGATGCCGTCGCCATCGGCGTCGACCCAGACCAGGTCACCGATCGAGCCCGTGGCGTTGGTGGTCGCGGACAGGCCGAAGTCGGCCGTGTCGACGATCGCGCCCGCTGCGAGGTTCACCGCGTAGGCGACGCTGGTCGTGACCGACCGACCGGAAGGAGGAGCGACCGACACGAGGTACGCGCCCGCAGGAAGGTTGGCGAACTCGTACGAGCCGTCGCCGGCGCTGGTCTGGGTGGCCACGAGGCTCTCGTAGACGCCGTCGCCGTCGCCGTCGGACCGCAGCGTCACGGTGACGCCGCCCTGCCCGGTCTCGCCACCGTCCCTGACCCCGTCGCCATCGGTGTCGTTCCAGACGACATCACCGATCGAACCTGGCGTGCTCGGCTGTGACCGGAGACCGAAGTCGGCGCTGAGATCGATCTCACCGTCGAGGAGTGTGACATCGACGCTGCTGGGAGTCGTGGCGTTCAGGCCGCTCGGCACGGTCAGTTCGACCTGATAGCTCCCCGCAGGAAGCTGATCGAACAGGTAGGTGCCCGCTCCCGACGTCGCGCCAGTTGCGACGGTCGTCTCGAATGTGCCGTTGCCATCGACGTCACGCAGGAGCACGACGACCACGCCACCGAGACCCACTTCGCCAGCGTCCTGGACGCCATTGCCGTTGGTGTCGGCGAACACCGTGTCGCCGATCGTGTTCGTGCCCTCGTAGCCGAAGTCGACGTCGAGGCGTTGCTCACCGGTCGCGAGCGTGATGTTCGCCGTGTTGGCGACACCGCCATCGGGGTCGACGGAGTTCGTCAGCCCCGAGGCGAGCGACGAGGCGTCGACGGCAACGGTGAACGCGCCCGCTGGCAGGTTGGCGAAGGTGTAGCCACCGAACTGATCGGTGGTCGTGACGACAACGATGTCGTCACTCGGAGACGTGCCATCGGGGCCCGCCCACGTGAGTGTGACCCTCACGCCGGCCATGCCTTCGCCGGCATCAGGAGAGCCGTTGCCATCGGCATCGAGGTACACCGTGTCGCCGATCACGCCCGAGCCGGTGTAACCGAAGTCGACGTCGTCGATCGTCTCACCGCCGGCGAGCACGAGCGTCGCGGTGTGCGGCGTTGCGACGCCATCTCGGTCCGCCGTCGGCACGGTGACGCCGTACGGCAGCGTGCTCGCATCGACGGTCACGGTGTACGAGCCCGACGGGAGCCCGGCCAGCGACCAGGCGCCGGACGCTCCGGTGGTGGTGGTGTAGGTGATGTCGGCACCGCCGTCGGGGTTCGTCCACACCACGGCGACCTCAACGCCGGCGAGGCCAGGTTCGTCGCCGTCGACGGTTCCGTCGTTGTCGACGTCGAACCAGATGGTGTCGCCGAGAGAGGCGCCGGTGGTGGTGATCCCCACAGCGGCCTGGTCGTCCTCGGTCGGGACCTGGTTGTTCGGTGTCGAGTCGACGTCGGGCACCACGGACGAGGTGAGTTCAGCGGTCGTCGACAGCACGCCGGGCGCCATCACCCGGGCAGTGATCGTGAGGGTCTGGCTGTCGCCATTGGCGAGGTCGCCGATGGTCCAGACTCCGGTCGTTGCGTCGTAGGAACCGACCGACTGCGTGGAACCGACGTAGGTCAGCCCAGCGGGCAGGCGGTCGGTCACCGCCACACCCGCGGTGCCATTGGGGCCGTCGTTGCGAGCAACAACGGTGAACGTGACCAGGTCGCCGACGAAGGTGGGAGCGGAGGTGACGGTGTTGGTGAGCGAGACATCTGAAATCGCAGGCGCCGTGGCGCTGGCCTCGTCGTCCTGATCGGGCAGGTCGGCGTCCGAGAGTGCGGCGCTGTCGGGATTCGAGTCGGGATCGTCCACCGTCGCGGCGGTCACCTGCGCGTAGTTGACGCCCGGGCCGGCCGACGTGTCGTACACGACGCGCATCTGGGCCTGGCCGCCGGGTGCGAGATCGGGCACGGTCCAGACATTCGTCGGACCGTCGAAGGCGCCGTCGGCGGCCACGCTGGTCTGCGCAGTGGCCGAGACGAAGGTGGCCCCGGTCGGCGGGTGATCGGTGACCTGAACGCCGGCCGACGGGCTCGGGCCGGCGTTTGCGACCGTGAGCAGGAACGTCGTGTGTCCGGAGGCGTCGGGGCCCGAGACCCGTTGCTTGGTCAGCGAGACGTCCGCCAGGGGCTCCACGGTGACCGTCGCCGACGCGTCGTCGTCCTCCGTGGTCGAGCCGTTTGCCGGCGTCGAGTCCGGATCGGCAGCGAACGACTGGGTGATCTCAGCCGTGTTCGTGACCGACAGCGCATTGACCGTCGCGGTGAGGTCGAGGGATGCCGAAGCGTTCGCTGCAACGTCGCCGACCGACCAGACGCCGGTGACCTGGTCGTAGCTGCCAGCGCTGGGCGTGGACGACACGAACGACAGCCCGACGGGCAGCAGGTCGGTGACAGCGACATCGCCGGCGGTGTCGGGACCTGCGTTCGACACGGTGAGCCGGAACGTGGCGTCGTCACCGACGTGGACGGGGGCGACCGTGACCACCTTCTCGAGCGAGAGGTCAGCGGCCACCAGTTCGATGATGTCGACGTCACCGCCGTCCGCCTGCTCGGAACCGACGTCGACGATGTTCGAGATGCTGGTGCCAGCGGGGAACGGATTGGAGATGGCGACCTGGTAGCGGACGTGCACGGTGGTGCCCGGGTCGATCGTCGGCAGCGCGGCGCCGCCCTCGTCGAACGGGTAGGCGGTGGCCGCGGGAGGGGTGATGTCGTCAGCGAACGGCCGATCGACGCCATCCCCACTGTCGTACGTCGCTGAGCCTTCGACGTAGCGAGTGCCGGTTGGGACCGCGTCGGCGACCGTGAGGTCGGTGAACGACAGCGCGCCGGCGTCGGCGATCGAGATGTCGTACTGAACGATGTCGCCAGGACCGATTCGACCATCGGCATTGCTGTCCACGCCGATCGCCGACGACTTGTCGACGATCATTGCTGTCGACGGAACGAGCGCGTAGCCAGCGTCGAAACCCGGAGCACCGGCCGGTGCGCTGGATGCATCCTCGCCCCAGGCGCCGGCAACCAGGGTGCCGTCACACGTGTAGATGCTCGCGCCTGTCATGTCGCCGTCGACGTTGTCGAAGATCTTCGTGGACGCGCCCTGGACGACCGAGATCGCCTGGTCGTAACGACCATCGCACTGCGGGCCGAGCGCCCCGGTCGATGGGTCGCCGTCGAAGTCGACGTAGAGCGTCGTGTCGCCGAGCGTCGAGATCCAGATCGGGTCATCGTCGCGGTTTCCGGCCGGCGTGGCAGGCGGATTGTTCGAGTTGCCAGGAGCCCACCCGATCACTGCTTTCGAGGTGAGGAGCCGGGTCGGGACGAGGCCGAACCCCCAGTCGTACGTCGCGCTGTTGTCACCCGATGACCCGGGCGCCGCACCGCTCTCCGAACCGGATGCGCCCACTGCCACGAAGGTCTCGTTGCCTGCGCTCCGAAAGCGAACAGCCTGCGCCAGCGGCGATGCGTAGCTTGCTCCACCGCCGGCGGGCACCGTGATCGATCCCGAGCATCCCGTGCACGTCGGGGTCACGACGATCGACTGCGCGTTCGGGTTGAACAGATAGGTGATGGTGCGCTGATTGTTCGACGTCGCCCCCACCGGGTTGACGTAGTCGGCGGTCAACAGCGCAGTGGGCAACAGCGTGAACCACCGCAGTTCGTATGCAGCACCGGCATCACCAGCACCAACGTGGACCTGCACGGGCTTCGACGAACGCACGCGAGCGCCACGATTCACCCCACCGTTGACGAACGTCACCTCGCCGGCCCCGATCGTCTCGGTGACGTCGACGACACCATCGCCGTCCCGGTCGACCTCGACGATCGTGCCAGGCTGATCGGCCATCACCTGCACACTCGTTGTCGAGAACGCATCCGATGTGCCCGACGGTGGTGTCATGTCCTCGCCCACCGGGATCCAGTAGTCGATTCCCCACTTGGACGTGTCGTACGCCGAGGCCGAGGCCGACAGCACCGAACCGAGTGGCGTCGAGAACCCGCCGGCAGTGATCGTGAACCCCCGCGTCGACGACACCCGGTCGCGCCCGTCCCACCGGATCGCCGTCGTGCGCGGGATCGGGATGTTGTTGCGCAGCACGAAAACCGCTCCAGCCGGGAGCAGATCGCCGGCGCAGCGCGAGCCGCAGTACGTTGCGGCGTCGCCACCGGTCGGGTCGCCGTCTCCCCAGACCTGAGTGGTCGCCTGGGTCGGGTTGGTCAGATCCGCTTCGTAGCCGTCCTCCCAGTGGTCGTAGTACATCACCGCACCGGCGCCGGCGTTGGTGATCCCGACCGTGAAGTCGAGCGTCGCTCCCGCCTGAGAATTCGCCGACAGCATCGTCTGGCGGGTGGCGTTCGCTTCCAACGGCACATAGCCGGTGATCACCGGAGCGGGATACGGCGCGGCCGCCATCGACACCTCAGTCGGCGGGGCGACCAGCACCACACCTGTCATCGCAACGACGGACGCAAGCGCGATGGCCGCACGCTGTGCGCGTGCTCCGATCCCAGCTGCTGCTGACTTCAGTTCGTTCACCAAGGACTCCACTCGCACGGCCCGCGACGGAAAACCATCGATGAGCATTGACGAGTAGGCATCGGTACGCGAGCGGCAAACTTGAGCGCCGGGCGAGGAGCGCGCCGGGTGCGAAGTACTCCGCCGTACTCAGCCCTCTCCAGTTCGGCAGGAAGGTGAGACGACATCGGTACAACTCGTTGCGCCTGCTTGACCGCCGGGTCCGTGATTCTGGGCGTGTGAAGTGTGCGGGTTCGTCAGGTCCCGGCGAGACCGAGGGACACCGCGAGAGCACGCGAGAGCCTGATCATGTCGTCGTCACTCAACTGTCCGACGCGCTCGCCCAGCTTGGAGCGGGGGATGGTGGTGACCTTGTCGACCATCAGCCGGCTCGATTCCCGCATGCCGGTGATCTCGTCGGCCTCGACGAGGAGCCGGACCGGTGGTGCATCGGTCGGGTCGGTCGTGAACGCGCAGACGGTCACCGACGCGGTGGCGTCGAAGCGGTCGTCTTGGACGATGACAACGGGTCGGGGCTTGCCGACATGTTGCATGTAACGATGGTCAACGCCACAAGATGTCGCCGGCTGACTCTGCGATTCTGTTGCGCTGCAGTGGGGCCGGTATGCACCGCTACGTCATCCACGTCGACCGGATTACGGAGCGGACAGTTGTGCGTGGGTCGGCGGCGAGCATCTTGCCGGATCCCGGTCGGGTCTCGATCTCATTCGCTGGCGGCGACATGCGTGCCCCGAGTCGGCGTTCGGGACGGTTGGCAAGTGAGAACAGTGCGACCCGTTCAGTCGGCAGGCCGTGGCGAGACGTTCGATGAGTTCGGCCGCGTGATCGATGGGTGGGAGCGCAGCGATCTCGTCTGCGATCTCACCGGCGCGGTCTCGGTACTCCCGGTGCTCGAGCAGCCGGCGAAGGGATCGTCGGATGTCCTCGGGGGTTCGCTCGTCCTCGCCGAGGGCGAGTCCTGCGCCGAGCATCACCAACTGGGCTGCATTGAACCGGTTGTCTGGCGGAGCGAGCGGCAAGCTCAAGACGGGAAGTCCTCGCTTGAGCGCTCCCGTCAGCGAGCCGTAGCCGCCATGAGCGACGACCACATCGGCATGCTCCAGGATGAGACCCTGGGAGAGGAACGGAACCGTTCGAACATTTCCTGGGATCGTCAGGTCGGCGGTTTCGTTGTTCATTCCGATCGTGGCGATGACTCGGACATCGAGGTCGGCGACGGCGTCGAAGACCAACTGGAACAGTTCTGGCGTATTGAACGCCGTTCCGAACGTCACGTACACCAACGGTCGCTGGTCGTCGCCGTCGAGCAAGCTCCTCGATGGACTCGCCAGGTGCTGGATCGGGCTCCATCGGCTGCACGAAGTGCGTGTTCGCCGGCATGCTGTGCCCGTCGAACCAGCTCGGTGCTGCCCCGACGATGGTGAGCTCGCTCGCCTGCCGGTCGCTGCTGGGTTCCGGCGGCAGACTCATCGCCTCGCGGAACCAGGCAAACTCGCCTCCCGCGACCTGGTCCAACATCCCGGACTGTGCCGGGGCGAAGTCGAACGCGACCAGCGAGGCGACGTCAGTCGGCTCGACAACGTCGGTCGGAAAGCCGAGCCCCCCACCGGCGCTGGCTCGTGGACACGTACACCCGGCCCGGAGCGGGACGGGTGAATCTGTGCGGGCGTTACGTGGCGAGTTGTCGGAGCCTTGAGGCGATCGTGTCGACGGTCGGTTGGCCGGCGGCGACGTCGATCACGAGGTCGTAGACGTCGTCGTTGCTGGCGCGTGAGATGCCGACGCCGTTGATCTCGAGAAAGACTGCCGTGGCCAACCATCCGAGGCGCTTGTTGCCGTCGACGAGAGCATGGTTCTTGACGATCGAATCCAGCAGCGCGGCTGCTTTCGTCCAGATGTCCGGGTAGGCGTCCTCGCCGAAGGCAGTCGTCTGCGGGCGAGCAACGGCCGACCCGAGCAGGCCGATGTCGCGGATCGGCGCCGGATCCCCAAGCAGTGCAGTGGCGAGGCCGACGACGTCGTCGAGGTCGAGGAACTCGACCGGGTCGTTCACTCGCCGAGTCGACGCAGGGCGTCGCTGTGGGTGTCCATGATGAGATGGGCGGCGCGTGCGACGCGGTCTCGGTGATCGCTGCGGGCGACGAACTCGCGTACGGCTCGCCGTGCTGCCTCTTGCATGGAGATTCCCTCGGCGTCCGCCGCGGGCCTTCAGCGCTTCTTGCTCACTGTCGGTGAGCCGCAGTGTCATTGCCATGAGCACGATGGTATCACTTCGATACCATCGTGGGAGGGATCCGGCCCGCAGCCATCAGCGCAATCGGCCGCCGCATGGGAAAGTGCAGTGCTCGGGAAGGGCCGCGATATGGCGCTGGTTCGCCCTGGAGGGCGGCATTCTGCGTGCCCGTGTGCGTTGAGGCGATTCAACCGGAGGTCGATCCGGTGGGCGAGAGAACAATCGCCGCAGTCGGCGGGTGATCTTTCTGATCAGACTCACTCTCGCTCCCTTCTGGTGTTCGATGCGACGTCAACTGCCACGCTCGTTCGAGCAGGTACTCCTCGACTGGGCGTTCATCGCTCGCGTCGAGTTCGTCGTCCTCGAAGCGTTTGGCGAGTTCGTCGGCCTGTCAGATCCGAAACCGGGCCCAACTTCGGCCAGTACCAGCTCACCAGTTCGGCGCCTGCTGGCGCGCCTCACGGAAGCTGCTGGCGCGGGTTGCACCCATGAATCTCACCTTCCTCCCGTACTCAGCCGTTCTGGAGTTCGGCGAGCTCCAGCCAACGCGACTCGAGTTCGTCGAGTTCGGCCTGGGCCGTTGCGAGGTCGGTGCCGAGCGAGGTGAGTTCGGCGTGATCGGCGACCACCGCGAGGCGTGCGGTCAGGCGATCGACCTGCTTCTGTGCCTTGACCATCGCCTGTTCGGTCTCGCGGAGCCGGCGGCCCACCGTTGAGGGGCTGGGCCCGGCGGTCTTCGGCTTGGCGGCCCGCACCGCCTTGGCTGTAGCGGTCGACTTCGGCGTCCGGGTGGAGGGAACCGTCCCCGACGCAGTGCGTTCACTCAACCACCCCGCCACGCCGCCGGGCACTCGGCGCACGGTGCCGCCCGGGTCGATGGCCAGCACGTGGTCGGCGACGCGATCGAGGAACGCTCGGTCGTGGCTGGCGACCACGAGCGCGCCGGGCCAGTCGTCGAGGAACGCTTCGAGCGACCGCAGCGTGTCGAGGTCGAGATCGTTGGTCGGCTCGTCGAGGATCAGCAGGTTCGGCTCGGTGGCCAACACCATCACCAGCTGCAGGCGTCGTCGCTCGCCGCCCGACAGCATCCGCACCGGCGCGTACTGAGCGGTCGAGTCGAACCAGAACCGCTCCAGCAGCGCGCGGTCGCGATGATCGGGCTCGCGGTGCGGGCCGGCGACGAGCTCGCGGACCACCGCGTCGGGATCGAGGTCGGACGAATGCTGGTCGGCGAACCCGACGACGACCGTCTTGCCCCGCTTCACCGTGCCGGCAGCCGGCTCGCGCCGCCCGGCGATGATGTCGAGCAACGTCGACTTGCCGGAGCCGTTCGGCCCGACCACGGCGAGACGCGCGCCGGGCTCGATCAGGAGGTCGACGTGTTCGAAGACGGTCAGCTCGTCAGGGCCGCCCACGTTGAAACGCTGGGCAACGTCCTCCAACTCGACCACCTGGTTGCCGAGCCTCGCCGTGCCGGAACCGAGCTGCAGTTCGCTCCCCCGCACGCCAACCGGTGCCGGGCCGCCCGACACGATTTCGTTCGCAGAGCGCAGACGGGCCTTCGGCTTGGTGGAACGGGCGGGGGCACCTCGACGCAACCAGGCCAGTTCCTTGCGGGCCAGGATCTTTCTCGTCGATTCCTCCTGCGCTTCCCGGTCGATCCGTTCCGCCCGGGCGTCGAGATAGGTCGCATACGCGCTCGCCCCGGCCGCCGCCTGGTGCACGAAGCTCCGACCGCCGTCGAGTTCGACGACCTTGCTCGGCCCGACGTCGGTGGTCAGACGATCGAGGGCGTGACGGTCGTGGGTGACCAACACGAGTGCCGACTTCATCTTCACGAGGCGAGACTCGAGCCACTCGATCGCCTCGAGGTCGAGGTGGTTGGTGGGCTCGTCGAGCACCACCATGTCGTGGTCGCCGTGCTCGTCGTCGGCGAGGACCTTGGCGAGCGCCACCCGCTTCGCCTGACCGCCCGACAGCTCATCGGTGCGCCGATCGAACAGCGGCTGCACACCGAGCTTGGTGGCGACCGCAGCAACCTCCCACGAGTCGCCGAGGAACTCGCTCACCGTGCCGGGCGGGAGCACCGGATCCTGCTCGAGCGAAGCGATCCTGACCCCTCGGCCGAATCGCACGTCGCCGGAGTCGGGCTGCAAGACGCCGGTCATGATCTTCAGCAGTGTCGTCTTGCCCGATCCGTTGACGCCGACGACAGCCACCCGGTCGCCGGTCGACACGGTGACAGCAAGGTCGGCGAACAGCACCTTGTCGGGCTGGGCGAGCGCCACACCGGCGAGGTCGACACAGATCACCCGCCCGACGCTACGGCGTTACATCAGGGGTCAGACCCGCGATGTAATCGACGTCGATTACATCGCGGGTCTGACCCCTGTTGTAATCGTTCAGTCCTCCGGGCTGCGCTCGGGGCGGCCGTTGTTGACCATGTCGGTGATCCTCGCTTCGGCGTCGGCCAACTTCTGATCGGCGTCGGCCTGGTCGATGCGACCGTTCTCCACGGCGTTGTCGACACGCTCGGTCAGTTCGCCCACCAGCTCGTCGACCACGGCCTGCGGGTCGACGTCCTGTGCCTCCGCGATCTCGGCGAGCGTGGCACCATCACGCAGCTGCGTACGCAACTCCTGGGCGTCCACACCGAGCAGGTCCGTCAGTGCCTCGGAGGCGACGCCCCGGCCGAACATGCCGGGCCTGCCATGGCGGTCGCCGGGATCGCCCGGGCCACCGAATTCGCGCTCGCCGCGCTCGGGCCGGCTCTCGACCAACTGCTGCGCGACCGCGTCGGCCTGCTCAACGGAGATCGTGCCGTCGTCCACGAGCGGCTGCAGTGCCTCGCGCAGGCGCTCACCCGGAATCGGAGCATCGGCCGGAGCTGCCGGGTCCTCGGTTTGTTGGACGAGCGCTGCCGGAGCGACCGACGACACGTCGGACGCAGCGCTCGACAGTCCAGGAACGCCGAAGACGAGCCCGGCCGCCGTTCCAGCGAGCAGCCCGCCGGCGAGTCCGATGGTCAGTCCACGGCGTCCGCCCGGCTTGGTGTCGTTGATCTCGTTGCTCATGATGTTGTTTCCCTTCAACAGTCGGTCGGCGACGGGTTCGCCGCTGACAGGACTCATGCTGAACGCCGACGGTGAAGATCGTGCGGGAGCCACGTAAGGCAAGGGTGAGTAGGTCGGCAAGAGTCAGTTCACGCATGACTATGGTCTGCGGGGTGACTCGCATCGTCGTCGCGGAGGACTCGCTGCTGGTTCGCGAGGGCATCGAGCGACTGCTCGGTGGTCTGGCCGACATCGACATCGTCGCACTGTGCGTCGATCTGCCCGAGCTTCTCGCTGCGGTCGCCGAGCACCGACCCGACGCGGTGCTGACCGATATTCGTATGCCCCCCGGCAACAGCGACGAAGGCATCGTTGCGGCTACAGCGCTGAGGGAGCAGTACCCGGAAATCGGTGTGGTGGTGCTCTCGCAGTACATCGAGCCGACGTATGCGCTGCAACTCTTCGACGGTGGCTCGCAGGGCCGCGCCTATCTTCTCAAGGAGCGCTTGTCCGACGTGGAGCAGCTCGTGCAGGCGATCCGCGAAGTCACGACAGGCGGTTCGGTCATCGATCCGAAAGTCGTCGAATCACTCGTCGAAGCCCGGAGCCGAACCAAGCATTCCCCGCTCGAACGCCTGACACCCCGCGAGCTCGAAGTGCTGTCGGAAATCGCTCAGGGCAAGAACAACGCGTCCGTGGCAGCCTCGCTCGTACTGTCGGAACGGGCCGTCGAGAAGCACATCAACTCGCTGTTCTCGAAACTCGGCCTCGGCGAGGAGCCCGACACGCATCGGCGGGTCAAGGCTGTGCTGCTGTATCTCGCCGCCCGCGACGCGAACATCTGAGGGCGAACAGCTCGAGGGTGTTGCTGGCACCCCCTCGCTGACGCAAGCTGACGCCCTCGCCTCGGACCCACGCGGGGAACACGATGGTCGGCAATGGGGGCAATCACCGTCTTCCTCGCTGACGACAGCGCGATCATCCGTGCGGGGGTGAGTGCGATGCTGCAGCGCGATCCCGACGTCGAGGTGATCGGTGTGGCCGAGGACTACGACTCGCTGGTCGCCGGCGCGTCCGAGGCTCATCCCGACGTCGTCGTCAGCGACATTCGCATGCCGCCCCACTTCGAGTCCGAGGGCATCGACGCGTGCAAGGAGATCCGCAAGCGCCACCCCGGCACGGGCATCGTGATCCTGAGTCAGTACGACGACCCGGACTACGCCGTGTCGCTGCTCGCGGAGGGCTCGGCCGGCTACGCCTACCTGTTGAAGGACCGGATCGCCGAAGGTGACCAGCTCGCACGGGCGATCCGCGAGGTGGCGACCGGTGGCTCGATGCTCGATCCCGTGATCGTGTCCGCGCTCATCAATCCGGTTCGCCGGACTGGTGGACTGAGCACCGACGACGACGAACTGCTCGAGATGGTCGCCAACGGGCGCACGATCAAGTCGATCGCCGCGGCACTCAGCACCACCCCGTCCGCCGTCGACGATCGGGTCGAACGGCTCTTCGTCCACCTCGCCGAGGGCGTGTCGAGCGGTCAGGCGGGAGCGCTCGACCGGCTACGTCGGCTGCACCGGGCGATCGTCGAACGTGAGGAGCAGGGCGAGAGCCTCAGCCGATTGCTGCCCACCGGTGTTGCGGATCAACTCATCGCCGAGGGCCGCGCGGTCGGTGAGACCGAGACACTCGACGTGACCGTCGTGATGAGCGACATCCGCGGCTACACGACCATCGCCGAGCACGCCGACCCCGCCGTCCTGGCTCAACAGCTCAACCGTCATCGCGCCGAGATGAATCGTGCAATCCTTTCCGAGGGAGGGACCGTCATGCAGTACGTGGGGGATGCGGTGATGGCGGTCTTCGGCGCGCCGCTCGCCTCGACCGACCACGCCGATCGGGCGCTCGCCGCCGCGCTGGCGATGCATCGCCACCAGGACACGGTCAACGGCGAATGGACCGCGGAGGGACGCACCCCATTTGGGCTCGGGATCGGATTGAGCACGGGCACGGTCGCCGCCGCGTTGCTCGGCAGTGAGGAGCGCGTCGAGTACACGCTTGTCGGTGATGCGGTCAACCTGTGCCAGCGGCTCCAGCAGTTCGCCGAGCCAGGCCAGACGGTGCTGAGCGAACCGACATGGACCGCGCTCACCGAGCAGCCCGCCGAATTCGAGCGACTCGAGTCGCAACTCGTCAAGGGCCGCGACACACCCGTCGTGCCATACCGACTCCCCGAGAGCTCGGCGCCGACGAAAGGAGCGCACACATGACCGGCACACTCACGACAGGCACACTCACGACGGGGAGCGCGGTGCCGGTCACCTCTCCCCGACCGGACCTCGCCGTCGACGTCACGACGGTCTACCGGACTTTCGACCAGGAGACCGCTCCGGTACGGGCGCTGCGGGGAGCGGACCTCACCGTCCGCGCTGGGGAGTTCGTCGCCGTGATGGGACCCTCGGGATGCGGGAAGTCGACGATGCTCAACCTGGTGGCCGGCCTCGACGTGCCCGACGAGGGTGAGGTGATGATCGCCGGGGAGTCGCTCTCAGGTAAGGACGAGAGCGCGCTGGCGATCATGCGACGCCAGCACATCGGCATCGTGTTCCAGTTCTTCAACCTGTTGGAGGGCATGACCGTGTTGGAGAACGTGGTCATGCCGGCGGTCATCGCCGGCACTCGGCGCAAGGCTGCGGAGTCGCGTGCGAGCGACCTCCTCGATCTGCTCGGCATCGGCGACAAGGCAAAGCAGTCCCCCGAGGTTCTCTCAGGAGGGCAACGCCAGCGACTCGCCATCGCCCGCGCCCTGGCCAACGAACCGACCATCGTGCTCGCCGACGAACCGACCGGTTCGCTCGACAGCGATGGCGGTGCCGAAGTACTCGAGCTCTTCCGACGGCTCCACCACGGCGGCCAGACCATCCTCCTCGTCACCCACGACCAACCCGTCGCCGATGCGGCCGAACGGATCGTGCTGATGAAGGACGGTCGTGTCGAGAGCGACGGGACCTCAGTGCCGGAGGAGTCCTCGACGTGAACGCTGTCTGGATGTGGTTCCGAGTCGAGTGGCGCAGCCGCTGGCGCGCGCTGATCGGGCTCGTGCTGCTCATCGCGTTTGCGACCGCGTCGGTCACTGCGGCCACCGCCGGGGCTCGACGGGGCTCGACCGCGGTCGACCGGCTCCTCGAGGTCACCGAACCGATGACCCTTGCCGCACTCGTGAATCGCGGCCCGTTCGACTGGGATGTCGTCCGGGCGATGCCGCAGGTCGAATCGCTCTCGGCCTTCGCCGTGTCGGGCTTCGCGGTCGAGGGTCTCGGCGACTCCCCCGAGCGCAGCGCTGATGACCTCGGCGGCTTCCCGATGGTCGACGACGAGGCCTGGAAGACGCTTGAACGACCCGTGGTGCTGCAGGGCCGACTCCCGGACACCAGTCGCGCTGACGAGGTGGCAGTCTCGTCGAACTTCGTGGACTACTTCGGCAAAGGGGTCGGCGACACCGTCACCCTGCGCCTGTACACACCCGAACAGGTCGACTCGCTCGACGAAGGAACGCCGGCTGGGCCCACCATCGACACCACGATCGTGGGCGTGATCCGATCACTCTGGTTCAGCGACAAGGCCGGCCAACCAAAGGGCGGGCTGCAGCCTTCACCTGGCCTCTACGAGCAGTATCCCGACAACATCGTCGGAACCACGGGACAGATCAGCATCAACGCGATGATCCGCCTCCGCGACGGCGGGGCAGGCATCGACGAGTTCGAACGCGAGTTCACCCGCGTGACCGGCATCGAGAACGTCGAGTACATCGACATGGCCGAGGCAGCACAGCACCTCCGCAACGTATCGGTGTTCGAGGCACGAGCACTGCTGCTGCTGGCGCTCACCGCACTGGTCGCGAGCATCGTGCTCCTTGGGGTGGCCATCTCGCGCTTCGTTGCGGCGTCGTTTCGCAACCTGGAAGTGCTTCAAGCGTTCGGTCTCACGCCAGCACAGGTTCGCGCTGCGGTGGCTGCGGCACCGGTATCGGCATCAGTCGTCGGCGTCGTCCTCGGTGGCGCGATGGCACTGTGGGCGTCCCACTGGTTCCCGATCGGGAGTGCGGCACTGCTCGAACCCGCTCCCGGGTACTCCTTCGACCCGCTGATGCTCCTCACTCCACTCGTGGTCGTGCCGGCGCTGGTGATCATCGCCAGTCTGTGGTCGGTACGTCAACTTCGGCACGTCGCTTCCGCAACGGCTACCGGGCCCTCCCTCGTCGAGTCGATGACCGCTTCGTGGCCGCTGAAGATCGGTCTCGGCACGCGATTCGCGCTGTCGGGTCGCTCGACGCCCAACTCTGCGTCGGGCCGTCCCGCGCTGATCGGCGCCGTGATGGGCGTCACCGGCGTGGTCGCCGCCCTCACGTTCGCCCACGGCATCGCCGATGCCACCGACGGCTACCAACGCTTCGGACAGACCTACGAACTCGCAACGTTCCTCGGATTCAACGGCGAGGACTTCGCCGACCCGTCCTCGACGCTCACGGCCATCGCTGCTGACCCCGATGTCGACGGAGTCCTCGACGCCGTCAACGACGTTGCCCGATTCGATGCCGGGTCGATCTCGCTGTTCACGTACGCACCGGTGGGCGACTCCATCGACATCGTCACTCTCGAGGGCCGACTGCCGGCCACGCGCTCTGAGATCGCACTGGGTCCCCTCACCGCCGAGGAAGCGGGCGTCGGCGTCGGTGACACCCTCGAGATCACCGGCCCTCTCGCCTCTGAAACTCTGACCGTGACCGGGTTGGCATTCTTGCCGGCCGGGCCGCACAACAGCTACGCGGGTGGCGGTTGGGTGGTCCCCGAGGCGTTCGAGTCGCTGTTCGACGGGTTCCGGTTCCACTTCGGACTCGTCTCGACGACACCCGGCGCTGACCCGCAGGCGACGATCGACCGATTGTCGGAGGAGGAAATCTTCCTCGAACCCGGGCCGATCATCCCCCCTGACGAACGAGGCGAACTCGCGGAATTGCGAACCGTGCCGTTGCTGCTCGCAGCGTTTCTCGCCGTACTCGGCATCGGCGCGGTTGCGCACACCCTCGCCTCGACCGCTCGTCGGCGCCGCCACGACATCGCCATGTTGCGGGCCCTTGGCATGCGCCCTTCGGAGACCGCCTCGCTCGTGTACGTCCAGGCAGCAGTCATTGCCCTTGTCGGCCTGGCGATCGGGTTGCCGCTCGGGCTTGTGATCGGTCGGAGCCTGTGGCGGTCGATCGCGCTCGACACTCCGGTCCAGTTCGTGTCGCCCGAGTCGTGGCTGACGGTGGTCGCCGTCGCGATCGCCGTGGCGCTCCTCGCCGCCATCCTCGCGATCTGGCCCTCGAGACGTCTCGCGTCGATGCACCTCGGCGGCGAGCTGCGATACGAATGACCATCGTGAACCCGTC
The DNA here is from genome assembly GCA_963705485.1 of Ilumatobacteraceae bacterium. GTDB lineage: Bacteria > Actinomycetota > Acidimicrobiia > Acidimicrobiales > Ilumatobacteraceae > Sva-07. The sequence goes on from CAVPJT010000009.1 coordinate 208,241, forward strand.
CGCAACGCCACGAGGCGTGCAGTGGTGGCACGGCCTTGCTGGCGTCATTGCCGTTGCGCTCGGACTCGCGGCGCTCGGGGTCGAGTTCTCCGGCACGGGCCCGTCGTGGGCCCAGACGGTCGGGCTGGTGCTCGTGGCGCTGTGGACGGCAGCCGGGCTGCTCCTCGGCACGAGACCGATTGCGATGCGGATCGGCCAGATCGCGCTCGCAGGAGCGATCGTTGGTGCGGTGCTGAGCTGGTGCCACGCAGCGGTCACCCGCGGCGAGCTGACCGGGGTGCCGGCAGACATCGCTCCGCGGGGGATGCGCATCGCAGCTGCACTACTTCCGGCGATCACGCTGCACCTGTTGCTCGCACTCCCGAACGGCGCTCTTCGAACGGTGCTGCGCCGCAACAGCGTCATCGCCGGGTACGCGGTGGCTCTGCTCGTCGGAGCGGCGCTGTCCACCGACATCGAATCGTTTCCGATGTGGCCGATCATCGCACTCTGGGCCGCAGCAATCGGGTTCGGGATACCGACCGCGTACCATCGGTACCGCACCACCGCGAGGCCGGATCAGCGTCGGCTCCAGTGGTTCGGCTGGGGGGTAGCCAGTGCTGCGATCGGGACACTGATCGTGCTCGCAACGGAGCTGCTCGCAGACTGGCCCGACGAACCGGCCGCCGTTGCGCTGGCGATGACCGGGTTCGTGCCCATCGCACTCGTCGGCAGTGTGCTCCCGAAGCTGTCCACGCGCATCGACCGGTTGCTGACCGGCACCATCGTGCTCGCTGGTCTTGCGACGCTTACGCTCGTCGGTTTCGCTCTGGTGGAACTGGTGCTCGGGCGGCGCCCGGACGGGGGCGAGCGCAACGTGCTCCTGCTCTCGATGGTGGCGAGTGCACTGGTGGCGCTGCTCTTCATCCCCACACGTCGATGGACCGTCGAGCGCGTCAACCAACTCGTCTACGGCGCACACGTGGCGCCCGACGAGGCGCTGCGCACGTTCGGCCAACGGCTGACCCGCTCGATCCCGCTGGATGAGCTGCTGCTGCAGCTGACCGAGAACCTGCGCAGCAGCATGGCACTCGAATCGGCCGAGGTCTGGACCGGCCAGGACGGCCGATACGAGCGGACTGCTGGCGTGCCGCATCGCCAGCCACCGGCGATCGTGATCGGACCCGAGGAACTGCCGGTCGTGAGCCGAGCCGGCGTGAGCGGCGGGACCTGGCTGGACATCTGGCTCCCTCAACTCGTCGGGACGGCGGGGAGTTCGGCGATGAGGGTCGCCCCGATCGCCCACGCGGGCTTGCTCCTCGGCTTCATCGCCGTGACCCGCAACCCTGACGGGGAGCCCTTCGGGGAGACCGAGGACGGGGTGCTCGCGGAGGTCGCCCGCCAGATCGGACTCGCCCTCCACAACGCGCAGCTCGACACCGCCCTGCAGGCGAGTCTCGACGAGCTCCAGCTGAGCAACCAGCAGCTCCAGGATTCGAGGGCACGTATCGTGTCCGCCGGCGACGACGAGCGACGCCGGCTCGAACGCAATCTCCACGACGGAGCGCAGCAGCACCTCGTGGCCCTGGCGGTCAAGCTGCGATTGGCACGCGATGCCGTCGAGGACGATCCGCCCGATGCGATCGCGATGATCGACGAGATCAAGTCCGACGTCCAGACAGCAATCACCGAACTCCGGGCACTGGCTCACGGGATCTTCCCGCCGCTGTTGGCGTCGGGTGGTCTGCGCGAGGCGCTCCCGGCGGCAGCCACCCGAGCCGCGCTCCCGACGACGGTGACCTGCGACGCAACCGGCAGATACGGCAACGACATCGAGGCAGCCGTGTACTTCTGCACGTTGGAGGCCCTCCAGAACGCGGGAAAGCACGCCGGCGCAACCGCTTCCGCGACCGTTGCGGTCGACGAGACGGACGGCATCCTTCGATTCGAGGTCAGCGACGACGGCGTGGGCTTCGACATGCGCTGCGGTGCTGCGAACGGTCACGGGTTCGTGAACATCGCCGATCGGCTCGGCGCGTTCGGTGGCTCGGTCACGGTGACCTCAGCACCTGGACGCGGCACCACCATCGCAGGAACGATCCCGCTCTCCTGACCGCTCAGGTCGTGAGCCACTCCGGGTCTCCGCCCGCCTCCCAGAGTTGTCGGACCACACGAGGCGACAACTCGTCCTTGTTCACGTATGCGATTGCGCCGCTGGTGCGGGCGCCGGGAGGGAGATCGTCGAGCTCGTAGGTCGAGACGAGAATCACCTTGATGGTCGGGTCGGATCCGACGATGAGCCGGGTGGCTTCGACGCCGTCGAGTTCACCCATGTTGATGTCCATCAGGATCAGCTGCGGCGCGACGGTCGAGCTGGTGGCCACCGCTTCTTCGCCGGACGCGACCTCCGCGATCAGTTCGAATTCCTTGACACGATCGATCACGGCACGAGCCGCGGCGCGGAACGGCGGCTGATCATCGACGATCATCACGCTCACACGGGACGGATCGGTCATCGCACACCCCTCATGACCTCGTGGGCGGCATGCCATCCGCACATGCCGTGTACGCCACCACCAGGCGGCGTCGAGCTCGAGCACAGATACACGCCGTCGATCGGCGTCTTCCACGGATGGAGTCCCAGAGTCGGCCGGCGGACGAACTGTCGGAGATCGCCAACACCACCACTGATGTCGCCGCCGACGTAGTTCTCGTCGTGGCGTTCCACGTCGGCGGTGTCCATCGTGTGACGGGCGAGGATCCGGTCGCGGAAGCCTGGGGCGAACCGCTCGATCTGCGCCTCGATCCGATCGGTCATGTCGACGGTTGAACCATTGGGCACATGGCAGTACGCCCACACCGCCTGGACATCGTCGGGCACCCGGGACGCATCGAACAGACTCTGCTGGGCGAGCAGCACGTAGGGCCGTTCGGGGTGTCGCCCGGCCTGCACCTCGGATTCCGACGCAGTGATCTCCTCCAAGGTGCCACCGAGATGGACCGTCGCTGCCCGCGCGCAGTCGTCGTTCGCCCAGGGAATCGGGCCGTCGAGCGCCACGTCGAGCTTGAAGATGCCCGGGCCGTACCGAAAGCGTGTGAGCGCCCGTCGATAGCGATCGGGAATGGCGTCACCGGCGATGGCCACCACCTGGCGTGGCGTGAGATCGAGAAGGATCGCATCGGCCGACGGCAGTTCGGCCAGCGACTCGACTCGCCGGTTGCACTCGACGCGACCACCGAGCCCCTCGAGCACCGCGACCAGTGCGTCGGCGATCTGCTGCGAGCCACCCCTGGCCATCGGCCACCCGACCAGATGGGCGAGTACTCCCAGCATCACGCCGTAGCCCGCGGTGACCGGTGCCTTCAGGCTCAGGATCGAGTGCCCGGCAAGTCCGGCGAACAGCGCCCGCGCCTGATCGGTGTCGAATCCTCGGCGGGCGACCGTGTGCGCTGGAAGGACACCGACGACGCCGTATCGGGCAAGCTTCAGGGGGTGTTTCGGCGGGATCGTCAGCGGCGACAGGAGGCCATCGGTGAGGTCGAAGCCCGCCTCGACGAACGGGCCGAAGAGCCGGCGGTACGCCTTGGCGTCGACCCCGAGACCGTCGGCGGTCTGATCGACCGATCGGTGCAGCACGGCGGCTCGCCCACCGTCCAGTGGATGCGCGAGCGGCACGTCGGAATGGATCCACTCCAGGCCGTGAGCATCGAGCGGCGACGCCGTCGCCAGTTCACGGAACGCTGGCGATCCGACGGCAAGCGGATGGATCGCCGAGCAGACGTCGTGCAGCACACCCGGGAGGGTGAGTTCCTCGGTGCGAGTTCCACCGCCCGGTCGGGACGCCGCTTCGTACACGGTCACGTCCCACCCTTCGCGCGCGAGAGTGATCGCTGCGACGAGGCCATTCGGTCCCGACCCCACCACGACCGCACGACGGCCGGCTCTCCAACTCATTTCGATGAGCCTCGCGGGGATCCGGGTCGCGCCAGAGGAGGGGTGATCTGCACCCTCTGATCAGATCACGTCGCGGTCACGGCGACAAGGACGCTGGCGCCACCCCAGATCGGGGTGCTGGCACCACGTCGAAGACACCGGGCTGTCCCCTGGCCGCAACCGGGCCAGATCCGTACGTTCGAGATCGGGAATCCACAGGCTCCAAGAGAGAAAGGGACCACATCATGACCCGTCATCAGCTCCTCGCAGGGGTGTGCGCATCGATACTGCTCGTCTCGGCGTGTGGGTCCGACTCGAACACGAGCGGATCTCCCTCGCCAGAGACTGCCGCCGCGTGTGACACGTGGATCACGGCAGATACTGCGCTCGTCAAATTCTCCTTCACGGGCGAGGGTGATGCTGATGCGGTCAACGGGGCCTTCGACGATGCGATTGCCGCTGCCGACCCCGACCGAGCGGAGACCCTCAGTGACCTGAAGGACGGTCTGCAACCAATCATCGAGAACCCCGAGTCGGAACCTTCCGACGAGCTGATGGCTCAGTTCGGCGACGCGCTCAGCTGGGTCGAGGACAACTGTGACGTCGTCTCCATCGACGTCAGCGCCAAGGAATTCGAGTATGACGGCATCCCCGACACGCTCAGTACCGGCTACACCGTGGTCAACTTCGCCAACGTCGGCAACGAGATGCACGAGATGTTCGCCTTTCGGTTCAACGACGGCGTCGACGAAACGTTGGACGAGATCGTCGCACTCCCCGAGGACGAAGTCTTCTCCAAGATCACCCCGATGAACGCGACCTTCGCCATGCCGGGCGGCAGCGACATGGGGTCGTGGAACCTCTCAGAGCCCGGGCGGTACGTCGTGGTCTGCTTCATCCCGCTCGGGACGACGGCGAACAGCGAGGGCGACGGCCCTCCGCACTTCACCCAGGGCATGTTCCACGAGTTCACGGTCACGTCATGAGAATCGAATCGAGCGTCACCAGCCTCAGCTGGATCCCGTCGGAGGCCGTGACCGGTCTCAACAAGGCAATCTTCGGCACGGGCTTCACCCACTACGACGACCCGCCGCCCGACGAACTGGGCGACCTCGAGGCGCTGCGGGCCGCCGACCGGTTCCGCTTCGCAAACCACCTCATCGGATGGATCGATGTGGTCGACGGGGCGATCGTCGACGCCGGCTACGACGGAGGATGCCTGATGGGTGCGACCACCGTGGCGGTCGGACCAAAGCAGGCCACGTTCGCTGCGGTCGCCTTCGACGACATCCGCCGGCCCGTCGACCTGACCGCCACGTCGGCCCGCTTCGTGCAGACCGTCGGCGGACACACCGCCGTACCGGCGCCTCGACGAGTGAGCAAACCGCCGTTCCTCAAGTTCGAGGCACCAACGGTGTGGACCACGCTGGCGTTGACGATGCACGTCGACGGCTCCGTCGAGAGCGAGCTCGTCGGGGCGAGCACGTTCCCACGGCACTGGGTCTACGACCAGGCCGGCGCACTTGCGGCGAAAGCGGGCTTGGCCGACTTCAAGGACTGGTGGCGGCACTCGTTCGGCAAGCACACGCCGTGGGGTGACGAGGACTCACAGGCGATGGTGACCGCCGTCGAGACCGCACTCGAACGCGAACTCGCCAGCCACATCATGCGCGGTGGCGCCAAGTCGTCGATCCGCAACCTGAAGGCCGACGCGCTGCTCACCGAGCAGGGATCGGAGGGCTACGACGTGTTCCTCCTCCTCAACGGGGTCGTCGGTGTGGAGGTCGATGGCGAGGCGATCGCCGAGGTCGGGCCGGGCGCGATCCTCGGGGAACGCGCAGCGCTCGAAGGTGGCGTCCGCACCTCGACACTGCGGGCCCTGACCAAGGTGACCGTCGCCGTCGTGAACGCCGATCAGCTCGCTGAGGACGAACGGACACAGCTGAGCGCTGGCCATCGTCGCGAAATCGAGTGACGCCTGTCGTCAAACGGGCCACTCGGGCGAGACGGGAAGCGTGAAGCCAATCGTGGCACCACCACCCTCCCTCGTCGATGCGGAGACGGTGCCGTTCGCTCGGGCGATCACATCACGCACGATCGACAGCCCGAGACCGGACCCGGGCATCGAGCGGGCGGCGTCGGCACGGTGGAATCGATCGAAGATCCGGTCCTCTTCACCGTCGGGAATACCGGGCCCACGATCGAGGACCGTCAACGAACCACCGTCGACGACCACCTCGATCCGGCCGCCACTGGCGTCGAACTTGCATGCGTTGTCGACCAGGTTGGTGATCGCCCGATCGAGCGCCGACCGCGGCGCATCCACGGCCGCACTGCCGCGCACGTCGACGACGATGTCACGAGACCGACGTCGACCGACCCGCTCGGCGACCTCGGACGCGAGCCCAGGAAGATCGATCCGCTCGTTGGGCTGCTGCTCGAGCTCACCTGAGGCAACCGCAACGAGTTCGTTCACCAGTTCGGTGAGTTCGTTGACTTCGGTGTCGAGATCGTCGAGCACACCATCTCGCATTTCCGCGTCCATTTCGGGGTGACGTCGCAGGACCGACAGATTCGTCTTCAGACTGGTCAGCGGCGTGCGCAGTTCGTGGCCGGCGTCCTGCACCAAACGCTGCTGTTCGGCGCGAGACACAGCGAGCGCCCCGAGCATGTTGCGGAACGCGGAGCCGAGCCGACCCACCTCGTCGGTGCCGGTACCAGGAACCTCCACGTCGAGACGACCCGATGACCCCACGTGTTCAGCCGCCCCCGTGAGCCGCCGGATCGGGGCCGCGACGGTCCCGGCGATCAGCCAACCCACCAGCGCCGCTGCGACCGAGACCAGTACGACCAGCAGCAGCGTTCGTTGGCGGAGATCACTGAGGACGCTGTCGACCTCGTCGAGTGGGCGAGCGATCTGGAGTGCACCGTTCGCGAGCCCGATCGTGTGTACGCGCAGCGACTCGTCGTCGACCGAGAGCGTTTCGCGGTCGAGCGAGCGCGGCACCCCGACCACCGACAGCGCACCGTCGTCGATCGGCGCATCGACGGGGAACGACGACGCAACCGACTTCCCACCGGCGTCGAGCACACGGACCGAGTACACCTCGAGCAGGCTTCGTGTCGGCATCGTGATGCGGCCGTCGACGGCCCGGCCGATCATCTGGCCGGTTGCCTGGCTGATCGACCGGTCGACTTCGTCGACGAGGCGTGCACTGGTCGATCGATAGCCGATCAGGCCGACCGTGAACGTGGCGATGAGCGCCACCAGTGCCAGCGACAGCGCGATCTTCCAGCGCAGTCCCATCAGTCGTCGATCCGGGCGGTGTAACCGACCCCGCGGACCGTGTGGACCACTCGTGGCTCGCCTTCGGCCTCGGTCTTGCGGCGCAGATACCCGATGTACACCGCGAGGTTCTTCGAGTCGGGCCCGAAGTCGTAGTGCCAGATCCGGTCGTAGATCGTCGAGTGGTCGAGCACGATGCCCGCGGTTTGCGACCAGGAGCGCAAGCAGGTCGAACTCGGTCTTGGAGAGCTGGACCTCGCGGTCGCCGCGGAACGCCCGACGTCCCGAGGTGTCGAGCCGAAGGTCGCCGAGGACGAGCTCGCCCTCGGGCTGCTCGGCGTCGTCGGCGCCGTAGCCCGAGCGGCGAAGGAGCGCTCGGATCCGTGCCAGCAGCTCGTCGAGGTCGTAGGGCTTCGGGAGGTAGTCGTCGGCGCCGGCGTCGAGGCCGGCGACCCGGTCAGTGGTCTCGGTGCGCGCGGTGAGCATCAGCACGGGGAGTCTGCTGCCCTCGGATCGCAGCACCCGACAGACCGTGAGGCCGTCGACGGTCGGCATCGACACATCGAGCAGCAACACGTCGGGCTCGGCCTGCCGGAGAGCTTCGAGTGCTTCGGCACCGTTGTTGGCCGACGCAACGGTGTAGCCCTCGAGTTGCAGCGCACGGACGAGCGATTCGCGAACCGCTCGGTCGTCCTCGGCGACGAGGATGCGGGCGCTCGGTGTGTCCGTCACGGGCCACAGTCTGGTCGCTCGGAGTGAGAACGCGGTGTGAGAACGCGGTGTGAACCACCGGCTGGAGCCCCGCGGTTTGCTACGAACGGTGTGTGCAGGTCTTCGATCGCTCCGCCCCGTTCGCCCCAGGCGTCCTGTGGGCAGTTGCCGCCGGTGGCGCGATCGGCGCGACGGGGCGCTGGTTCGTGGCGTGGCTGCTCGACTCGATCGGGTCGGGCCACGTCCCCGGAACCTGGCCGTGGGCGACGCTGCTCGTCAATGTCATCGGCTGCGTGGTGATCGGCTTCGCCGCACGTTCGGTCGTGCGCGGCACCAGGGCCTGGGCGTTCGTGGTGACCGGGGTGCTGGGCGGCTTCACCACGTTCTCGGCGTTCGCGGTCGAACTCAACGACATGGCCGAGGCCGACCGGATGACGCTCGCCATCGTGTATGGCACAGTCACCTTGGTGGCGGGCATCGCGACAACAGCACTCGCCGACGCTGGACGGGGTCGATCGTGACGCCGCTGCTGTTCGTGCTGGCGGCTGGGGTCGGCGCCGTCGGCCGTCATGTGGTCGGTCAGTTCGCCTGTTCGTGGGCAGCGCTGTTCTGGGTCAACTCTGTCGGTGCCGGCCTGCTGGGCCTGATCGTCGCCTCCGACCTGTCGCCGAGCACGACGACGGTCCTGGGCGTGGGTTTCTGTGGAGCGCTCACGACCTACTCGTCGTTCGCGATCGAAGCGCGCAGCCTCGGTTGGCGCTGGGGCACGATCTACGCGCTGGCCACCATCGGATCGGCCTGCGCCGCCGCCTCGATCGGCTCGACGCTCGTGTGACCGAGCGTGTCAACTGGGGTCTGACCCCAGTTGACACGCTTGTTCAGTCGGCGACGTCGAGGATGCGGACCGGGATCTCGCGAGGACCGCGGACCATGCCGACACTCCAGCGCGTGTCGCCGGCGAGTTCGAAACGCGGGAAGCGCTTGATGAACTCCTCGATGGCGACCTTGAGCTCGAGGCGGGCGAGGTTCGACCCCACGCAGCGGTGGATGCCGAGCCCGAACGCCGCGTGCCGGTTCTCCTCACGATCGATGACGAAGGAGTCGGGATCCTCGAACTTCAGCGGATCGCGGTTGGCCGCCGGGAACGCCAGGAGCACCCAGTCGTCCTTCTTCATCGGGCAGCCGTGGAACTCGAGATCCTCCGTGACCAGTCGGCCCATCGTGACGGGCGCGTATGCCCGCAGGAACTCCTCGAGCGCGAAGGTCATCACCTCGGGGTCGTCCAGCAGGCGCTGGTGATCCTCCGGATGCTGGGCGAGATGCCACAGCGACGACCCGATCGCCGACCAGGTCGTGTCGACGCCGGCAACGAGCAGCAGGATGATCATGCCCTCGACGACTTCGTCGGCGAGTTTGTTGCCGTCGAGTTCGACGTTCATCAAGAAGTCCGTGAGGTCGTCGCGAGGGTTCTCACGATGGTCCGCAATCTGCTTCTGGACGTACGCGCCGAAGTCGTTTTCGCTCTGACGTGTCCCGGGCTCTTCGTTGATGCGCTCCAGGACCTCGTGGACCATCTCCCGGAACATCGCCTCGTCCTGCTCCGGGAAGCCGAGCATCCGACCGATCACGTTCACCGGAATGTGCTGCGCGTACTGGACCGCCGCATCGATGACCGACTCGCCGGGGGTGATCTCGCCCATGTCATCGAGCAACCTCTGGCACAGGAGCCGGATCTCGGACTCCCACGGCTCGATCACCTTCGGCGCGAACGCCGGCAGGAGCAGTCGACGAGCGACGGCGTGGAAGGGCGGATCGCTGGTGATCGGCGGGGCGAGGCCGATCGGGGCGGGCAGCGCCCGGTCACCGGGTCGCCCGACCCCGGGCACGACCGCTCGGCTCGAGAAATGCTCGGTGTCGTAGGCGATGTCGTGCACGGTGTCGTGCGTCAACGGCACCCACATGCCGCCGTAGCGATCGGAGTGAGCAATCGGGCACCCACCCTCGCGCACCGCCTTCCACACCTCCGGAGCGTTGGGGTTGTAGGACGGGTCGGCATGGTCGAAGTCCTTCGCGAAGTCGGTCACCGGGCCGTAGTCGGCGGCATCGTACGGCACCCGCTGCCAGACATCCGTGCCCTCGGGGCGGCTGCCGACGATGAACTCCATGGTCTCGCCGTTGCGATCCCAGGTGATGATCTTGTTGCCGGTCTCCGGGTCGATCCTCATGTCCGGCCCAGTCGTGGTCTCGTCGATACTCATGTCATCCGTTCTCCGTGATGGTGATGGCGTACTCGGGGCAGTTGGAGGCGGCCAGACGGGCCTTGTCCTGCAACTCCTCGGGCACGTCGCCCTCGACGAGCAACATGGCCTGGCCATAGTCGTCCACGTCGAACAATTCCGGCGCCAACGCGTAACAACGGTTGTGGCCCTGGCACTTCTCTGCATCGAGGTGTACTCGCATTCGCACGACTGTAGAGGCCAGAGTGTGCCCGTGACCAGCGAATGGGCAACTTTTTCGAACAACGTTCCAATGCTGCTGTTGCCGCCGTCGGAGGGCAAGGCGCAGGGCGGTGACGCTCGACGCTCGGCGTGGACGCCGGACGCCGGGTCGTTCGGCCGGCGTCTCGGCGACCGGCGCACCGAGGTCGTCGACGCACTCGCCGCAGCCCACGGCGGCGACGAGAAACTGCTCGGCGTCAAGGGCGACCATCTGGCGAGGGCGCAGTCGGCGAACACGTCGCTGATCGGTGCTGCCAGCCTTCCGGCGTGGCAGCGCTACACCGGTGTCGTGTGGGACCACCTGGATCCCGAGACGCTGCCGGCAGCAGCCCGCAAGCGGATCGTCGTGGTGTCCGGGCTACTCGGTGTGGTGCGGGGCGACGACCCGGTGCCGGACTACCGGCTCAAGATGGGGGCCAACCTGGCACCGCTCGGCAAGCTCTCGACCTGGTGGCGCGACGCCGTCACGGCCGAAATCGCCCGTGCCGCTCGGAACCGGGTGATGGTCGACCTCCTCCCCCAGGAGCACCGGGCGGCCTGGGGGCCGTCGTCGTCGGGGGGACCGATCGAGGCGATCTCGGTGGCGCTCGTCGACCCGACGGGCAAACCGGGCGGACACTTCGCGAAGGCCGCCAAGGGCGAGTTGGCACGGGCGATCCTCCTCGAGGGCCTCGACGCCCTCGACACCTGGCACGACGACCGGTTCCACCTGGAGATCAGCGAGGTCGGCGGTTGAGTGTGGTGGCCACGACCGCCAACGCAGCCGGGATGATCACGATCGCCATCGCCTGACCCACCGAGAGTGCATCGGTGTCGGCGAGCACACCGACGACCGCCGGTGTCACGACCGCCGAACCGCGCTGACCGATCAACATCGCGGTGAAGCCCGAACCTGGCGGGCCGGGCCATTGCGCGGCCCGGTCGTACAACTGCGGGAAGAGCACTGCGGTGCCCAATCCACCGATCAGGAACCCGACGATCGAGACGGGCACGCTCGACACCATCGTCGCGAGCACCGCACCGATCAGGATGAGCACCGACGCGCCTCTGATCAGGGCGATGGGCCCGACACGCACCTGGACCCAGTCGCCGCTCAGCCTCCCCACCGTCATCGCACCGAGAAAGATCACGAAACCCATGCCTGCGGCGCCGGGTGCCGCATCGAGGTCGTCGCCGAGACGGAACGCTGCCCAGTCGCTGTTGGTCATCTCGATCGACATCGCGGCTGCGCCACCGACGGCCAAGACGAGTCCGGCAAGCGACCAGGCACCCGTGACGGATGCAGACGTGGTCGACGGCTCGGGCTGGGAAGGGGTCGGGTCCGACGACGAATCCGCCATGGGCAGCGGTGCCTCGGCCGTCGGGGCGGCGTCGTGGCGCAGCAGGCCGGACGCGACCAGCCGCAACACGCCGATCAGCACGATCGCCACCACGACGAACTGCACCTTCACACTCACCCCCGAGCGCAGCGCGGCGACCGTCACCAACCCGCCCGTCACCGCGCCGAGGCTCCACACGCCGTGCAGACGGTTCATCACCGGCGTGTGCCGCCGCTGGCTCAACGCCGAGCCCTGCACGTTCATCGCCACATCGATGAAGATGTCGAAGAAGAGCAGACCGAACAGTCCGAACGCCAACACCGCGGGCGAAGTCGCGACACCGATCACCGGGAGGAACCCGATCGAGAACACCCCGCCGTAGATCAGAACACGTCGGCTTCCCGTGCGGGCGACCACGCGCCCAGCGAAGAGGATGCCGACCAGGCTCGCCAGGCTGCCGACCGTGAGGACGACGCCGAGCGTCCCGATCGACACGTCGACCTGCGCTTGCAGATCCGGCAGCCTCGGCACGACCGTGGCGATCGTCGCCCCGTTGGCGAAGAACTGGATCGCCACGGCACGCAGCGCTCGCTTGTCGACCTCCGCAGAGGTGTTCGCGTCGAGTCCCACGGTCGGCGTCAGTCAGGCAGGGAGCCGACGAGGCGCTCGAGCACGTCGTCACCGGTCACGTCGACAATCTGCGAGACCGGGCGACCTTCGCCGACCACCGCGGCCATTGGGCCACCCCGCACGGTGCCGGGGGTGAGCACGACGAACGGTGTCGACGGGTCGACTTCGTGCGCGATCGCGGCTTTGGCGATCGTGCGCCAGATCACATCGATGCGTGCGAGCCCCGGCCGTGCCGGCGTGTTCACGCCGGCGAGTTCGTACAGCCGCTCGACACTGTCGGGTCCTGTTGCGCGAAACGCCACGGTGACGCCCGGCGCGATGCGCGGGTTCTCGACGACGTCGGTACAACCGGCATCGTCGAGCAGCGTGCGTGCGATCTCCTTGAGCGTGCGCTGATCTCTCGGCGGCGCGGGCGCCATCGACGCGACTCGCTCCTGTGCCTGCTCGACGTAGCCGGGGTCGGTGTCGTAACCGACGTAGCGGCGACCGGTGTTGACCGCGGCGACCGCCGTGGTACCCGATCCCATGAACGGGTCGAGTACGACGTCGCCGTCGTAGGTGAACAACTGGATGCAGCGCTCGACCAACGCGACCGGGAACGGTGCGGGGTGACCGACACGGGTGGCGCTCTCGGCGGGGATCTCCCACACGTCGAGCGTCGCCTCCATGAACTCGTCACCAGGGATCGTCGCCACACCGGGTTCGCCTGGCGACACCGAGCCACGCCCGACCCGGTCGAAACGACCCTTGCTCGCGATGATCAGCCGCTCGGTGGTGTCGCGCAGCACCGGGTTGGCGGGCGACCGGTACGAGCCCCACGCGCACGAGCCGCTGGCGCCGCGCTGCTTCTGCCAGATCACTTCGCCGCGCAACAGCAGGCGGAGATCGTCCTGCAGGATGGTGGTGACGTCGGCGGCGAGGCTGCGGTAGGGCCGGCGGCCGAGGTTGGCGACGTTGACCGCGAGGCGGCCGCCCGGCTCGAGCGTGCGCACGCACTCGGCGAGCACGTCTCGCAGCATCGTGAGGTAGTCGATGTAGTCGCCCGGGACGTGGCCCTCGCCGAGCGCTGTCTCGTACTCCTTGCCGGCGAAGTAGGGCGGCGACGTGACGACGAGGGCGACCGACGCGTCGTGAACTGCGGACATGTCGCGGGCGTCGCCGACGTGGATGACGTCGAGTTCGCCGGGCGCGCCGAGCTGGTCGTCGTCGCTGACCTCGGGCGGGGCGAAACGTGCGTAGAAGTCGGTCGAGTCGTGCGACTCGCGTTTGCCGACGCCGAACGACGAGGTGGACGTACCCATCTGTACCGGCTCAGCTCCCCAGTTCGGGAAGCGTCGGGTTCGTACCGGTCGCGGCGCGTTGCATCCGCTCGACAGGGCCCTGCCTCATGTCCTCGTGGGTGAGGATCCAGAACCGGTCGGCCTTGATTGCCGCGACGACCTGATCGGCGACGTCAGCGGCGGGGATGCCGTTCTCGATTCCGGTACGCAGGAACTCGTTCATGGACTGCGCCAACGGAGCGTCGAGCGTCTCGGGTTCCTTGTCCATCAGATCGGTCTTCACGAAACCGGGACACAGCACGCTGGTGCTGACCGGCGATCCGGTTGCGAGTTGCTCCAGGAACAGACTCTCGCTCAGACCGACGACGGCATGCTTCGTGGCGAAGTACGGCGCGACCCCAGGGGCGACACCGAGACCCGCCATCGATGCGGTGTTGACGATGTGGCCCACGCCCTGCTGCTGCATCACCGGGAGCACTGCGCGAATGCCGTGCACGACACCGAACAGGTTGACCTCGACGACGCGGCGCCAGAGGTCCATCGAATCGGCCCAGGCATCGCCCACGCCCCCGATGCCCGCGTTGTTGAACATCACGTGGACCCCGCCGAACTCCTCGAGCGCATACTCGATCAGGGCGTTCACCTCGGGCTCGGCGGTCGTGTTGCAGATCATCGTGGCCACCGACGCCCCGTCCTCGGTGAGTCGGGCCTCGACGTCGCGCAGTTTCGGAGCGTCGATGTCGGCGAGCAACACCGACATCCCTTCGGCGATCATCGCCTCGGCGACGGCCAGACCGATCCCACTCGCACCGCCGGTGATCACCGCGACGTTGCCCGGCGCGATGGCCGGCGGGCGCGTCGACGCGCCGGTTTCGTTCTGCAAGTCGGACATCGCCCAAATCTAGGACGTCACACCCCACCGCCGCCGGGATGGAACCCCGTTTGCGCTGCAACTCCGGTGGGACGGGCCACCAGAACTGCAACACAAACGTGATGCACCAACCGACGCTTCGTTTGCGCTGCAACTCCGGTGGGACGGGCCACCAGAACTGCAACACAAACGTGGTGGATGGGGGTTCGGGCAGCGCACGGGCGGAGCGCGAACAGGTACCGTTTGCATCGCCATGGCGTACCGCTACCTCTGGACTCCGCAACAACTCGGCCCGGTCGAGGTGCGCAATCGCATCGTGTTCTCCGCGCACCTCACCAACTACGCGCGCAACGGTCTCCCCACGGACCAGCACGCGGCCTACTACGGCGCCCGCGCCGCGGGCGGCACCGGGCTGATCATCACCGAGGAACACTCGACGCATCCCACCGACTGGCCGTACGAGAAGCTGATCCACGGCTTCCACCGCGACGTCATCCCCGGCTACCGCAAGATCACCGAGGCCGTCCACCGCCACCGCGTGCCGATCTTCGCCCAGATCAACCACAACGGTGGCCAGGCGTCGT
>CAVPJT010000010.1:0-53004 GCA_963705485.1 Ilumatobacteraceae bacterium
GTCGCAGGTCAGATCGGCGAGGTCACGCCCGTCAGTCGCTCGGACTCGAGCCACAGCGACCGCTGGAGGGCCTCGTCATGGGATCGCGCCGACGACTTGACGACCACCGGGTTCCCGCGGCCCTCCATGAAGCCGTCAGGTCCGTAGTACTCGCCGCCGGTTGCGTCGGGGTCGGTCGCCGCCCGCAGCTGCGGCAACGCCCCCTTCTCAGCCGATTGCACGAACGGTCCACTGAACCGCTCCATGAACTGCACCGAGCGTGGCGCATTGCGGATCAACTCGGTCGAGGAGATGCCCGGGTGGGCCACGAGCGCAGTGGTCGTAGCGTTCGCGGCTGCCAACCGGCGTTGCAGTTCGTAGGTGAAGAGCAGGTTGGCCAGCTTCGAGCGGCCGTAGGCGGCGATCCGGTCGTACTTGTCACCCGACATCATCGTCGCCGGGTCGAGCTTCGACTTGATCTTGTGACCCACGCTGCTGACGTTGACGACACGCGACCCTTCGGTGGCCATCAGGCGATCGAGCAACAGCATCGTCAGCGCGAAGTGGCCGAGGTGGTTCACGCCCATCTGGAACTCGAAGCCGTCGCTGGTGGTCTGCCACTCGGTGTACATCACCCCGGCATTGTTGATCAGTAGATCGAGATGTTGGTGACGTCCGAGGAGCTCGTCGGCCGCGGCGCGCACCGACTCGAGCGACGCCAGATCGAGCGACTGGAGATGAACCGTTGCGTCCGGGTAGGTCTCGAGGATCGTGGCCATGGCGGCCGCACCCTTGTCGAGATTGCGGA
Organism: Ilumatobacteraceae bacterium; assembly: GCA_963705485.1. Classification (GTDB taxonomy): domain Bacteria; phylum Actinomycetota; class Acidimicrobiia; order Acidimicrobiales; family Ilumatobacteraceae; genus Sva-07. Next base: position 788 of record CAVPJT010000010.1, read on the forward strand.
CCGCGATCACCACGTCGGCGCCGGCGCCGGCGAGTGCCAGCGCGGTCTCGAGGCCGAGGCCGGTGTTCGAGCCGGTCACGACCGCAACCCGTCCTGACTGGTCGGGGATGTCGGCGGTGGTCCAGTGTGCTGTGGTCATGGTGGCTCCCTTGTCGGCGGTTGGTGAAGAACTCCGTCGTCAGCCCCACGATAGGAGTCCGCCCGACGAGGTGACAGCGGTCGTGGGACTGGCCGAGCCGAGGGCCTCGCCTGATCTGCGGATGGTTGAGTACTTCGTTCGCGGACAGATGAATGCTCCGTTCGTGCACAGACTCGTAGGATCGCGGTCGATGGTCGAGATCGAACGGGTTCGTCGTCCCTTCTGGGCGCACCAGCTCGTGGAGTACCTGCTCGGCATCGGGTTGATCAGCGCAGCCATCCAGATGCCGCAACCTGCGGTCCCCGCAGTACTCGGGCTGGTCATCATCCTCAACGCGTCGATCGCCAAGGGGGCTGCCGGTGCATTCCGATTGGCCGGCAAGCGCGCCCACAAGCAGCTCGACGTGGTCGTGATGATGCTGTTGCTCGGCGGCGCCGTTCAGCCGTGGTTCTCGATCGACAACACGAGCCGACTCCTGCTCGGCGCTGTGGCCTTCGTGCTCTGGTTCGTCTGGTTCCACACCGACTTCACCGAAAAGGTTCCACGGTCCGAACGCAAGGCGACCACCGAGACAGCGCGACCCGCGAGTGAGGACATCGGTCGCGGCGCCGGGCGAGTGGTCGGCGGCGGCGTGAACTCGCTCAAGCGCTGGAAGGACTCGTTCAACAGCGGCGCCGACGGCGACGCTTGAACCGCACGGGTGCGGAGGTACCGTCGCACGGATGAGCGACTGGACGCCACAGACCTGGCTCGTGGCCGGTGCCCGTGACCGCACCCCAGGCGAACCGCTCAACGTGCCGCCGGTCTTCGCCTCGAACTTCTACCTGACCGACGATCGCGTCTACAGCCGCTCGGAGGGGACGCCGACCACCGATGCACTCGAGACGCTGCTGGGCGGTCTCGACGGGGGTCGGGCTCTTGCCTTCGCGTCGGGGATGGCGGCGGCGGCCGTCGTGTTCCAGCGGCTCGCGGTCGGCTCGCGGATTGCCATGCCGACCCAGCCCTATCACGGGGTGGCGGGCATCGTGGCCGAAGGCGAGCGTCAGGGCCGCTGGTCGGTTCGGCGACTCGACCAGGCCGACACCGCCGCCTGGGTTGAGGCCGTCGCCGACTGCGACCTGATCTGGCTCGAGTCGCCCGAGAACCCGCTGATCACCGTGGCCGACCTCCCCACGATCTGCTCGACGCCACGCCCCGAGAGCACGCTCATCGCTGTCGACAGCACCTTCGCCACGCCCCTCAACCAGCAGCCGTTGGCGCTCGGCGCCGACGTCGTGATGCACTCGGCGACCAAATTCATCGGTGGCCATTCCGACCTGCTCGCCGGGGTGCTCACGGTGGCCCGCAGCGACCTGTACGACGAGTTCCACGAGCGCCGCTTGCTCCACGGCGCGTCGATCGGGGCAATGGAGGCCTTTCTCACCATTCGCGGTGCACGCACCCTGGGGCTTCGACTCGAGCGGTCACAGGCCAACGCGATGGAACTGGCCCGTCGCCTGGAATCGCATCCCGAGATCGGTTGCGTTCGCTATCCGGGGTTGGCCAGCCACCCGACCCACGCGGTCGCCGCTCGCTTCATGTCCGGGTTCGGCGCCATGTTGTCGTTCGAGACGACGGGCGACGGCGAGCGGGCCACCCGGGTGTGCGAACGGGCAGAATTGATCAATCACGCCACGAGCCTCGGCGGCGTCGAGTCGACGATGGAGCGGCGGGCGTCGATTCCTGGACAGGAACGGATTCCGCCAACACTGATTCGGTTCAGTGTCGGCTGCGAAGACGTCGACGACCTCTGGGTCGATCTCGACCAGGCGCTCGACTCGACCTCGCTGCGAGGCGACGGGTGACCGAGCGACGGCGCGGCGGGAATCAGCAGATTCCCCGCCCGGATGTCTGGACCGAACACCACGATCCGCCCTGGCCTCACGACACCCGGTGGACGGTCGACGAGCTCGTCGGACCGGTGCCGGAGCACTCCGCGCCGCTCCTGCCGTCGTTCCCGGACGCACGGGTGTCGGCGGTGTTGATCGCATTGCACGAGGGCGATGACGGCGCCGAGGTGCTGCTCACCCGTCGCTCGATGCACATGCGCAACCATCGAGGCGAGATCAGCTTCCCCGGAGGCCGCCTCGACCCCGGCGAGACGCCGATCGAGACGGCGCTACGCGAAGCCCACGAGGAGGTGGGCCTCGATCCGGGCATCCCCACCGTCGTCGGAGAACTCGCCCACCTCAACACGATCGTCAGCCGCAGCTACATCGTCCCCATCGTGTCGGTGCTCGATCATCGTCCCGTCGTCGAGCCGCTCACCGGCGAGGTCGATCGTGTGTTGTGGACCCCCCTGGCTGAACTCACGCGGCCCGGCACGTATCGGGTGGAACGTTGGGGGAGCCCGCCAATGGATCGCCCGCTGCACTTCTTCGAGCTCGACGACGAGACGGTCTGGGGTGCCACCGCCCACATGCTCGTCGACCTCCTCACGCGCACATCGACGTCGCGCGCTAGCCAGACGGTCCGCTCAGGTGCTCCATCCGCCGCTGAAGCTGAAGAACTGACCAGTCTGGAATCGACTCGTGCCGTCGAGCAGCACGGACGTGAAGGCGGCGAGTTCGTCCATCGTGCCGAGCTTCTTCATCGGCACCTGCGCTTCGATGGCGGCCCGCCGCTCGGGATCAGCGTCGGCCCGCGAGGCCTTCAAGAAGCCGGGAAAGTCCATGTAGTTCGTGCCGACGGCGTTGACCTGGACGCCGTCGCGAGCGTGCTCCAGCCCCACGAGCGCGGACGATCCCGTTCGCCCCGGCGCGAGTGCCTCCGTAGATCGACGTGATCGGGTCGGGCCGCGCGCCGGTGGCGGAGGTGAACACGACCACTTGGCCTTGCTTCGCCCCGACCATCGGCGGCAGCACCGCCTGCAGGCCGTGGAACACCATGTCGAGGTTCATGCGCTTGACGCGCTCCCACTGGTCGATCGTCATGTCGAGGAACTTGCCGACCACGATCAGCCCGGTGACGAGGCATGCCGAATCGAGCCGACCGAAACGGTCGAGTGCGGCAGTCACGAGCGCCTGGTTGCCGTCAGCGGTGGCCAGGTCGACGTCGGTCACGGTGTGGACGCTCGCGCCGAGCGCTTCGAGCGCCGGTACCTGATCGGTGAGCGCGACCTCCACGCCCACCATCGTGTCGTCGCCCGCCGCTCCCTGCAGCACGAGGTCGTAGCCCCGTGCGGCGAGGGATCGAGCGAGTGCCGGGCCGACGTAGCCGCTGGCCATCGTGATGAGTGCAACTGGACGAGCGCTGGTCATCGCGCCATCGTGTCAGGCCCGTGAGGACCGAGCCGACTCAGTCAGTCCGGGCGAGCTGTTGGAGGAGGTGCCAGGCTGATTCGACGTGGTGGTGCTCGGTCGAACGGGCGCCAACGGACACCCGGAGCACGGATCGGCCATCGAGGACCGTTCGAGTGAAGAGCGCCTCGCCGGTCGCGTTCGCTGCTTCGATCAGTGCGTCGGTCGCAGCGTTGGCCGCATCGACGTCGTCGTCGCGGACTGCGAGGCACACCAGGTTGAGCGGATGGGGAGCGACGATCTCGAACCGGTTGTCGCTCGCGATCCAACCGGCGAGGTCCTGGGTGAGTGCGACGTGTCGTCGGATCATCTCCTGGAACGACGCAACGCCATCGCACCGGATCGCGAACCACAGCTTCAAGGCCCGGAATCGACGGCCCAGCGGGATCTGCCAGTCGCGGTAGTCGATCACGGCACCGGCCTCGGCCGCCTCCGACCGCAGGTACTCGGGCAGAATGCTCAACGCGCCGAGCAGCGCACCGCGGTCGGCCGTCCAGTAGAGATTGCAGTCGAAGTTGACGCCCATCCACTTGTGGGGGTTCGTGCAGTACGAGTCGGCGGTGTCGAGGCCGTCGTTGACCCAGCGGAACTCGGGCGCCAGCGCAGCGATGCCCGACATGGCGGCGTCGACATGCAGCCACACGTCGTGACGGCGGCACACCTCGCCGATTGCCGCAGTGGGGTCGAACGCCATCGACGACGTCGTGCCGCGCGTGGCGCACACGAAGAATGGGACGAGGCCGGCGGCGCGGTCTGCGGCGACCATCGCGTCGAGAGCATCGGCGCGCATGGCGAACTGGTCGTCGTGGGGCACGACGCGGATCCGGTCGGTGCCGACGCCGGCGATCCGCAGGCCCTTCTCGATGCTCGAATGCGCCTGGGACGTTGCGTACGCGACGAGCCGCGTCGTGTCGCCGTCGTGGTTGACGGCGCCTGCGGTCGCCCGCCACCGGGCCGACAGGATCGCCACCAGGGTGGCCTCGCTGGCGGTCCCCTGGATCACACCGCCCCCGGCGTCACTGGTCGATCGGAAACGGTCGGGCAGATCGAGCAGTTCCTGCATCCAGTCGAGCATCAACGTTTCGACCTCGGTGCACGCCGGCGAGGTCACCCAGCTCATCCCCTGGACGCCGAGCCCGGCCGACAGCAGCTCGCCGAGGATCGACGGGAACGAGTTGTTGGCAGGGAAGTACGCGAAGAAGCCGGGATGCTGCCACTGGGTGAGGCCGGGCACGACCACGCGTGCGACGTCGGCCATCACGTTCTCGAACGGTTCGGGTTCCGTCGGTGGGTGTTCGGGAAGCTGCGAGCGCACGTCGCCCGGCTCCACGGTCGATCCGACGGGTCGTTGTCCGACGTCGCCGATGTAGTCGGCGATCCAGTCGATCAGGTCGTGGCCGTGGGTGCGGAACTCGTCGGGCGTCACGTCAGGGAGCGTAGAGCCGACGCATGTGCCAGCCTGTTTCGGTGAGCGTGCTGGCACTCGACGTCGACGGTGTCCTCCTCGATCCCGAGCGCGCCGGGCTCGGGAATTGGACCGACGAGATGGAGTGATCGTTCGGTATCACCCGGTTGCAGTTCCGGGAGGCCTTCTTCATGCGCTCGTGGGACGACGTGGTCAATGGTCGGCGTCCCGTCGAGACGGCCGTTGCCGATGCGCTCGCGGAGATCGGTGCGGACGTCGAGATGGAGGACTTCTTGACCGTGTGGTTCGGGGCCGACGCATCGCCGGGTTGCGTTTCTCCGCGAGCAACTCGGTTCGGTCATGCCGATCGATGACGTGCTGTACTCCGCCGACCTCGGCGTGCAGAAGCACGAGGCGGTGTTCTTCGAACTGGCGTCTGCGCGACTGGGTCTCGATGCCGGACAGCGCGGTGACGTGGTGTTCGTCGATGACGTCGACCACAACGTGCAGCAGGCCCGCCGCGCCGGCTGGCAGGCCGTTCACGCCGAACCGGGTGTTCCGCCGACGGACTGGATCAGCGAAGTCGAACGCCTGCTCGGGCTGTGACGGCGACGACGAGATCGTGGTCCCGGAGACCCGGGCACTGGGATCTACGAGTCGGGTGCAGAGGCTGCGGCGTTCTTCTGGCTGCGGCGCACGGCCCAGGCGACGCGGCCGAACACCAAGAACAAGCCACCGACCATCGCGATGGCGACGAGGTTCTGGTGCCAGCCGCCTCGGGCTTCACTTCCACAGCCAGGACGCTGCAGCATCCCGACGCAGTCGGTGAGGTCGCGGGTCTCGGGCAGGAACGGATTCGCTTCGTCGATGATGATCTCGTCGTTCGGGTCGGTGCTGGGGGTGGCAGTGGGCTCGGTGCTGGTCGGCTCCGCCGGTGGCGCAGCGGCCTGAGCGATCTGTGGGGCGAGTGGGCCCACGACGAGCGCCAGTGCGAACAGGATGCGGACGAACCACGGGCCTGATCTACGATTCACACCCTTGAGTCAACCGCAGCATCACGACCGCCCCACCGTTCTCGTCGTCGACTTCGGCGCCCAATACGCCCAGTTGATCGCACGACGAGTGCGCGAGCTGAAGGTGTACTCCGAGATCGTCCCGCACCGGATCACCGCCGCCGAGGTCGCCGAGCGGAATCCGGCGGCGATCATCCTGTCCGGCGGACCCAAGAGCGTCCACGTCGAGGGCGCACCGTCGCTCGATGCGGCCATCTACGACCTCGGCGTGCCGGTGCTCGGCATCTGCTACGGGGCGCAGCTGATCGGCCAGCAGCTCGGTGGCGTCGTCGGCCGTGGGATGCAGGGTGAGTACGGCCGGGCCCGCATGACCCGAACCGGCCCGTCCTTGCTCCTGCCTGACGACGCGCCCGAGGAACACGACGTGTGGATGAGCCACTTCGACGGCGTCACCGAAGCGCCCGACGGGTTCACGGTGACGGCGACCACGCCGGGTGCGCCGGTCGCGATGCTGGAGAACGATGACCGTCGGATCTACGGCGTGCAGTTCCATCCCGAGGTGGTGCACTCGCCGCACGGGATGGCAGTGATGGCGCGGTTCCTGCACGAACGGGCCGGAATTCCGAACGACTGGGAGATGTCGTCGGTGATCGACGAGCAGGTCGACGAGATCCGCGAGCGCGTCGGATCCGACCGGGTGATCTGCGGACTGTCGGGGGGCGTCGACTCGTCGGTGGCCGCAGCGCTCGTCCACAGAGCGATCGGCCACCAACTCACCTGCATCTACGTCGACACCGGGCTGATGCGCAAGGGCGAGAGCGACCAGGTGGTCGAGACGTTCCGGCGCAACCTCGGCATCGAGCTGATCCACGTCGATGCCGGCGAGCGATTCTTCGCGGCGCTCGAAGGCGTCACCGAACCCGAGGCGAAGCGCAAGGCGATCGGAGAGCAGTTCATCCGGGTGTTCGAGGAGAACACCGGTGGGCTCACCGATGCCAAGTGGCTGGTGCAGGGCACGCTCTACCCGGACCTGATCGAGAGCGGAGGCACCGACGGGACCGCGTCGGTGATCAAGAGCCATCACAACGTCGGCGGATTGCCCGAGGACATGAGCCTCGAGTTGATCGAGCCGCTGCGCGAGTTGTTCAAGGACGAGGTGCGCAAGCTCGGCACCGAACTCGGGCTGCCGGACGAGATGGTGTGGCGACAGCCGTTTCCCGGCCCCGGTCTCGGCGTGCGCATCATCGGCGAGGTCACGCCCGAGCGGGTGGCCTTGTTGCAGGAGGCCGACGCCATCGTCCGCGAGGAGCTGCGCCTGGCCGGTCTGGAACGAGAGATCTGGCAGTCGTTCGCCGTGCTGGCCGACATCCGTTCGGTCGGCGTGATGGGCGACGAGCGCACCTACGGTCACCCGATCATCATCCGTGCCGTCACCAGCGACGACGCGATGACCGCCGACTGGGCCCGCATCCCGTACGACGTGCTCGAGACGATGTCGCAACGGATCATCAACGAGGTGCCAGGGATCAACCGTGTGGCCTACGACATCACCTCGAAGCCGCCCGGCACCATCGAATGGGAGTGACCTCGGACGTGACGCGCGGCACATGAACATTCGTCAGGCCTTCGCAACACGTTCGTCATATTCGCTAGGGTGATCCTTCAACTATGCGGCACCCCCTGAAGCAGATCCTGCGCACCGTTCCGGTCGCCCTTGCCGTCACCTTCGCTGTCCCCGTTGCGCTCCCCACGGTCGTGAACGCCCAGAGCGTCGACCAGCAGCGCCAGAAGGTCGAAGACATCGTCGACGAACTCGAGCGCCTCGAAGAGCGAGCTCGCCAGCTCGGCGAGGACTACGTCGAGGCGATCGACACCAAGAGCCAGCTCGACGTCGAGATCGCCGACGCCGAGGTGCGAATCACCGAGCAGGAGGCCGAGATCAATCAGCTCCGCGCCAGCCTGAGCGACATGGCGCTGCGTTCGTTCGTCGGCGGAGGATCGGTGCCGCTCGGTCCGCTGTTCGAGGACTCCGAGAATCTCAACGACGCTGTCAAGCGCGACGAGCTCGCCCGGGTCGCATTGAGCGCCGGTGACCTGACGACGGACGAGTTCGAGGCGCTCGTGGCCGACCTCAACGACGAGAAGGATGCGCTCGACCGCAAGCGCGACCAGGCCGACCAGCTCGCTGCGTCGCTCACCGATGCCCAGTCCGAGACCGATCGCCGCACCCAGGAGTACACCCAGGCCCGCGCCGACGCCGAGGCCAAGCTCGGCCAGCTGATCGCACAAGAGGAACAGCGTCGCGCCGAGGAATCGGCCCGTCGTCTCCGTGAGCAGGCTGCAGCGGCCTCGGCCACCGCGTCATCCGGCGGCGGCAACTCCGGTGGAGGCAACTCCAACTCGGGCGGAGGCAACTCCAGCACGAGCGGTTCGAGCTCCAGTGGTTCGAGTACCAGCGGTTCGTCATCGGGGAGCGGCGGAGGTTTCTCCGCACCGGCGGTGTCCTCTCGGTCGGGGATCGCCGTGCAGGCCGCACTCGGCCAGCAGGGAGTGCCGTACCGCTACGCCGCCTCGAGTCCGGGTGTCGCCTTCGACTGCTCCGGTCTGACCGCCTGGGCGTGGGGACAGGCCGGCGTCGGACTGCCGCACCAGTCTCGTGCCCAGTACGCATCCACCCCCCGTGTCCCGAAGGAATCGGCGCAACCCGGCGACCTGTTGTTCTTCTACAGCCCGATCAGTCACGTGAGCATCTACCTCGGCAACGGCATGCAGGTGCACGCCCCGAACACCGGAAGCGTCGTCAACATCGCTGCGGTGAACTGGGGCAAGGTCACCGGCGTCGGACGCCCGGGCTGACCGACGGGGGAGATCCCCCAGGCACATCTCCCACACCACGTTGCGGCTACGGTCGGTCACCGTGCAGGAACCGATCCACGGCATCGACGTCGCCCCCGTCACGGCCTGGCTCGTCGACAACATCGACGGAGCAACCGCCCCCTTCGAGTTCGACGCCATCGTCGGTGGCCGCTCGAATCTGACCTACACGGTCACCGGAGCAGACGGCACGAAGTACGTGCTCAGGCGGCCGCCCACCGGGGCAGTCCTCGCCACCGCACATGACATGGCTCGCGAGCACAAGATCATCTCCGGGGTGGGCCAGTCATCCGTGCCCGTGCCTCCGGCGCTCGGTCTGTGCACCGATGACGCAGTGAACGGCGCGCCGTTCTATGTGATGGGTTTCGTCGACGGGGTCGTGCTCGACAGTGCCGACAAGGGTGCGTTGCTCACGGTCGAGCACCGTCGGTCCGCTGGGCTCGATCTGATCGACGTGCTCGCCGACCTGCATGCGGTCGATGTCGACGAGGTCGGCCTCGGTGATCTCGCAAAGCGCGAGGGCTACGTCGAACGACAGGTGAAACGTTGGAGCACCCAGTGGGAGCGCTCGAAGACCCGGGAGCTGCCCGCCGTCGAGGAAGTGGCCCGCCGCCTGGCCGAGCGGTTCCCGAGCAGCAGGGCGTGTCGATCGCGCATGGTGACTACCGATTCGGGAACGTGCTCACCGACGTCGCCGAGGGGCGGATCAACGCCGTGCTCGACTGGGAGCTGTGCACACTCGGCGACCCGCTCGCAGATGTCGGCTACGTCGGCGTCTACTGGGCCGATCCCGGCGGCGTGCAGAGTCGCCCGAACGATCCCACGGGCATCGAGGGGTTCCCGACCTACGCCGAACTGCTCGAGCGATATGCCAACCGAACCGGTCGAGATCTGTCGCAGATCGACTACTACATCGCCTTTGGGTCGTTCCGCCTGGCCGTGATCTCCGAGGGCGTCTATGCCCGCTATCTCCACGGGGCCATGGGCGACCAGGGCATCAGCGACGAACAGCTCAACGCGTTCAAGGTCGGCACCGAGATCCTGGCGGAGTCGGCGCTCGACGCGATGCGGCGCCTCTGAACTCGACGGGATCTGGCAAGATCGGTCCATGAGCGCCACACCTGACGTCTTGGATGGATGGGAACTCGGCGAGTTCTCCGCCGCTGGGCTGACACGTCCGACCTACCGCCGTGGTTCGGGCCCGGCGGTGATCGTGATCCACGAGATCCCTGGCATCACACCACTCGTCACCAAGTTCGCGAACGAGGTGGCCGATCGCGGTTTCACGGTGGTGATGCCCTCGCTGGCCGGCACGCCCGGCAAGGAGCCATCGAACGTCTACGCCGCGCAGCAGATGGCGAAGGTGTGCATCGCCCGGGAGTTCACGTCATTCGCGCTCAACCAGACCTCGCCGATCATCGCGTGGTTGCGCGCGCTGGCACGCAACCTCCATCAGGAGGTCGGCGGCCCGGGCGTCGGTGCGGTCGGGATGTGCTTCTCCGGCGGCTTCGCCCTCGGGATGATGGTCGACGACATCATGCTGGCGCCGGTGTTGTCGCAGCCGTCGATGCCGCTGCCGATCGGCAAGACACGCGGCGCCGACCTGAACCTGTCGCCCGACGATGCTGCAGCGATCGCCGAGCGGGCGGCCGCTGGCTGCCAGGTGCTCGGACTCCGGTTCACCGGCGACAAGCTCGTCGGTGACCGATTCGCCTCGCTTCGTGAACTGCTCGGCAACGCCTTCATTGCGATCGAGCTTCCGAGCGCCAAGGCGACCGATCACTCGGTGCTGACCGAGCAGCGCGACGAGGCGAGCGTCGCCCGGGTGCTCGACTTCTTCGTGGAGAAGCTCCAGGCCTGAGCACCATCATTGACATGTGACCATATGGTCACATATGCTCGTGGCGTGGAGGAGCTCGATGGGGTGTTCAAGGCACTTGCCGATCCGACGCCTGCCGCTCGCTGCTCGACCGGCTCGCCGACAACGACGGTCAGACGCTGTCGACCCTTGTCGATGGGTTCCCCGAGATGACCAGGTTTGGCGTGATGAAACACCTGCGAATCCTCGAGGCGGCGCATCTCGTGGTCGCCGAGAAGCACGGACGCGAGAAGCTCCACTATCTCAATCCGATACCGATCCGCGAGATCCATGACCGTTGGATTTCTCGGTACGCCGAACCCCACGTCGCAGGGCTGCTGGATCTGCGCGCCCGGAGCGAAGGAGCCTGAGACCCATGCCCGCCGCGACACACGTCTACGAGATCTACATCCAAGCCCCGCTGCAACGGGTCTGGGACGCGCTGCTCGACCCCGACTTCACCCGCCAGTACTTCCACGACACGATCTTCGTGTCCGACTTCCAACCCGGGTCGGGGTACCGGAATGTGCTTCCCGACGATCGGGATGCTGTGGAAGGCGTGATCGAGGAGATCGACCCACCACATCGCCTCGTGATGACGTGGCATGTGCTCTACGACGCGGCGCTCGCAGCGGAACCTCCGGGCCGCGTCGAGTGGCGACTCGCGTCGGCCAACCACGATGGCTCGGTGACGCGAGTGACGCTGCGCCACGGCGATCTGGCACTGAGTCCGCTCACCTGGGAACACGTTCGGCTCGGTTGGGTGGAGATCCTCGACAGTCTCAAGACCTTGCTGGAAGCCGGTCATCCGATGCCGTCGGTCGAGACCGCCGAGGGCGCCTCGACGGGGGAGGAGATCGAGGGAGCCTGGCACCGAACCCAGGCGATCACGGCGAACAACTCGGTCTGGGAGCTGCTCGACGCAGTATCGCCCGACGCTACGGAACTGCTCCGTCGTGCCTACGCCGCCTCGTACCACTGGGAGCGAGCCGCGGATCGTGGTCCAGCGAACACGGCGCGCTCCTCGTGGCTGTTGTCGCGTTGCCACGTGGTGCTCGGGCACGGCGAGCTCGCGCTGCACCACGCCGACGAATGCGCTGCCGTGGTCGCCGAGGCCGACCTCCGCGACTTCGACCTCGGCTACGCACACGAGGCCCGAGCACGTGCACTCGCCGCGCTCGGGCGTGACGCCGAGGCGATCGAAGAACGGTCTGCTGCGGCATCGGTCGAGGTCGCCGAGGCGGAGGATCGCGAGATCTTCGAGGCTGACCTCGCGGCGCCGCCCTGGTTCGGGCTCGGCTGAGGTCGCCGTCGGGGTCAGGTGGGCCGTGCTGCGTCGGCGTGTTCCTTGGCGGCGCGATAGTCGGCCTTGCCGTTCGGGGCCCGAGGGACCTGATCGACGAAGATGACCGACTTCGGGGCCTTGAAGCCCGCGAGATCGTTCTTGACCGACTCGATGATCGAGGCTGAATCGACCGCCGATCCATCGGCGAGCGAGACGACCGCAGTGACGGCCTGGCCGAACTTCTCGTTGTCGACGCCCACGACGAGGCAGTCGATGACGCCGTCGACGCGCTTCACCGCCTCCTCGACCTCTTCCGGGAACACCTTCTCGCCGCCGGTGTTGATCACCTGGCTGCCCCGACCGAGCAGGATCAGCGAGCCGTCGGCGGCGACCTTCGCGAAGTCGCCCGGGAACGAATACCGCACCCCGTCGATCCCCCGGAAGGTGCGTGCCGACTTCTCCGGATCCTTGTAGTAGCCGAGGGGCACGTTGCCGCCGGCGGCGACCATGCCGACTTCATCGGAGCCGGGCGTCACTTCACGGTCGTCGTCGGTGAACACCTTCGTCGTGGGCGCCTGGGTGAACTTCGCCGTGTCGGACGTCATGCCCTTCATCGAGATCTGGGTACCCATGGTGCCTTCGGTCGAGCCCATGGCATCGACGAGAATCGCCTGTTCGATCCGGTCGAGGAGCTGCTCTTTGACCTCCGTCGTCCACATCACACCTGATGACGAGATCACCGCGATCGACGACGTGTCGTACTTCGAGCCGTCGGCCTTGCCCTCGTCGAGCGCCCTGATCAAGGGCTTGGCGAAGCTGTCGCCGACGATCGTGATCGCGTTGGCCCGGTGGCGTTCGAGGGTCTCGAGCACTTCGTGTGCGTCGAGGCTCCGGTTCGTCAGGGTGACCACGTGGCCGCCCGCAAGATGCGGGATGAAGCATCCGATCCACAGCCCGGTGCCATGCATCAGCGGTGCGCACGGGATCGAGATCAGCTGGTTGCCTGCCTCGACGGCCGTCTTGACGATGCCGGCGACCTCTGCTGCGTCGGTGGGCGGGGCAACTCCGAGCAGCGGGAAGCCGCTCGCGATCAGCCCGGCAGCCATCCCGCCGTTCGCGTACATCACGCCCTTCGGCATCCCCGTGGTGCCGCCGGTGTAGAGCATGTAGATGTCGTCCTCGGCACGCTCGATGCGGTCCATTGGCTCGTTGGTCGTGATGACGTCGTCGTACGAGCGTGCCGACGCCACCTGTCCGGCGCCCTCGCCGTCGTCGACTTCGACCAGCAGCTTGAGGTTCGGCAGCCGCTCGATCACTCGGGCCACCCGGTCTCCGAGGGACGAGTGGAAGAACAGCGCTTCGGAGTCGGAGTTGTCGAGCAGGTACCAGAGCTCGTCGTCGAGATACCGGTAGTTCACATTGATCGGCACGCCCCGCGTCTTCATGCAGCCGTACTGGGCCTCCATGTACTCGTTGCAGTTGTACATGTAGAGCGCGGTCTTCGCGTCGTGGCCGAGGCCGGCGGCATCGAGCGCTCCGGCGACTCGCGCTGCTCGCTCGGTGTACTCGGCCCAGGTGCGGGTCGTGTCGGCATGGGTGATCGCCGGGGCATCGGGAATGGCGTCGGTGATGGATTCCCAGACGGTGGCGAAGTTCATTTCCATCCCGGGCACAGTAGCGAGACGGGTGTGCCAGGGGTCACGCGGATGTCGAACGGAGCTGCTCGGCGCGGTCGGAGGTCATCGCGGCCCGCCGTCGACATCGATCACCGCGCCAGTCGTGTACGACGAGGCATCGGTGGCGAGGTACAGGGCGGTGCCGACGATCTCGTGCGGTTCGCCGCCACGCTCGAGCGCGAAGCCTGCCCGTGCCGATCGCTCGAACGCATCGAGGTCCCACGCCTTCGAGATGTCGGTCAGGAACGGACCTGGCGCGATGCAGTTGACCCGCACCGTTGGTCCCAGCGTGCGGGCGAGACCGGAGGTCAGGTTGTTGATGCCCGCCTTTGCCGCGCCGTAGACGAGTTCGTTCGGGCTGGGTCGGTGTGACGCGATCGACGACACGAAGATGATCGATCCGCCGTTGCTGCCCCCGTGGTCGGAGCTGGCCATGCGAGTCCCGACCAGCGCCGACAACCGGAACGGACCCTTCAGGTTGACGTCCATCACCTTGTCGTAGAGCGCCTCGCTGATCGCATCGACGCTCGGGTACAGGGGAGACATCCCGGCGTTGTTGACGAGTACGTCGCATCGCCCGAACTCGCGGTAGACGGTCTCGTACAGTCGATCGGCGTCGTCCCAGTGGCCGGCATGGTAGGCCACCGGGAGTGCTCGTCGGCCGAGCTCGCGGACCTCGGTGGCAACTGCCTCGCAGGCGTCGAGTTTGCGGCTGGCGATCACCACGTCGGCGCCACGCTCGGCGAAGGCGAGCACCATCTGGCGTCCGAGGCCGCGCGAGCCGCCGGTGACCACCGCGACCCGGCCCGTCAAGTCGAACAGTGCGTCGTTGCTCCCCATGAATGGTGAGTGTTGCAGGGCACCTACGCTGCGAGCGCATGGAGGAGCTGCAGCCTGAACGACTGCTGTCGCCACCCGATCCGGCGAGCCCGGCGGTGATCGCTGGCGACCGCACACTCACGTGGGACGACGTCGAACGGCGTGCTCGCTGCGTGGCCCGAGCGCTCGAGGGGGCGGGTGTCGACATCGGCGAGGTGTGGGGCGTGCTCGCGCGAACCGGGCGGAATGGGCCGAGATGAGTCTGGGCAACGGTCGGGCCGGCACGCGTGTTGTGCCGCTCAACTGGCATCTCACCGCTGCTGAGATCGCCGCGTTGCTCGACGACAGCGGATGCCGCCTGGTCGTCGTCGAGACTGATCTCCGTGGTCTCCTCGACGACGCGATTGCACAGGTCGCTCGGTTGGGTGAGGTGGCGGTGGTGGAACTCGGCGCGGACTATGAAGCGTGGCTCGAGGCGGGGGGTGATGAACTGCTGACCCAACGCGCATCGGGCTCGCCGCTGATGTTCACCGGAGGAACGACAGGCAAGTCCAAGGGTGTGAACCGCGCAGACCTGGCCGGGCCTGTTGGCGCGTCGATCGTCGCAATGTCAGGGTGGGGTTCGCTCGTCCGGATGCCCGACCACGGAACGACGCTGATCACCACGCCGCTGTACCACGCCCTCGGCAATGCGGTCTTGATGGCCTCGCTGGCCAAGGGGGTTTCCGTCGTGGTCACGCCGCGATTCGATCCGCTCGACACGTTGAACTTGATCGAGCAACATCGCATCACAGCCACACCGATGGTCCCGACCCAGTTCGTGCGCCTGCTCAAGCTCGACGACGCCGAGCGATCGCGGTTCGATCTCTCCTCACTCGAGTGGATCCTGCACACCGCTGCGCCGTGCCCGTCGTGGGCCAAAGTGGCGATGATCGAGTGGCTCGGCCCGGTGATCTACGAGATGTACGGCTCCTCTGAGGGGACGGGGCCGGCGATCTGCGACAGCAACGAATGGCTGGCGCATCCGGGCACTGTCGGCAGGGCCTCGGCGCGCATCGAGTACTCGATCGTCGATGACGACGGCAACGACCTGCCCGCCGGTGAGGTCGGCACGATCTACTGCCGCCGTTCCGATGGTGCGCCGGAATATCACGGCGACCCCGAGAAGACGGCATCGATCCAGTTGCCCGACGGACGTTTCACTGTGGGCGACCTCGGCTGGCTCGACGATGACGGGTACCTGTATCTCGCCGATCGCCGCGTCGACCTGATCCTGATCGCCGGATCGAACGTGTACCCGGCGGAGATCGAGGCCGTGCTGAGTGAGCACCCAGCGGTCGGTGACGTCGCCGTGTTCGGGATCCCCGACCCCGAGTGGGGCGAGCAGATCAAGGCGGTCATCGAACCGGTCGGGGAGATCGATCTCGACGACGTACGACGCTTCGCGGCGGGACGACTCGCTGGGTACAAGTTGCCGAAGTCGTACGACCTCGTCGACCGGCTCCCACGCGAAGCGCACGGCAAGCTCAAGAAGCGGTTGCTCCGCGACCCGTACTGGGTGGGGGTGCGCTGATCAGAGCGCCAGCGCTGCTCGGCGAGCTTCGAGGACTGCCTCGTGAATGGTTCGAGGAGCAACTGCGTCGCCGATCTGTACGGCTCCATCGATCGGCTCGGTCGGCAGGCGGAAACCGCAATCGGCGAGCGCCGCGGCACGCGATGGTGCGGCGCTCGCCGGAGTACTTGTCCTCGACCTCGACCTCGCCCGGCCGGGCGGCGCGCAACAGTGTTCGCCGCTCGATCGTCACGCCGGCCTGCGCGAGACGAGTGTTCGATGGTGCCAGGTCGCCCGTGCGTGAGAGTTCGTTGCCCGCGATGTTGTCCTGGGTGATCAGCACGGCTCGATCGCCCAGTTCTTCGGCGAGCGCCACGGCGATCGGCCCGCCGATCGGATCGAACAGCACCACGGTGCCCTCATGCGGGAGCTCGACCACGCCGCGCCGCACGTCGGCGATGTCGAGCACCATGGTTCCATCGGCGACCTCGTACGGCTTGACCCCGGCATCGACCCGGTGGCCTGGATCACGGTCGTGTGGTCGTCGACCTCCCACGTCGTGGTCGCCAAGCGGATGTCGGTGCCGAGGCGTTCGTGCTCGCGACGCCACCAGTCGACCAAGGCGGCGTTCGGCCCGGCGACCGCAGCGAGCCCGCCGACTTGGTCGGTGTGTTCGATGACCGTGACGCGATGACCACGGATGGCGGCGACCCGGGCGGCTTCGAGGCCCGCGGGTCCGGCACCGATGACGGCGACCTCGCGCGGGTGGGGCGATGGCACGTACCAGTCGGGATCCTCGGTCTCTCGTCCGCTCGTCGGCTCGCCGATACACGTGACGATCGGGTTCCGGGCGTCGCGAACTTGGCAGGTCTGGTTGCAGCGGGTGCACGGACGGACCCGGTCGGCGTCGCCCGCCTCGACCTTGTTCACCAGATCGGGATCTGCAATCTGGGCCCTCGTCATCTCGACGGCGTCGCACAGCGCATCGTCGTCGTAGCCGCCGAGCGCCCATTCTGCCTGGCCGATCTCGACGATCGAGCCCTGCAAGATCACCGGCACGTCCGGATGCGTCTCGTGCACGGCGGCGCGCACCGAGCGACACACGTCGATGTTGAAGCCCGTCGGTTCGTGGAAGTCGGGCCGGGTCTTCTCGACGGTGTAGATCGAGCCGCGGGTGACCACGAGATAGTCGAGGCCGGCGGCGACCAATGCAGTGGCGATCCCGGGTGCCATCTCGGGGGTGATGCCCGCCCACGGGGCGAGTTCGTCACACGACAGGCGAAGTCCGACGGTTCGATCGCCGGCCGCATCGCGGACCGCTTCGATGATCTGCCGGGCGAACAGCAGGCGATCCTGCCCCCAGGCGTCCTCGCGCTGGTTGGTGAGCCCGGAGAGGAACTGGCGCACGAGGCTGTGCTGACCGGCGTTGACTTCCACCCCGTCGAGGTCCGCATCGACTGCCAGCTTCGTCGCGGCGGCGAAGCCGTCGACGACCGCGGCGATGTCGTCCGGCTCCATCCACTTCGGGACCTCGCGCGCGTTGACCTCGGGTACCCGTGATGGCGCCCAGAGCGGCGCTTGGTTGTAGGCGGAGGTGCCCTGGCCGCCCGCATGGTCGAGCGAAGCCATCACCAGCGATCCGTGCGGACGACATGCGCTGACGACTGCGGCCCAGCCTGCTGCACAGCGCTCGGCCAGTGGCGATCGTTCGTAGGGCCAGTCGGACGGGTGGACCGATGCGCCTTCGATGACGATTGTGCCGCTCCCGCCGCGAGCCCGACGTTCGTAGTACGCGACGTGCCGCTCGGGGATCGACCGATCGTCGGTGCCGAGGTTGGTGACGTGCGGGCCGAAGACGACCCGATTCGGAGCCGTTCGCGAACCGAGGGTGAGAGGCGTCAGCAACTGCATGTGGTGTCCATTCTGGCGGGAACGATCAATTCTGGCCGAGGGAGTGCTCTTCCCGCCGAATCAACCGGACGATGTTGTCCGCGTGTTTCACCAGGATCAAGCCGCACACACAGGCAACGGCGACGAACTCCCACGCCGGCTTCTCCTGCACGACCAGACCGATCGGCACGAGCGCGACGGCGATCACCGAACCGAGCGCTGCCTTGCCGGTCACCTTGGTGATCAGCCACCACAGCCCGACGGCGAGCGGTGCCAGGATCGGCTGCACGATCAGCAACACACCGGATCCGGTAGCGACACCCTTGCCGCCCTTGAAGTGCCGGAACACCGGGAACATGTGGCCGACGATCGCCGCAGCGCCGCACCAGTAGGCCATCGGCAGCCCGTCGACCGCCAGGCCGATTCCGGCGGCGAGTGCGCCCTTGCCGGCATCGAGCACGTACACCCACATGCCCTTGCGCCAGCCGAGTGCCCGCGTGACGTTCGACGCGCCCGGGTTGCCGGAGCCGAACGTGGAGATGTCGATGCCATTCGCTCGGGCGATCAGAATCGCGGAAGGAAACGTGCCGAGGACGTAGGCGATTGGCACCAGCAGCAACACGGGGCACGATCCTTGCATGCCCACAGCGGAAAACCGTCGACATCGGGCGAATCATCGGCCGCTAAGTTGGCTGACCCCATGGCGGCCGATCTCTTCCCCGACCTCGACGACGAGCGCGCCCACCTCGCCCACGCGCGCGCGTCGCGCGATCGGATGATCGAACGTCTCGGAGCCGTCGATCCCGAGAGTGCTGCCGACGCGATCACCAAGGAGTACATCGAGGTGACGGTCGCCGATGCCCTGGAGGATCTCCGGGGTCCGGGCGCCGGCGACTTCTTCGGACGGATCGACGAGTGGTACATCGGTCGGCGTCACATCGAAGACGACCGCCACGACCCGGTGGTCGTCGACTGGCGGGCGCCGATCGCTGCGCCGTTCTATCGAGCCACCTCGGTCGACCCGCTCGGTGTCGACTTCCGCCGACGCTTCACGCTCGACGACGGAGATCTCATCGCGTACCTCGACGAGCATCTCGACGATCCGAATGAAGGCGAAGTCGCTGGGGGCATCCCCGATCCGGTGCTCGCCGAGATCGGCGCCGAGCGCTCGGGTGAGATGCGCGAGATCGTCTCCACGATCCAAGCCGAACAGGACGTGGTCATTCGTTCACCGATTGATCAGGTACTCGTCGTGCAGGGTGGACCGGGTACCGGCAAGACCGCCGTGGCGCTGCACCGAGCGGCGTACCTCTTGTTCGAGCATCGAGGCCGACTCGCTCGCGACGGTGTGCTCGTGGTGGGGCCCAACCGCGCGTTCCTCGACTACATCGGCAACGTGCTGCCCTCGCTCGGTGAGCGAACCGTCCGCCAGGCGACGGTCGATGAATTGTGCATCCCCCGGGTGGAGATCACCGGCGAGGACGATGTCGAGCTCGCACGGTGGAAAGGCGCGGCCGACCGGCTTGCCGACTTGGAGGCGCTCGCGCTCGCTGCGATCCGCCCGCCCGACGACGACGTGCGGATCCCGATCGGCGCGCGCACCCACGTGATCACCCGGGAGATGTTCGCCGGGTGGTTGGCCACGGCCACGTCGGGCACCAGTCCGCTCAACCAGCGGCGCGAGCGAATGCGGTCGTTGGCGCAGCGAGAGTTGCTGCAGCGAACCGGGTCCGAGGACGCGTGGCGTCAGGCAGCTCCGCTCAAGGCAGCGATCAACAAGGCGTGGCCCACGCAGAAGCCGGTGAAGCTGGTCGACAAGCTGTTGCCCGGACCATCCGGCAAGCGCCGCGCCTGGACTCGGGCTGACCAGCTGCTCGTCGACGAAGCCAACTCGATGCTCGACGGCTCACCGTTCACGTACGGGCACGTGATCGTCGACGAAGCACAAGACCACTCAGCGGTCGCGCTGCGGGTGATCGGTCGACGCAGTCCGACCCGATCGATGACGCTGGTCGGTGACGTGGCGCAGTCGACCACACCAGCCGGACAGGAACGCTGGTCGAGCGTGTTCGGTCACCTCGGCGCCGACAGGGCGGCGGGGACGGTCGCCGACCTCACCATCGGGTACCGGGTCCCCGAGCCCATCCTGACGGTGGCGAATCGCCTGCTGCCGCACACGGGCGTGGATGCCACCGAGAGCCGCAGCGTTCGCGGTACCGGCGGACCGCCGACCTGGCACCGCACAACGACACGAGAACTGGCGGCCGACGCCGCGGCACTCGCGGCGGTGACGAAGCAGCGGCGTCGGGTCAGTGCGATCGTCGCCCCATCGGCGTTGCACCCGGGGATCGGCGCTGCCCTGGCCGAACACGGTCTCAGTGCGGTCGACCATGTGCACGAGCTCGACCCACGGGAACTTCCGGTGTTCGGGCCCGAGGCGGTGAAGGGCCTCGAATTCGACGGGGTGATCGTGGTCAACCCCCACGAGATTCTGAGCGAGGGGTCGGACCAGCGGGTGACCGAACGAGGCGCCCGCTTGCTCTACGTCGCGATGACCCGGGCGGTTCAGGAACTTCACTTCGTCACCGACGGCGACGCACCGTCGGTGCTCGGCAACTGAGACGCGAACGCCGTGGTGGGTCAGCGGCGACCGATGGTCACCGGGACGCGTTCGGGCGCGGCGACACGGATGGGCTTCGAGTGGTCCATCATCGGACGTGGCCGGTCGCCTGCCGACGCTTCGAGCATCGCGGCCTCGCCGTAGCCGCCGACACATTCGGGGTCGGGTCCGTCGAGTGGGATGCCGACGAAGAACTTGGCCGCCATGCACCCGCCCTGACAGGCGTCGTAGCTGCCGCACGACGCACACGCACCAGCCGACTGGGGTTCGCGGAGCTCAGCGAACAGGTCGCTGTGCTTCCACACCTCAGCGAACCCGCCCTCGTTGCGGACCGAGCCAGCCTTGAACTCGTCGTGGATCACGAACGGACAGGCGTACACGTCACCGATCGGATCGATCAGGCACACGACGCGGCCGGCGCCGCACATGTTGAGCCCGGGCAGGGGCTCTTCTCCCAGTGCATTGAGGTGGAAGAACGAGTCGCCCGTCAACACGTTGTCGCCGTGGGCGAGCAGCCACTCGTAGATCTGACGCTGCTGGGGCTGGGTCGGGTGGAGCTCGTGCCACGAATCGGCACCACGACCCGACGGACGGAGTCGAGTGATGCGGAGCTGGGCGCCGAACGAGTCGGCGAGCGCCTTGAACTCGTCGAGCTGGTCGACGTTGTGGCGAGTGACGACCACCGAGATCTTGAACTCGCCGAAGCCGGCATCGCGAAGGTGGTTCATCGCCCGGATCGCGGTGTCGTACGACCCGTCGCCGCGGACGGCGTCGTTGGTGACCGCGTCGGTGCCGTCCAGGCTGATCTGGATGTCGAGGTAGTCCATCGCTGCGAGGCGCTGCGCCTTCTCGGCGTCGATGAACGCACCATTGGTCGAGAACTTCACGCCGATGCCACGGCTGATCGAGTACTCGAGCAGCTCGAAGAAATCGCGGCGGATCATCGGCTCACCACCGCCGATGTTGATGTAGAAGACCTGCAGGTCGTGCAGCTCGTCGAGGACGGCCTTGGCCTCAGCGGTGGTCAACTCCCGCGGGTCGCGCCGTCCTGATGACGACAGGCAGTGCACACACTCGAGGTTGCAGGCGTAGGTGAGTTCCCAGGTGAGGCAGATCGGGGCATCGAGGCCCTCTTTGAGCTGCTCAACCAGATGCGTCTTCGTGGCGCTCATGGAGCATCTCCGATTCGGTGAGGGCGGACAGCGCTCGTTCGAACGACGGCCAGCGGGCGGGATCGATCTCGCAGGCGTGCAACGTGTCGGCCAGCGTGGCGTGATCGGCGAGCGTTTGCACGACCCGGACCACGTCGGGGTGTTTGAGGAAGATCAGCTTGCGATTGCCGTAGTGGTAGGCGAGCGCACCGAAGGGCTCTGGGCGCAGCGCGACCTGCGGATGGAGCTCGAGCCGTCGGTCGAGCAGCGATGGCGCGGTGGGGGTGGCGGTCACGTCGAAGGATCGGTCGTTCGCCGGCAGACGGGCGTCAGTAGACGCCGCACATCCCGTCGATCGAGATCTCCTCGACGAGCAGCTCGTCCTCGAGCAGTTCGGTATTGGTGGCCTGCTCGGAGGAGATGGTGGTGTCGTGTTCAGCGACGGTGGTGTCGTCCATGGCGCCGAGACTAACCGCAGCGGTTGGGGCGCACCATCTCGTGGCGGATCGTCCTCAACGAATGGGGGTGATCGATGCGAACAGTCCCGGCTCGTCGCTGCGCCAGCGATTGGTGGCGATCGTGATGCCGGCTCGCATCACGGCGGCACCGGCGCCGAGCGTTGCGATGGCGAACAACGTCACGAGTGGGAGCGACTGTTGGCTGACCGCCCAGAACAGTGCCAGTGCCACGGGCAGGGTGACGAGGGCGAGCGCCGCGATCACGATCGCCAATGCGAAGGCGGCGAACCAGCCCTTGTTCGAGTCGCCCGTGGCGAGCGGGTTGTCGCTGTCCGGAATGGCGATCGGCACCAGGATCGACTGCACCATGGCGCCGCCGGCTCCGGCGAACAGCCCGCCGATGCCAACGAGCACCCCGGCTGGCAGGTAGTTCCATTCTCCGGCCACGCCGGCCGCGATCAACGGTCCGACGATCGCGATCGGGGCGGCGACCACGATCACCGAGCGCGCCTTGGCCCGAACGAGTATCCCGGCGTCGACCCCGGTGAGGATCTCGCCGGCGGTGGCCGGCCCATCGGATCCGAAGCTGTTGCCGGCGATGAACAGCACCGCGAGCTGTACGGCGCCGCCGACGAGCACGGCGCCGGCGCCGACGTCATCGACCGTCAGCGCCGGGACCAACACGATGGCGAGGCCGACACCGGCGCCGGTGAACGTCTCCAATGCCGTGCGGGGCGTGCGGAGCCTGACCAGGATGCTCCGCCAGGCGACCGCTCCGACCGGACCCGACCCGCACAACCGTCGTCCCAGTGCGCTGAGCGGATGTGCACGTTCGTTGCGGGAGCGTCGGGTGCCGTCGCGTTTCGTGGAGACGAGCAGTCGCCGGGTCGACCAGGTGAACACCAAGGCGAGTGGAGCGAGCCAGAGCGACCCGAGCGCCACATGGCCGAGCGCGGCGAGTGGTTGGTCGCCGGCGATACCGAGCGCTTCGCCGAGCTGACCCATCGGTGTCACTCGCAAGGTGACGGCGAGATCGGCCTGATCGTCGCTCCCGACGTCGCCGATCATGCGGGGAACGATCTGGAACCCGGCGTAGAACACGAGGCTGCCGATGCCGACGACGAGCTGCCCGGCACGCGGGAATCGCACAGACAGCAGCCCGAGTGCATTGACGGTGGTGCGCGACACCAGCAACAGGGTGATCAGGAACGCCACGACGGCGAGCGCCACTGGCACGATCGACGACGGGCCGCGCACCGCGCCGGCGAACGTCCCGACGCCGACCAGGGCTGCGGAGATGCCGGGCGGTCCGGCCGCCGACGCGCCGAGCACGCCGAGTCCGAGCTGGCGCTCGGTGAGTGGTTCGGTGGCCAGCACTCGGGGGTCGACGGGTTGGGTGAGGCCTGCGATGACGCCCACCATCATCACCACGAGCGTGATGCCGACGGCCGCGAGCACGAAGAACGTGGTGGGGTCGTCGGTCGTGCGGCCAGCGGTGAACAGCACGGCTGCCGCGATTGCGCCGACGATGACCGAGCCGATCAGGCCGACCGCGACAGCCCACTTCTGCGCACCGTCGCCTCGGAGGGCGCCGCGCAACACCTTCCACCGCAACCGGGCGAAGAGACGTACCACCGTCGCATTCGACACACCTCTCCCCACACCCGGGCCCGAGACGTCTCCTCGTGACGGCGCTCGCATCAGCCGAGCCACTCCAGCGCATCATCGTCGACGTCGGAGGCGCCCACTACCTCGATGAAGGCGTCTTCGAGACGACGTCCGTTGCGGAGTTCGTCGATTGGTCCCGACGCCACCATGCGACCCCGGTGGATCACGCCAACGTGGTCGCACACCCGCTCGACGATGTCCATCACGTGGGTCGACAGCACGACGGTGCCACCTCCTGAGCGGAAGCGGTCGAGCATGCGCCGCATCGCCCGCGTCGACACCGGGTCGACTCCTTCGAATGGCTCGTCGAGCATCACCAGGCGAGGCCGGGCGAGCAAGGCGGCAGCGAGCGCAGTCTTCTTGCGCATCCCGTGGCTGTAACCGGCGATCGGTCGGTCGGCGTCGTCGAGAAGGTCGAGCACGGTGAACAGCTCGGTGCAGCGCTGCTCGATCGTGGCGGTGTCGAGTCCTCGGAGCTGGCCGATCGTGGCGGTGTACTCCCAAGCGGTCAAGCGATCGAACAACTGCAACGGATCGAGCATGACCCCCATCGAGCGACGAACGGCGAGCACGTCGTCGGTGATGCCGCAGACCTCGATCGAGCCGGCGTCCGGCCGGACGAGTCCGACCACTGCGCGCATGGTGGTCGACTTGCCGCTGCCGTTCGGTCCGACCAGCCCGTAGCAGGCGCCGAGCGGCACCTCGAGTGTGAGCCCGTCGATCGCTCGGGTGGTTCCGTAGGTCTTGGTCAGGCCGTGGATGCGCAGCGGGGCGTCGGCGAGCGGTGCAGCAAGCACGGACGCAACAGCTGTCGACTCGCGATCTGGCGGTCGGTTCATCCGAGGCGGCGGGAGTTCCACCGCACCAGTGTGCCGGTCTCACCGCCAAGCGATGAGCGAACGCCCGCTATCTGGTGGTCTCGCTCATCGCGAAGGACGTCTCGCGCGACGAACTCGAATGCGGCGACGGCGCCGATGACGATCACGGCAGGGGAGTGCACGTCGGCGGCGGCGAGTTCGGAGAGCGTCCATCGTCCGACCAACTGGCTGTCGGTGGTTGCCGACTCGACCGTCGCGACGGGTGTCATCGGATCGAGCCCGCCTGCCATCAGTTCGGCGGCGATGGCAGCTCGCTGCGACACCCCCATGAGCACGACGATCGTGCCGCCGACCTTCGCGAGCGAGCGCCAGTCGACATCCGGCGCGCCGGCGCGCCGGTGCCCGGTCGCCACGGTGAACGCCGCCGACACGCCACGGTGGGTCACCGGGATGCCGGCCGCGGCGGGCGCAGCGACCGACGACGTGATACCGGGCACGACCTCGAACGGCACACCGGCAGCGGCGAGCGCCTCGGCCTCCTCGCCGCCCCGGCCGAACACGAACGGGTCGCCGCCCTTCAGGCGCACGACGCGCTTGCCTTGCCGGCCGAGTTCGACCAGCAGTGCCGAGATCATCTCCTGTGGTGTCGGGCGACCGGGCCGCTTGCCGACGTCGATCGTCTCCGCGGAGTCAGCGACGAGCGCCAGCACACCGTCGCCGACGAGCGCATCGTGCACCACGACCTCCGCGGACGCCAGCAATCGCGCCGCCTTCAGCGTGAGGAGATCCGGATCCCCCGGCCCCGCCCCGACCAACGCCACGCTCATCGCCGGCCCCTTGCCGTTTGCGTGACGGTTCGGGTGACCCGGCCCACCGGAACTGCAACCCGAACGGGGGTGTTCACGGGGTGCTCCGGTTGGCGCGGTGGCGAGAGGTCGCGGCGGGGAGGAGCGACTGCAGGCGCTCCCAGTTCTGCGCGACCGCCCAGTCGCCGAAGCTGCGAGTTGTGGCGTCGTGCGAGAACGCTTCGAGGAGCGGTCGGAGCAGGTCGGGCACGTCGGTGAGCGGCACGTCGGACCGAAGCAGACGCGCCAGCCGATCGCCGGCCGGCGAGCCGCCGACGAAGATGTCGTAGTGCTTCTTGGTGCGTCCGACGATGCCGAGTTCTGCTGCGTACGGCCGCGAGCAGCCGTTGGGGCAGCCGGTCATGTTCAAGCGCAAGGGGAGCCCGGTGTTACCGGTGTCGGCGAGCACTTTCTCGAGGCGGTCGACCACGTCCGGGAGCACGCGCTCGGCTTCGCCCAGCGCCTTGCTGCAGGTCGGGAGCGCCGGGCAGGCGATCGCCAGGTTCCGGGTCGGGCTCTGGTCGTCGGCCAGCCGAACGCCGTTGGCGCGCAGCACGTTCTCGACGGCACCCCGATCGGCGACGCCGAGCAACAGCAGGTCCTGGCGAGCCGTCACGCGCAGATCGCGCACCGTCGAGTCGGCAACGAGACGCCGCAGCGCCATTCGCAGCCCGCCGCTGACCTTGCCGGACGGCACCGGCAGGCCGAGTGCGCTCGTTCCGGCGATGTCGTGCCAGCCGTGATGCGCATGGACCTCCCAGGACGGCACCGCGATCGGCTCGGCCAGCGCCCGCCCGGTGCGCTGCTCGATCTGCTCGCGCAACCAGGCAACTCCACGCGCTTCGAGCAGGTACTTCAGACGTGCTCGTGACCGATCGTCGCGATTGCCGTGGTCGCGTTGCGTGGTCACGATCGCCTCGACGACGTCGACCACATCTCGGGGCGGCACCCAGGCCACCGGCTGGGCGAGCAGCGGGTAGGTGTCGTCGGGCCGGCTGTGGCTCATGCCCATTCCGCCGCCGGCGAGCACGACGTAGCCGGTCAGCTCTCCGGTGGTGCCCTCGGACAACGTCGGCACGATGCCGACGTCGTTGGTGTAGATGTCGACGCAGTTGTCGCCGGGCCACGCAACGGCGATCTTGAACTTGCGGGGGAGGTAGGCAGCGCCGTAGATCGGCTCGACGTCGTCGATCGGTGTCGTGGCGTCCGGCCGCTCGGCCGACACGGCGCGCTCGCCGTCGACCCACAGCTCCCAATAGCTCTCGGTCTGCGGTCGGAACCTGGCGACGATCTCGGCCAACAGCGGCTCCAGCACCGCTGCGCGCTCGGGGTGTGGGAGCGGACAGGCCATCACGTTGCGCACGACGTCGCCGCAGGCGCCCAGTGTGGTCAAGAGCGACGAGTTGATCCCGCCGACCAGCTCGCGCAGTTCGCCCTTGTGTACGACGTGGTACTGCACGCCTTGGCGTGTCGTGAGCCGCAGCTTGTGGTCGGCCAGGGCAGCCACCCGATCGAGCGCCAACCACTGGTCGTTGGTGATCACCCCGCCCGGTACCGAGGCACGCACCATGCACGAGTAGTCGAGCGGGAGCTTGAGCTGCGTGCGAGCACGGCGGACGTCGCGGTCGTCCTGCTGGTAGATCCCGTGGAACTTCAACAACAGCTCGGCGTCGTGGTCGAAGTCGTCGCGGTCGTTGACCAACTCCTCGCCGATGGTGCCGCCGAGGTAGTTGCTGGCGAGCTTGATCGTCTCGGCGTCGACGCTCACAGGTGCAGCCCGCATTCGGTCTTGTCGCTGGATGCCCATCGCCCGGAGCGCTGATCGTCGCCGTCGGCGACCGGACGGGTGCACGGCCAACAACCGATCGACGGGAACCCCCGATCGGCGAGCGGATGGTCGGGGATGCCGTACGCAGCGACGTAGGTGACGACGTGGGCATCGGTCCAGCCCGCAAGCGGGTTGATCTTCACCACCCCCCGCAGGAGATCGTCGTGGACGAACGGGGCGGTCCCGCGAGCGGTGGAGTCACTGCGGCGGAGGCCGCTCACCCAGGCGGTCCGTCCGGCCAGTGCCCGGGCGAGCGGCTCGACCTTGCGGGCGCTGCAGCAGGCGTCGGTATCGGTCTGCCACACGTTGACTGCAAGGCCGGGCTCGGGCCTCACGATGCGCAGGTTGAGATCGAAACGTGTTCGCAGGTCGTCGGCGAACCACTCCGTCTCGGCGAAGAGGTAGCCGGTGTCGAGCAACGTGATCTCCACGCCGGGGATGGCCTCGCTGGCCACGTGCGCGAGCACCGCGTCGCCGAAGCTGGCCGTCACACAGAGACCGCCGCCGAATCGGCGGTGTGCCCAGCGGAGCACCCGGTGGGCGTCGACCACCGGGTCGTCGGTCTCTGCAGGGTGGTCGGTGAGGCGAGCGGGCAGGACGTTCACGGCCTGCATTCAATCAAACCCGACCAAACAGATCAACTTTGTAGGGAATTTGTTCGTACACTCCCGCTGGTGGCCCTCGAACCCGCACCGACGTTCGGCTATCCCGTGTTCCTCGACCTCCACGGTGTGCCGGTCCTCGTGGTCGGCGGCGGCCGGATCGGCGCTCGCAAGGCCGCCGGTCTCGCCGCCGCTGGTGCCCGTGTGCGCCTGGTCGCCACCGAGGTGAGCGAGCACGTCGACACGTCGAAGTTCGACGACATCCGAGAGTGGGCCTTCGGACCGTCAGATCTCGACGGGATGCGCCTGGTCGTGACGGCAACCGGGGACGAGACGGTGGATGCATTCATCGCTGCCACGGCGCGATCGAGAGGTATCTGGACCAACGCGGCCGACCAGCCGATCGATTGCGAGTTCATCCTCCCGGCGATCGCTCGGAGGGGCCGGGTGACCGTGGCGGTCAGTACCGACGGTGCCAGCCCTGCGCTCGCCCGCGAGCTGCGCAACGTGATCGACGAGTTCCTCACCGACGAGATCGGCACGCTCGCCGAGACGCTCGCCGCCGAGCGCGCTGCGGTGCGGGCGGGTGGTGGATCGACCGAGGACATCGATTGGACCGAACGCGTGCGGACTGGCATCTCCGAAGCGATTGCCGGCCGTAACCTCACGCCGTGACTCGTGCTCGGCGGCTGCATCGTTCCTCTGCGGCGGTCGCGGTCGCGCTCGCTGCGCTGCTCGCGGCATGCACCTCGACCTCGGACGTCGAGGTCAAGTCGCCCGCAGACGAGGCGCCGCCTGCGAGCGCCGCTGCGCCGCAGCCGGTCGACGGCTCGACGCCGATCACCGCCCCAGACCCGACCGGCCTTCCCCCGCTGGGCGAACCCGACCCGGCGATCGTGATCGGTGAACTCGACAACGGGCTGCGCTACTTCATCCGGGACAACGACAACCCGGGCCGCCGGGTCGAGATGCGCCTGGCTGTCGATGCCGGGTCAGCGTTGGAGGACGACACCCAGGTCGGCGGCGCCCACTTCCTCGAGCACATGCTCTTCAACGGCACCGAGGAGTTCCCCGAGAACGAACTGATCGCCGTGTTGCGCAGTTTCGGTGCCGGCTTCGGCGCCGACATCAATGCGTACACCAGCTACGACGAGACCGTCTACCAACTCACGATGCCGACCGAAGATCCCACCGTGGTCGCCACCGGCCTCGACGTGCTCGAACAGTGGCTCTCGGCGGCGACCATCGACCAGGCGCAGGTCGAAGGCGAGCGGGGCGTGGTGCTCGACGAGTGGCGGGGTTCGGAAGCGAGTTCGAACGGCCGGATCTTCGACGCGCTCGAAGCACTGTTCCTCGCCGGTTCGCCATACGAGGGCAAGGACCCGATCGGAACCGACGCGGCGATCAGCTCGACGAACGCCGAGCCACTGCGGGCGTTCTACGACGACTGGTATCGGCCCGACAACGCGGCGGTCGTGGTGGTCGGCGACATCGACACCAGCACGATCGAGGACGGCATCGTCGACCGGTTCGGATCGATCGTGGCGCGAGGCGCGTCGCCGGCGCGGCCGGAACTGACTGTCGAACCATCCAGTGACATCGAGGTCAGCATCCTCAGCGACCCCGACGTGGCCGAGGGGTTCGCCCAAGTGACGTTGCCGCTTGCCGTTGCCGACGCCGAGTCGGTCGAAGCCGACTACCAGAACTCGATTCTCGACTCGCTGGCATTCGACATGATCGCCACCCGACTGGGGATCGACGCCCTCCGAGGCGAGGCGCCGTTCGACGACGCACGCGTGGATTCGAGTGGCTTCGTCCGGAGCCTCGATGCGCCTGAGATCATCGTGTCGGCCGATGGCGACTCGCTCGAGGAGTCGACGCAGGCTGTCTTCGACGAATACGAGCGAGTCCGCCGGTTCGGGTTCTCGCAGGCCGAAGTCGACCGGGTCGTCGCGTCGTATCGGACCTCGTCGCAGTCGAACTACGACGGTCGCGAGTCCCGCCAGGACGCCGACTTCGCCGACGAGTACGTCCGCCATGCGCTCACCGACGAACCGATTCCCACTGCCGACGCACAGTTCGACTTCACCAACGCCGTGCTCGACCGGGCAACACCGGAGACGATCGCCTATCGGTTCGTGCAACGCCTCGCAGACGCATCGCCGCACGTCTTGATCGTGGTCCCTGACAGCGAGGCCGGCGAGGTACCCGACGCCGCAGCGTTCGAGGCGCAGGCCACCTCCATGCGCGAGCGTGACCTCTCGCCACGTGCAGACGATGCCGGCATCGATGGCGACCTGATGGTGGCGCCGGACCCCATCGAGGAGACAGCCGGCGATCGGCTCAGTGAAAACGGCTTCGACGACTTCGTCGATCCCGTGGTTCTCGAATTCGACAATGGTGTGCGCGTGTCGCTCAACACGAACCAGATCGTCGAGGGGCAGGTCGCGTTCGAGGCCCGCAGCCCCGGCGGCCTGGCCGTGCTCGACGACGTTGATGTGCCCGCTGCGGATGCGGCGGGTGCCGTGGTCGGCCGGAGTGGCGTTGCCACCTACGGTCCGGTGGAACTCGACGACTTCCTCTCGGACAAGGACGTCGGGCTCCAGGCGTCGATCGACGTCTTCACCGAACGGTTCTTCGGGAGCGCCGCCACCAGCGACATCGAAACGTTGTTCCAGCTGATCCATCTCTCGATGACCCAGCCACGGGTCGACCCGGTCGCGCTCGAGCAGTATCTCGACGACGAGTTGGCGATCGCCTCCGATCCGTCGATCGATCCCGGCTACGCCGAGTTCACGACGTTGCTCGACGCACGCTACGACGACCCCCGGTTCCTGCTTCCCACCGTGGAGTCGCTCAATTCGGTGACGGCTGACGACATCGAGCGTGTCTACCGTGACCGCTTCGGCGACGCGTCCGACTTCTCCTTCGCATTCAGCGGTGACTTCGATCTCGTCGAGGTGATCGAGCTGTCACGCCGATATCTCGCCACACTGCCCTCCACCGGGCGCGTCGAGTCGGTCGATTTCGTCGAGCCAGAGCCGCCGGCTGGCATCGTGTCCGAGCAGGTGGCTGCCGGCGAGGGTGCTCAGGCCTCGGTCGCCCTGTTGTTCACGGCGCCAGGCACATCTGAGCGGCGCGATGACATCGTCGCAGCGATGCTGCAAGAGGTCGTCACTGCCCGGCTCACGGACGTGGTTCGCGAGGAGTTGGGCGACTCGTACTCGCCGTTCTCGTTCGTGCAGATCGCCGACGGTGGAGCGCCGAACGCCGAGACCTACATCTCGAACACCACGGCACCAGAACTGCTCGACGAGGTCGTCGCTGCGGTCACCGCGCAACTCGCCGACCTGCGAACAGCGGGGCCGAGCGATCGCGAGTTCGAGGCAGTGCAGGAGAACATCCGACAGCAACTCGACCTGTTCAGCAATGAGCAGGTCAACGACGAAGTGCTCGCGGTGTTCACCGACCCAGCCGGCAACGCATCGTTCGACGAGTTCCTCGAGCAGGCGCGCTGGGTGGAGGAGATCACCGCCGGGGACATCCGCGACGCCGCAGCCCGCTGGTTCCCCGGCGATCAGTACATCGAAGTCCGCGTCCTGCCCCGCTGACCCGCCCGAACCCGCTCGTACCCCGCTCCCAACCCGAAAATTGCGCCAGCGTTGCGCTCAGCGCAACAGCGGCGCGCCATTTCGGGGTTTCTGGTCGGGAGATGTCCGGAAGATCTACGGTCAGCGCATGTTGGCGGGGGTGACGTTGCGCTGGCTGACCTCCACGAGTTCGCCGCCGCGCACCTCGTAGCTCACGACGTGGTCGACCGAATGCTGCCCGCTGCGCGCCTTGCCCGTGACCACGTCGAGTCCGGTGCCGTCGACGAGCGGGACGAGCGCGATCGCCCGGAAGCCCTCCTGGGTACCCGGTGAGGATCGCTTGTCCTCACGCAGCAGCAGGCCCGAATCCCACACCCACACGTCGTCGACGCTGACGAACCGGCAGCGGTGGCTCGTCCTCGACTTCGAGACCATGCCTCCGGGGCAGACGATGACGCTGCCCTCCACCCACGGCAGCACCCCCAGGCCGTCACGTCCGAAGCCCGATTCGAAGCCGGCGGCGATGATCGCGTCGTGGTCGCCGTCGTCGATCGCCCGCTCGATCTGTACCTGCCGGACCACATCGGCGAGGTGGTGCAGGTCGTCGTCGGACATCGAGCGGACCTGGGCGACGACGGTCTCCGGATGGCTGTTGTCGGTGAGGTTGTTCGGATCCGTCACCTCACCAGTCTGCTGGCTACAGTCCGTTTCGTTCGCCCGCCACTGCGGTGCCGACAGGAACTCAAGATCCACCACCAACGGGAGTCACCACAATGAAGACGAGAGCCGCCATTCTTCGGGAGCGCAACACGCCGTGGAGCGTCGAGGAGATCGAACTCGATCCTCCGAAGGCTGGCGAGGTGCTCGTCAAGCTCGCCGCCAGCGGCCTGTGCCACTCCGACGAGCACGTGGTGACCGGCGACCTCGCCGGAGCTGCGCCGGAGCCACCGATGATCGGTGGCCACGAGGGTTCGGGTGTCGTGGTCGAGGTCGGCGAGGGGGTCACGAACCTCGCGCCCGGTGACCACGTCGTCTTCGGCTTCATCCCCGCCTGCGGTCGCTGCGAATGGTGTGCCCGTGGGCGTTCCAACCTGTGCAACGATGCCGCTGGATTGGCGGCAGGCATGCAGATTGCCGATGGCACGGCCCGGCACCACGGCAGCAACGGCGAGGACCTCTCGTTGATGTGCCTGATCGGAACGTTCGCCGAACACACGGTCGTCAACGAAGCGAGCTGCGTGAAGATCGACAAGGACTGGCCGCTCGACAAGGCATGCCTCCTCGGCTGCGGTGTGATCACCGGATGGGGCTCAGCGGTCAACACCGCAGACGTCGAACCGGGCGACTTCGTTGCCGTCGTCGGCATCGGCGGAATCGGGGCCAACGCGGTCCAGGGGGCCAAGATGGCTGGCGCTCGTGTGGTCGCAGCGATCGATCCCATCGAGTTCAAGCGGGAGAAGGCGATGGACTTCGGAGCCACCCACGCGTATTCGTCGATTGCCGAGGCGATGGGAGACCTCAGCAACACCACCTGGGATCGTGGCTACGACAAGGTGATCATGGCGATGGGAACCGGTGACGGCGACGTCCTCGGCGAGGCCTTCCATCTCGGCGGCAAGGGTGCTCGGATCGTCGTCACGAACATCCATCCGGTGACCGAGGGGAGCATGGCCATTCCTGGGCTGTTCCTGTCGGCCTTCGAGAAGCAGGTCGTGGGCTCGTGGTTCGGGTCCGCCAACATGCGTCGCGACATTCCGCGCCTGATGGAGCTGTACACCCAGGGCCAGTACAACCTCGATGATCTCATCACGAACACCTACACGCTCGACCAGATCAACGAGGGCTACGACGCCATGCGCAATGGCGAGAACATTCGCGGCGTGATCCTCTTCGACTGAACAACAACTCGCGACATCTGAGGGCTGTTGCATCTGGGGTCTGACCCCAGATGCAACAGCTGGTTCGATCGGGGGTCGACATGAAGAGTCCAGCAGAGGTACTCCGGTCGGCCCTGGCGTCACGAGCGTCGCCGTCGGCGATCACGTGTCGGCGTCATTCGTGCCGTCGTGTGGGTATGTCGCTACTCGCTCGACGAGATCAACGACGGCTACCAAGCCATGCGCGATGGCACGAACATCCGCGGGGTCGTCGTCCACGGCTGAGGGTGGACTGGCTCCCCATGTTCCTACGGATCCGCCCGTCTCGACCACCGCTCGCTAGGTTCGGCGGTCGATGAGGTCACATGTCTGAGCCTGCTGTCCATGATGCGACGCCGCGTCCATCGGAACTGGTTGCCTCGATCGGCTCGACCGTCGTCGGGCGCCGCCGCGAGATCGAGTTGGTGGTTGCGGCACTCGTCGCGGATCGCCACGTGGTCATCGAGGGTCCTCCTGGCACCGGCAAGTCGACGCTGCTGCGCACGGTCGCCCATGAACTCGGCGTCGGCTTCGAGTTCGTCGAGGGCAACGCCGAGTTGACGCCGGCGCGCCTCGTCGGCCACTTCGATCCCGCACGGGTCATGGCCGAGGGCTACGACGCCGACGTGTTCGTCGACGGGCCGCTCGCCTCGGCGCTCCGCGACGGGTCGCTGCTGTACGTCGAGGAGATCAACCGGGTCCCGGAGGAGACGTTGAACGTGTTGATCACGGTGATGAGCGAGGGCGAGCTGCATGTGCCCGCCTTGGTCGACTCGCCGCCGCACCTGGCTTCCGGCTGGTCGCGGCGATGAACCCGTTCGATGCGATCGGTACCGCACGCATCTCCGGGGCCGTGTATGACCGCGTCTGCCGCCTCGCCGTCGACTACCAGACCGCAACCGACGAGCGACAGATCACGTTGCGTGAGTCCGGGAGCTCCGACCTCGATCCCGAGTGGGTCGCCAAGGTCGTGGATCTGGTGCGGCTCACCCGCTCGCACGGCGACCTCCGAGTGGGTTCGTCGGTCCGCGGTGCGATCGACATGTGCGCGGTCGCGTCGTCGCTGGCTGCCGTGCGTGGATCGTCAGTGATGGCTGGTGACGTGTCGCTCGATGCCGCGGTCGTGGCACTGTCCGGTCGTGTTCGCCTCCGCGAGGCCGCGACCCGCTCGACCGAGGACATCGTGCGCGAGCTGTGGACCACGGTGTTCGGCAAGCACGACGACGGGTCGACCGAGGGAAAAGCGAGCGCCCCGACCGGGGCGACGCCGGCTCACTGAACAGTCCGCCACCGGCGAAGGAGGGTGACGCCGCCGACGACGAGGTGTCGAAGGCGCGCCGCAAGACGACTTCTCGCAGATCGCTCGAGCAGCAACCGCACTTCGACGAGATCTCGCCGGAGGTGGGCGAACTCGACGAGGAGGCGCTCTCGAAAGCGCTCGGCGACGATCCGGACGCCACGCTGGCGCTCCTCGCCGACCTGACTGGGGCCACCGATCCGAAGCTTCGCGAGCTTGCCCGCCGGTTGGCCGGTCGACTGTTCCTCGATCTCGCCAAACGCGGACCGGCGTCGCCGCGTGGGGTCGGCCAGTTGCGCACGCAGCGCTACCGGCCCGACGGTGGCGACCTCGACGTCGACGCCAGCCTCGACGCACTCGTGAGCGCCGCCGCCGAGGGTGCCGCGGTCGACCCCGACGACCTCCGGGTGAGGTCATGGTCGACACCGGGCACTGCGATCTGTCTGCTCGTCGATCGCAGCGGTTCGATGAGCGGGCGCCCGCTCGCGACTGCCGCGGTCGCCGCGTCGGCGGTTGCGTGGCGGAGTCCCGACGACTACTCGGTGCTCTCGTTCGGCAAGGACGTGGTGGCGGCGAAGAGCCAGGATGTCGTGAAGTCGAATGAGGGGGTGATCGACTCGGTACTCGCGCTCCGCGGCTTCGGAACCACCGACGTCGCCGCCGCGCTCACGGCTGCGGCCGATCAGCTGTCGCGTTCGAAGGCGGGGAGGCGGATCACCGTGTTGCTGTCCGACTGTCGGGCGACGGCGCCCGGCGATGTGCCCGCAGCGGCACGTCGCCTCGATGAACTCGTGATCGTGGCGCCGGAGTCCGACGATGTGGAAGCACGCGAACTCGCCGAGCAGGTCGGTGCACGGTTCGCGACCGTGGCCGGGCCGTCCGATGCGGCCGCAGCACTCGCGAGGGTCCTCGACCTCTGACGAGCGGTGCGATCGCCCGCCGAGCGGTCAGGTCAGCAGGAGACGTTCTTGTCGGGGACGATGCCGAACTGGTTCTCGTCGGCTTGCACACTCGGCAGCGTGGTGGCCGGGGCCGTTTCGACGGTGCCAGGTGTGGAGCCCGCCGTGCCCGGATCGGTCGGCGTCGATGCCTCGAATGTCGGCACCGTGGTGGTGTTTAGGACTTGCTCCGGAGCGTCGCCGAGGGTTGCCTCGCCACGGAAGATGGCGAGGATCGA
The DNA here is from genome assembly GCA_963705485.1 of Ilumatobacteraceae bacterium. GTDB lineage: Bacteria > Actinomycetota > Acidimicrobiia > Acidimicrobiales > Ilumatobacteraceae > Sva-07. Next base: position 36,607 of record CAVPJT010000010.1, read on the forward strand.
CTGCATGTTGGAGCCTCCGAGCGACGGCACCAGGACCGCGTTGCCCTGGATGGTGCGCGGATCGGCGGTGATCTGGTAGGTGGTGATACCCGTGGGATCCACGGCACTGAGGACGCCGGCGAACTCGAGCATCTTCCTCGGGGTCAGGTCCGGGTCGGCGACGATGTACTCCGAGAGGGTCTCGATCAGACCGCCGGCGACATCGGGGTTGTACGCACCCTTCGACAGCAGGCGTGACACGGTGCGACGGAGGAAGTCCTGCTGGCGTGAGATGCGTCCCAGGTCGGAGGTGGGGTCCTGCTTCCATTCGCCGCTGGGGTCGAGGTACTGCAGCTTGCGTGAGCGGGCGTACGCAAGGGCGTGGTCGCCGTCGAAGGTGAAGCAACCAGCCACGGGCACGTTGAGCCCGGTGTTCGGGTCGCGAACCGGGGTCTCGAACGGTACGGCGACCCCATCGACGGCGTTGACGAGGGTTCGGAACGCGCAGAAGTCGACCTGCACGAAGTGATCGGTGTTGACCCCGAAGTTCTGATAGATCGTGTCGATCAGTTTCTGCGGGTTGTCGCGCTCGTAGGCCTCGTTGATGCGGCCCTTTCGTGACGTTCCTGCGATGTCGACGAACAGGTCGCGAGGGAACGAGAGTACGGCGACCTGCGACGTACTCGGGTTCACGCGCCACATCATGATCGTGTCACTGCGCTCGCCGAGGTTGCTTCGGTCACCAAACGCGGGCGCATAGGGCGAATCAGGGTCGATGCACGAGTTGTTGTCGGCGCCCGTGATCAGGAAGTTCTTGGCATCGGGCTCGGCGGGCGGGAACGTCTCTGGCGGTGCGTCGGGATCGGCGCCACTGCCATCGTCCGCAGACTCACCGCCACCCTCGGGGGTCGCTTGCAGGTTCGTCGCCTGGGACGGGTCGATGATTGCTGGAGCGATGTTGCGGTCCTCGACCACCCGCTGGCCGGCGTACAGCGCGCCGGCGGCGCCGAAGGAGCCGATCGCCATGGCGAACACGGCGGCGATCGTGAGGCGTTGCGCCCAGGTGCGCGGGAGCTTCTTGGACGAGGTCGGTGTGTCGGTCGGATTCGGTGGCGTCAGCGAAGCATGCACCGAGACGACCGGCGGAATCGGTGCCTGATCCGGCGCTGGATCAGGCCGTTCGGGTGAGGTTGGCTCGGGTGAGGTCGGCTCGGACATGACGGCTCGACGTTACCGGCGTCACCGGCCACCTACGGGTCAGGGTGTGACGACGACGACGGTGCCGATCTGCGCCCAGTTCCACATCCAGATCGCATCTGCGGGGGCCTGGCGAACGCACCCTCCGGACAGTGCCTGGCCCAGTTGATCGACGGTCTGCACCGGGCGGCCGTACTGGTAGGGAATGGCGTGGAAACCGATGTTGCCGCCACGGTCGCCCTTCGCGAACCGGATCATGTAGTTCCAGGTGATCGAGGGGTTGTTGATCGAGAACGTGCTGTACGACCGTGACCAGACCCGGTAGACGCCCGGTGTCGGGTCGTTGGGATCCTGGCGGCCCGACACTCGGTGCATCTTGATGATCGTGTTGGTGGCGTCGTACACCCACACGGTCTGCTTCGACTTCGAATACACGACCCGCCGGCCGCTGCCGCCGTCGGCCGGTGGATCGAACGGCGTCGGAGGCGGTGGTGGCGGCGGCGTCAGTTGGACTTGCGTACCGCGGTCGGGGTCCGGCTCGCCGCAACGACTGCCGGGGTGTCGACCCCAGGTGCATCGAGGGCCAGCGGACTCCCGATCGTCGTTGTCGTGGCCGTTGTGGTCGCGGGTTCGCTGGTCGTCGCGGGTTCGGTCGTCGAGGAAGCAGTGCTGGTGTCTGCTGGTGTCGTCTCGGCGATCACGGGCGCGGCCGTCAGGAGCAGGCAGGCAATGACGATGGCCGGCAGACCCAACTTTGCTGGCATCGCCGCGAGTGTAGGCGTTGGTAGAACGGCCGCCGGTACCCGATTGTTGCCGAGCGCGTCAGTCGTCGTCGGCGAGCGTGACGGCCGTCGACAACGCCTCGCCGCTGACGACCTGTAGATCTCGGATCGATCCGGCGTCGACCAGGTCGTTCCGACCAGCTTCGATCGCTGCGTGCAACGAGTCGGGAGCGGTGACCACGACCGTCTCGACCGGTGCGCGTTGGCTGCGCTTGGCCTCGGTCTTGGCTCGACGAACCTGGGTGAGCACCTCGATGCACCGCGTCCGCAAGCGTCGGGTCGCCGAAGGCTGCGCCGCCAGCGCCGCACGGGGTGGGCCATGGCGCCACGTGCACGCTCGACTGGTTCGACCAGCTCCATGCCTCTTCGGCGGCGAACGGGAGCGTCGGCGCAAACAGTCGCTGCACGGCGCTGAGTGCTTCGCGCAGCGCTCGCTTCGCCGAATCGGCGTCGGCCGGACGCTGGTCGTCGTAGGTGCGCCCCTTGACCAGTTCGACGTAGTTGTCGCAGAACCACCAGAAGAACGACTCGGTGCGCTCGAGGGCTCGGGCGTAGTCGAACGCCTCGAACGCGGCCGTCGCTTCGCCGATCACACCGTCGAGCTTCGCGAGCATCGACCGGTCGATCGGATCCGTCACGGCGTCGTCGAGCGACTGGTCACCTGACGGTGCGCCGAACTGCAACACGAACTTGGTGACGTTGAGCAGCTTGTTCGCGAGCTTGCGACCGACCTTCATCTGGTCTTCGCTGAACGCGGTGTCGACACCCGGTCGCGCCGAACCCGCCCAGTACCGAACGGCATCGGTGCCGTAGGTCTCGAACAGGTCCATCGGCGTGACGACGTTGCCCTTCGACTTGGACATCTTCTTGCGGTCGGGGTCGAGGATCCAGCCCGACAGCGCAGCGTGCTGCCACGGTGCGCATCCGAACTCGTAGTGGCTGCGCGTGATCGTGGCGAACAGCCAGGTGCGGATGATGTCATGCCCCTGCGGGCGCATGTCCATCGGGAACACGTGCTCGAACAGGTCGCCGTCCTCCTCCCAGCCGCCGGCGATCTGCGGAGTGAGCGACGAGGTCGCCCACGTGTCGAAGACGTCGGGATCGCCCATGAACCCGCCCGGCTGGTCGCGTTGATCCTCGGTGAAGCCCGTGGGCGCATCGGTCGACGGATCGATCGGAAGATCGGATTCCGGCGGCAGGATCGGATCGTCGTAGCGGGGCTCGCCCTGCTCGTCGAGCGGGTACCAGATCGGGATCGGCACACCGAAGAACCGTTGGCGGCTCACGAGCCAGTCGCCGTTCAGGCCCTCGACCCAGTTGTCGTAGCGGTGCTGCATGTGTGCGGGATGCCAGGTGACCTCGCCGCCACGTTCGACGAGTGCGGCGCGCAGATCGGTGTCACGGCCGCCGTTGCGGATGTACCACTGCCGAGACGTGACGATCTCGAGTGGGCGGTCGCCGCGTTCGTAGAACTTGACCGGATGTTGGATCGGTCGGGCCTCGCCGATCAGCAGATCAGCCTCGATCAGTTGTTCGACGACGGCCTTCTGAGCCTGTTTTGATGTGAGCCCCGCGATCTTGGCGTAGGCGCCCGGGTCGACGTCACTCGGGGCGTCGGCGTGGAGGCGACCGTCGCGCCCGAGGATCGCGCGCATCGGCAGGTCGAGCTCGCGCCACCAGGTGACATCGGTGGTGTCGCCGAACGTACAGATCATTGCGATGCCGGTGCCCTTGTCGGGCTGGGCGAGTTCGTGGGCGCGCACTTCGACCTGCTGGCCATACAGCGGCACGGTCACGCTGGTGCCGAACAGCGGTTGGTAGCGCTCGTCGTCGGGGTGGGCCACGAGGGCGACGCAGGCAGCAAGGAGTTCGGGGCGAGTCGTGTCGATCTCGATGGTGCCGTTGCCGTCGGCGCGGACAAACGGGATCTTGTGGTACGCCCCTGGGCGTTCGCGGTCCTCCATCTCGGCCTGAGCCACAGCAGTGCGGAAGTCGATGTCCCACAGGGTCGGGGCTTCTTGGCTGTAGGCCTCGCCGCGGGCGACGTTGCGTAGGAATGCGCGCTGGCTGGCGCGCCGTGAGCGTTCGTCGATGGTGGCGTAGTGGTGGTTCCAGTCGACCGACAACCCGAGGCGCTTGAGGAGGCCTTCGAAGATCTGCTCGTCGATCTCGACGAGTTCGTCGCAGAGTTCGAGGAAGTTGGGGCGCGAGATCGGGATGGCGTGGTGGTTCTTCGGTGGGTCACCGCGGAATGGTGGCTCGAAGTTCTCGGTGTAGTGCTGGCTCGGGTCGCAGCGCACCCCGTAGTAGTTCTGGACGCGGCGCTCGGTGGGCAGACCGTTGTCGTCCCAGCCCATCGGGTAGAACACCGCCTTGCCACGCATCCGTTGGAATCGGGCGATCGTGTCGGTGTGGGTGTAGCTGAACACGTGCCCCATGTGCAGCGAGCCACTCACGGTCGGCGGTGGGGTGTCGATGGAGAACACGCCCTCGCGAGGTACCGACGCGTCGAAGCGGTACGTGCCATCGGAGTCCCACTGGGTGGCCCAGCGGTCCTCGATGCCGTCGAGCGTCGGCTTGTCGGGGATGTTCGCCATAGGCAGCCGAGGCTACCGACTCGCCCCCACCCCCTCCCCAGCACGTTTGCGTGAGGATTCGGGTGACCCGGTCCACCGGGACTGCAAGCGCAAACGTGATTGGGGGGTGGGAAATGGTGCCGGGTCGGCTGGAGGGGGTGCTCGTAGACTCGTACGACCGTGCTGCACCTCTACGACACCGCCACGCGATCCGTGCGCGAGCTGGCGCTGCGCGAGCCGGGCAAGGTCAGCATCTACCTGTGCGGCCCGACGGTCTACGGACCACCGCACCTCGGCCACGGGCGCGCCACGCTCGTGTACGACATCCTGCGCCGCTATCTCGAGTGGACCGGGCTCGAGGTCCGCCTGGTGTCGAACATCACCGACATCGAGGACAAGATCATCGATCGGGCGCTGCGCGAAGACCGGCCGTGGCAGGACATCACCACCAAGTGCGAGGCGATCTGGTGGCAAGCGATGGATGCCGTGAACTTCGAGCGGCCCACCGACACTCCGCACGCCACCGACTACGTCGACGAGATGGTCGAGATGATCGGGAAGTTGATCGAGAGCGACCACGCCTACGTCACCGACGACGGCGTGTACATGTCGGTCGAGTCGGTCGACGACTACGGGTTGCTCGCGCATCAGTCGGTCGACGACATGCGCTCGGGTGGCGGCGACCGTGAAGTGGTCGGGGCCGCCGGCAAGCGTCACCCGGCCGACTTCGTGCTGTGGAAGTTCGCCACCGGTCCAGCCACCGACAGCGATCCTGCGTGGCCGTCGCCGTGGGGCGCCGGCCGACCGGGCTGGCACTCCGAGTGCGTCGTGATGAGCCTCGACCTGCTCGGGGAGGGCTTCGACCTGCACTGCGGTGGCCAGGACCTGCGGTTCCCGCACCACGAGAACGAACGCGCCCAAGCGGTCGCGCTCGGCAAGACGTTCGCCAACCACTGGATGCACAACGGCTTCGTCGTCGACGCCGAGGGCGAGAAGATGTCGAAGAGCCTCGGCAACGTGTCGAACCTGCTCGACCTCATCGAGCACTACGACCCGCGTGCGTACCGGATGGTGCTGCTGCAGTCGCACTACCGCAGCCCCGTCAAGATCACCCAGGACGGCATCGATGCTGCGGTGAAGTCGCTCGCTGGGCTCGACGCATTCGCCGCCCGAGTCGCCGCGGTCGAAGGCGACGAGCCCGACGCCGCGGTCCTCGACGAGTTCCGCACCGCCATGGACGACGATCTCGACACCCCGCGCGCCGACCGCGCTGCTCTTCGACACGGTCCGGCGGGCCAACGCGGCGCTCGACGCCGGTGACGACGGCGCTGGTCGGCTCGTCGCGGCCGTCAACGAGATCGCCGGCGCCGTGGGCCTCGACTTCGCGACGGCGGTGGAGGTCGACGCCGATGCCCTCGCCCGAGCCCAGGCGCTCGACGATGCCCGCGCCGCGAAGGACTTCGCCGCAGCTGATGCGCTCCGAGCGGAACTGCAGGCCGAGGGGTGGACGGTGGAGACCACCCGCGACGGGACGTCGCTGCGACGGTGACCACGATCGTCGACAGTCCGCAGCCGACGCCGTCATCAGAGCGAGGCACTCTCGCTGATGAACCGCCGGTCCACCTGCACGAGTTCCCCGCCATGGGGTACCAGCCATCGCTCGATGGGTTGCGAGCGTTGTCGGTCGGTGTGGTGCTGCTGTACCACGCCGGCTTCTCGTGGATGCACGGTGGCTTCTTCGGCGTCGAGGTGTTCTTCGTGGTGTCGGGGTTTCTCATCACGTCATTGCTGCTCGACGAACGCGACCGCCACGGCCGGGTGTCGTTCCGTCACTTCTGGCAGCGCCGTGCTCGCCGTCTCTTCCCGGCGCTCTACGCGGTGCTGTTGGCCGTCGGTGTGGGGACCGTGCTGTGGGGTTCGGCGGAACAGCAGTCGCAGGTTCGCAGGGAGATTCCCTGGTCGATCTTCTACGTCAACAACTGGGGCCAGATCCTCGGCAACGTGCCGTACTTCGCGGGTGAGCCGTCACCGTTGCGGCACCTCTGGAGCCTCGCAGTCGAAGAGCAGTGGTACCTGATCTGGCCGCTCGTGTTCGTCGCGTTGATGCGCATCCGACTTCCCCGACACGTCGTCGGTTCGCTGATCCTCGGTGCCGCGGCCGTGGTCTGGATCTACACCTTCTGGATCCAGTCGGGCAGCCCGACGCTGCTCGGTGGCCCGCCCGCCGCATTCGATGGCGTCGATCGGACCAACTACATGTACCTGTCGACGATCACCCGCTCGTTCGGGTTGCTGCTCGGCGCAGGAGCCGCCTTCATCTGGCGGCCGTGGCGCTGGGCCCGGGCAGAGCAGGCCCCGGCAGGTCGTGCCCTCGACCCGATCGGCGCGGCTGCGGTCGCGATCATCGGCTGCGCCTCGGCGGTTGCCGCCATCACCGCCGGCTACGTCTACCAGTGGCTGTTGCCGCTGGTGTCGATCCTGTCGCTCGTCGCCGTCATGGTGGCCGTCCACCCGGCGTCCGTCGGATTCCGACGCATCATGAGTTGGTCGCCGCTCGTCGAGATGGGCAAGCGCAGCTACGGCCTGTACCTGTGGAGCTGGCCGATCTTCGTGTACGTCGGCGCGACCAACGGGTCGGTTGGCAAGTTCCTCTGGGCGATGCTGCTCACGGTGGTCATCGCCGAAGCCTCGTACCGCTACCTCGAGACGCCCGTGCGCCGGGGGATCATCGGGACCTGGTGGAGGGATCGTTCGACGGTCACCTACTGGCCGCTCGGCGCGGGCGCATTCCTCGTCGGAGCGCTGGTGCTGTTCTACGTCAGCGTCGATCAGTTCAATCGCTTCGAAGGGGGTGACGACGCCGTCTTCGATCTCGATGCCGCGGCCGTCGACGATCTGTCGACCACCGGCGAAGCGTTCCCGGTCGCCAGTTCGCCGACTGCGGTGCCGGGCTCGACCACGCCGCCCACCGCTGTGGCCCCGGCCGCGTCGGCGAGGTTGGCGATCGTGGGCGACTCCCAAGCGAACGCGCTGGCGATCAATCTGCCCGACGGGATCGGGGGCGTGTTCCCCCAGGTGGTCAACGGCAGCGTCGACGGGTGCAGCGTGTACGACTCGGGCTCGGTGCAGAGCTCGGTCCGGTTCGGCAACAACTTCTCGATCTGCGAGGGCTGGCAGGAGGAGTGGGCCGATGCGGCCGCGGGCAACGACGTCGCGCTCGTGGTGGTCGGGGCGTGGGACGTCTTCGACATCGACGACAACGGCACCGTGTACGGCTTTGCCACGCCTGAGGGCGATGCGCTCTTCGTTCGCAATCTCACCTCGGGCATCGACGCGATGCTCGCCGAAGGAGCGAACGTGGCGCTGCTCGAAGTTGCCTGCATGCGCCCGCAGGACGTCGAGGGCGCCGGAGTGCGGGCGTTGCCCGAACGCGGCGACGACTCGCGTGTCGCTCACGTGAACGATCTGCTCCGCGAGACTGCGGCGTCCTACGACTCGCCCAGCGTCGACTTCGTCGAGGGACCCGACGAGTGGTGCAACGACGAGGCGATCGCCACCGACCTCGGCTACCGCTGGGACGGCGTCCACGTCTACACGCCAGGCGCCAACCTCATCTACACAACCGTCGCGCCAGAACTCTTGCGCCTCGCTTCGATCTGACTGCACGCCTCGCCACTCGGCGCCACGGGTCCGGCTGTACCCGTCCGCAGCCGTGTCAGCGATTGGACTCGGACGGCACGTTGGTGGCGAAGTCGGTCGCTGTCGTCATCTCGGCGGCCATGATCTCTTCGTCCGCCCACTCGGTGTCGGTCAGCCTGACGGGCCTCGGTCGGGGGACCACCTACTACGTCAGGATCCGCGCGAACAACGCCGACGGGTCCTCAGGTTGGGTCGACGCGACCCCGTTCCCCATCGTCACCAGACCGTGACCCCAGACAGCCCTGCGGGTCGCAAGCGGAGCGTGCCATCGGGTTGCTCGCTCTCGATCATCCGGTCGCGGAGGGTTCGGATTCGTGCAGCACGGCCACTCGCAGCGACCAATCTGCGCTGATTCCGCACGTTTCGTCACGGAATTGTAAAGATTTGGTTAGGGCCCCAACCCAGATATCACCCAGCGTCGTGTCCCCACCATGGAAACGAGTAATGAGGGCCGGCGGACCCTCGCGCAGAGCATTACCCACTGGCAATCGGTGGTCCTCGTCGGTCTGAGCGTTGCCGCCGGGCTCACCCTCACCGTCATGGTCATCGGCTCCACTCCCTCCTTGCCCGCCCAGGCGTCGCCCGTCGAGGTGCCCGTCGTAGCGGTCGAGCCGATGCCGGTGCCAGCGACCGAGATCGTGGCCGAACCGACGACGGTTCCCGAGGTCGGCGGAGACGTCGTCGAGGTCCCTGCAACAGACGAAGCGACCGTCGCAGTTGTTCCGGCTCCGAGCGGTGATGCAGTGCTGACCCCCACCGCTGCCTTCGTCGTGGGAGCCCCAACACCCGCACCCGCCCCGGCAGCACCGGCGCCAGCTGCAGCCACACCGGCTCCCGCCCCAGCCCCGGCAGCTCCTGCACCGGTGACAGCCAGACCTGCCCCCACACCCGCCCCCGCCGCAGCGCCGACACCCACGCCTGCGCCGCCGGCACCGACGACCGCCGCTCCGACCACGGCAGCGACCACCACCGCGGCTCCGACCACGGTCCCGGCCGCCGCGCTGAGCTACCCGAGCTACTCGCTGTCGGGTATCGGCACCGTCGGCCTCCAGTTCGACGGATCGGCGATCTACGTCGCGTCCGTGTCGCCGCAGGCCAACTGGGTCTTCGAGATCGACCGGAACGGTCCCCGAACCGTCGAGGTCAAGTTCTTCAACGTCGCCACGGAGCGAGAGGGCGAATTCCATGCCTCCGTCGAACGTGGCCGGATCAAGGTCGAGTCCTGAGGTGACCCATGGCTGAACTCACCCCCGAAGAGCGGATTGCCCGATTGCGTGCGAGCAGGGGACAGCGTCCCGTCGAGCAGGCGCCGGTCTCACCCCAGGTCCCCCGGACCGCGGCCGCTCCACCTCCACCGCCATCGGTCGCCCCCTCGGCAGCGGCCACGGCGTCGCCTGCCATGCTGCCCCCGCCCCCGCTGTCGGCGGCTCCGCCGCCCCCGACAGCGGGGGTCGCGGTGGCCCCGATGGCGCGTCCGCACTCCACCGAGGTCGCCTCCTTCGCGCCGCCTGTCGGCGAAGCGTCACCGTCACCGTCTCCGCTTGCTCCCCGAGGCGTTGCTCCGGCTGTCGAGGTGGCCGAGGTCGCGTCGACAGCAGCTGCACCGGGCGCTGCCGAGTCGCGCCTGTCGGTGTTGCGCTCGTCGTTGCGTCGCAAGGCGCATCCCGCTCGCCGTGCCCGCTGGGGCGTCACGATTGCGGCAGCCGCCGGGTTCGTCGCGTTGCTGCCGACGATGGGACCGCTGTCAGCGGCGGCTGATCAGGACGACTCCGAACCCGAGGGCGTACCGGATCCCACGGCGGTTGACCCCATCCCCGAGACGTCGGTCGACGCGACGGTGGAGCTGACCGACACGACGATCGCCGAGGAGCCGGTCACCACTGAGGAGCCCGTCGATCCAACGGCGTCCGTGCCGCCCGATGCCACCACACCGGTCGATCCCGCCCTCGCCGAAGCGACACCGGCGCCGGGAGCCCCTGCTCCGGCCGCTGCCCCGGCTCCTGCCGCCGCGCCGGCGCCCGCTCCTGCTCCAGCGCCGGCCCCTGCTGCTACGCCTGCTCCTGCTCCTGCTCCTGCTCCGGCCCCAACGCCTGCGCCGGCGCCCGCCCCCGCTCCCGCCCCGGCCCCGACGCCCGCTCCGGCTCCGGCCCCGGCTCCGGCTCCGGCTCCGGCCCCGGCTCCGGCTCCGGCTCCGGCTCCGGCTCCCGGCTCCGGCTCCGGCTCCGGCTCCTGCACCGGCTCCTGCGCCGCCCCCACCTGTCACGTCGGCGTCCGGATGAGTCAGGTGGCGCCGTGGTCGATGGTGAAGTTCCGGGCGATGGGCAGCCCGTGCCGGATCGTCGTGCCCACGCATGAACTCGCCCGATACGGCCAAGAGCTCGTCGTGGAGTTGGAGGCGACGTGGAGTCGATTCGATCCGCGCAGCGAGATCTCCGGTGTGAACGAACACGCCGGGAACCTCTCGATCGTCTCGGCGGTCACCTACGAACTCATCGCGCTCGCCGAACACGCTCGCACAGCCACCTGCGGAGTCTTCAACCCGTTGATGCTCGATCAACTGGTGGCGCTCGGATACGACCGCACCTGGAACGAGATGGCCGGGGTGCAGGGCTCGATGCCGGCATCGGCGTCGGCGTCGATCGACCCGATCGAGCTGTACCCGGAGATGTCGGCGGTTCGGCTTCCTGCAGGCACCCGATTCGACCCCGGTGGCATCGGCAAGGGCATGGCGGGGGACATGGTGGCCGCTGCGCTCCTCGAGGTCGGCGCCGAGTCCGTTCAGATCGAACTCGGCGGGGACGTTCGCGTCGCCGGTCCGGCGTGGACCGGCGGGTCGTGGGCGGTCCAACTGGACGACAGCGACCACGGCGTCCAGCACCCCGCGACGATCACGCTCACCGAAGGTGGGGTCGCCACGAGCAGCGTGGCGCGTCGGCGGTGGCGGCGCGGTTCCGCCGCCGTCCATCACCTGATCGACGCCCGAACCGGACGTCCGGCATCGACTGACCTGGACTCGGTCACCACCGCTGCCCCGACGTTGTGGTGGGCGGAAGTCGTCGCCAAGAGCGCCGTGATCGTCGGCTCGTGTGCCGCACGTAACTGCTCGAACAGTACGAGATGACGGGTGTACTCGTCGGTCCGGACCCGAACAACCGTTACGAGTTGATACGGCGCGGTACGGTCGCAGCATGAACCCGCAGGTCTGGTGGTTCGTTTCGCGTTCGTCGGGCATGGTCGCCTGGGCGTTGCTCACCTTGTCGGTGTGCTGGGGCCTGTTCATCTCCACCAAAGCGGTGGCCAAGGCCTCCAGTCCTGCATGGCTGCTCGACCTGCACCGATACCTGGGCGGACTCGCCGTCATCTTCACCGGCATCCACCTCGTCGGACTCGTCGCCGACAACTACGTGACGTTCGGATGGGCCGAGACCTTCATCCCGATGGCGTCGTCGTGGAAGCCCGGCCCGGTCGCGTTCGGAATCGTCGGGTTCTATTTGCTCCTCGCCATCGAGTTCACCTCGCTCGCGATGAAGCGTCTCCCGCGCAAGCTCTGGCGCTGGGTGCACCACAGCAGTCTCGTGCTCTACTTCGTCGCCACGTATCACGCGATCACCGCAGGGACCGACTCCGGTAATCAGTGGTTCCGTGTCGCTGCATTGGCGTCGATCAACATCGTGATGTTCCTGACCGTCGTGCTGATCCTCGCTGCACGTAAAGCAAAGGTTCAGCCGGCCCGTCGGCCGCGTCAGATGGCCAGCGCATCGAACGCCACCGACTGAGACTCAGTCGTCGCGCTCCGGGTTCTGAACCTCGACGTCGAGCGTTCCCTGCTCGAGCTCTGCGTGGATCTCACAGGTACCGGCGTCGCCCCTGAACTCGACTTCGACCGAGGTCGGACCGTCGGTGCTGACGTTGGCGTCGAAACCGGAGAGGGCGCTGATCGAAGCGATGAACACCCGTCCGCTCTCGATGGTGACGACGACATCACCGCAGAGGCTCGTGATCGTCGTCGACGTCGCAGCGGCCGCGGTCGTGGGGGTCGGTCCGGAATCTGGTGATGGTGCAGTCGCCGGCAGCGAGGTGGATGGCATCGGCACCGCCGGCGGTGGGCTCGGCGGCTCGACGACCCTCGGCTCGGTGGTCGGCGGTGGCGGGTCCGGCTCTGCGACCTCGGTCGTGGTGGGACGGAGCGAACTGCTCGTCGGCGACGGGTCCACCGACGATGGATCGACCGACGGGGCGTCGTCGGCGAGACCGGAAGGATCGGCCCCCACGATCGTCGTCGAGACGGCCGGGGCGGCCACATCGCCCTCCACGCTCGGGAAGGTCCGCAACGTGGGGGCATCGGGGCTGCCTGCGATCGTCAGTGCGGCGGCCCCACCGCCGGTGACGATGACGGCGGCCGCCGCGATGGCAGCGATTCGTCGGTTGGTTTGCGCACGTCGCATCGACGGACGCAATTCCTGGAGCGCTCGATGCGCATCGATCGGCTCTGGCTTGCCGGCGAGCGCGCTGGCGAACGATGTCGTCGTCGTCCATCACGGTTCGGCCCCGTCTCGCTCGACGATGCGACGCAGGTGTTCGCGGGCGCTCGACAGGTGTGATTTCACCGTGCCCTCGTTCAGGCCGAGTATCGCCGCGATCTCGACCACGCTCCGGTCGTCGACATAGAACAACGTGGCGACCTCGCGTTGACGGTCGGGGAGTTCCATCAGGAGCTGAGTGGCCGCCTCGTCCGAGGCATACCGGTCGGGGTGGGTGGCCTCCGCGGCCAACGGGGTTGCTTCCTCCCTGCGACGCCGACGCCGATCCTTGCGAAAGCTGTCGTGGCTCGCGTTGATCGCAACCCGCCGAACCCATGCGATCGGCGAGTCGTAGCGCCGGATCTTCGACCACTTCGAGTAGGCCTTGATGAATGCCTCCTGAGTGGCATCCGTCGCTCGCTCTCGGTCGCCCGTCGTCAACGCCAGGATGTGCAGGACCGCGGCGTAGTTGTCCAGGAAGAACTGCTCGAACTCGTCATCGTGGGTCGACACCGCTGGTCCTAACCGCCAGTGTCGGCGTGCAGGGACGCCGTGCGCGACGAACAGGTCGATGACCACGAGGGGTACACGTCGCTGTGCACCCCTTGGGTTGAGTCAGGTCTGCAATGTTCGGGTTCGGTTGGCCGGCGGCCGCCTCGATGCACCGAGATGTCGGCCGGTCACGCATCGTCGATGACCGTAGTCGAGACGACCGCCTGGATGGGCAGAGGTCACCACGCGCAGCGAACCGATCGGTTTTCGCCACGCATCGCCGCTTCTTGCTCAAGAGTTCGTCTGCCCTCCAACCGCAGGGCGACTCTGCGTCGTCTCTCCTCCGTGGTGAGTAGGCGGACTGTTGACACGCGCCCGTCGGCGGGTGACGCGGCGTGAGCTCTCAGGTGTGGTGGTTCGTCGCCCGGTCGTCGGGCATCATCGCATGGGCCCTGCTCACCCTGTCGGTGTGCTGGGGATTGCTGCTGTCGACTCGGCTGTTGTCTCGGCGCGTCAGCCCGGCATGGCTCCTCGACCTGCACCGACATCTCGGTGGGCTCGCTGTTGTCTTCACCGGCATTCACCTCGTCGGGCTCGTTGCCGACAGCTACGTCACCTTCGGCTGGGCCGAGCTGTTCATCCCGATGGCATCCACGTGGAAGCCCGGTGCTGTCGCCTTTGGCGTCGTGGCGTTCTATCTGCTCCTCGCCATCGAGTTCACGTCGCTGGCGATGCGACGGTTGCCTCGCTCGGTGTGGCGATGGGTCCACCGGTCGAGCTTCGTCCTCTTCGGGTTCGCGACGTACCACGGCATCGCCGCTGGCACCGATGCGGGAAACGCCTGGTATCGCATCGCCACCTGGACGTCGATCGGCATCGTGGTCACCTTGACGCTCGTGCTCGTGGCCGTGGCTCGCCGGACGCGCACCCGGCTGGCATCGTTCCCGCCGTTCGTGGTTCGTACCCACGCCGAGGACGTTCCCGACGACGCGCCGAGTCCGCCGCTCACCGAGACCCTGCCCGCTCCGGTACCGCCCGCTCCGGTTCCGCTGGCTCCGGCGGCGCGCGTTCCGGCGTGGAGCAGTGCGCCGACATCGCTGCCGGCGTCCCCGTTCGCCGAGATTGCGCCGCTCGGATCGGTCGAGCCGTTCCTGCCCGACGTGCCGAACGGTCCGCTGGCGCCACCGACACCGCCGGTCCGCCGCCCCGCCATGGCCCCCGACCCGCTGCCCGCACCGGTCGCGGAGTTGCCGCCGGCTCAGCCGGCGTCTGCCTGGCTGGCGCCAACGGGCTCAGCGATGACGCCGGCTGACGACCGAGAGTTGGTCACTGCTGGGAGAGTCGGCGCAGACGCCGGCGCGCCTCCGACAACTGCGACTTGACCGTGCCGACCGACACGCCGAGTGCCGTCGCGATGTCGTCCACGCTGCGGTCGTCGACATAGAACATCGTCGCCACCTCGCGCTGTCCGTCCGAGAGTTGGCGCAACAATTCATGCGCTGCGTCGTCGGCATCGATGTGGCTCGGCACATCTGTCCGGCTGTCGACGTCGCTGGCCACGACGGTGGCTTCTCGGTCGCGTCGGCGCCGCTCGGAGCGCTGCCGGTCGCGGCTGGCGTTGATCGCCGTCCTTCGTACCCAGGCCGACGGCGAGTCGTAGGTGGCAACAGTTTGCCAGTGCAGATGCGCTTTGATGAATGCGTCCTGGGTGGCGTCGACGGCGGTCTCATGGTCACCGACGAGCCCTTCGATCGAGCGCAGCACACGGTCGTGTTCCCGGGTGAAGAATCGCTCGAACGAGTCGTCTCCTGGCGCCACGACTTCTTACGGTACTGCTGCGGCATCGAGTCGACCATCAGTTCTGGCGTCGCTCTCGAGACTGATGGTTACCGACGGGTAGACATTGGCGTTACCGGTGGGTAACTTGAGGTCATGACGGACTTCTCGCTCAACCTCAACGAAGACCAGCTGCAGATCCAGAAGTGGGTTCATGACTTCGCCGAGGGTGTCATCCGCCCCGTCGCCGAGGAGTGGGACGAACGCGAAGAGTTCCCGTGGCCCGTCGTGCAGGAGGCCGCGCAGATCGGCCTGTACGGCGTCGACTTCCTGTTGAACGCGATGGGCGACCCCACGGGTCTCACACTCCCGGTTGCCATCGAAGAACTGTTCTGGGGCGACGCCGGCATCGGCATGGCGATCATGGGCTCGGCCCTCGCCGCGGCGGGCATCTCCGGCAACGGCACGCCCGAACAGGTCATGGAGTGGGTGCCGCAGTGTTATGGCACCGCCGACAAGGTGATGCTCGGCGCATTCTGCGTGAGCGAGCCCGATGCCGGCTCGGACGTCTCCAGCCTCCGCACCCGTGCGGTGTACAACGAGGCCAAGGACGAATGGACGATCAACGGGACGAAGGCATGGATCACCAACGGCGGCATCGCCGATGTGCACGTGGTCGTCGCCAGCGTCGATCCCGAACTCAAGGGCAAGGGCCAGGCCAGTTTCATCATCCCGCCGAACACGCCGGGACTGTCGCAGGGCCAGAAGTACAAGAAGCATGGCATTCGTGCCAGTCACACCTCCGAAGTCGTCCTCGATGACGTCAAGGTGCCCGGCTCGTGCCTGCTCGGCGGCAAGGAGAAGCTCGATGCGAAGCTCGCCCGTGCCCGCGACAACGTGTCGACCGGCAAGCAGCCCGCGATGGCGACCTTCGAGGCCACTCGCCCCGCCGTCGGCGCCCAGGCGCTCGGCGTCGCCCGCGCCGCCTACGAGTACTCGCTCGAGTACGCCAAGGAGCGTCACGCCTTCGGCCGGCCGATCATCATGAACCAGGCGATCGCCTTCAAGCTGGCCAACATGGCCACCGAGATCGATGCCAGCCGACTGTTGATCTGGCGTGCTGCCTGGCTGGCCAAGAACGGTCAGTTCAAGAACGGTGAGGGCTCGATGTCGAAGTGGAAGGCGTCGGAGACCGCAGTGCGAGTCACCGAAGAGGCCATCCAGATCCTCGGTGGCTACGGCTACACCCGTGAGTACCCCGTCGAGCGCTGGCACCGCGATGCGAAGATCCACACGATCTTCGAAGGCACGAGCGAGATCCAGCAGCTGGTCATCTCCCGGGCGATATCAGGCCTGCGTATCGAGTGATTTTGCCGC
>CAVPJT010000011.1:0-47302 GCA_963705485.1 Ilumatobacteraceae bacterium
GCGCTGCTTGGGCCGTTCCCGAGTGGTCTGTCCGGCGGGACGGCGTCAATTCTCGTGCAGTTATCGTGCGGTTCCGAGTTGGGTCGGGGGCCGGTCGCGGGCTGAATTGACGGGTCCGTGGAGGCGCAGTGGGTGCGATGCTGTCCGCGTGATGTTTGGTGACCTCGTTCGATGCCGGCTGCTACGACTGCGGCGGCCGCGTGGATCGCACCGGCACTCCGGGGATCGATGGGCACGGTCGGGGCTCTCGTCCCCGATTCGTTCTCGTCGGTCCTGGAATTCATGCACCGCCTCCTATTCCCGGCGACTGGTGGACCACCTACCGTGACATGTACGCGCGTGTTTCGCCGAGATCGGCGCACAGCACACATCCAGTGTCGATCGGGCATGGTTCGCCGTGTGGAGGAGACGCGGCTTCGCTACCGCCGAGACCCGGTTGGCGTGGACTGATCCTGCCGCTGACGATGCCGAACGGCACGAACGTGAAGCCGCACGGGCGCAACTCCGCGACGACGACCGACGTCGCAACGCAGCGATCAGCGCAGGGTTGGGTGCGATTCCGATCTTTGATCTGCCGAACCGCACCTACTACCTCATGGAGGGACCAGTCAGCCCGCGGTTGTGGGTTTGCGTGATCCGGCGTCGGGCGACTGGCGTAATCCGGATCTGTTCTGGCCCGACGATCGGCGATGGTTCGTTGCGACAGATGTCGACTTCTGGTCGCTTTACGTCGGCGGAGACAGCGACCTCATCGCCGACCTCGCAGCCAGCGTCGCTACACCTACAGAAGCCGTCACGCTGTCATACCAACTCGAGATCGAGGACTGACCGGTTCAAGCAACCGTCTCGGCCCGACACGTCATCCTCCGCTCAGCCTTGGCCATCGGTCACTGGGCGCTCGGGAAAGTGCAGTGCTCGGCTTGGGCCGTTCCCGAGGGGCCTCGACACGCGGAGACCGTGACTATGCGTGTCGTTATCGGGCGGCTTCGGTGATCGGCCGGAGCTGTTCGCGAAGGTCGATGTCACTGTGTCGATCGACCCACGTTCGCAGCACGCTTGGCAACGGTGCGTCGAGCTCGACGCTGATGGTCGTGTGCACCCCCCACATGTCGTGGAGTTGACGAGCGACCGAGTCGGGGTCTGCGCTGTCGATCAGACGCACGACGATGCGTGTCTGCGAGCCGAATGATGAATCGTTGAGATCGGCGATCGGCAGGACGTCGCTGCCGGCCCGACGCACGCGACGTTCGATGCTGCTTGCGATGTCGGACGCGCTCGATCGGGGCGGCAGGCGTGAGATGACCAGCCCGCCGTTCTCGGCTCGGTCGATGTGCGCTTCGCAGCGAACCACCGCCTCGTGACCGGCGGCCAGCTCGGCGAGGTCGACGTCGACGTGACATCCGGTCGCGAAGCTCGGCGGACCCACCGTGTCGATCAGCTCGGCATCGGATGCACCATCTTTGACTGCGAGCAGACCGGCGACGATCCGGTGGGGGTCGAACGGCGGAGTGGGTCCGTCGAGGTGCACCGTTCCGTTGATCAAGCCGATGGGGAGCGCCGAGCGTTCACCGCGCTCGGCGAGCAATGCTGCCTCACCGAGCGGACTGAGTCGCGACTCGGTGTATCTCGCTGAAGCCTCCGAGAAGTCGGGAGATCCGTAGTTGCCGTTGAACTCGACCAGTTCGAGATGGCTGACGTACGGGCGAGCGAAGTCGCAGATCGTGCGATACCCGAACAGCGGTGCGATTCGATGATCCCGGAACAGCACCTCCAGGATCCGCTGGTTCTTCACCATCGGCTGACCGGCCCCTGCACCAACCGTGCCGTACGCCTCGAGCACGCTCGTTTCGATCGGGCCGAGTCCGGTGGCTGCGCTCATGCGGCATGCCTGGTTGGGTGGCATCGCACCGTCGTACCGTCAATCAACCCGACGGTGGTGGCCGCTCGATCGTGTTCCTCGAACCCGGAGCCATCGATGAACCGGCCGATCAGATCAACACACCCGAACGCCGTCACAACCATCCATGACCACCGCCACGGCAACACCGTCGATGAAGTCACCGGCTTCAGGCGGTCACCCTGGACGAGATGGGCATCGAGATCGACCAACGCTTCGACGATCGCGGCGCGCTTTGGCACCGCCACGTCAATCACCACATCCAGATCCGCTGGGTTCACCGACTCGCCCAGCAACTCGCGTGCCACCGAACCGACCACCACGAACCGGCACCGGCACCGAATCAGTGCAGACAACACCGGCGACGCGTCCATCGAGCCATCATCCCACGGCCCGTCGATCAGCCAGGGCGACGACGTGAATATCGGGTGCTCGGCTTGGGCCGCAGTGTGGCGCGAGCCGTGCCCGATCGCCGGTGGTGATCCGGAGCGATATCGAGCGGTCTCTCGGACACCTTCGGCGCTTGCCCGAGCACTTGCCTCCGGCGCACATACCGGCCACTGGGCGCTACTTGGTACGTCCTTGATCCAGCGATCATCAACGCCCTTCCGCCCGACTGTGTGATGCCGCAGACGGGCCACAGTCGGGTGCCCCGACGTCAAGTATCCTTGGTGTGCATGCCGTTGGATGGTGGACCAAGTGGGTTGATGTACATCCTGCGCGGCAGGGCGTTGGAGGTCCAGCGAGGCGACTCACCTGACCTGTCAGCGATCTACGCACCCGGGACGTGGCGTCAGGCCCGCAGGCGTCTACTCGCTGTCTGGGCATGCAGCATTACGTGGATCATCGGACTCGCCCTTGGCGGTCTGGTTGCGGTGGTCGCCTTGGTGGTGACCTTCATCGGCCTCATCCTCGCTCTGTCGACGCAGTTCGAGGCTGCATGGATCGGTTCCCCCATCCGCCCGTGGACGAGGTACGCGATCCCGGTCGCGCTCTTGGGCTTCGCTGTTGCCTACATCGCGCTGTAGCGACGCCGTCGAACATCCACCCCTGCGGTCAGGGCGCCTGAACCTCGCGATGATCAAGCAGCCCAACGCTGAAATCCGCGCGTGAGTTCCCGCAAACTCTGGCGTCAACGAACTCCGGTCGCCCGCTCCGCAACGTCCACCGCACCCGCACTGCGGTGGCCGGTCGCTGGGCGAGCAGAACTGCTCTGCTCGGGCTCGGTAACGGTTCCATTCGATGCGGGCGGCGTCTCATAGTTTCGCGATACGATACTCGTTACGTGGACATCTACCGATCTGCTCGCAAGCACGGCGTCGCCGACGCCGACATCTTGCATGCCGTCGACCACGCGCTCGGCGCCGCCGAGCAGGACGACGGAAAGGTGCTCTACCTCGGTGCGGACCGAGCAGGCAACATGCTCGAGGTGATCGCCATCGAGCGTGACGACGGCACCGAGATCGTGATTCACGCCATGCGGATGCGCCGACTCTACGAACCACTACTCCGTGAGATGAGAGGGACCAATGACTGAGAACAAGACACACGGACGAACCAAGGCAGGAGTCGAGCTCACCGATGTCGTGCTCGACGAACTCGCCGAACAGGCCGAAGCCGGCCTCGACGTCACCAAGCTGCGACGACGTCCCGGACGCCCCTTGATGGGGTCCGGACCTGCCGATTCGTTACCCGTCCGACTCGACCCCGAGTTGCGACGAGCAGTGGACGAACGCGCTGCCGCGGAGCACACAACCGCGTCGGACGTCGTCCGCGAAGCACTCCGCCGCTACCTCCGTGCCGGTTGATCGAACAGCCTCCACGACCACCGCATAACACCGGTCACCAACGGCGCATCCACACCCACATATCCGGCGAAGTGTGCGACCTCGGAGCCCGATCGGCCCACCGCATTTTCACGCCGATCGGATGGCGCCCCTGGCAGGGATCGAACCTGCGACACACGGTTTAGGAAACCGATGCTCTATCCACTGAGCTACAGAGGCGTGGCCGCATCGCAGCAGCGTGCGGCGGATCGCACGATACCCGTCAGCCAGGGACGACTGCAGACCTCCTCGCGACCTCGACGCGTTACTGAACTGGTGCTCTCGCCAGGTGGCGGTTCTGTTCGTTGGATCGACGTCATCGACCTCGGTGGTCCTCGGTAGCGCTCCCCTCGAACCCTGGCAGCTCGCGCCGACTCTTCACCCACGCCGCGTTCATTCTGTTCCCCGATGAGTTCCGCCACATTTTCGTGCGCCGTGAGAACCCGTTCGTCCTGACCTGGCTGACATGGTGAAGCACTCACGTCGGGAATCTGGGCCAATGCGACGAACACCGACTCGGTCCGATGCAATGTCGTTGAGAATCCGTCAAGGCGAGCTGAATTGGTGTTGAGTCGACTTCGGACGCACAACGACGTCCTTGATGAATTCGGGGGACAACATGAAACGGGCGTTCATCACGACGAGCGAGGCACTCGCTCTCGTACTGCTCTTGGATGCGTGCGGAGCCGACGGGAACGATGCCAATGGCGGCTCGAACGCATCTCCTGTCGCGACTTCGGCTGGGACGTCGAACGACAGCAGGGGTTCAGTGAAGGAATGGGAGGTGAACGTCGACTCCACGCAGACTCGACGAATCGGACCGAATCCGCAGAAACCTGCCGGATGACCGCTCGATCGAGGCGGAGTCAGGCCGAATCCGCGACCCACGGGACGTGCGAACGCTGACGGGCGTCGCTGGCGGCATCGACGGGGCCCACCCGTCGCCCGACGTCTCGATCGAACGGCTCGGACGGTGGGTGCCCGAGCCCTCCAAGGAATCCGCGAGACTCGTGCCATGCAAGACGTCACGATCGTGCCACGTGATCCATTCCGCTTCTCGTCGGTCATCGGGGCGACCCGAACCGACCTGTTCGCTGTCGACGCCGCGCAGGAAGCCCTCGAACGCCTCCACGGCACGAGCGTGATCAACGTCAGTTCGACTGCCGTTGGTGGCGGCGTGGCGGAGATGCTCCATGTCCTGCTGGGCTACATCCGCGGGGTCGGCGTCGACGCCCGCTGGCTCGTGATCGACGGCGCGCCGGAATTCTTCGAGGTCACCAAGCGACTCCACAACCACCTCTACGGTGCACCAGGCGACGGCGGCCAGCTCCTCGACGACGCTCACCGGATCTACGACGACACGCTGCGGCCGGAAACGCATGCACTCGCTGCGCACGCACGTGAGGGCGACATCGTCATCCTGCACGACCCGCAAACTGCGGGGCTCGCCGAACACGCCAAGCGGCTCGGCTGCAAGGTCGTCTGGCGATGTCATGTCGGCATCGACGAGCAGAACGATCACAGTCGCATCGGTTGGGACTTCCTCCGGCCGTATCTCGAGCAGTACGTCGACCACTACGTGTTCTCCGATCGACGCTTCGCCCCCGACTGGGTCTCACCCGACCGGCTCTCCGTCATCTGGCCGTCGATCGATCCGTTCGCCCCCAAGAACCAGCCACTCGACGATGCAACGGTCGAGGCGATCCTCACCCACGTCGGACTCATCGCCGGCCGGGAGGGCGACACGGTGTTCGAACGGACCGACGGCTCGCCCGGTCGGGTCGAGCGCATGTGCGACATCGTGCGCACGGGCCCCTCCCCGACGCCCGACGTGCCCCTCGTCGTGCAGATCTCACGATGGGACTCGATGAAGGACATGGGCGGGGTGATGAAGGCATTCGCGCAGTACGTCAACTCGGGCCGAACCGCCCAACTCGTACTCGCTGGGCCCGTCGTCTCGGCGGTCGCCGACGATCCCGAGGGCGGCCAGATACTGCAGGACTGCTGGAACCAGTGGCGTCAGCTCCCCCACGCCATCCGCTCCCGAATCCAGCTGGTGTGCCTCCCCATGCATGATCTCGACGAGAACGCGGTCATCGTCAACGCCCTCCAGCGCCACGCAACCGTCGTCGCCCAGAAGAGTCTCGCCGAGGGCTTCGGACTCACGGCCGCCGAGGCGATGCTCAAGGGCACGCCGGTGATCGCCAGCGCGGTCGGCGGACTGGTCGACCAGGTGATCGACGACGAATCCGGCATCCTGGTCCAGGATCCCTACGACCTGGAGGAGTTCGGGGCTGCCGTCTGCCGAATCCTCGATGACGACGACGTCCGACGTCGGCTCGGAGAAGGCGCGCGGGCACGGGCGATCGAGACGCATCTCGGCGACACCCATCTGCGGCGATGGCTCGACGTGGTGCGCTCGCTCGACGACGGCTGACAGCGCTCAGGTTCGATGGAGCCAGTCGAGCAGCTCTGGTGACACGAGCTCTGACATGCGCCCGTCGTAGACCGCTTCCTGCTCGGGGGTCATGATCGCCCGCCCTTCGCCGCTCTGGCCGGATCGGAAGAACCCGGCTGAGTCGGAGAAGATCTGTTTGGTGTTGGGCGCGAGTTCATCAGCGCGAGCACGCATCTGTTCGAGACTGGCGGCCTCGGCCAGTTCGGCGATCCGCTCCCGGGGAGTGTCGAGTCCGACCCCGCCGGCAAGCCGTTCCATCGCCGCGGCCCGGTCGTCGCGGAGTTCCTCGAAGTGGAACAGGTGGACGTTGTCCCACTCACGACGTTGCCATGCCACGCTCACATGTCCCGTCACCGCAGCGAGCGACATCGTCGAGGTGGCTTCATCGTCGACGAGCCAGTGGTCGAGACGCTCCCCGACCGACTCGGCAGGCTCACGGTAGAACGACGCGACCGTCTCCAGCCCCACGCTCTCGTCGACCGCTGTGACGAATCGATCGGTGTCGATGTTCGCCGTGTGGTGCTCCCACGAGACGAACACATCGCGTGGGTCGCGGCCGACGACGACGTAGGACACGTCGGGCCAGTCGGGGATCCCGTCGAGCGGAGTGTGGGTCTTGAGGAACCGACGATGGGTCATCGCATCGACCTCGGCGAGCACCTCGTCGTCGCTGCGGGTGTTCATGTCCAACCACGGCGACAGATCGTCGAGCCGTCCCGGGAAGTCGGGGCCGTCGAAGAGCAGCAGCGCGCACATCATCTGCGTGAGTGTCGTCCCGCACTTCGGCGCCGTCGAGATGATGACGTCGCCGCGACGGTGCTCGAACTTCGACCACCGAGCACTGTCGGACGTCAAGCTCTGATAGCGCTTCAGCCCGGCCCCCATCGACGGCACCGTAGTCCGGTTGCCCAGTGCGATGAGTCTCGGACGCGGACCTGTGCACGCTGAGACTCATCGCTGACGGTGTCCACGCTGGTGCGATGAGTTTCGACGCAACCTGTGCGCGCTGAGACTCATCGCTGCGACGTGCCGCCGACGGCCGCCGTGTCCGTGTCGGGCCGATCGAAGCGCTCGACGGCACCCCTGTGCTCGATCTCGAGCCCGTCATCGATACTGGATTCCGGTGAGCGACGATGCCGACGAAGTCCCCTAGCGGCAGCGGTCGACGAGGAGCAGGATCAGAGCGAAGGAAAGATCCCTGCTTCATGCTCCGGCTCAGCGAACTCCTCGAACGGCTTCGGCCCGCGGGGACCCCCGGCGCCCCAACCGAGGGAGAACAGCAGCGCCGACGCGCGAGTCGCAGCAACACGAGATCGCGGCAGTCAGCGCCAGATTGCGAACATTCGAAGCCGAGGCCGAACAGGTGGTGGCCGCGGGCCGCGCCGAGGCGGACCGACTCCGCCACGATGGCGAGCGACATGCCCAACTCGTCCGAGCGCAGCTGCCTGACCGGATCGCGATCGCTCGCGCCAACGTGGGCCAGCAGGATGAGGAGCAAGGCGAGCGCGAGATCGCCGACGTCGAGCGGAACGCGAAGCACGAGATCGCCCGCATCGAAGCCGACGCGACGACCCGCATTCCTCAGGTGGCCGATGCTGTCGTGGCAACCATCTGGTCGACCTCGACGCCTACATCGGAGGGCGCGCCGTGACGGCGGGCTGGGTTGCCGCTTCGACGCGTGGCCGGACGCTGCTCACGCGCACCATCGGCACCGACGTGGCCCGTTCCATCGCTACGGCCGACTCGTGGCCGACGGCCCGCGACCACCTCCACAACACGGTCTACGGGACTGAGCTCACGGCGACGGCCGATCGCCGCACCGCTCGGCGCTGCGCAGCGACCGCTACCGCCTGGCAGCTGCGTGTGCTCGCCGGTTGGTTGCCACCAGCTTCCAGTGGCCTGGTTCGGGCGTTCGCCGCGCCGATGGAGATCGCCAACATCGAAGCGCACGTCGCCCAGCTGGCCGACCGGCGCCACTGCCGGCGCCACCGATCCCGCTCGGGACGCTGAGCGTGGCATGGGCCGAGGTCGCGAAGCAGCGGTCCGCCGACCAGGTGCGCGTCGTGCTCGGCCGGTCGGCCTGGGGCGATCCGGGCGGTGCCGACCGCGCCACGATCACGCTCGGCCTGCACGTGGCGTGGGCACGCCGACTGGCTCGCCAGGCGCCGGTCGCCGCCAACTGGGCGCACGGCGGGGCTGCGCTGCTCGTCGCCCGCGAGCAGTTCGCCTTCGATCGGGCAATCCCCGAGGTCACCGGGCGGGAACTCGATCGCCTGCTCGGCACGGCGTGGCGAGATGCTTCGACCACATCGGAGTTGACCGACCGCCTCCCGAAGTCGGCACGGTGGATCTTCGCCGACGTTGTATCAACCGAAGACCTCTGGCTCGCTGAGATCACCCTGCTGCGCCGCGTGACCGCCGACGCCGAGCGTGTCGCGACGGCCTCAAGGAATGGGCGCGCCACCGTGGCCGCGATCATGGGGTTGCTCCTCGTCGATCTCTGGTGGGTCGATGCCGCGATCGAGGCCGCCGGTCGAACACCGCTCGTGACGGAGGTGTTCGATGCCGTGGCGTGAGCAGCTCGTCCCCGCACCGATGGTCAGGTCGGCCATCGTCGCCCCGAGCAGCCGGTTTCCGCGGTGTTGGTCGAGGTTGCCGACGCCGGCACGTTCGAACCCGATGCGGCCGCAGCATCGACCGGCGGTCCGTTCGCCGACCTCGTCGACACCGCCCACGTCGATTCAACCGTCACGGCGCAGCTGGCTGCAGAGCCGATGGAGCCGCAACAGCTCGAGGAGCGCGGTGACGTCGGCCTGATGCTGGGCGAAGCAGCCCTCGAGGAGCAGATGGGGGCGGCCGCTCGAACCAAGCTCTGTGCCGTACTCCCCGGGTGGATCGCCCGCCGCGACCTCGACGCCCTCCGCTCCCGGGTCACCCCCTACGGCGGCGACATCACCGAACTCCCGATCAGACGTGGTCTGATGGCACCGACAGCGCAGAACGACGGCACCGTGAACACGGCGCTTCGACCATTGGTG
Source organism: Ilumatobacteraceae bacterium (assembly GCA_963705485.1). GTDB lineage: Bacteria > Actinomycetota > Acidimicrobiia > Acidimicrobiales > Ilumatobacteraceae > Sva-07. Next base: position 9,220 of record CAVPJT010000011.1, read on the forward strand.
ACCACGTACGGCACCGTTCCGTCTCGGGATCTCGACCCGACGCTGTTCGCTGCGGTGGCCTACATGGTGATGTTCGGCATGATGTTCGGCGACGTCGGACATGGACTCGCGATCGTCGCGATCGGCGTGGTTGCAGGGCGTATGCACGCCAGAACGCTGGCCGGACCTGCGTGGTCCGCTTCGCCGTTCCTCATCGGTGCAGGCGTCGCCGCCACGGTCTTCGGCTTCCTGTACGGCGAAGCCTTCGGACCGACCGGGCTGGTACCGACCCTGTGGTTCCACCCGCTCGACGATCCGACACGGCTGCTCATCGCCGGACTGCTCGTCGGTTGCGTCCTGTTGGCGATCACGTTCGCCCTCGCCGTGGTCAACCGGTGGCGGGAGTCCGGACCGGGTGTTGCGCTCTACCACGCATCGGGCATCGCCGGCGCAGCGCTGTTCGTCGGCCTGATGGTGTTCGTCATCGGGCGCTGCCACGTCAACCACCTGGGCCCGCAACGCGGGCATCGCCGTGTTCGTCGTCGGTGGTGTCCTCACCTTCATCGGCCTGATCGTCAGTGCGGGCGTGAGCGGTTCGGGGCTCGCCGAAGCCGTGGTCGAGATGTTCGACACCTTGTTGCGCCTCGGATCCAACATCGTCTCGTTCGCCCGACTCGCCGCCTTCGGCCTCACCCACGCGGTGATCGCCGAAGTCGTCTGGGCCGGAACGGTGAGCCTCTGGAGCGCAGCAAACCCCGCAGCTGCAATTGGCGCGGTCGCCCTCTTCGCGATCGGCAACCTTGCGGCCTTCGCACTCGGTGCCCTCGTGGGGGCCATCCAAGCACTCCGCCTCGAGTACTACGAGATGTTCTCGCGCCTCTTCGACGGCCAGGGGCGCCCGTTCGTTCCCTGGCACGTTCCCACCCAACCACTGGAGACACCATGAATCCCTGGCTGCTCACGATCATCCTCGCGACCCCGATCGGGATCGCCATCCCCCTCGCCCGGCATACGGACGCCACGTTCCTTGTTCCGCTTCGTGACCGTGACGATGGCGGTGACCTTCGCGCTCGCGCTCGCCGTCCTCGCCGCCGACCTGGGCGGCGATCCGACCGGCCCCACCGCCGACGCGGCGACCACGTCGACGGCGACGCCCGCCCTCGTCGATCAAACCACGACAACCACCACGAACGACAGCGGGGCCGCCTTCATCGGGGCCGCCATCGCCGTGGCCGCATCGGCGCTCGGCGCCGGCATCGCCATCGCCTACGCCGGATCGGCAGCGCTCGCCACGATCAGCGAACAACCCGACCTGTTCGGACGAGCCATGGTCGTCGTCGGGCTCGCCGAGGGCGTGGCGATCTACGGCCTGATCGTTGCCGTCCTCATCCTCGGCAAGGTGTGACACGGGCGATGAGCACCGTCGTCGCGCTCGGTCGAGATCATCGACTCGTCGGATTCGTGCTCGCTGGCGCGACCGTGATCGACGCCGACGACCGAGGCCGAGGTCGAACGCGCCTGGGACGATCTCGACGACGACGTCGGGCTCGTCATCCTCCCCGCCGATGCCGCCGACGCCCTCCGACCGAGCCTCGCCGACCGGCCCGACGTGCTCACCGTGGAACTGCCATGACCACCAGCACCGCCCCGGAGACCGGCGTGCCGGTCGAGGCCGACGCCATGGGCAACGACCCGTCGGCGACGCCCGACCTCGAACCGGTTCGGCAGGCGCTCCTCGCCGACGCCGCCGCTCAGGCCGACGCACTCGTGGCAGCGGCGACACGCGAGGTCGAGGCCTCGAACGCCGAGGTCGAGCAGCAGTGCGACGAAGAGGTGGCGGAGGTCGAACAACGCAGCGCCCGCGCAGCTCGCGCCAGCTTCGATCAACGCATCGCCATCGCCCAGCGCGCAGGCCCACGACGCCGTACTCGGCGCACGCGCCCGAACCCACGATCGGCTCGTCGAAGCAGCCCACGCCGCCGCGATCGACATGCGCGACGATCCGCGATACCCCGCACTCCTCGACCATTTCGAAGCCGTCGCCCGCGAGCAACTCGGCGACGACGCCGTGATCGAACGCGACCCGATCCCCGGCGGGGGCATCGTGGCCGAACTCGGATCCCGTCGCGTCGACTACACGCTGCCCCAACTCGCCGATCGTGCGCTCGAGGTCCTCGCCGACGAGGTGGCTCGCTGTGGACCGTGACCGACACCGCCCCGACCGGCCGGGTCGAACGGGTCAACGGACCCGTCGTGCCATCTGTCCGGCCTCGAGGACGGCGGTGCTGTTCGAGTACGTGGAGGTCGGACGACCGTCACATCCCCGGCGAGATCATCACCATCGATCACGACCGCGCTGTCGCCCAGCTGTACGAGTACACCGGCGGGCTCTCGGTCGGGCAACCCGCCTGGGCCATGGGCCATGCACTCGACCGTGCGAGCTCGGGCCCGGCCTGCTCGGCGGCATCTACGACGGCCTGCTCCGCCCGCTCACCGACGCCGGCGACTTCCTGGGTCACGGCGGCCTGACCCGCCCGGCCGCCACCGACTTCGACGTCGAACCGCTGGTGGAGAGTCGGCGCCACCGTGGACGCCGGTGACCTCATCGCAGCTCGTGCACGGCACCGACAGATGTCGAGCAGTTCGTGGTGGTACCGCCAGGCTCGCTGGGAACGTCGACACATCGTCACCGCCGGCACGTCGACATCGACCGACACGATCGCCACGGTCGCGGGGATGGCGGTCGAGCCTGACGACGGACTGGCCGATCCGACGCCGCGACCCCATGCGGGCCGCCGTCACGACCGCGAGCCGTTCGTGACCGGACAGCGGGTGCTCGACGTGCTGGAACCGATCGCCAAGGGCAGCAGTGCCACGGTGATCGGCGGATTCGGCGAAGGCAAGACGGTGCTGACTCGAGCAGCTGGCGAAGTGGGGCAGACGCCGACGTGATCATCTACGTCGGATGTGGTGAACGCGGCAATGAGCTCGCCGACCTGATCTACGAGCTGAGCCAGCTCGTCGACCCGCGAACGAGCCGGCAACTGCTCGAGCGCACCGATCATCCTCGCCAACACGTCGAACATGCCGGTGATGGCCAGGGAGGCCAGCATCTACACCGCGGTCACCGTCGCGGAGTACTACCGCGACATGGGGCTCACGCGGTGATCATCGCCGACTCGACCTCGCGGTGGGCGGAGGCACGCCGAGAACTCGCGAGCCGCACCGGTGCCATCCCCGCCGAGCAGGGTTACCCCGCCGACCTCCCGTCCTCGCTCGCCGCCTTCTATCAACGATCCGGGCGGGTCGTCACGACGGGTGGACGTGACGGGACGGTCACCATCGTCACCTCGGTCTCGCCGCCGGGTGGGGACGCCACCGAACCCGTCTCCGCGCACACGCAACGTTTCGTACAGGCCGTGTGGGCCCTCGATCGTGACCTGGCATACGCACGTCACTACCCGGCCGTCGCGTGGCAACGGTCGTTCTCCCGCGACAACGATCGGGTCGCACGTTGGCACGCCGTCAACGGTGATCCCGACTGGGCGGAGCGACGATCCCGGCTGGAGTCACTGCTGAGCGAATGCCGACCGATTGCAGGACATCGCCGATCTCGTCGGGCCTGACCGCGCTCCCGACAGAGGAACGGCTGACGCTGCTCGTCGCCCGCCTCATCAGCGAAGCGATCCTGCAGCAGAGCGCGCTCAGCGACAACGACTCGTTCTGCCGAGCTGCCCAAGCAACGCGCCCTCGTGCAAGCCGTGCTCGACGTCCACGACTCGTTGCAGACCCTCGGACGTGCCGGTGTGCCGGCCAGCGTGCTCGAGGACTTCGACTTCGGCGCACTCATCCGGGCGAAGGACGACACCACCCCAGGGGACGCCGACGGCGTGGACGACATCGCCACCCGGCTGCTGGAAGAACTCGCAGGGCTGACGCCATGAGCACCGACCGTGACCTCGGCGCGGCTCGACGGCACCCGTCGAGATCGACGAGATCGGCCGCGTCGAGGGACCGCTGCTGTTCGTCTCAGGCGCCGACGGCATCGGGTGGGACGAGTACGTCGAGATCCACGCCGCCGACGGGACGACCCGGCACGGTGTCGTGATCGACGTCGACGAGGACATCGCCATCGTCGAGGTGTTCGAGGGCACCGCGGGGATCGGAACGACGGGCAACCGCGTCGCGTTCACCGGTTCGCCGCTCCACATCCCGGTGACCGAACGCTGGCTCGGCCGCATCAGCAACGGGCGCGGCGCTCCACTCGACGGCGGCCCGGGGGTCGTCGGTTCGCAGCGACGTCCTGTCGCAGGCAACGACGATCAATCCCGCACGTCGCGACGTCCCCAACGACGCCGTGCTCACGGGTGTCTCGGCGATCGACGGCCTCGCCACCCTGGTGCGCGGCCAGAAGCTCCCGGTGTTCTCGGTGGGTGGCCTGCCCCATCTCGAGTTGGCGATCCAGATCGCCGCGAACGCCACGGTTGAAGGCGCCGAGTTCCGCGTCGTCTTCGCCGGCATGGGGGTCACCAACGCAGACGCCGACCTCGTACGCGAGGGACTCGAGGAACGCATCCGTGACGGGCAGGCGACGCTGTTCCTCAACACCGCTGATGATCCGACGATCGAGCGCATCCTCACGCCGAGGCTGGCACTGACGGTTGCCGAACATCTCGCGTTCGATCTCGGCCACCACGTCCTGGTGGTGCTGACCGACATGACGGCCTACTGCGACGCCGTTCGCCAGCTGTCGGCCGCCCGCGGTGAGGTCCCGAGCCGACGCGGCTACCCGGGCTACCTGTTCAGCGACCTGGCCAGCATCTACGAGCGGTGCGGACGGATCACGGGCCGCCCGGGTTCGATCACCGAACTGCCCGTGTTGACGATGCCGGCCGGTGACATCACGCATCCGGTGCCCGATCTCACGGGCTACATCACCGAGGGCCAGATCGTCCTGTCAGCCGGAGATCTCCGCCCGTGCGATCTCCCCTCCGGTCGATGCGCTGGCGTCGCTGTCACGACTCATGCGGCGCGGCGCCGGTCCGGGCCACACCCGCGACGACCACCTGGCGATCTCGGCCCAGGCGCTGTCGCTGCTCGCCCGGGCACGCAGCGCCCAGGATCTCGGCGCCCTCGATCGGCCTCGATGTGCTCTCGGTCACCGAGCAGCGCTATCTCGATTTCGCACGACGCTTCGAGACCGACTTCGTCGACCAGGATCCGCACGTCGCCCGCACCCTCGACGAGACCCTCGACCGGCTCTGGCGGCTGGCCATGATGGTGCCGCCACGCGAACTCACGATGGTCACCGAGGAACAGATCCGTGATCACGGTTCGGCCCCGACGGCCGAGCACACCAACGACGACGGGGAGGCAGCTTCATGACCACGACGATGAACGGGTCACGCAGTCGCGCCGCTCGGCTCCACCTGATCACCCGGCTCGACCTCGCCCGACATGCGGTCGAGCTACTGCACAGCAAGGAGCAGGCGTTGCAGCGAGAGCGTGCACGGCTGGAGGTGCACGCCGAGCGCGCCCGCGATGCCTGGGCCCGCTCTGCCGACGACGCCGCCACCTGGCTCCAGCGTTCCCGTGCGCTGGGCGCAACCGACGAGCTCCAGGTGATTGTCGCCCACGGCCCGCAACCTGCCGAGGTCGTCATCGATTGGCAGAACTCGATGGGGATCACCTATCCCGGCAACGTCCGCTCCATACCGGCGACACAACCCGACCTCACTGCCTCGGCGGCACTCACCCCGACGATGCAGGCTCATCATCGGGCCCTCGACGCTGCGGCCACACATGCCGCGACACGCACCGCGCTGGCGGCGTCTCGACACCGAACTCGCCACCACCCGACGACGGCGGCGGGCGATCGGGGACCGACTCGTCCCCCGTCTGGAAGACGACCTGCGAGTGCTCGAACTCGACCTCGACGAGCAAGACCGCGAGGAAGCGCTCCGAGTCCGCCTCGCCCGCGACGAGCACCAGGAGGTGCGCACATGATGGATCGAGTCCTGGTGGCAGTCGACGATTCCGGGCCGGCGCTCGCTGCCGCCGACTACGCCATCCGGATCGCATGCGCCAGGCCGATCGAGCTGCACTTCGTCACGGTCAGGGAAGCAGGTCGTGAACGCGGATGCCCTGCTCCGGCACGTCGAAGCGATGGCGACCAGATCCGGGGTCACGGCCAGCACCACGGTCTGCGACGACGGGCATCCCTTCGACGCGCTGCTCGGCGTCGCCGGTCGCTGGGGAGCAGACCTCATCGTGATGGGACGGTCCGACATGCGACGCCCGGGGGCGCGCTACGTCGGAAGCCAGACCGAGCATCTGCTCGAATTCACCGACATCCCCGTCCTCGTCGTGCCGAGCCCGGGCCCGCCGTCATGACGAACGGCCCCGACCCCGTCGCAGCAGCACCGGTCCTCACGGTGACGCTCAACCCTGCTCTCGACATCTCGTTGTCCGTCGAGCAATTGGTGCCCGACCGCAAACTGCGCGCCGGGGGAAGCCGGCGAGAGCCCGGAGGCGGCGGCGTGAACGTCTCGCGTGTCCTGCACCGTTTGGACGTCCCGTGCGTGTCACTCGTCGTCGTCGGGGGTGCCGTCGGCGCCGAGCTGGTTGCCCGGATGCGCGCCGAGGGGCTCCAGGTCGTCGACGTCCCGATCGACACCGACACCCGGGAGTCGTTCGCGATCACCGAATCGGCGACCGCTCGCCAGTACCGCATCTCGGTTCCGGGGCCGGTCGTGAGCGACGTCGAACGGGTGCGAGACCAAATCCTGCTCGCGCTCGGGTCCGCTCGGATCGTGGTGCTCTCTGGAAGTGCCCCGCCGGGCGTCCCGGAGGACTTCGTCGGCACCACGATCGAGGCGCTCCCTGCCGGAACCACCACGATCGTCGACACGTCTGGTCCTGCGCTCGCCTGGGTCGCCCGACACACCGACGCCATCATCAAGCCCTCGCAACGAGAACTCGCCGAGCTCGTCGGTTGGGACCCGGCGACACCGGAGCAGATCGAAGACGCCGCGCGACAGGTCATCGACCTCGGGCGGCTCCGCGCCGTCATCGCGTCCCGAGGGCCCTCCGGCGCCCTCCTCGCAACCCGCGATGGCTCGATGCGCTGGTTTCGACCGCCGGCGGTCCGTCCGGTGAGCACGGTCGGTGCGGGCGACTCGATGGTGGCAGGCATCGCCGCTGCCCTCGCAGCCGGACAGGACCTCGATGACGCTGTTCGCCTCGGAGTCGCCGCCGGAACTGCCGCGGCGCTCACCCCCGGTTCGGAACTCTGCGACCCGGCCGATGTGGCGCGGTTCGTCGATCAGGTGATCGCCGACTGAGTGTCAGCCGCCTGCTCGCTTGCGCGGATCAGCGGGGAAGGAACGAGCCTCGATCAACCGGTCCGAGATGAGTGCAGCGCCAGCGACGATGACGTCGAGCCCGGCGCCGCACGCGGCGATCAACGAGGCCTGGCTCGCATCGGTCGCTGCTTCGATCGCTGCTCGAGCCTGCCGACCATCGCCGGTGAGCTCGTCCCCGTCCATCCAGCCACGCTCGTTCAGATTCCGTACCGCGGTCGCCAGTGCCTCTGGCCCGAATCCCCGAGTCCCGCTGTACTCACCGAGTCCGAACCCGAGCCAACGTTCAGTGAACACGTTGGCCTCCACAGCGTTCAGACCTGCGCCGACCAGCACGGCGAGGTGTCCATCGCCGCGATGTTCCCGGACCAGCTCGGCGGCCCGCCACAGGCGACCAGCGGGAGATGCCGGCACAGGCAACGAGCGCAACCCGCTGAAGAGCGACCGCCCGATCCCGTCGAGACCGTCCACGGCGTCCAGCAACGGGCCGGCGATCGCCGCACACTCTGCATCGGTGGCGACCGCGCCGACGCTCGCCGCACCGCCCTCCGCTCGGGCAGCGAGGATGTCCTCACGACCAACGCTGGCAACACCCGAGTCGTACACGGCGGTGATCAAACCAGGCTCGAACACACCGAAGGTGGCGGCGACCACCGAGGCGGGCGGCGTCCCGAGCGCGGCGGCCCGGCCCCACACGTAACCGGGAAAGAAGTCGATGCCGAGGGCGTTCAGCCGTTCACCGGCAGCCCGCGACCACCATCCCTGGGTGGCGATCGGCTCGAGTGCATCCCGCAGCCGGCGCGCATGGGTCGCCTCGACCTGCGGCTCGGCGATCGGCTCGGCGAGCGGCCCGAGGAAGATGGCAGCGATGTCGTCGTAGGTCACGTCCGCCAGTCTCGACGACAGCGCTGCCAGCCGATCAGCCGGAGCCGACGCAACCACTAACGTCTCGCTCGACATCCGAACGGAGAGGGAGCACATGGACACGAACCCGGTCATCGAGATGCTCGGTCGGCGACTCCGGCTCGCCGTGATCGGTGGTGGGCCCGGCAGCTTCATCGGGGCGATGCACCGAGCCGCCGCCCGACTCGACGATCGCTACGAGATCGTGGCGGGCGTGCTGTCGTCCGACCCCGAGCGTTCCGCAGCCGCCGCAGCAGCACTCGGCATCGCACCCGACCGCGCCTACGAGACTGCAGGAACGCTGTTCACCGCCGAGGCTGCCCGCACCGACGGCGCCGACGTCGTCGCGATCATGACACCGAACGACAGCCATCACTCGTACGCGATCGGGGCACTGCGCCACGGCTTCGACGTGATCTGCGACAAGCCGATCACCAACACCCTCGCTGAGGCCGTGGACGTGCTCGCCACCGTCGACGACACGGGTCTCGTCTTCTGTCTGACGCACAACTACACCGGGTATCCAATGGTCCGCCAGGCGCGGGCGATGGTGGCCGACGGCCTGCTGGGAGCGATCCAGCTGGTCCAAGTCGAATACGTCCAGGGCGGCAAGGCCGGCGAGCGGGATCCGGACCGGGACGGCCAGCTCCCCTGGCGCTACGACCCCGTGCGAGGCGGACCATCACTCGTCATGGGCGACATCGGCACCCACGCACACAATCTCGTCCGCTTCGTCACCGGACTCGAGGTCACGGAACTCGCAGCCGAGGTCGGCCACATCGTGCCCAACCGCCTCGTCGACGACTATGCCGGCGCGCTCCTCCGATTCGACAACGGCGCGCGTGGATCGTTCTGGGTCACCCAAGCCGCCGCCGGCGTCGAGAACTGCCTGCGCCTCCGAGTGTCGGGTACGAAGGGGACCCTGGAGTGGATGCAGGAGGCGCCGACGCAGCTGGCGTTCAAGCCCCTCGGAGCGCCCGCCGAGATCCGGACCCCCAACGGCCCCGGCTCACTCCCGCTCGCGAGACGAGCCAGCCGCATCGTCGCCGGCCACCCCGAAGGCTTCCATGAGGGATTCGCGAACATCTACACCGACGCGGCCGAGGCGATCGCTGCTCGGCGCGCCGGCGTCGAACCGGACCCGCTGGCGCTCGTGTTCCCGAACGCGGCCGACGGTGTCAAAGGGGTCGCGTTCGTCGAGGCGGCGATCGCCTCGTCGACGAACAACGGAGCCTGGACGACGGTGGCCTGACGACAGCGCCCACGGTGGCGCTGGCTGGCGACGGCCGCAGCATCCAGGTCGGACCCTTCCCATAACATTACAGTTGTGTTACGGTCCGGGCGCGGGCTGCTCGAAGGGTCTCATCCAATGCACCTCCTCAGCGCCATTGACATCGATGTTCGAAGCGTCGCCGAACCGGCCGCCCAGGCAGCTGGCCGTCTCCTCCTCGTGCTCGTCGCAGCAGCGGTGTCGCTGCGCGTCGTGCGCATGATGCTCGGCCGTGTCGACGACGTGCGCGTGCGCGATCAGCTCCTGTTCTTCTTGCCGAAGGCCCTCGGTGCGATCGTGGTCATCGTCAGTCTCGCCGCGATCGGGATCGACGTCTCCGGCATGGCGGCGATCATGGCAACGGTTGGCGTGACTGGCGCGGTGGTCTTCACGCCCGTCGGTCAGAACCTCGTCGCCGGAACGATGATCAGAATCGACGACATCTATCGAGTCGGCGAAGTGGTCACCGTCGGCGAACTCAACGGCACGGTGGTCCACAGATCACTGCTGCGCACCGAGCTCGAACTCCCCGACGGCTCCAAAGCGTGGGTGCCGAACTCGACCTTCCAGGACAATCAAGTGCTCAACCACAGCCGCATGGGCGGCTGGCGAGTGTCGGCTCAGATCCCGCTCGACTGCGCGTCCGATCGGTCGACCGCACAGAACGTGATGGACGAGGTCATGTCCACTCTCGACTGGAACAGCACGAGAAAGGAAGCGTTCGTCGCGTTCGACCACGTGGGGAGCGAGGCCATGTTCTTCACGGCCTACGCCTGGATCGACGACCGAACCCAGGAACCCTGGTACCGGGGACTCTTGCTCAGCGCACTCGTCGATGCGCTCGAGGCGGCGGGAGTCTCGGTCGGCCAGACGACGAACCTGTCACTCGGATCCAGCCGACGCGACGCGGACGCAGCACACACCCCGGCGAGCGGCCAGCAACGGGTGACCGCACCTCATCGGCTCGAATCCGCCGCTCAGTAGCTGCTGCGGATCAGTTCCAGATCGCCGGCGATCAACGGGACTCGTACGTCGAGGCCGCTCGTCGACAGGTCGAGGCTCACCCCATCCATGCCGTGCACGTCCCAGTTGCGCGGCTCGGCACCCACGATCCGGAAGCTGGTGCGCTTGGTCGGGTCCTCGTGCAGCGGCGTGAGGCGAAGTCGGAGATTGCCGTCGACCCATTCGGCACGGCTGAACGCCATCGTCGGGAAGTCGACGCCGACGATCTGGGGGCACCGATCGAGCGGTGCCTCGGAGAGCCGGGTCCACATCCCGGGTCCGGCCGCTTCACCAGCGGCGAGGAACGCGTTGAACTGACCTCGCGGGTGCGGTTCGTTCAATCCCATGCCGAACGTGAACTCGCCGGTCCGGCGGTCCCAGATCGGTTCGTACGACGCATCGATCGCTCGGTCGAGCCGGTCGGCGAGATCGTCGAGTTCCCACTCGCGAGCGAGGACCAGCGACGAGCCGATCGCCCGACTCGGGTTCAGCGGCAGCTGCGGCTCGCTGTCGAGCCCGATCGACCGGTAGCCCGCCTCGAACAGGCGCCGAGCGTCGTCGGGTTCCTGCGGCGCCGCATAGAACGATGTGGTCAACGCGGCCGCCACCGGCAGTCGATGGTGCACGTCGAGCAGCGGGTCGTAGTAGAAGGTCGTCATGTCCGGAGCCGCTGCGTCGGCCAGGTCGAGGTAGTGCCCCCGGGCGTAGTCCCACCAGGGGGCGAATGCCTGCTCGTGGTACTCGGTGCCGTATCGGTTGTCATGGAGCCTCAGACCGAGGCCAGCTCCGGCCAGTCAAAACGGCCAGACCTTCGTGTTCTCTCAATGACACCCGATCGGCGCGGCGAGCCACTGACGACACAGATGCTCGGCGATCTCCGAGTGCGTCCAGGTGAACGTGTTGTCGCCGTCGCGGATCATCTCGAACGGTCGGTTCCAGCGGTCGTCGTCGCCGGCGATCATCGAGCGGATGCCGAGCAGCACGAGAAAGAAGCCCTTGTAGAACAACATCCCGTCGGCCGCGACCGGATCCATCTGCACACCCCACGGCTCGGTGCCGTTCGCGGTCCAGCCCGGAGCGTCGTACTCGCCGAACAGCTCGGGCGGGATGAACAGTCGGTAGATGTCCGGGTAGTTCGCCCGGTCGGGGTCGTGGCCGAACTGCGTCAACCAGTCAGATGCCGACCACCAACCGGTGTGCCGATCGATCAACTGGTCGAGCACGGCGACGTACGGCTCGGTCCACGCGGGCGTGCGATGCGCCATCAGCCCCATCGCGTACGACGAGTCGACGAGGTCGAACCGGTGCCAGCTCGCCATCGGCGGGTCGGACCGATCGTCCCAGTGCGGGTGCGGTCGACCGTTGCGACTCCAGTCGTCAGGGGTGTGCGCCTTGCGGTGGAGGTAGCGCAACCAACCGAGTGACCGCTCCGACAACTCCACGGACCCACCGTAGTGGGCTACTTTGCAGGGCGGGGAAGGACGACGACATGGCCGAGATCCACGGATTTTGCGACGAACGGTTCCAGCCGCTCGCCGACGCGTTCCGGGCGAACCTCGACGCCGGCCTCGACAAGGGCGCCTCGCTCGCTGTCACCCTCGACGGCGAGCCCGTCGTCGACCTGTGGGGCGGCACCCGCGACTACGCGCAGTCGGTTCCCTGGGAGGACGACACCGTCGTCCGGGTCTTCTCGACCTCGAAGATCATGGTGATTCTCTCGCTGCTCGTACTCGTCGATCGCGGCGTGCTCGATCTCGACGTACCCATCGCCACCTACTGGCCGGAGTTCGCCCGCAACGGCAAAGGCGCAATCACGACGCGGCAGGTCCTCGTTCACCGGTCGGGCCTCCCCGGCTTCGGGCGTCCCATCACGTTCGACGAGCTGGCAGATCCCGACGCGGTCGCCTCGGCGCTCGAAGACGCCCAGCTCTGGTACGAACCAGGGACGATCAGCTGCTACCACGCCCACACGTACGGGGCCATCCTCGGCGAACTGGTGACGCGCGTGAGCGGTGTGCGGTTCGGCGAGTTCTTCCGGCGCGAGGTCTCCGCCCCGCTCGACGCCGACTTCAGTTTCGGGCTGCCCGCCGCGGAGGCTGGCAGGGTTGCGGCGATCTGGCCCGCCGACAACGAACCGGACATCGAGTCCGACATGGCTGCCGCCGCGTTCGGTGAGCTGACCACAGAACACGAATGGATCGACCCTGAGCGCCTCCCTGCCGTGATCCCCACCTCTGGCGGGATCACCAACGCCCGCGCGCTCGCCCGGATCGGCTCGATCGGGGCGCTGAACGGCGAAGTCGATGGGCACCGCTACCTCAGCCGTCAGATCATCGACGAGGCCGCCAACGAGCAGAGCCACGCCGAAGACGAACTGCTCGGTTGGATACGGCTGGGGCTCGGATTCGGACTCGACAGCGAACACCTCCGGGCTCCGACGCCCACGACCATTCACTGGGGTGGCTATGGCGGCTCGTTCCTCACCATGGATCCAGCCACCGGCATCGCCTGCGGATTCGCGCAGAATCAGCTCCTCATCGGCGACGGCCATCGCGACGACCCCCGATTGCTCGAGTTCTGGAAGCTCCTCGGCGAGATCTCCGGCAACTTCAGCTGATCACGACTCGGTCCATCAGCCAGCGAGGAGCTGCTCACTGAGCTCCCAGAGGCGATCGGCGGTGGCGACATCGGAGATGTGCGGGGCGAACCCGTTGCGCCCGATGTTGCCGCCGGCCACGCCGAGGCCACAGTCGGCGAGGTACGCGCCGCTGTGGTCGACGAGATCGGCTGACGTCGCCGCCCACACCTGGGTGGCGGCGCCCTGCGGGATCGACTTGAACTGCATCCCCCCGGACTCGCCGGCCGCTTCGGCACGCTCCTTCGCCCGGTCGAGCATCTGTTGCATCAGATCGTCGTTCAGGTGTCGGCCGAGGTTGGTCATGATGCCACCGGGGTGCACCGAGAACGACAGCACCCCGTCGAGGCGTTGCGACAACGCCAACGCATGCAGCGCGTTGGCCGACTTCGATCGGCCGTAGGCGACCCATGCGTCGTACTCGGACCGTTCGAAGCCCGGGTCGTCGAGGTCGACGTCGGCGATGCCGTGTGCCGCCGACGACAGGATCACGATCCGCGGGTCGTCGCCGGCGAGGATCGCCGACTCGAGGAGCCGCGTGAGCTCGAAGTGGCCGACATGGTTGGTCCCGAACTGCATCTCGAAGCCGTCGGCGGTGTGCCCGAACGGGCAGGCCATGACCCCGGCGTTGTTCATCAACACGTCGATCGGGCGGCCCGACTCGACGTAGCGGCCAGCGAAGGCTCGAACACTCGAGAGATCGGCGAGGTCGACGGTGTCGAGCGACAGGTCGGCATCAGGTACCACCGAGCGAACGCGGTCGGCAGCTTCCGCGTTCTTGTGTGGGTCGCGAGCGAGCATCAGGATCGACGCCCCGTGCGCAGCGAGCGCACGCGTCGACTCCTCGCCCAGGCCGCTTGCCGCACCCGTGATGACGAAACGACGACCAGTGAGATCGACGCCGTCGAGCACGTCGTCGGTGGTGGATTCGAACGAAAAGGCCATGGGGTGACAGTAGGCAGACCACTGCTGCGGAGCTTCACCGAAGCTCGCCGCAGCCTGCTGTTCCCGAATCGTTTCGTCTTCGAGAAACGCCGACGCAACGGAAGCGAGCGGCTTCGGAAACACCGCCGTGCAGCCGAGCGGTGGCCTCCCGGACCGGCATACGTTGCGCGACGTCCCGACCGGGATCACCTTCGAACCAAGGAGTTTCACCATGCGTACACGAACACCAGCAGCACTCGCCATCGTCGGGGCACTCGCCCTCGCCGCCTGCGGCAGCGATGACAACTCGGCCGACGACGCCGCGGCCAGTCCCGCCACCACCGAGGCGATGACCGACGACGAGATGACCGACACGACCGACGCCATGACCGACGATGAAATGTCGGACGACGAGATGTCCGACGACGAGATGCCGACGACGAGATGTCCGACGACGAGATGTCCGACGACGAGATGTCGGACGACATGAGCGACGAGGAGATGGCAGCCGCCGAGGGCGACATCGTCGTCATCGCGTCGGGCCGCGACGATCTGACCACGTTGGTCGCTGCGATCGACGCCGCCGGCCTCGCCAGCACGCTCGCCAACGACGGACCGTTCACGATCTTCGCCCCGAACAACGAGGCGTTCGTCGAGTACCTCGGCGAGATGGGGATGAGCGTCGACGACGCCCTGGCCGACACCACGTTCCTCTCGACGCTCCTGCAGGGTCATGTCGTCGAGGCGGCCGACGACTCCGGGATGGTGGCCGGCATGGTCGACAACCCGTTCGTCAGCCTGGCCGGCACCGAACTGCCGGTGACCGTCGAGGGCGACACGATCACCATCGGCGGGGCCGAGATCCTCGAGGCCGACATCTTCGCCACCAACGGCGTCATCCACGTGATCGACACCGTCCTCGCCCCCGGCTGATCCACCCCCGCCCGCCAACAACCAACATCACGTCACCCAGCGATGAGCGAACCAACCGAATCCCGGGCATTCGCTCATCGCTGGAGCGCGCCTCGTCCCGGTGATGAGCGAACCAACCAGATCCCGGGCATTCGCTCATCGCTGGCGCCTGTCTCGTCCCAGCACCCCCTGTCGTGTGACCGAATGCGAAACGCTGGAGAACGCAGCCGAAACTCGGTGCCGAACGCATCGACGAGCGACGGGCACCGCCCTACCGTCGCCGGCATGTCGATCGACACCACCACCGACGATGCCTCCGCCGAGTCCGTCGCACCCGAGGAACGGCCGCCCGACGAGCCGGTCGCTCGGCTCGTCCACCCGCGGGCGATCCGCTGGCTCCACTGGATCAACTTCCCGCTGCTGTTCGTGATGATCTGGAGCGGGCTGCGGATCTACTGGGCCGAAGACGTCTACGCCCTCGGCATCGGCAGTTGGCAGTGGTTCGTCTTCTTCCCCGACTCGATCTACGAGACGTTCGGCCTCGAACGACGTCTCGCCCGCGGCATGGCGTTCCACTTCGCCTTCGGCTGGCTGTTCGTCATCAACGGCGCGATCTACGTGATCTACCTGCTGGCGACGAAGGAGTGGCGCCACATCCTTCCCGACCGCCACGCCGCCAAGGAGGCCACGAACGTCGTCCTCCACGATCTGCACCTCAGGAAGCAGGCGCCTCCGCAGGGCAAGTACAACGCCGCCCAGCGCATCTCGTACACCGCGGTCCTCGTGATGGCACTGGTCATCGTCGTCAGCGGGTTTGCGATCTACAAGCCCACGCAGCTGCACCCGTTGCCACTGCTCTTCGGCGGGTACCAGGGCGCTCGGCTCGTCCATTTCTGGATGACGATCGGACTGTTGTTGTTCTTCCTGGTCCACGTGCTCCAGGTGATCCGGTCCGGTTGGGGCAACTTCCGATCGATGGTGACCGGCTACCAGATCGAACGCCGCTCACCCGACACCCACACCGAGCTCGGGGACGTCGAGATCTCGGTGACGTCCGTCTCGGAAACCGGGACTCATGCCACCGAGAACCGAACCGGCGGCACCGGAGAGGAGGTCACGGCATGAACGAGCAGGAACAGACACGCGACGAACAACTCCGCGCCCAGCTCGAGGACGCGCCAACCATTCCGTTGTCGGAGTTCAAGCAGCGGTCGCGACGCTCGTTCCTGGTGGGGGCAGTCGGCATCGCCGGCGCCTACGCCGGGTGGCGATGGCTGCAGGACCAACCCGACGTCGGTGGCATCCCCAAGCCCCTTCGCGACCAGCTGGAGCGCAACGAGACCCTGTGGAGCAATCTGTCCGAGGGCCGTTCGGCGCCGGAGTTCGCCGCATCGAAGGCGACGCCGATCCAGGTCAACGGGCGCATCGGCATCCGCAACGAGATCGAACTCGCCGACTGGACCGTGCGCGTCGAGGGGCCCGATGGCGAACTGCTCGACGAACTCGACATCTCCGCGTTCGAGGCACTCCCCCAGCGCGACATGATCATCGAGCACAAGTGCATCGAGGGCTGGTCCAACATCACCCACTGGGGCGGGACCAGCTTCTCCGACTTCCACGCCCGCTACGCCGAGCAGGTCGGCGATGTCCCCTACGTCGGCTTCGAGACCCCCGACGGGCTCTACTACGTGGGCTGGGACATGTCGTCCGCCAGGCATCCACAGACAATGCTTGCGCTCCGACAGGGCACGGAGCCCCTCACCCAGGAACACGGCGCGCCGTTGCGCATCGCAACCCCGAACAAGTACGGCATCAAGTGCCTCAAGCGGATCGGCGTGATCCGCTACGCCCGCGAGCGGCCCGCCGACTACTGGGCCGAACGCAGCTACGACTGGTACGCCGGGCTGTGATACGTCGTTGGCTGCTCGCGCCGGAATAAGCCGGCCGGCTCGCGAGTTGTAACACCCATGCGCCACCTTGCCGACGAAACCACACGCCGAGCGTTCTCCACGCTCAACGCCGTCGTGCGACCGGCGGTGCAGGCCGGCCTCGGCAACCCCTTCCCGATCGGCGCCGGCGCCGTCGTACTCGAGACGACCGGGAGGAAGTCCGGACTCCCCCGGCTCGTTCCCGTGCTCTCCACCCGCACTGGCGACACGCTCACCGTGAGCACCGTCCGCTCCGACTCCCAGTGGATCCGCAACGCAGAAGCTGACACCAACGTGGCGGTCTGGCTCGGCGGACAGCGCCGCGAGGCAATCGCGACCGTCCGACGTGGCCCCCTCAACACCGTCCGACTCGACCTCGTCGAGACAGCCGCCTGATCGCCGCATCAAGCGGCTGCGAGCGCAGCCGGTCGGTCCTCAGCCCCCCGGTGGACCGGCCGGCTCGCAATCGTTGCCGCACCCCGTTCCCGACCCGGTGAACCCCTCTGGAGCCGGGCGATGCATGACCGCACCCGTTGGCGCGAACCGCACCATCGCTTCGCCCTCCACCGTGGCCTCACCGTCGACGATCAGGCTGTACCCACCGTCATCGACCGGTGGGTAGCACAGTGAGATCGAGGGTCGTTCCGCGGCGTTGCGCGCTGTTCCCCTTCCGACGTCGATCACCAGCTGCTGCCCATCCCAGGACGGAGTGACCGCGACGATGTGCGGTCGGAGGTCGTCGCGCACGGTCAGCAGGTAGGCCCAGCTGTACTCGCCGATCGCTGCTGCCAGATCATCGATGGCAACGGGAATACTCATGCCCAGAGCGTAGGCGCCGCCCACCTCGGCGGCGACCGGTGCCCGCGCGTAGCGTCGTGTCGAGCCCATGAACTCTGCAGACGAGCCTCCGGAAACCATCTCTGAGTTCCGCGCCCGCGTCCGGTCCTTCTTCACCGACCTGCCCGCGGTGCTCCACGAACACACCGGCGGCATGGCCCGCGCCAAGGCCTACCGGCGGGCGCTGTGCGACGCCGGACTCGCCGGGATCTCCTACCCGACCGAGCTCGGCGGTGCCGGGCTTCCCGCCGAGTACGAGCGCGCCTATCGCGAGGAGAGTCGCGAGCTGCTGCCCGGTGAAGAAGCCATGTTCGGGATCGGGCTCGGCATGACCGTTCCAACGTTGCTCGAACACGGCTCGCCGGCGCTGCAACACCGCTTCGTCCCGCCCGCACTGCGCGGTGACGAGATCTGGTGTCAGCTGTATTCGGAGCCGGGCGCAGGTTCCGACCTCGCCGGTCTCACCACACGAGCGATCCTCGACGGCGACGAATGGGTGGTCACCGGACAGAAGGTGTGGACATCCGGAGCTCAGCACGCCGATTTGGGCATCCTGATCGCCCGCACCGACTTCGACGTGCCCAAGCACAGCGGCATCACGATGTTCGTGCTACCGATGCATCAGCCCGGCGTCACCGTCCGGCCACTCATCCAGATGACCGGCGTCGCCGAGTTCAACGAGGTGTTCCTCGACGAGGCACGCGTACCTGCCGATTGGATCGTCGGCAGCGTCAACGGCGGCTGGGGACTCGCCGTCGCACTGCTCGGTCACGAGCGCACGGCGCTCGGACGCGGCAACCTGACCGACGACGAGTCGAAGTCGAAGGCTGGCCGGTCGCCCCTGCCGTTCACGGGACTCGTCGCCCGGGCCCGCGAGCACGACCGCCTCGACGATCTGGTGATCCGCCAGGAGTTGGCAGCGGTGTACACCGGTGAACGTCTCGTGACCTGGGGAACCTCCCGTGGCTTGCATCCTTCGATCGGCAAACTCTGGCGCACCATCCAGGGTCGGGAAGCTGCACAGCTCGCACACGTGCTCGGCGGGGCATCCGCAGCGGCATGGCAGACCGACGACGTCGACGACGACTACTTCGCCTACCACGTCCTCAACTGCCGCGGGATGTCGCTCGGAGGCGGCACCGACGAGATCCAGAAGAACACGCTCGGCGAACGGGTGCTCGGACTGCCCCGCGAGCCAGGGCCGGACCGCGCGACGCCCTTCTCCGAGCTCCCGAGGAACTGATGACCGAGCCCACCCGCGATCGGCTCGTCAATCGCATCGACCGCGACGGTGTCGCGATCATCGAGCTGAATCGTCCCGCCCGCAAGAACGCGATCATCCCCCCGATGCTCGACGAACTCGCGGCCGCCGTGACCTCGGTGAACGCCGACCCCGACATCCACGCGGTACTCGTGTGCGGCGCGGGTGGGGCGTTCTGCTCGGGGCTCGACCTCACCGAGTACAACGCCGACCCGCCGCCCGCCTGGCTGGCGACCTCGGGCGCGTCGGTGCAAGCCGCACACGCTGCGCTCGGCGCTTGCCCACACCCGATCGTCGTCGCACTGGAGCGATATGCGATCAACGGCGGCGCGGCGTTTGCGCTCGCCGGCGACCTGATCGTGTCCGGTCGTGACGCCTGGCTCCAGGTCGGCGAAGCGCGTCTCGGGATGAATGCCCCGATGAACCTCGCTTGGCTCGTGGCCCGGTACCCGATGGCGACCGTCATGCAGATCGTGCTCGCTGGCGAGCGGCTCTCCGGGCCTGAACTACACCGCCTCGGAATCGCGTACGAGGTCGTCGACGACGAGGTCGTACGAACACGGGCAGAGGAACTCGCCACAACGGTCGCCGCCTTCCCACCGGGAGCGGCGCGACGTCTCAAGTCCGCCGCGCTGCGCCTCGCCGAATCGGGCCCGATCGGCAGCGACTGGTTCACACGCGCAGCGGCCCTCGCTCCAGCCGCGCCGCCGCCGACCCACTGACCGACACTTCCCGATATTCCCGACCGGATTTGTCGGGATTGCGATAGCTTGGCCACCCGCTACGCCGACCGGCGTCGCATCGGTTCAACTCGAGGAGATCCCATCATGGCAGTTCGTCTCGGCGACAACGCACCCGACTTCACCGCCCCAACCACGCAGGGCGAGATCAGCTTCCACGAGTGGCAGGGCGACGGCTGGGGTGTGCTGTTCAGTCACCCGAAGGACTTCACGCCCGTCTGCACGACCGAGCTGGGCGGCGTGGCCAAGCTCAAGGACGAGTTCGACAAGCGCAACGTCAAGGTGATCGGCCTGTCGGTCGACCCGGTCGAGGACCACGACGAGTGGGCCAAGCGACATCGAGGAGACCCAGGGCACGGCGCTGAACTTCCCGATGATCGCCGATCCCGACCGCAAGGTGGCCGACCTGTACGACATGATCCACCCGAACGCGAGACGACACGCTCACCGTCCGCTCGGTCTTCGTCATCGGGCCCGACAAGAAGGTGAAGCTGACCCTCACCTACCCCGCCTCGACGGGTCGCAACTTCGACGAGATCCTGCGGGTGATCGACTCGCTCCAGCTCACCGCCGACTAGCAAGGTCGCGACCCCGGCGAACTGGAAGGACGGCGAGGACGTCATCATCGTGCCGGCGCTCTCCGACGACGAGGCCAAGGAGCTGTTCCCCGAAGGCTGGAACAGCCGTCAAGCCCTACCTTCGCGTCACCAAACAGCCCAACCGCTGACTCCCAGACCCTCGATCGCGTCAGAGCCAGTTCGCCTCCACCCAGGCCCGCACCGGGGGCGCGAGGTGGTGGAGATGTGAGCCGGGGTCCTCACGGATCTGGGTGGCGGAGATCGGGACGGTGACCCGATCGGCATCGACCACCACGTGCTCGGCGCCGAATCGGGTCGCCAACTCCACCACGTAGGCATCGGAGGAGAACACAGCGTGTGGCCCGTCGTCGTGTGGCCAATGCTCGGCGAACAGCGCCATCCACTTGGCCCACAGTTCCTCGTCGGCGAAATCGGTTCCGAGACGATGCCGGACCTCGATCACCGTCACCTCCGGATGCAGCCCCGCCAACCAGTCCGCCCGGAGGTTCCCCGGAGCGGTGTCACGGTCGGGTGAGGTGTTGACGAACACCACGAGAACATCGCACCGCTGCGCCGCCCACTCGATCATGTGTGAATGGCCGAGGTGTGGCGGGTCGAATCGGCCCACGATGAGCCCGGTGGAGTGCATCAGTCCGCCGTCGTCACGCCACCGGTTCGCCTGGCCGGTCCGCGACCAGAGCTGCGAGCGAGTCGGCCACGGTCCTCCAGCCCGCACCGAGGTGATCCGTTTCGTGGCCGGATTGCTCGCGCAGCACGACCGAGCGGGTCAACATGACCAGTTCTCGGGCAACGACGTCACCAGCCTCGTTCGCCGTTGCCTGCGCCCGCTCGAACTGATCGACCGATGCCTCACGGGCCCCGAGTTGCATGTCAGCCGCCGCCGCTGCGCTGCCAGCGATGACCCGGTCGAGGTAACTCGACCCACCGTCAGCCCAGACCAGATCGGCGTCGGCGATCGCTCCGACCGCATCGGCGGTGATCGCTCGGGCCAGCGCTCGAACCGCACAGAGATACGGCGTGAGGTTCTCGACATCGTCGAGCGCTGCGAGCGCCTCGTCTGCACGGCCGACCTGGCACAGTGCCAACGCGAGGGTCACGCGCGATTCCGTGCCATCGGCGCCCATCGCGACGGAGCGCTCCACCGCCTGCTGGCTGATCGTCAGGGCCCGTTCGCCGAGGCCGAGATGCACCGCCGCTCCAGCCGCGGCCATCATCGGGAACGACAGGTCACCGAACGAGTCACTCATTGCGAGCGACTCCTCGATCCCCCGCTCGGCCTCGTGCGTACGACCCAACGCGACGAGCGCCCGCATCCGTGGCGACAACGCCTGCACCACGCCGAACTTGTCGCCGAGCTGACGGAAGCTGGTCAGGGCTCGGCGCGAGAGCTCCTCGGCCTCGACGAACTGGGACGACCACAGGCGTATCGCA
This sequence comes from Ilumatobacteraceae bacterium, assembly GCA_963705485.1. GTDB lineage: Bacteria > Actinomycetota > Acidimicrobiia > Acidimicrobiales > Ilumatobacteraceae > Sva-07. Next base: position 31,002 of record CAVPJT010000011.1, read on the forward strand.
GCGATCAACGAGTCCATCATCGCCGGTGCCCACGGATCGCCCAGCTCCAGGGAATCGCGACGCACCTCCACGGCGAGGGCTTCGGCCTCCTCGAACCGTCGCTGGAAGAAACGAACATACGCCAGCAGACCCGCAGCCCAGCCGCGACCGAACCGATCGCCCAAGAGATCGAACTCCTGCGCTGCGGTCAACAACCGCGACTCGGCCAGCGCCGCATCGCCCGACAGAAACGCGACCCATGCCTGGTGCTGGCGAACCCAGGCACGGCCCCGAAGATCATGCATTCGCTCGGTCAGCGCCTCGGCCTCGCCGAGCAACCATTCGGCGTCGCCGAGGGAACCGCCGAACACCTCGGCGAGTCCACGCTCACGCAACGACGAAGCCAGCTCGGAGTCATCGCCGAGCTCCCGGAAGATGTCGACGCTGGCTCCGAGCTCACTGCGAGCTCCGGCGAGGTCGCCGTCGCGCTGGTGCAGGATCCCGAGCAGTCGACGGGCAATGCCTTCGTGTCGCCGATCCCCGGCGGCCACTGCCGCCTCGAGTGCGTCCTCGGTGTCGGCGAGCGCAGGGACGACCACTCGCCGTTCCGCCTCGGCTTGGGCACGGAGCAGGAGCAGTTCACGAGCGATGACTGCGTCGCTCGGGCCCAGGTCGAGAGCCCGTGTGGCCTGACGACGAACTTGGTTGAAGGCGCCGACGTCCATCGCCCGTCTCGCTGCATCGAGCAGCAGCCCGACCGCTCGGTCGGAGATGTCGTCAGGCATGCCCGGGACGGGCCCGATCTCTGCGGCCAACTCGGCCGCACACGCGGCGTGATGCGCCACCTGATCGATCGAAATGCGTGGATTCCGACTCATCACTGCGGCCGTACCGCCGTGTCGCTGGGCACGAACCAGCTTCGTGAGTGTTTGGTAGGCCACCTCGCGAACCACGTCGCTCCGGAACCGCCAGGTGGAGCCATCGACCTCGAGCAGCCCGTGCTCGTCGAGGGCGTCCAGATCGTCGAGATCGAAGTCCTGACCCATCTCGGCGGCGAACTTCTCCAGCGACTCGACCTGTCCCGACGCACCGAGCACCGCTGCGTTGTCGATGATCGACCGCTGGGTGGGTGCGAGCTGATCGAGGCGGGCGGAGATGAGCGCCCGCAACGAACCCGGCAGCGCCGTGCTGGTCGGGTTGGACTTCGCGAGCTCGGACAACTCGATCAGGAACAGCGGATTCCCACCGCTGCGCTCGTAGAGACTGTCGACGAACCCCGCGGTGGCCGATGAACCGAGCACGGCACCGACGAGCCTGGTGGCCTCGCCGCGCGTCAGCGGATCCAACGGCATCCGCACGGTGACCGGGTGCTCGGCGGCCGGCGGCCAGTCGATGTCAGCGTCGTCTCGTTGCGCCGTGACGATCATGAGGGGGCGGTCGATCAAGGAGCGGGCGATGCGATGGAGCAACTCGATGAGCAGGACATCGGCCCACTGCAGATCATCGATCCACAACACGACCGGCCCTGACCTCGTGCGCCGCCGAAGACCTTCGACGATCAGCGAGAACAGGATCTCGCGGGCCTGCGCAGGCGGAACGTGGTCGAGCTCGGATGGATACCCGAGCAGGTGGATCACTCCCTCCACGAAGCGATCGAGCACCGGATCGTCGGCCTCGAATCCATACAGCTCGATGCCTTTGGCCCAGATCACCTCTCGCAGGAGGTCAGGCGGCGCGTCCTGATCGAGGTCCAGACGACGGAACAGCGCCGTGGCGATCGGCGCCCACACGTTGGTCTCGCCATACGGTGCACACGCCCCGGAGAACACGGTGACCGCACGACTCGGAAACGAGTCGAGGGCTTCTGCCACCAGCCGGGTCTTGCCGGCTCCGGCCTCACCCGTGACCGTCACGATCGCGCTGCGACCATTCGCGACCATCGCCATGATCGACGCCAGCAGTTCCCATTGCGTCGATCGCCCGACGAAGGGAACATCGTGGAACCGCGCCCCGATCGTCGGGGACGCGGCGCCTCCGACCGGTGACCCGCCACACACGTTCGGGCTGTTCTCGTCCGCGCACGTCGAGCGAATCGAGCGGCTCGCGCAGGATCTCCTCGGAGGCGAGCGCAGCGGTCGAGTCGCCGATCAGGATGCCGCCCGGCTCTGCCAAGGTCTGCAGTCGCGGACGCGACGTTGACCACGTCGCCCATGGCGGTGTATTCGGCGGTACCGGACACGTTCCCGACGACGACCTCGCCGGTGTTGACACCGATGCGCAGCTGCAACGGACCGTCGAGGTCGGGCTGCTCGGCGACGAAACGGGCGAGCGAGTCGTGCATCTGCAACGCCGCCCTGATGGCCCGATCGGCATCATCCTCGTGGGCGACCGGCGCGCCGAACAGCGCGAGGATGCCGTCACCGAGGACTTTGTCGATACGGCCGCCGAAGCCGGTGATGTCGGCGATCAGGCGCTCGAAGCTGGCGTCGATCAGGCGCTTCACCCGCTCGGGGTCGAGGTGCTCGGACAATGCGGTGTAGCCGACCAGATCGGCGAACACGACCGTGACGACACGACGCTCTTCGGCAGCGGCCGGCGCCACCTCGTGCCCGCACGAGGGGCAGAAGCGTGCTCCGTCGGGAAGCGTGGCGTCACACGACGCGCAAGTGGCCATCAACCCGTGATCGTACGGCACGTCCACCCACGGGCGGATCACCGCACCGATGCAAATGGGTAGCGTCGCGTTCACCATGCCCCATCCGCATCCCATCGCCTGGTTGCGCACACATCCCCGGGCGGCCGATGGCCTCCTCGCTCTGCTGATCGTCGCCGGTGCAGTGCTTGCCCATCTCGTCGGGCAGACGTCGGTGAACGATCCGAACCAGCTCGACCCGACGTGGTGGACCGTCCTCCTCGTGCTCGCCGGCACCGCACCGGTGTACTGGCGGCGCACACACCCCCTCGTTGCGGGCGTCGTCGTGGTCACCGCCGAGGTGATCGCGCTGTTCATCGGCATCGGCGGTGCAGCGTTCATCGGTTCAGTGGTGGCGGTGTACTCGATCGGCGCGCACACCAGCGGTGTCCGACGAACACAGGTGATGAGCGGAATCGCCGTCATGGTCGCGCTGCTGTTCGTGGCGGGTTGGATCGACGGGCTGTCACTCCTCGACGAGTTCATCTCGACCGGTGTGCTGCTGATCACGGCGTTCGTGCTCGGCGACAACCTTCGGCGGCGGCGCCAGCAGAACGCCAGTCTCGCCGAACGTGCTGAGCGCGCCGAACGGGAACAGGGCCTCCTCGCCGAGCAGCGAGTCGCCGCCGAACGCACGCGGATCGCCCGCGACCTCCACGACGTGGTCGCTCACTCCGTCAGCGTGATGGTGATCCAGGCGGCCGCCGCCCGCCGCAGCCTCGCCGACTCACCGGAACTGACGGCCGGAGCGCTCGAGACGATCGAGACGACAGGCCGCCAGACGATGACCGAGCTGCGATCGATCCTCGGTGTGCTCCGCGCCGACGCGGAACCACCCGGCACGCCACCCGCTCCACAGCCGTCCCTGACGAATCTCGATCTCCTCGCCGCCTTCGACGACCTGCCCATCGAACTGACCATCGACGGCGACGTGGCAGCGATCCCCGACAGTGCGTCGGTCACCGGCTTCCGGCTGGTCCAAGAAGCGCTGACCAACGTGCGTCGCCATGGCGGCGCGGTCGGGCGGGTGGCGGTCAAGCTCCACGTCACGGCCGACAACGTTGCGATCACCGTCACCGACGACGGCCGCGGCGCCGGCTCGCTACCTGGACCCGATGGATTCGGCATCATCGGCATGCGCGAACGCGTGGCCGCGGTCGGCGGTACCGTGAGCGCCGGCCCGCGGCCGGGCGGAGGTTGGCAGGTGCGGGCCAGCCTGCCCGTCGATGCCGGTTCGAGTCATCGACTTTCGGCGAGAGTCGTGTCGTGATCCGCCTCATGCTCGTCGACGACCAGGAGATGGTGCGTGTCGGCTTCCGCATGATCCTGCAGGCGGAAGCCGACCTTGCTGTCGTCGGCGAAGCGGGCGACGGAGCGGCCGCCGTCGAGCTGGCCGATCGCGCCAACGCCGACGTCGTCCTGATGGATGTGCGCATGCCCAGGATGGACGGCATCGAAGCCTGCCGGGTGATCCGGGAACGACACCCCGACGTTCGGGTGATGATGCTGACCACCTTCGACCTGCACGACTACGTCCACGCCGCCTTGCGCGCCGGTGCCAGCGGATTCATGCTCAAAGATGCCCCGGCCGAACAGCTCGTCGACGCCATCCGCATCGTGGCCAACGGCGACGCACTGCTCGCGCCGTCGGTCACGCAGGCCCTCATCGACGAGATCGCACGACAGCCGACGGGCGACCGAGCGTCGTACCCCGGAGTCGACATGTTGACCGAACGCGAACTCGAGGTGCTGCGCTTGATGGCGAGCGGGCAATCGAACGGTGAGATTGCGCAGGAGCTGTACCTGGGCGAAGCGACGATCAAGACCCACGTCGGGCGCATCCTCTCCAAGCTTGGGCGCGCGATCGCGTGCAAGCAGTCGTGGTCGCCTACGAGTCCGGCCTCGTCACCCCCGGCGACCGTTGAGGACGAATCCTCCGTTCGGTTGACGGCGATCCACCCGCAGAGGGATGCGTGGATCTCGGATCGCCGGTAGACCTGACGCCATGGCCACCCCTCCCGCACCTCCTGCGCCCCCAGCCTCCACTCCCGGCGCCACCGCCGCCGCCGGGGCGCTCGATGCTCGCAAGACCTACGGCGTCGGCGACGCCCAGGTCCATGCCCTCGACGGGGTCACCGTGTCGTTCGAAACCGGCAAGTTCAGTGCGATCATGGGCCCCTCGGGATCGGGCAAGTCCACATTGCTGCACTGCCTCGCCGGTCTCGACACCCTGACATCGGGGGCCACGTTCATCGGGGACACCTATCTCGCAACGCTCGACGACAAGGCCCTCACCGAACTCCGCCGCACGAAGATCGGCTTCGTCTTCCAAGCATTCAACCTGATCCCCACGCTGACCGCTGAGGAGAACATCCGGCTACCGATGATGCTCGGCGGCGAGTCCGGCGACAAGGAGTGGATCGATCACGTGGTGGCGACGGTCGGCTTGGGGGATCGGCTGAAACACCGCCCGAGCGAACTCTCCGGCGGCCAACAGCAACGCGTCGCCGTGGCCCGCGCACTGGCCTCGCGGCCGCAGATCATCTTCGCCGACGAGCCAACCGGCAACCTCGACTCGGTCACCGGCACCGAGATCCTGTCGTTCATGCGCAGACGCTGTCCGCGATTTCGGCCAGACAATCGTGATGGTCACCCATGACCCGGTTGCTGCGTCGTACGCGGACCGGGTCGTCTACGTCGGCGACGGCAAGATCACCGGCGAGATGACCGACCCATCCGTCGACCAGATCATCGATCACCTCAAGCACTGGGACTGACATGAGCGCCGGTTCACTCATCGCTCGAAAGAGCATCCGCGCCCGCTGGGGGCGCACCCTTGCGATCCTGTTCGCGATCACCGCCAGCGTCTCGTTCGTCGTCGGTTCGTTCGTCCTCGCCGACAGCCTGCGAGCAACGTTCAACAGCCTGTTCCAGGAATTGGGCCAGGACGTCGACCTCGAGGTCCGGGCCGCCCAGCAGTTCGACACCAACGATGCCCGTGACCCGATCGACATCGCAATCGCCGACTCGATCAGCCAGATCGACGGCGTGACCACCGTCGAGCCGACGCTGCAGCGCTACGCACAATTGATCGGGCCGGACGGCGACGTGATCACGCCCGCGGGCGGGCCGACGTTGGGGGTGTCGTGGATTGCCGATGATGGCATCCAGGGCGTGACGATCAAGGAGGGCCGCCCACCGCAGGGACCCGACGAGCTCGCCATCGACAAGGCCACCGCCGACAGCGAGAACTTCGCCGTGGGCGACACGGTGTCGTATCAGACCGACGTCGGCACGTTCCAGGGGTCGATCACGGCAACGGTCGGCCTCGGGAGCGGCGACAGCTTCGGTGGCGCGCAACTCGTGGCGCTCGACCTCGACACGGCGCTCGTGAACTTCGGCGCCGACGGCAACGTGGACGCGATCGACATCGCAGTCGCTGACGGCGTCGACGTCGCAACGGTGCAGCAGGCGATCGAGGAGATCCTCCCGCCCCAGACCGAGGTGGTCACCGGCGAGCAGGTCGCCCAGGAGACAGCCGACCAGGTCAACCAGTTCGTCAACGTCTTCGGCACGGGCCTGCTCGCGTTCGCGTTCATCACGGCGTTCGTCAGTGCCTTCATCATCAACAACGTGTTCCAGATCACCATCGGCCAGCGCCTGCGTGAGCTCGCACTGTTGCGGGCGATCGGCGCGTCGGGTCGCCAGGTCCGGTGGATGATCACCATCGAGGCGTTCGTGCTCGGCGTGTTGGCGACGTTGCTCGGCGTGCTCGGCGGCCTGTTGGTCGCCCGCGGGCTCATCGCCGCGTTCGATGCGGCGGGGGCGGGTTTCCCCGACACGCAGACGGTGCTGCAGCTGCGCACGATCGCCGTCGCCGCACTGGTCGGCATCGGCATCACGATGGTCTCGGTGATCGTGCCATCACGGCGCGCTGCGAAGATCCCGCCGGTTGCCGCGATGCGACCGGAGCTGGGGTTCGCTGCCATGCGATCACGCCGTCTCGTTGCCGGCGTCGTTGTGACGACCATCGGTGTCGCAATGCTCCTCGTCGGACTCTTCGTGCAACCCGGGGGAACGACCGGACTGATCGCGTTCGCCGGCATCGGAGCGCTGACGCTCTTCCTCGGTATCGCCAGCCTGTCCTCCACCGTGGCGACCCCCGTCACCAAGGTGATCGGCTGGCCGATCGAGAAACTGTTCAAGGTGCCCGGCGCGCTCGCCCGCCAGAACGTCGCCCGTGCACCACGTCGCACGTCGTCGAGCGCGTCGGCGTTGATGATCGGTGTCGCGCTGGTCAGCAGCACAGCGGTGTTCGCGTCGTCGCTGCGATCCACGCTGGTCGACACGCTGGACAGCGCGATCTCCGCCGACTACATCGTCACCGACTCGGGATTCCAGGGTCTGTCACCCGTCGTCAGCGAGACGCTGGCCGACGTTCCCGAGCTCGAGGCCGTCACCCCGATTCGTGGGATCAGCGGTCAGGTCGACGGCAGCACCAAGAACTTCGGCGCCGTTGATCCCGTCGCCTTCGAGCGGCTCGTCGACCCCGACTTGCAGGAGGGAACCGTCGCCGAACTCGGACTGAACGAGCTGTTGCTCCACAAGGACCCCGCGTCTGATCTCGGCGCCACGATCGGGTCGACCGTCGACGTCACGTTCCAGAACGGTGTCGAACAGACGCTCACCGTCGCAGGCATCTACGGCGACGCGACGTTCGGGAACTGGCTGATCAGTCTCGACACCCTCGGCGAGGTCAGTGATGCTCCGGCTCGAGACTTCTTCGTGATCGCCAAGCTCGCCGACGGCGTCGACGCAGCGACCGGCGACGCAGCGGTCGAGGCAGCGATGGCGCCGTTCCCGCAAGCGAACGTGCAGACCAACGCCGAGTTCCTCGACTCGCAAGAGGCGCAGATCAACCAACTGCTGATCATCATCACGCTGCTTCTGGCGTTCGCCATCATGATCGCCATCCTCGGGATCTCGATCACCCTGGCGCTCGGCGTGTTCGAACGCACCCGGGAGATCGGGTTGTTGCGTGCCGTCGGGATGAACCGACGTCAGACACGCCGCTCGGTGCGCTGGGAGGCCGTGATCGTGTCGATCTTCGGCGCGATCGTCGGCATCGTGGTCGGGACCTTCCTCGGTGTGGTCCTGTCGCTGGCCGTGCCCGACGACGTGATCAGCAAGCTGGCGTTCAACCCGACGATCATCGTGGCGATCCTGGTCGGCGCAGTCATCGCCGGACTCGTCGCAGCGTTGTATCCGTCGTACAAGGCGTCGAACATGAACGTGCTCGAAGCGATCGCCACCGAATGAACCCCTAGGTTGGGGCCATGTCGCTCGATCCCGCTGCGCTCCCCGACGAGGTGTTGACGTTCCTGGGCGAGTACCACCTCGCAACGCTCACGACCTTGCGCGACGATCTGTCGCCGCATGTGGTGGCCGTGGGATTCAGTTACGACACCGAGTCGCAGGTCGCACGCGTGATCACGTGGGCGGGTTCCCAGAAGGCACTCAACGCCGGCCGGATGGCCGACCGCGGCCAGCGCGCCGCGGTCTGTCAGGTCGACGGCGGCCGATGGTTGAGCTTGGAAGGACCGGTGCGCCTCGTGACCGATCCTCAGGGCATCCGGGCCGGCGTCGAGGGCTACGCCGCCCGCTATCGCCAACCAAAGGAACGCGACGACCGTGTCGTGATCGAGATCGCTGTCGAACGCATCCTCGGCCGCGGCTGAGGGGACAACACCGGCCTGCTCCCGTCGTCACCGCCGGCATTCAGCCGGCGTCGCGATTCCAGGGGAGATCGGCGAGCCAACGTTGCGCCGCCGGATGAGGATCCATCGGCGTGTCGTCGGCCGACCGCTCGAGTTTGGGGTCGAGATGGGTCTGACACCCCGGACACCAATACAGGATCCGGTGGTGTTCCCCCATCCGACGACATTCGATCGTGTCAGCACAACGCGGGCAACGCTGCCCATTGCGACCGTAGACCGCAAGTCCTCCCCTGACCGACGGCTCCGTGATCCGCTTCGCCTGGTGCAGATTCGATCGCAGCATCCTCGCTGCGGTGTTGACGACACGGATCGCGTCGTGTTCGCTGAGCGCTCCGACCGGCGCGTACGGGCTCAGTTCGGTGGCCCAGAGCACCTCGCACCGATAGACGTTGCCGACACCGCACATGACCCGCTGGTCGAGCAGCACCTCCCCGAGCCGAGCAGTCGGATCAGCAGCGGTGAGGAGCAGGTTGACCACGGCACCCAGATCGGTGTCCGGCTTGCACAGATCGGGTCCGAGCCGCCCCATGCCGGGATGGCGGCGTTTGTCGGCCTTGCGGAAGGTCTCGACGTGAGGAGCACTGAAGCACACCGCCACCCAGTCCTCGACCTCGATCGCTGCTCGCATCTGGGTGTACGGACGTCGCCAGTTGTCGCCACGCCGGTACAGATGCCACGACCCCGTCATGCGCATGTGGGTGTCGAGGACGAGGCCATCGTCCCACTCGATCTCGAGGTGCTTGCCATGGCTTTCCACCGACTCGACGATGCGGCCGGCCTGCGGCACGGGACCGATGAGTCGGGGCGCATCGAAACGGAGCATCGGCTTGCCGGCGAGCGCTGTTCTCAGAGCGCTGGCCGATCGATGGATCGTGTCGCCTTCGGGCATCGAACGTGCATGGTAGGCCAAGCACCAGGGTCACCGCCGGGATGCCGGGGGCGACGTCGTAGTGTCGACGGCCCATGCTCGATGACGACCGACGCGACCAGCAGCAGCCAGGTTCAGGCATCACCGTCGCTGCACTGCGAGCAGCGATCCCCCTGTTCATTCCGGCGATCCCGTTCGGTCTGGTACTCGGCGTCGCGATCACCGATTCCGCTATGCCGACTGCCGTTGCGTGGTCGACGAACATCGCGGTCTTCGCCGGGGCGGCACAGCTCGCAACGGTGAGCTTGGCGGCGACCGCCACCTGGCTGACGCTCGTGGCGACAGCCGCGGTGATCAACCTCCGCCACGTCATGTACAGCGCCGCGCTGGCTCCGAGGTTCAACGACCAGCCACGGTGGTTCAGATGGGTCGGACCCTTCTTCCTGATCGACCAACTCTTCGCACTCATCAGTGTCCGAACGAAGATGCCAGGACCGGAGTGGCGACGCTTCTATCTCAGCGCTGGGATCTTCTACTTCGTGTCGTGGACCCTCGTCGTCACGCTCGGCCTCGTCGTCGGGTCGTCGATCCCGACCGAGTGGCGCCTCGACGTGGCGCCCGCGATCATGTTTGCCGGCCTCGTCGTGTTGGGGCTGACGAACCGTCCTGGGATCGTTGCAGCCGTCGTCGGCGCCGTGGTCTGCCTGCTCGCCCTGGACGTGCCGAACAATGGCGGGATCCTGGTCGGCGCTGTCAGCGGCGTCGTCGCCGGCTACCTCGCCGACGTCGCCGAGCAACGGCGAGCCGAGCAACGCACGATCACTGCGGGGCACGGATGAACACGCTCGCCGCCATGTCTGCCGTGCTGTCGGTCGGCATCATCACCTACGCCTCGCGTGCAGGCCTGATCGTGTTCCTGGCCGATCGGCCGCTGCCCGCGAACATCACCCGTGCGTTGCGCTACGTCGGGCCGGCGGTGCTGTCGGCGCTGACCGTCAACCTGGTCGCCGGCGGACAGGGCATCGGCGGGGTGGAGTCCGTCGAGGTCGCCGCAGTCGGCGTGGCGATCGTGGTTGCCGCCATCGCGCGCAACCTGATCGCGGCACTCGGCGCCGGCATGTTGACGCTCTGGCTCCTGCTCTGGCTCGTCTAGGGCAGCTTGCCGACGTGGGCGAGCGCCAGACGGATGAGCCGGTCGTGGCCGCTCGTCATCTGCTCGATCACGTCGCTGCGCACGGCCTCTTCGGGCGTGAACCACGACAGGTCCAGGGCCTCCTGCGTCGGCTCGCACTCACCCTCGACGGGCACGACATAGGCCAGACTCACCGCGTGGTGACGGGGGTCGTAGAACCCGGAACGTTCGGGGTTCGGGAAGTACTCGACGACGGTGAACGGGGTCGGGTTGGCGGGCACGCGCGGCATGGCGAACGGACCGAGGTCCTTCTCGCAGTGGCGCATCAGCGCCTCACGAACCCGCTCGCCGAACAGGACCCGTCCGGTCACCACCATCCGGCTGATCGAGCCGTCGGAGGCGACGCGAAGCAGCATGCCGACCTCGGTGACGTTGCCGAGCGAATCCACCCGCACCGGTACGGCGTCGACGTAGACGATGGGGACGTGCGCCCGCACGAGTTCGAGGTCTTCGGGCGACAACCAACCCGTCGAGGTCTGAGTGCTGGCGCCTTCGTCGATGTCGGTCACGGACTCGATGATCTCACGCGGGCCATCGTTGCTCACGCATCCACACGCCGCCGTTGCTGTGACGTCGGTCCGACGTCACAGCGGGCGCGAGGATGAGCGAGTGCAGGACGACGGACGACGCTGGGATGAGCGCTATGCGACGACGACACACGTCGTCGCTCAGGCGCCCGAGGCGATCGGGCGTTGGCCCGACGTGACATCGCTGCTCGCGCCGACCGGCCGCTGCCTCGACGTCGCCTGCGGCCCCGGTGCCGTCACGCTCTGGCTCGCCGAACGCGGTCTGGATGTCACTGCGCTCGACGCCTCGCGTGTGGCGATCGACCTGCTCGAGCGCGCAGCTGGTGGGGCCGCCGAGGTGGCCGACCGGATCGATGCCCGCGTCGTCGATCTCGACGACGGCCTTCCCGAGGACCTCCACGACCTGGATCTCATCGTGTGCCAGCGGTTCCGCGACCCGGCACTCGTTGCGACGATGATCGAGCGGCTGCGCGTCGGCGGCATCGCCATCGTCACCGTGCTGTCGAGCGTCGGAGCGGACCATCCCGGCCCGTTCCACGCACCGCCGGGAGAACTTGGGACGACGTTCACGAACGAGCGTTGCGAGATACTCCACCATGTTGAGGGCGACGGCGTCGCCCACATCGTGGTCCGTCGACGCTGACGTCGGTCAGCTGCCCCCGAGCAGCACGTCGCGCAACGCTTCGTGCTGGGTCGATGCCGGATCGGTGCTCTCGACGAAATCGACGAGGAGGTTGGCGAAGGTGTCCGGCTGCTCGACGTGCGGGAAGTGGCCGATGCCCTCCATGATCTCCAGGCGGCTCGTCGGAATGAGTTCGTGGGCGGCGTAGGCGTGTTCAACCGGGATGATGCCGTCGTGGTCGCCCCACACGATCATCGTGGGCACATGGGCCGCGAGATACAGCCGGTCGGTCGCGTTCACGGTCTGACCGGTCGGCTCGATCACACCGCGCATCGTGCGGACGAACGCCTTGCGATTGGTCGCACCGGCGAGCGAGCTGTAGGCACGCCACATCTCCGCGAGCTTGGGTGAGCGGATGTTGCGCCGCCCGAGCTGTCGACCCACATCGGTTGCACGATCCACGATCGGCTTGGGAAAGGCGATGGGCATCACGTATTCGGCACCGGGCAACGTCAGGAGACGCAGCAGCCAGGACACCTCACGTCCCAGACCACCACTGCCGACGAGGACCAGCCGATCGACGACGTGGGGATGCTGGTAGGCGAGTTGCATTGCGACGCCGCCGCCGAACGAGTGGCCGACGATGGTGACGCTGTCGACTCCCAAGATCGCCAGAAAGTCTCGAAGTCCGCTGGCGAATGCGCCGAGCGAGTAGTCACCCGTCGGTTTCGCCGACTCGCCGTGGCCGAGCAGGTCGACAGCGATGACGTCGGCGTGCGGAGTGAGGAGTGGGATCACGTCGTCCCAGGTCTTGGAGCTTCCGGCGAGCCCGTGGATCAGCAGGATGCTCTGCCCGGCTCCCCCGCGCCGAAACCCCACCGAATGGCCGTGAATCGACACGTGCTGGAGCGGAAGTCGTGAACTCACAGCTCCAGTATCACCGACGAGACGACGGCTCGTGCAGGGCCGAACGGACCATTCGACGCCGCCAGCCGAGGAGCGTCGATCCCGGTGGGACCGGTGAGTGGGAGAGGTGAGTGGTCAGTCGAGGGCCGGATCGGCGGCTCGCTTCGTCCCCTTGGGGCCGGCGTCGATCCATCGTGAGAAGTCGAGCGGGTCGACCTTCTGGCTGGGGTGCCCGGTCGTGGCCAGCCACGACATGAACTGCCGCGGAGCCAGCGGACGAGAGATGCAGTAGCCCTGGGCGATGTCGCACCCCAGTGTCTGCAGCCGTTCGAGGACCTCGTTGTTCTCGACGCCCTCCGCCACGACGACGAGACCGAGATTGTGTCCGAGGTCGATCGTCGAGCGGACGATCACCTCGTCCTGCTCATCGAGCAGCACGTTGGACACGAAGCTCTGGTCGATCTTGAGCTCGCCGACCGGGAGGCGCCGCAAGTAGCTCAGCGACGAGTAGCCGGTGCCGAAGTCGTCGATCGAGAGCGCAACGCCGATCTCGTGAAGTTCGTTGATCGTCGCCCTGGCCCGCGGTGCGTCGATCAACAGCGACGATTCGGTGATCTCGAGCGTCAGCATGGCCGGGTCGACGCTGTTCGACGTGAGGTGCTGCTGCACCCGTTCGGCCAGACGCCGGTCGAGCAGATCGTGCGTCGACAGGTTGACCGACAGACCGAGGTGGTAGCCCCGGTCATGGATCGCCCGGAGATTGGAGATGCCGTTGTGCAGCATCAGATCGGTGAGCTGCTTGATCAGTCCGGTGTCTTCGGCAATGCGCACGAACTGCGCCGGAGGGACCACGCCACGGACCGGGTGCGTCCAGCGCACCAACGCCTCCGCTCCGACGACCGTGCCGGTGTTGAGATCGAGCTTCGGTTGGAGATGGAGATGGAGCTCCTGGCTCTCGATCGCAGCGCGAAGGTCGCCCAGCATCGAGAGGCGGGCCGGGGTGCGACGATCGATTTCGTCGCGGTACACCTCGACGCCGAGCCGTTGCGACTTCGCGTTGAACATCGCGATGTCGGCGAAGCGCAGCGGGGCACCCTCGTCGAAGTTGTCCTCGACGATCGCCAGACCCGCGCTGGCAGTGACAACGATCTCGAGGCCGTCGAGCGTGACGGGGCGACCCACCTCGCGGACACAGGCCCAAGCGAGCTCGAGCATCTCCTCCGGGTTGCGTCGATGACCGACGATTGCGAACTCGTCGCCGGCGAGCCGGGCCAGCACGTCATCGGGGCCGAGGAGCCTGCACATGCGTTCGGCGACCTCGACGAGCAATTGGTCTCCGGCGTGGTGGCCGAGCGTGTCGTTGACTTCCTTGAACCGGTCGAGGTCGAGCATCACGACGAACACCGGGCCGTCACCTTGGTGACGGGCAGCGACATCGACGAGCGACCGCTCGAACGAGGTCCGATTCGGCAATCCCGTCAGGGCATCGTGGCGCGCCTCGCGCTCGATTCGTTGGTGGAGCAGCCCCTTGCGCAGGCTGGTGCTCAGTTGCTCGACGAGGTTCTTCAAGCGCAACAGGTCGCTGTCATCGAATCGTCGCATCGACTCTGGTCGGCCCTTGACCACGATGGCGCCGAATGCACCCGACTGATCACGCACCGGAGCAACCATGATCTCTTTGACGTCGGAGCCGCGGGACCGCACACCGTCGAGATCGGAACCAGCCAGCCGGATCGGCCCGTCGGAACTCAGGAGGTCGACCCAAGCCGGATCGTCCGGGCGGCTCGGGAGTTCCACGCCGATCTCACCGTGCACTGCCCGCGTGACGACGTCACCATGACCGAAGAAGACCAGTGCCACGCCGTCGGTCCGCAGGACTCCAGCCGCCTCGGTGACCGCGGCCCGAGCGATCTCGTCTGGATCGAGCGACTGTCCGACCCGACCCGTGAATCCGTGGACGGCATCGAGATCGCGCAAGCGCTGGTCGAGTAGGCCGTAGGCCTTGATGACGTACCACAGCATCCCGACGGGGACGACCGCGAGGAGCACGAGCCACGGTGAGATGAGTGCGAGGCCGAGCACCATGCCGGCAAGGGTGGCGTTGACGAGAAAGAGCCACCAGGCCAACCGCAGCTCGGTCAGGACCCGACCCCAGAGGTCTCCTTCGAATCGCGAGATCGCCACCGAGACGAGAATCGACGACACGATGCCACCGACTCCGGTCGCGAGGATCGCTGCAACGACGATTTGTGTGTCGCCGTCACCCCACAGGCCGACAAACCCTCGGAACAGCACATAGGCCAACGACAGCTCGAACGCAATCGATGACACATTGAAGGCGAGCTTGTACAGCGGTGGCCGCCGCATGAGCACGATGACCGACATGCTGGCAACGGCCCGGGCGATGAATGCCGGTCCTGGAGCAAGAAAGACCAGGCAGAAGGCCAGCGGGATCTCAGAGAGCGAGAACGCGATCCCTTCACGGCGAAAAACAAACCGGAAGACGGTGACCTCGACGAGCACGAAGCCGGCAGCGATCGCGATGAACGACCACCAAGGGGCCTGGAGTGTGGAATCTCGAACGTCGGTGAGCGTCGAGCGCGAAACCGAGCGACGCAGCGAACATCGCCGCAGAAAGCAGCAAGACCTCGAGCCGAGGCGACTGTAGCCGCCCGGAGCGCGGCGCGGCCACAGCGCCTTGGTTGTGGTCGGTCACCCCTTCCGGGGGGAAGTCACTCAACGGCCCGCTCCTCATGTCGGGGAGCGACCGTCGGTGATCACTCCGAACCGTCTATCGGACGGGTCGGGCGTGATCTTGAGTTGTCACCACCAGGTGGCGCCCCACCAAGTAGCGCCCCACCAGGTTGCACCGTTGGTCTGAGACTGCGTTGAGTTGGCCATGTTGGTCTCCTGTTCGAGGTGCTCCGGTGGAGCGGAGGTAGTGGACCGGCTGTCGCTGGGCGACAGAACACTCCTTGATGAAGCCCTGATCGTAGCTTGAGATTCGCTCGAGTTCAACACCGAGCGGGCGCGACCACCACGGAGCGTGGCCAATGGTGGGGTTCGACGGCGGTGAGACAGTCGAAAAACAGACAAGAACCAGAAACGAAGCTGGAGAAACAGCGACGCTTTGTCCGCATGATCATGCGCTCGTCGTCTCGGTCGTCCTGCCGGCTCTCGAGTACGAGCTTGGCTACTCCCCTGCGCTGCACCTGGCGAACGATCTCGCCGACGCAGGATGCCCGCGCCTGGAACTCGTCGGTGCTGTGGCCTTTCGTGCAGAGCGTGGCGAACACCTGGATCGGCATCCCGGCGACCGCATCGAGTACCTGGCGCTTCTGTCGATCGGTGTCATTGTTGAAATGGATGCGCGGCGCCACCCCGGTCGCCACGCATCGATGGCCGGTCGAAGCGTCGCAAGGCTTCGAGCCTCGACGAGCACGCAGCCCATCACGTACCGACGTCCGCGGATCGACTCGTCGACGTAGGCATCAGTCGGCCGGAAGCGTCGACTCATCTTCTTCGCCTCTCAGCAGGTCACCGAGGCCGGCTGCCAGCGCTTGGTCGGCGGAGGCGAAAGCGTGGGCGTCGACGTGCGACGTCATCGCCGGGTTGGAGTGGCCGAGGCGGCCGGCGACCGTGCGGACGTCGTGACCCTGGAGGATCGAGACCGTCGCCGACCAGTGGCGCAGATCGTGCAGGCGCCACTTCTTTCGTCAACTCGGCGGCGGAGCGCCG
>CAVPJT010000012.1:0-42464 GCA_963705485.1 Ilumatobacteraceae bacterium
AGCAAGCGACACGGTCTGGCCCGGGTACGGCCCGAGCCCGTTGGAACGGACATGGACCCCGCGGGCTCCACTCATTGCGTTCGGCGGATCGGTCGGGTTCACCACGGTCATGCGCGGCGACCATCGGCATGGGCCTCGGGCGGCAGTGGGTGCAGATCGATCCTCTGGTCGGCTGACACGTGGCTCGCCACCTTCCTGTTCCTGCTGCCCTGCATCTCGCTGTCACGTTGACTCCCGCGGCGATCGCGGCCGTTGTCGCACTGCGCAACGCTCACGTGGCATCCGGGGAACGGCGGAACCGGCAGATCGCCGGCGGCGCACCGGGCTCGCCGTCTCGGTCCTGATCACCCTCGTTTCTCACCTTCCCACGAACATCCGGATCTGGACCGATGACGTCACGGCCGACGAGGTGACGACTGCAGCTCCACCGCTGCTGTCGCTCTACGCAGTGCGCACGTGGTGTGGTCGCCGTTGTTAGTCGTTCGGGCGATATCTGCCGCACATGACGAGTGGTCCCTAGCGACGACGTCGACCTGAGCAACGCGATCCGGAACAGTCGACGCTCGATCAAAGACAATGCACGCCATGTCGTCGCCGACGTGATCGTCATGATCGAGTCACGTGGGGCTGATCATCTTGGTCGTCTGTCGCGATACGTGCTGGGTCGGCTGCAGCGAGAACGATGTTCGGACGCGATGACCGCGTCCTTCGGCACCGGGGAGTCGAGATTCCTCGGCCCGACCATGCTCGCTCCCGGCCAGGTCGCTCCCGGACAGGACATGGACGCCATCGAGTTGATCGCCTACGGAGATCTCACGATCGTCGGAATCGGTGACTTGATCTCGGTCGGCATCACGGTTGCGGTCGCCGGCACCTTCGAGGAGGGGATCGGGGTGATGTGACGACGCTCTTCGACGGCTACGTGCTGTACGAGCTCATCAAGCGCAGGTACGAGTTCTCGACGTCGGCTGCGTGGGTGGACGGCCGCCGGGACTCGCTCGGCGAGCGGGTTGACTCAGTCGACGAGCCGTGAGCTCGCCTGCTCGGCGACCTGGGCGATCAACGCATCTCGGTGCTCGGCGGCGCGGCCTGTTCGGGCGGAACGTCGACGGTGGTGTTGGCGATGCCCCAGATCAGTAAGGTCGACGAGGACGGGGATCAGCTCGATCGCCGGGCGTCGCGGCACGTAGATCCAGCGGCGACCGTCCTCGGGATCCTTCACGCGGGCGATGACGCCGGCGTCGCGGAGGCGCTGCAGGCGTTCGGCGAGCGTGTTGGTGGCGATCGCCTCGTCGGCGGCGAAGTCGGCGAAGTGGGTCTCGCCGCCGATCAGCAGGTCGCGCAGCACCACCAGGGTCCAACGGTCGCCGAGCACGTCGAGCGACGCCGCGACCGGGCACGACGAACGCAGCTCGGTCGGTGGCGTCGGGGGCACGCCGCCAGGTTACTTGCGAATCCAGAGTGATCAAGGAGCGTCACTTGCAGTTCGCAAGCGAGAACTCGAAGGAGCACCAACCAATGCTGAGCACTTCACGAGTCCTGGTGGTGAGCCGGCTCGCGCCCGGGTTCATTCTCGGTCGACTCCACAAGGAGGCAGCACGATGACGGCAACCGGACGAGCTCACGACGTGGTCGTGGATCCAGCGACATCACCAGTGCGCGCGACGCTGATCGTCGCGACGATGTGTCTGGCGGTGGTGGTGATCGTCGGTGGCGTCGCCAGCTTGAACGTCGCGATCCCGACGATCGGCCAGGAGCTGCAGGCATCGCAGTCGGACCTCGCCTGGATCATCGACGCCTACGCAATCGCGTTGGCGGCACTGTTGTTGCCCGCCGGTGCCCTCGGCGACCGCTTCGGGCGCAAGCGACTGCATGCTGATCGGATTCGTCGGTCTGATCGGATCGCTGGTCTGGGCGTCGTCGACGACCGACATCAGCGCACTCATCGCCAGCCGCTTCCTCGGCGGGGCCTTCTCCGCCATGATCTTCCCCGGCACGCTCTCGACGATCACCAACGTCGATCCCCGCCGAACGACGCTCCCAGGCGGTCGCTGCCTGGACGGTCAGTGCTGCGGTGGGTGGCGCACTCGGCGCCCTCGTCGCTGGAGCGCTGATCGAGTCGTTCTGGTTCGGTTCGATCTTCGCCGGGACCGCGGCGCTCTGTGTGGTCATCGCCCTGATGACACTGCTGTTCGTGCCCGAGACGTCCGATCCCACACGAGTCCAACCTCGACCCGGTCGGCAGCATCCTGTCGGTGATCGGGATCGGCACGCTGGTGTTCGGAATCATCGAAGGGCCCGTCAAGGGCTGGACCTCGACCGAGACCCTCGGTGGTTTCGGCGCCGGTGTGATCTTCCTCGCCGCGTTCGTCGGGTGGGAGTTGCGTACCGATCGCCCGGTGCTCGACGTTCGTCTCTTCGGTCTCCGGGGCTTCTCGACCGGCTCGGTGTCGATCTTCCTGCAGTTCTTCGCCGCATTCGGATTCTTCTACGTGGGCGCGCAGTTCCTCGCGTTCGTGTTCGGCTACAGCCCGCTCACCATCGGCCTCGCCTTCCTGCCGATCGGCGTGAGCATCCCGCTCGGGGCGGCGATCGCCACACGACTGAGCAGTACCGTCAGCCGCGGCGTCGTCGGTGGCGTCGGACTGGTCGTGCTCGCTGCCGGTGCCGCCGGATTCACCTTCCTCTCGTCGGGATCCGCCTACTGGATGTTCGCACTCGCGCTGCTCGTCTTCGGCGCCGGCATGGGCCTCGCCGGTCCGCCCGCGACGGAGGCGATCGTCGAGGCGCTACCCGCCGAACGTCAGGGTGTGGCGTCGGCGATCAACGACGTGGCTCGCGAGCTCGGCGGAGCCCTCGGCATCGCGTTGATCGGCTCGATGCTCACCGCCGGCTACCGCGCCGGAATCGATGATGCTGCCGCAGGCCTGCCGACGGGCCTCGACGACGTCATCCGCGAAGCCCCCGGCGTCGGACTCGGAGCCGCCTCCCAGGCCGGAGCCGACGCCCAGGGCATCGTCGCAGCCGTTCAGTCCGCCGTCACCGACGGATTCGGACTCGCCATGTGGGTTGCTGCCGGCGCCGCGATCGCCGGCGCCGTGTACGTGGCGCTGCGCACCCCACCCACCGGCGCCGAGGCCTCCGCCCTCGACGCATCGACGACAACGAGCCGGAATGGCGTCGTCGGGTCACTGCTGACACCATGACCCTGTCGAAAGGAACCGAGAGCATGCCCGACCTGGATGGAGTGCGGTCATTCCTCGCGCAGGAGCACGGCCTTGCCGTCGTGAGTACCACGCAGTCCGATGGTCGAGTGCTGTCGAGCGTGGTCAACTGCGGCGTCATCGATCATCCGATCACCGGCGAGCCGCACGTGGCATTCGTCTCGATCGGTCGAGCTGCACGAGTCGGTCACGTCCGCCGCGGTTCACAAGTGACCGTGCTCGTCAGGCGTGACTGGAAGTGGATCTCGGTGACGGGACCCGCGGAGCTGATCGGTCCCGATGACCTCCGCGAGGGTGTCGATCTCGACGCCGTCCGGCTGTTGCTCCGCGACGTGTTCCGGGCCGCGGGAGGGACGCACGACAACTGGGACGAGTATGACCGGGCCATGGTCGACGATGCCCGTGTGGCCATGTTGGTCGCGCCCGAGCGCATCCTCGGCGTGGCGCCGTGACGCGGAGGCGATCATGCTCGCTGTCGTAGGAAGTGGCGAATACCTCGAGCCGATGGCTGCGGTCGACCGACAGCTCATCGAGCTGTTCGACAACCCGCCGCGCGTGGTCTGCCTCCCCACGGCTGCAGGACGAGAAGGCAACGAGAAGATCGACGATTGGATGCACCGCGGAGTCGACCACTTCGCTGCCCTGGGTGTCGAGGCTGAACCGGTACGAGTGTGGGATCGTGCCAGCGCCAACGATGCATCGCTCGCCGATCGGATCGCTGTCCGCCGACTTCGTCTACCTCTCGGGCGGACGGCCGAGCTACCTCTACGACACTCTCGATGCGAGCCTCGCTTGGCAGGCGATCACCGACGTGGTGGAGCGAGGTGGGCTCCTCGCAGGCTGTAGCGCTGGGGCGATGATCCAGGGCGAGCAGTTCGCGGGGGTTCCGCGGGCCCATCGCGGCTTCGGCCTGTGGCCCGGCGTGCACATCGTTCCCCACTTCGACGAGATCCCGTCGGTCGTCGTCTCGCTGGTTCGACGGATGGTCGGCAGAGACGTCGCTCTCGTCGGCGTCAATGCGAACACGGCCCTCGTGAACGTTGGAGGCACGTACCGCGTCGTCGGTGATCAGGTCACGGTGTGGACGGCGACGCAGCGACGCGACTACGGCCAGGGCGAACTCCCAGCCGACGCACTGCGCAGGTAGCCAGGTCGAGGGTCTCGGACCCGCATACATCGCCACGCACAAGTCGCGGTATCGGGGTGCTGCGAAGAACCTCGGTCGGACTCCTCACGCGCTCCTGGTGGTGCTCGTCGGGTCGGCTCGGAGGATCGACACGGCCTGGGCGCGGGTGCGGACGCCGAGCTTCGAGTAGATCGACGCGACGTGGGACTTGACGGTGGCTCGCGAGACGTATCGCTCTCCACCGATCTGTTCGAGGGTGAGATGTGTTGCGAGTTGTTGGAGGATCTGATGTTCCACCGGAGTCAACATCGCAAGTCCGCTCGCTGTGCTCGCGGCGCTGGCGAGTCGATTGGTCAAGGTCTCCGAGTCCGGCACGAGTTCGAGCGCGACGCGAGCCCGGTCGGCGAATCGAGTCGCCATGGCCTGGTCTCCGAATGCCCAGCAGGTCTCCGCGCATCGAACGGCGACTTCTGCTTGGTACCACACCATTGCCGCCGCCAGATCCAGATGTTGTTCGACCAGGGCGAGCGCACGCCGGGCCCGATCGAGATCACCGCGGCGTGCCGCGATGCCCGCTTCGGCCGTCCAGAGCGGCAACGCGTGCAGCGGCCGCGAGACATCGCTCCGGTTCAAGATGGCGGATCCCTCCTCGACACGGCCGGTCGCAGCGGTGAACTCGGAGAGATCGAGATGGGCAAGCGCGAGATGACCGAGGAACACGAGCTCCTGATAGCCACGGATGGAGAACTCGGCGCAGAGACGCAGCCCTTCCTCGAGATACGGGAGTGCTTCATCAGGCCGCCCGAGGCCGACGAGCGCCTGTCCGATCGCGCGACAGCCACCCGTCATCCACGGTGAGTGCGCCACGTGTTCGAGTTCGTACACCTGATGACCGTCGTCCAGCATCTGGACGAATCCCTCGTTTCCGATCAGCGCCCGAATGTTGGTGAACGAAGAGCGCATCGACGACGCTCCATCGGGCGACGGTCTGTCGAGCGGGAGCTGCTCGGCGGCGTGGACGAATCGGTGAGCTTTCGAGTCACCCAACAGGGCAGCGACCCCGCCCGCGGCGATGCAGAACGCCGCGTCGGAGGTGATCTCGTCGTTGGTCGAGCGCTCGATCCAGGCTCGAAGTGTGTCGATCTGCCCTGCTCTGATCAGCCTCGGACCATGTCCGAGGGCGATCTGGCCCGCAAGTGCGAAATCGCCGCTGCGCTGCGCGTAGTGCAGCGCCTCGTCGATCGTGCCGTGTTCGAGGTGCCAGAGCGCTGCTCTGTTGAGCAACAGATTCCGTTCGGGTGCTCCCATCCGTTCGAACTGGTCATTCAGCAGCTCGCCGAAGAGGTGGTGGAACCGATACCAACCGCGTTCGTCGTCGAGGGGCACCACGAACAGGTGGATCCGGTCGAGACGGTCGAGGAGTTCGTGCGACCCGTCCCGGGCGAGCATTGCATCGCAGAGTTGGGCGTTGAACCGTCTGAGCAATGCGATCCGTACGAGGAACGCACGAACCTCGTCGGACTGTTGGGAGAGCACCTCCTCGACCAGATAGTCGGCGATCTCTCGTCGGCGGCCCGAGGGGATGAGGGGCGCCCCTGAGTTCGGCGAGTTCGACATGGCGATCCCCGCAAGCGCGAGACCCGCCGGCCATCCTTCCGTTTGTTGATGCAACGCCTCGGTACCGGCGATGTCCAACTCGATGCCCAACAGACCCAGCACCGCCGACGTTGCGTCGAGGTCCATCGCGAGCTGGTTCGGTCCGATCTCGGCGAGATCGCCCGAGGCGCGCAGACGGGCAAGCCCGAGGTCGGGCGTGACACGGGTGGCGATGACCACCTGTGATCCTTCGCCCATCGCGGCGATGATCTGCTGAAGAATCGACAGACTGGCCGGCGACACGAGGTGATGAGCGTCGTCGAACGTGATCCGCAGCGGCTCGCACTGAAGTATCACCGACAGCAGCATCGGAACCATCTCGGTGTGTGTCCGGGTCGCTGTCTGCTCGGCGACAGCCCGCATCTCGGGTGAGAACGGGGCCAGTCGCTCGAGGCCGGCGAGCAGGCGGGCAGCGAACGCGACCGGATCGTTGTCGATGGGTTCGATGGGGTGCCACATCCGCTTGCGGACGGTGTCCGCCGCATCGAGTTGGGCTGCAAGCGTGGACTTGCCGTAGCCGGCCGGTGCAGAAATGATGACGAGCCGGGCCAGGTTGCCATCGTTGCTCGACGTCAGCAGGGCCGTTCTGTCGACGTCGCTCGACCGGCGCCGTGGCGGATCGAACCTCGCCCCGAAGAGGGGGGCGACGAAGGTCGGGGTGCTCGGCGACGCGGTCGACGACTTCCGCGAGTTGGGCACGCTTGGAAACTAGCAATCGGGTGAGTACGGCGCTCCCCCTGCTGTGTTCGCCGCAACTACGGCAGGGGCCCGACGGGAATCGCGACGCCGGCGGCTTGGGTTGCGTCGTCGCCGTCGAGTCCGGGAACGGACAGTTCGGGGGACCGGAACCAGTCGAGGAAGCCGAGGATCACCGCGCCGATGATCGCATAACCGAGCAACACGACGAGCGGTTGGGCGATGCCGTTGCCGTCGAAGTACAGCGTGTTGCGAAGCAGCAAGAACGCGTTGCGTGGCGGCAGGAACGGGCCGATGCCGTCCCAGAACGGCGTCAGATAGGCAGCCCCGTTCGAGCCACCCGACGAGGGGTTGCCGAACTGCAGGATGACGATCAAGGTGACGACGATGCCTGCGGGGCCCAGCAGTCGTCGCATCACTGCGGCGAAGAGCGCCACGGCGAGGATGATCAACGACAAGATGGGCCAGGCCACCCAGAACGAGTCCTCTGGGAATCCGTCGAGCCAGTAGGTGGTCACGATGTCGAGCAGCAACCCCGTGATCGCCGCGAACCCGGCCAGCCAGACCCCTCGCCAACGCGCCGAGGCCGAGCCGACGGTGGTCGTCAGCAACGCAGCGGACATGTACCCGCCGATCAGCAGGACCACCAGCAGGGTTGCCGGCACCAGAGCGAAGGGGTCCTTCGGGGCCAGCGGTGTGGGGGCGTAGGCCTTCACGCTGATCGTCTCACCCGCCGACGTGGCCGCCTTCTCGAAGTTGCCGGCGATGTCGAGCGGCGAGATGTCACTGATCGTGTTGACCACCATCAAGTCGGTCGACGAGTCGCTGGTGATGAGTGCTCCGTAGATCTCGCCGCGGTCCATGGCTTGGGTCGCGGCGTCCTGATCGTCGTACTGGATGATGTCGAGATCGAACAGGTCACCCTGCGCAGCCTCGGCCAGCGCGGTCGATCCCACGACACCGAACGGCATGTCGTTGGCAATGGGTTCGTGTCCCGAGCTCATGTAGTTCACGGCGAAGAGGGTCGTGAGGATGAGGGAGAAGGCGACGGGGGCGATGAGGTCCTTGGGGACGAGGCGTCGACGCTCCGCTCTGCCCACTTCGCCGTCGGCTGCCACCACGTCGCCGTCGGGCGCAGGTTCGGAGACGGGGCCCGACCTGCGGGCCACGGCGACGATCACCACGAGGCTGACCAGACCGTACGCGAGGAGCACGGCGATCGGGATGGTGATGTTGTTGCCGTCGAAGTACCGCACGTTTCGGTACAACTCGATGGCGTGGCGGGGCGGCAACAGCGCACCGATGTACTGCCAGTAGGTCGGAAGCAGCGCCACCCCGCCGCCGCCGGCGCCCGCTCCTCCAATGATGATGAACAACAGCGCAACGACGAGCGAGCCCAGCTTTCCGACGACGGCTTGAATCGCGACCGCTGAGAGACCCACGACGGCGGTGACCAGGAAGAAACAGGGCAGCAGCGTCCAGAGGTGACTGGTCGGGAACGCACCGATCACCGGGCCGGCGGCGATACCGGTGATCAGCGCAACCGCAACGGCAAACGCGAAGACGATGGCGATGCGTCCTCGTGCGGCCGCGATCTGGCTGGCCGAGAACATCAACGACGCGATCATGTAGCCGCCGACGAGCGTCGGCAGCAGCAGGAGTCCGACCAACGCGCCGGTCCGATCAGCGGTCGGCAGCGGTACGACCGGGGTGGTCGTGAACGTTCGATTCTCCGTCTTGGCCGCCTCTTTGAACCCGGCAGAAACGTACACCTCGCCGAAGAAGCTCTTCGCCGGAACCGTCACGAGCATGTCGCTGGACGAACCAACGACGTACCCCCCGTAGATGTCGCCACGCTCCGCGGCGGCCATCAGGTCGGCCTCACTCGAGTACGTCGTGATGTCCAGGCTGTACTCCTGCTGCACGGCGTCGACCACCGGCGACGACGCGGTCACGCCGAACGGCATGTCCCGAGGTGCCAGCAGCTGCACTGCGCTGATCAGACACACACCGAAGATCAGTACCAAGAGGCCGACGGTTGCGAGCGCGACAACCGACTTCTTGGCCACCGCCGACTCCACGTTCTCCGGTCCGCCGTCGGTTGGGCCGTTGGAGGTCATGTGTTCAGTCGTCCACTGTCTCGAATGCGTCGGCCAATGCGCCCGCGGGGTCCGCGACGTTCACGGCAACAACCTTCGCGACCGCATTCGCGAGCAACGCTTCGATGTTCGTTCCCTTCGGATTGACGGCGACGATCACCAACCCGAATTGTCCGGCTTCCAGCACGTCGCTCATCTTGCGAACCTCGTCTTTCGGGATGTTGTGATGGAAATGACCGACGAAACCGCCGACGCCCGCCCAGACCGCTGTCGTCGCCGCCAATGGGCCCAGGAACACGATCCCGAGTGGCGCCGAGATGACGGCCAGCGATGCTCCGAGCACGGCCCCTCCCCACGCCAGATGCTTCGCCGTGGAGTCGTGCCGGTCGACCTTGAGGTGGCAGTCGGCGTTCTTCGCGACGAACGCGATGGCAACGTGGTCGAGCTGCCCGTGGTGTTTGATCCCGCGGATCGCGTCGTAATCCTGCTCGGCTGATGCCTTGTTGTTGTACGTCGCGACGGCGATCGTGACCGGTTTGTCAGACGACATCTGGCAGCGCCCTCCTGCTGAGGTGATTCAGTCGGCAACGTAATCGTGAGGTGATGATCGGTCACCCACCGAAAGGGTTGATTCGGGTACACCCGATCAAGTTGCCGACACGGCACTAGTCGAGGCGCTGCACCCGTTGCCGATGGTTCGTGCGGTTGTCGCCGTTGATCTCGGTTCTCTTGGTGCCCTTGACCTCGTCGACCTTCGCGTCGGTTCCGGTGATCGGCTGCGCCTCGATGCGGGTCTCCCGCTCGAAGGCGTGTGACTGATGGGTGTTGCGGTAGTAGCGCCACGAGAGGAAGTACACGCCACCGGCGCCTGCCGGCCCGAGGAGCAGCAGCCAGGCGGGTCCGCCATCGTCCTCGGCCGCGATGAGCGCTGCGGATGACACGGTTGAGGCCAGCTCGGCCAACATCGTCGCGATCATCCGGCTGCCACCAGGATCGCAATCGCAATGACCTCGATGATCCCGCCGACGGCTGCAGCCGCTGCGAGCAGTCTCGGATGCGAGACCGGAACGCTGCCCATGACCTCACCCGTTCGGCCGTTCACGGCGATGTAGTGCACCATGCCCTTGCCGCCCGACTCGTGGTAGTAGGAGTACAGCCAGACCGGCAGGTACATCGCCACCCAGCGCGTGCCGTGTACCTCGATGCGCTCGCGCTCCCAGCGCACGCCACGGTCGTAGCGACCGATGCTCGATTCGACCTGCGACCTCGCGATCGAGAGCAGCTGGTTCTCGACCACCGGCACCAGGTGGGCGACGTCCTGATCGCGCTTCTCCGAGGTGAACCCCGTGAGATAGCTGGCGTTCCACGTCACCGCGTTCTCGGTGTCGAAGGGCAGGATGGTGTTGATGATGTTGTTGGTGTTGCTCGAGGCGTCGAAGTTCGCCCGCTCGGCCGACGACTCGATCGTGAGATCGTCGGCGGTGAAGTCGACGTGCCGTTGCACCTCGTACACGTCGGCGTCGTAGAAGGTCTCCTTGTCGTCGCCCGAGCCCCGCGTGTACTTCCGCGTCTGGATCTCGCCGCGGCCCGCGACGTCGGCACTCGCGTTGCTGTCGACCACCATGTAGGGCATGTAGACGCCGACGATGTTCTCCGGCTTGAAGTCGCGAAGGAATGCTCGATGCGCGAACAGGCGTCGCTTGCCGGCGAACGCGTCGATCCTTGCCACGGCGTCGTCATGGGTGATCTTGAACGGCAACACCGCGTCGGGCACCGCGCCGTTGGGCACCTGCTCGTTGAGCGTGAGCACGTGACGACACCAGTGGCAGCGAGCGCCCATCTGCTCCTCGGTGTTGACGACCACCTCGGCGCCGCAGCCGGCGCACTTCATGGTGATCAGCGAGTCGGCGCCGGTGTCGATGTCGGAAGCGCCCGAGCCGATCGTGGTGCCGCGCAGTGCGGCGAGGTCACCGTTGGCGATCGTCTCGTCGAGGCGAGCTTCCGACCACTCGTGCCGGCAGAACAGGCAGATGAGCATGCCCGCAGACGGGCGCAGCTGGATCTCGGTCGAGCCGCACTTGGGGCAGCGGTTGACGCCATCGTCGAGCCGCTCGTTCTGGGTGTCGATGGTCGGGTCGGCCGGCGGATCGATCTGGGTGTCGAGGGGCGGTGGGAGGTCCCCATCACCCGGAGGTGGCAGGCTCGTCATCTCAGCTCGTGCCTGCTCGGACTCAGAGTCCGAGCACCTTGTTCTTGGCCGCGTCGTAGTCCTCTTGTGTGATCAGACCCGCGTCGAGCATCTCCTTGAACTTCGTCAGCTGCGCCATCGGGTCGTCTGCTGCCGGCGCAGCCGGAGCAGCGGGCGCAGGTGCGGGTGCCGCGGCGGCAGCCGCTGGTGGGGGTGGGGGCGGCGTGCTCTGGGCGCCGATCCCCGGCACCGGCTGCTGCAGCCCACCGAGACCGGTCGCCCCCGACGCGATGCCCAAGCCGACCAGGCCGGCGGCGCCGGTGTTCTCGCCCGCTGCTTCGAAACCCGAAGCGACCGACGCCTGCAGGTTCGAGTTGCCTCGAGCACCCGAGAGTGCATCGGCGCGCTGCACGTTGCGGAGCAGTTCACGGGTCGTCTCGTCGTATTCGATCGAGATGATCGCGGTGGCCACGATCTCCAGGCCTCGCCCAGTGCTCCACTGGTAGTTCTGCTCGACCGCTGCCGACAGGCTCTGGGCGAAACCGATCGAGTCCTGCTGGATCTTGGTGATGCGGTTGCCCTTCGACGGATCGTTGGTGTACATCGAGAACGCTGGGGCGAGCGAGCCCACCACCTCGTTGAACAGCTGGGATGCCGCATCGTTGTCGAGATCGGTGAAGTCGAACACCTTGCCCGGCTCGAGATACGTCGCCGGCACCCACGCCTTGATGAACAGGATCGGGTCGGCGATCTTGAGTGTGTAGGTGCCGCGGGTGACCGCACCGACCTGGGCGTTCATGTACGCGTCGTCCCAGTAGATCTCCGACTGGGTGCCGAAGCGGTTGTTCGGCAACTCCTTCAGCGTGACGAAGTAGGCACGCTGCTGAGCGCCGGGCTGGCCGCCGAACTTGAAGCGCTCCCACGATGTCTTGATCAGCGGGCTCACGATGCCGTCGCCGGCGAAGATCGACTGCGAGTTCTGATCCTCGCTGCTCCACTCGTACGCGCCGGCCTCGGCGGCGAAGCCGGTGATCGCGCCTTGCTCCATCAGCACGAGGCCGTACCCCTCGGGCACGACGATGCGGCTGCCGTTGGTGATGATGTTGTCGGAGCCCTTGGTGTTCGAACCGCGGCCCGCGTTCTGCTCCTGCTTCACTGCTGCGAACATTGCGGCCGTCGGTGCAAGGCCGTCTGGCACCGTGAAGAAGTCTTTCCACTGATCGGCCAAGGTGCCGCCGATTGCGCCAACTGCCGCCTGAATGAGCCCCATCGGTCTGATTCCCCTTTTCTTCGCCCAGTGGTGAGGCAGTCAGCTTAGTGATGTGTGGCATGCCGCCCTGCCACGTGCCACCCGATCAGCGTCGGGTACGACGTTCGCGCTCGCTTCAGGTCACGTGAGCGGGCGGCACGTGGCGAGGAAGAGGGGATAGGTCACGCCGTCGCGGATGATCTGGTGGCAGTCGCGGAAGCGCACGTCGGTGAAGCCAGCAGTGGCGAGATCGGAAGCGAGGGCCTCGCGCTCGAACCCGCGGTGACCCTCGAAGTCCTCGCCGTGGAAGGATCCGTCCTCCTTGTCGAGGTCGATCACGCACAGCGTCCCGCCCCGTCGAGCAGTTCGGCGAAGCCCGACAGGACGGCACCGACGTTCGGGATGTGGTGGAGGGTCAGCACGGTCACGATGAGGTCGAACTGCTCGTCGGGGACCGGCTGGGTGGCGAAGTCCAGGTCCCAGACTCGAGCATCGGTGATGGCGCCGGCATCGATCTTGGCGTGTATGACCTCGCGCATCCCGGTCGATGGGTCGGCCAGCGTGACCGGGCCGACGGAGTCACGCAGGGCCTGGGTGGTCAGCCCCGTGCCGGCGCCGTATTCCAGCATCCGGATTGACCGGTCGAGCGGGACGGTCGCCCGGATCGTGCGCGCGACCGCTGCCGCCCGTTCGACCTTGGCAGGGTCGTCATCCCACGTTGCGGCCCTCGCATCGAAACTGTTCATGTTCACCACGCGAGCTAAGCAGCTCGCCTGGCGAGCGACGGAACCGGTGTTCGGGAGGAGTGACCTTCGCCCTTCCTCGCTGTCCACCCGGAAGCGCCAAGGTGACCGGACTGGAGGCCCCGGTCACCAGTGACGAGGTGCGTTCCGACCACCCGCCGGACCACCTCGAGGGCGTGCCATTCGCTGACGCCGACGTCACGGATGAGTCGTTCGCCGACCGGCTTGCGCAAGGAGCAGCCCGAACAGATGCCCGAACCCTGAGGTCTGTCGGGCCAGCTGCCGGATTGGCGCGGGAGGCTCCCTGAACCGGGGTGTCGGCCAGGTCAGACTGGCCGGATGCGCCTCCGATTGAGCCGAATGCGGGAATGGATTCGGGCGAGCCTGTTCTTCGTCCCGGTGGCGGGGGTGCTCATGAGCATCGTCGGGGCGGCGGTCACGATCTTGATCGACAGCCGACTGGATCTGCAGGCCGCTGACGTGCCGCTCGGGGTCACCTCGACGGTGGACAGCGCACGCGCCGTGCTGACCACCGTCGCTGGGGCGACGATCTCGTTCGCTGCCATCGCGTTCTCGATCTCGCTGCTCATTATCCAACAGGCGTCGAGTCAGTTCTCGCCCCGAGTGGTGCACACCTTGTTCCGGGACCCGTTCAACAAGCGGGTCATGGCATTGGTGATGGGGACCTTCACGTACTGCCTGGTCGTGCTCCGGTCGGTGCGGTCGTCGGACGATGTCGGTGGGGACGCGGTCATCCCGAATCTGTCGGTGGCCCTGGCGGTCGTGCTCGGCATCGCCACGATCATCTCCATCGTCGCGTTCTTGAACCACAGCGCGCACTCCATGGACGTCAGTCAGATACTCGAGCGGGTCGAGAACGAGACGGCCGGTCATGCCCATCGCGAATGGAGCGTCGCCGAGTCCGACACGACATCGATGGAAGCGAGAGAAGCGCCGGAGGATCCCGCGCACATCGTGCGGTTCGACCGCGCCGGATGGGTGCAGCAGGTCGATACCGAGGTACTTCTCGCCGGTCTCGCCGACGGGACCACGGCGTGGGTGCACGCCTACCCGGGTCGATACGCGATCCCGGGAGCACCGTTGTGTGCCCTCTCGGTCGAGCCCGACGACATCGACGCTGCGGAGCTGGCGATTCGGAGTGCCGTTTCGACGGGCAACACCCGCACGATGCAGCAGGACATCTCGTTCGGGCTCCGCCAGATGGCTGATGTCGGTCTCAAGGCACTGTCACCGGGGGTCAACGATCCGACCACGGCACAGGACTCGATCTTCCACAGCGCGGCGGTACTCGCCGAACTGCTCCGACGCGATCCGCCGGACCGGGAGCTGACCGACGACAGGGATCGCCGTGTGGTGCTCGTCGAGCAGCCGACCGGCGACGATCTGGTTCGTCTCGCGTTCGGTGAGCTTCGGCAGGCCGCAGCCGCGCTGCCGACCGTGTGCATCTACCTCTTGGAGGCACTGCACCTCCTCCGGGAAGGGCTGCGGGCGGCGGGGCTCCCGTCTCGCACTGCGGTCCTCGTGGAGCAGGCGCGTCTGGTCGTCGCCGGCTGCGAGGCAGCCGACGTGTTGCCGGCCGACCTCGACGAGGTGCGTGACGCGTACGACAGACGCTTTGCCTCCCACCCGCTTCAGCGTTTGGGCTAGCGATGCCGTCAGCGTGATCAACACGCCCACTGCACGGGCAGTTTCACGCAGAACCGCAGGCAGGAGCGCGACATGGGGAACAGACGTTGGCCTCTTTCGGTAGCGACATGAATGCGAGATGGTGGTCGTACAGATGTGGGACATGGGATGTCGCCACGAAAGGAGTGCTGTGGTCGATCTCACAGACAACGAGGATCTGAAGCAGCGAGGCGAGGCGCACGAACAGGCCGAGATTCGGGTCGATGTGGACATCGATGTGATCTCCGTCGCGGTGGTGACGTCGCTGGGCACGGCTCAGGGCCCGTGTGTGTCGGTGTTCATGCCGACGCATCGTTCCGGCCAGGAGACGTTGCAGGGTTCGATCCGGTTGCGGAACCTCATCAACACCGCCCGTGGCGAGCTGTCCGGTGCCGACGTCGACGAGACGGTGATCGAGGCCGTGCTGGCTCCGATGGAATCGCTCGTCGACGATCACGAGTTCTGGCAACACACAGCAGAGGGTCTGGCACTGTTCAGTTCGCCAGGACGTTTCGAGCGCTACCGGGTTTCGTTGCCGTTGGCCGAGGAGGTCGTCGTGGCCGCGTCGTTCCGGGTTCGACCGCTGCTACCGGTGATGTCTCGCAACGAGACGTTCTACGTCTTGTCGTTGAGCGAGAACGCAGTGCAGTTGTTCGAGGCCACGCGTTCTGCGGTCACGATGTTGGACTTGGGGTCGGCTGCGACGTCGATGGACGAGGCGCTGGCGCTCGAGGATCCCGAGCGTCAACTCCAGTCACACTCGACGGGCGGAGGGGGCGAGGGGTTCCATGGACATGGCGCCGGTGACGAGCTGGACAAAGCCGCGACGCAACGTTTCCTGCGCGCAGTCGATCGTGGTGTGTGCGAACGGCTGGGCGACGCCCGTGAGCCGCTCGTGTTGGCGTGCGTCGACTACTACTTGCCGTTGTTCCAGTCGGTCACTGGCTACCCGAACGTGTTCGACGCGGTGGTCTCGGGCAACCCTGAGCATCGGTCCCCGATCGAGCTCCATGCCGACGCCTTGCAGCTGATCGACAGCGGCGCGGACCGTCCCGGTGTCGAGCGCTATCGAGCTGGGATCAGCGCCGGCACGACCGTGTCCGAAATCGCAGAGGTCGTGACCCGAGCCCGTGAGGGCCGCGTCGACACCTTGCTGGTCACCGACGTACCAGCGGTCTGGGGTCGCGTCGCTGCCGACGCTGCGACGGTGTCGACCTCGCCAGGTGCCTCGATCGACGGCGAGGATCTGATCGACCGTGCGGTGTTCGAGACGCTTGCGAACGGCGGCGACGTCTTCGTGACCGACGTTGCGACACTCGGAACGGCCACCGGCGTGGCCGCGACGTTGCGTTACTGAACGCCGGAAGTCAACCAGGAGGACAAGATGAGCGACGAAGGCACTGCCACGGTGGAAGCGAAGCTTGCGACTCGGAAACGGGTTCGGTCAGGACGAACGCAGGTCCGATCGTCGCTGGATGGGCGAGTCTGGATGCTCGCCTCCGCTCGTTCGACGAGGGAACCGTCGACATGGAACTCTCGGTCAAGGAGCGTGGCGAAGCGAGCCAGCGCACCGTGCTCGAGGCCTGGATCTCGGGGCAGACGCGTGTCGTCGCCACGTCGAGCGAGCCGGATCTTGCTCGGGCGCTGCACGAGGTGCGCGACGACCTCATCCGCCAGCTGACCGACGCAAAGGACCGGACCGAACCGCGGAACAACCCCTCGCTCCGCGTCACCGAGCGCGGCGAGCACTGACCGACGAGCTCGACCATCGGCCGCAGCGGTTCAGTCGCGAAGGAGTTCGCGCACGTTCAGGATCAGCAGCGCGGCGGCGGCGAGCCCGAGCAGGAGCGCGACGACGAGCTGCCAGTCTGCGATGAGCGCGCCACCGAGTGCGAGCACGAGCGCGCCCACCACGAGGAACGCGGCGACCAGGAGGGTGAATCGCCACAGTTGCTTGCGCGCCAGGGCCTCGAGGGCGAAGAGCACGATGACAGTTTCGATGGCGATGCCATTCACGTTCCACCCAGGCGCAGCCAGGAGGATCATCAAGGCGACCAGAACGACCGAGGTGCTGATGGCCGACCAGATCGCAAGCACTCGCCGGCGGCCCGTCGTCTCGGTCGGGAGCGGGACCCGGCGGTGACGTAGGTGATCGTGCGGGCCCACAGCGGCGGGCGGGCGACCCAGACGCTCACGCAGGAGCAGCTGCTGATCGCGCAGCGCGACCCGTTCTGTCCCGAGGGCGACGAGCTTCGCTTCCTCAGAACCGCTCACGTTCTCGCCGCCCGCGACTGCTGCTCGCTGGGCGGTCTGATGTTGCTCGATGCAGGCGTCGAGCCGTTCGGCGTCGGTGTCGAGTTCGGCGAGGCGGGCACGCAGTGCCTCATCGGCCGCGGCTGCGTCCGGTGGAACCTTGCGCAGTCCCGCCCAGCCGACCGGATCTCCCCACGACCCACGGACCATCGTCGAGCGCTCGTAGCGGGGCCCCGCCGGTCCGCGTTCGCCGCCCAGTGGATCGCGGGTGTCGTTGCCCCAGAGCCCTCGGTACTGCAGGACCCACGGGGTGGTCTCGTCGATCACGACCGGCTTCCATCCACGCTGCTGGCCAGGCCCGATCGCAACGCCATCGCCGCGTGCGTAGTCGATGTACGGGATCGACAGACCTGAGTGCTCGACGTCGCGCGTCCACGGGAAGAAGAGGCGCGTGATCCGGCGGGTGAGATTGAGCAATCCGGCGAAGGCGGGGACGTCGTGCGTTGTGAGGTACTCGCCAGCGATGTAGGCGCCGCTGTGCGAGCCGAGACCCGCAAAGATGACCGGGTGCTCACCCTCGATGGTCAGATCAGGGTCGTCCCAGCGCCGTCGGAGGTCGCCGCCGACCTCGTCGTGTGCTGACGACACGAGCCAGACCGGGCGCAACTCGTCACCCTGCCCGGCGAGGTAGATCGTGATCTGTTCCCAGTCGGCCTCGTGGTCGTTCACACCGAAGACGCGGCTGCGCCAATCGTTGTAGGCGTAGAAGAACCAGTACTGCAGCACCGTGTACCCGCTGTCTCGCACGACCCGCCCGTAGTACGGGTGATGATCGGGCTGCATCCCGGTGCGGTAGTGCGTTTCCGCGGCCGCCTCGGTGCCCGACGTGTTGCGACCCCGGAAGATCAGGCTGGCACGGTTGAGCGCGTCGAGGCCGCGACTGAGCACCCCAACGCGAGCGAGACGGCTCGCGTTGTGAAAGCGGGGCCGGTCGCTGCGCAGTCGCCACTTCGCGACCTCGATTCTCGTGAACGGAGTGTCGACGAGCCGCAGGTAGTAGCCAGGACGAGGGTGGTCGGCGCCGAACTCGACGAGCTGTTCGATGGTGAGTGACCCCTTGGGGACCACGATGACGCGCTCGCGGTCGGGGACCTGTTCGAGGAGCTCGCAACAACGCACGTAGTCGTCGACCGATGCGGGGAGGAAGAACTCACCCGCGGTGAAGCGCAGGATCGGTTCGAAGCGACGTAGGAGAGACAGGTCGTGGAACGCATCGGTCGAGGCGTCCCTCGAGTCGTCGACCATCAGAGGTACCGGTTCCGTTCCAGCCATCTCAGCGAGAAGAACCCCCAGATCGGCGGGGTGTAGAAGGTCGAGAAGCGATACAGCAACACGGCGGCGAACGCGGCCTCCTGGGGGACACCGAAGGACGTCAAACCGAAGATCAGCCCGCCCTCGGTGACGCCGACACCGCCGGGGACCGGGAGCAGGCCGGCGAGCAGCGAGACCGCCATGTTGATGAACAACAGTTCGTGCAGGGCGAGTGAGTACCCGAACGACTGCACGAACACACCGAGCGCGAGTGCGAACAACAGCTCGGCGACGAGGTTGCCCCCGAACAGCATCACCAGCCGTCGCAGGGATCGCAGACCACGGAGCACGGTCACGGCCTCGCTCACGGTCCTGCGGACCCCGCCGAGCACGTATCGGCGCAGAGGGGGGACGACCAGTATCACCAGCAGTGCAACGCCGACCACCGCGGCCAGCATCCACGCGATCCGCACCGCTGCAGAAGCCGGGCCGGCCACGTCGACATCGAGGGACAGCCCGCTGAACAGCAACAGCGAACCCAACAGCAACGCCTGGACGATGAAGCCGCTGACGCCGTCGAGCGCGCCGGTCGCAACTGCGGTGGCCGGCGGAACGCCTTGACGTTGGAAGAAACGCACGTTGACCGCGATCCGCGCTGCGGCCGTGGGAATCGCGAGGTTGACGTAGGAGATGGCGAGCTGGAGCGCGTAGACCGGACCGAGGGGCAATGGAACGGGCGCCGCGCCGAGCGTCGACACGGCCTGTGCGACGCGGGGGAGCTGCGCCACGACGAAACCGATCACGACCAGCCACCAGGCTGCGTCCTGGAGCGACTCGAGGAACTCCTCGAGGTCGAACCCGGCGAGTGCCGACAGCAGCATCACGACCGCCAGCGCCGGCAAGGCGATCCGCACGACCGATCCAACCGTGAACCTGCGCATGCGGATCAGCGGGGGAGCTTCGACGCCGGATGCCTCCGCCACATCGGCGCGGCAGTGTGTCGAGGTCGATGTCGAGGACTTTCATCATCCGCCGTTGGTCGGCGGTCAGCGCTGTCGGTTGCAGGTAGGGGAGCAGCCCCTCGATCTCCTCGACGGGCCGCTGCTCGACCAGGCCCTCGAGGGCGAGCCCCCGTCCGACGAGTCCGATCGAGGTGATGAACATCTGTGCGTCGTCGCTGCGCAGCTGGGCGGGCGTCGGCGCCACGGCCGCCGCGCGGAAGTGGACGAGGCCGAGGTGACCGTCGTCGATGACGAGATGCTCCTCGTCGAGCTTGCCGTGCACGAGCCCGTTGTCGTGCAGCGTGGCGAGGAGCTGCCAGAGCTCGCGGAGCCGCGGGCGCGCCTCGGCGCCGGTGAAGATCGGGTCCGGGGCCGTGTTGACCTCGCTGGAACGGTCGACCTCACGGAACCGGTCGGGCTCGACCAGCAGCGTGCCACTGCGACGCAACACCAGCAGGGCGTCATCGGTGGCGGTGGCCCCGGCGGTCACCACGGAGTCCGTCGCGATGCCGGCCTGCGCTGCCAGGAGCGTCATGAGTGCCTCGTGCTCGACTTGACGGAGGCGGCCGAAGCCGACGGGCGAGCCGGGTTGGCGCAGCCAGATCGTCCGCCACACCGTCGACACCAGCGCGGCGTCGTGGGCATCGCGCCCGTACAGCTTCACGATCAGTTCGCTCCCGTCGGCCCCCTGAGCTGCGACCGCGAAGAAGCCCGCGTCCTGACGGTCCGCTGCCCCCAGCTCGGTGATGTCGACCTTCAGATCGGTCAGCGCGAAACGGACATCGTCGAGACTGGGTCGACCGGCGCTCGATCCGACGATCAGGTGGACGATCGCAGCCGCGCCGGCAGCCGACAGCAGCGCCGCCAGTACACCCAACGTGGAACTCGCACCCAGTGCGACGGGAGCGATCGAACCGAGCGCGATGATCGCGTAGCCGAGACGCCGGGCCGGTCTGACGAGATGGGGTGACGCCGTGATCAGCAGTGCCGTGGGGATGCCGAGCCGGGCCGACGGGAACACCGGAGGGGGCTGGACGTCTCCGAACAGGGCCCTCATCTCCGGCCATGCTCCGGTGACCACCCGACCCAGGAGCAGCCAGACGACGATGGCGACGAGGATCACCAGGATCATGTCCCGCCCGACCTTGGCCCTCCCGCGCGCGTGAACGCGGCGACGAGCACCAGCAGAGCCCACAGTGTCGGCAGCTCCGCGAGGAGCTGCCACGTGCCCGTCATCGCATCCGGGAGTGCTCCGAGGAAGCGGGTCACCGCCCTCGAGAAGCCGGGTTCGGGAACGGCGACGAGCCCGACGAAGACGATGCCGACGAACGAGATCGTGAGCAGGATGACGTCGGTGGCACGACGCGCCCGAGGCTGATGATCGGCGCTGGTGAACAGACGCAGACCACGTCGGATCCTGCTCGCCATCGCCGTCACCGTCTCGGTGGCGTAACCCGTCCCGGCGCTCGCCGCCGAGCGGGTTGTCTCGGTCATTGGCTCCGCCGGAGCCCGTAGCGCGTCGGGATCGAGCCTCGAACGGTCAAGGCTCGGAGAGTAGCCCAGGCGGCTACCGTCTCGTGGACGGGTGCGACTCGATCACTTGCCAGGCATCGTCGGTCAAGTGGGTCGCCAGGTCGTGCAGGGCTCGCGCTGCCGCGAGTTCTTCGCCGACCTGTGGCATCGAGGGATCGGCGGGATTTCGGCGCAACCGGCCGTGGCCGGAGAGCGACCGATCGCCTGCGTCCAGATGCACGACCATGTCGCAATGGTCGTCGTCTTCCCGGGCCTCGAAGACGAGTGTCCAACGGTGTGGTTCGAAGCTCTTCATGAGTCCACTGTCTGTCCGAATACGGGCGAGCGACAGGGCCAGACGTCCTCGCGATCAGCGAAGGGGCGTGAACTCGTGGTCGTCGTCGCCGATGGTCAGACGTCACTCTGGGCTCGGGCGCCGCTGTGCACCCGGGCGTCGATCACGTCGAGGCCGTCGGCTCGGGCAGTCAACGTGCCGTCGCGCACCGTGATCGACGCGTAGCGACCGCCGATCACGAGACGGTCGCACGAGATGTCCCGCACCAATCGCCCTTCGGGTCGAAGGAAGATCTGGTGACCAGGGACGTCGGCGTCGAGGCCGAGATTGGCCCGCAGGAGGAGCAACACCGATGCCGCTGCCCACGCCTGGGGGGAGCACGAGCCGGGATAGGGAACGGGCACCGGGACGAGACGGCGCGAGAGTCCGGCGAACAGCTCGGGGAGTCGACCACCGAAGTACATCGACGCGTCGAGCAAGCCGTCGGTGAGCCGGTCGACGACATCCCAACGTCCGTAGCGGGCAGCGCCGGCCAGACAGATTGCGGTGTCGTGCGGCCACACCGAACCGTTGTGGTAGCTGAGCGGGTCGTACGCGCCCATCGGTGTCGCCAACGTCCGGACACCCCAGCCGGTCCAGAGTTCGTCGCCGACCACCGCATCGAGGTACCGGTCGGCGAGATCGGCGTCGGCAATGCCTGTCCACAGTGCGTGTCCGGGGTTCGAGCCGAGCGAATCCACCGGGTGGCCTGATCCGTCGATGGCCTCGACGAACCATCCCCGGTCGTCCCAGAAGCGCTCGTTGAACAGCTCTCGAAGCGCGTGGGCCTCGTGATCACAGCGGGAGGCGTCGTCGTTGCGATCGACGGTGCGATAGATCTCAGCCGCACCTGACAGTGCGGCGTAGACGTATCCCTGGACCTCGACGAGTGCGATCGGTGCGTCCGGGAGCGAACCATCCGAGAAGTTGACGCCGTCCCACGAATCCTTCCAGCCCTGATTGGTGAGCCCACGATCGTCGTGCGGCGCGTAGTCGACGAAGCCGTCACCGTTGCTGTCTCCGAAGTCTCGGATCCAACCGACCGCGGCGTCGACGGCGGGGAGCAGCCACGCCGTGGTCGGCCGTCGTGACGGCCCCCCAACGCAGGGCTTCGGCGGCGACCAGGACGTAGAGCGGGGTGGCATCCACCGTCCCGTAGTAGCGCGATCGCTCGCTGAATGGTCCTGCGCCACCGTGTTCGCGCAGTTCGTGCACGATCTTTCCCGGCTGCTCGCCGGACTGTGCATCGACCGTTCGCCCCTGCAGTTCTGCCAGCTCGTGGAGCACGCCGCGGGCGAGCTCCGGCGCGAACGGCAGCGCCATGTACGACGTCAGGAGCGCGTCGCGCCCGAACAACGTCATGTACCAGGGCGCGCCGGCTGCGACGACCGCCAATTCGGGGTGGGCGGTGTCGAAGATTCGCAACGAGGCCAGATCCTCGAGTGATTTGCGCACTCCGACGGTGAGTCGTGGGTCGGACGAGATGATCTTGGGCACCCGCTCCTGCCACGTCTCGTAGCGGTGGTGCGACAGATCATCGACGTGGAGGGTCGAGTCATCCGCATTCGTCGTACCGTCGAGTTCGATGAGATCCTCGTCGGTCGGCTCGCTGGTGAGGGCCTCGAGGATGACGTGGGCGACGTGACGACTGTGCGGGCCGATCGCGACGTGCCATGACCAACCGTGTTCGTCGACGTCCGATGCGTCAGGTTGCAGCTCGAGCAACGTGCGCTGTCCGATCTCGGGATCGGGGTGGCAGATGCACACACCGTCAGCGGTCACCGTGACCGTGCCGTGGACACTGCCCGGCCGACCCGACTTCACGTCGAACAGGTGGCTGAAGTCGGCACCAGCGTCGATGATGAGTGTGAGTTCGTAGGGCTCTCGTCCGGAGTTGTGGACCTCGATCACTTCACGCATGCCGTGTCCCACCGATCGACGTCGGATCACGAGCACGGGAAGCGGGCGTCCGCCGAGTTCGTGGACGCGTGCGACGAACACGGCGCTGAACGGTGTGGGGGTCGTGGCTGCGAGCGGGCGCAGCTCATGGCCTGCGAGTCGGAGCGACCAGATGTCGAGGTACCTGCGGTCGTCGTGGATCAAGCCGTGCACCGCTCCGCGGACCATGTCGCCGCTGGTGTCGCTGATCGCGAAGTCCCTCCCGGAGACCAGGGTGATCGATCCCGTGCCGACCGCCGGCACGGTCCAATCATCGGCATTCATCGGTTCGGTCATCGTGTTCACACCAGGCTCAGCTGTCGTGTCGGTGCCTCGCGGTGATCACCAGACGCAGCCAGGAGATCCCGATAGGCGGCAACGTGTCGGGCAACCATCTTCTCGACGCTGAAGCGCTGGGCGACGTCGGATCGGCAGTTGCGTCGATCGATCCGCTCGAGGGACCGGACCGCACGTTCGAGGTCGGCCTCGTTGTCGCAGAGGAATCCTGTGCGGCCGTCGACGACGATCTCGGGGGCGGCGCCTCGCCGGGTCGAGATCACAGGTGTGCCGGCGGCGAGGGCCTCGATCATCATCAGCCCGAACGGCTCGGACCACTGGATCGGGCTCAGCAGGGCGAGCGCACCGCCGATCAGCCGGTCCTTGGTCGGGCCTGCGACCTCGCCGATGAACTCGATGCCGCCGGTGCAACGCGGCGCGACTTCGTCGTCGTAGAACGCGAACTCACCCGTTTCGCGCATCTTGGCGGCGATCAGGAGCCGGTGCCCCGTGGTCCGCGCGGTGTCGATTGCCTCGAGGACTCCCTTGGCTGGATTCATACGACCGAGGAAGAGCAGGTACGGGCCGTGTTCGTCGCCGAGCCCGTCGCCCTCGGGGACCTCGTCGACGTTGATGCCGTGGTGGATCACATGGGACACGTGCACGCCGAGTCCGGGTGCGACCGATGCCTGACTCCGCGAGATCGCGATGATCGGGATTGTTCGGGGAAGGCGGCTGAAGATGGTGGCCAACTCGGGATTGTCGAATGGGCCGTGGTTCGTGGTGATCACCGGCGCCGTCGCCGTTGCGAGGAACGGACCGACCAGGGTGTGGTCGTGGATCACGTCACATCCTTCGCTGGCGAACCATTCGTAGCCTTCGAGGGTGTGTCGGAGCTCGATCGAGCTGGTCCCCATCGCCTCTCTTCGGGCCGTGGGGAATGTTGAGCCGCGTGGGACCGGGCACGTCGATTCGCCGGTGGTCCACAGACGCACGTCGTGACCCGCCAGGTCGAGACCTCGAGCAAGTCGATCGATCACCCGCTCGGTGCCCCCGTACCCGACCGGAGGGATCGTGACCCAGGGCGGCGCGAGGATGCCGATTCGTAACGCCTCCCGCCCGAACACTGGTGACACCATGTCGAACTCCTCCGAGCCGCTGTCCGACGCTCGCTTTCGGCGAAGTCAGCGGCTCTGCGATCAAGTGTAGGTCCTCGACTGGATCGATCGACAGAGCCGATCGGCCCCTCGGAGCGCCCCGACGCGACGAAGGTGGCACCGTTCGATTCGGCGGCACTGCGCCGGCGGATAGGTTCGACCGGATGGACGATCTGTTCGACCTCGCGCTGCCTGACGGGGTCGAACTCGTGCGCACCACGCCGACGTTCGACGAGTCGTCGGTCCCGATTGGCCTGCTGGCGGCCCACCACGTCGCCGAGGGAGTGTGGGGTCGAGTGGTCGTGGCCTCGGGTTCGGTCGGGTTCATGTTCGACGATCAACCGGAGCTGATTCGCTCGGTGCAGGTCGGCGAGGTCCAGGTGATCCCGCCCGGTCGGTCGCACCGTCTCGTCGTCGAGGGACCGGTCACCCTCGCCGTCGAGTTCCACCGCTGATCGATCACGGCCGACCGAAACGACTGGATCCTGGTCGCCGTGCCGATACGGCTCGGTGCCTGAAGAGCTGGATCTTCAGATCGCGGCGGCGACGAGCCAGGCCGTGACCACGACGACGAAGCCGAGCATGATCGCCTCGGCGGTCACCGTGGCCCGCACCGAGTCGTGGATCGCGGCGTCGTCGGGGCTCGCTTCGAGTGCCGGCATCAGCCGGAAGTGGTTGTAGGCGCCGGCCAGCATCGCGATGCCGGCGGCCGCCGACTTCAGCAGCAGTGTCTGGCCCCATTGCGTGGAGGTGAGCTCGCCGAAGGAATCCAGGATCGACACCGCCATCACCAACCCGGCGACGACGACGGCGCCGAGGGCGACCGAGGCGACCGAGGAGAATCTGACCACCAGTTCGAGTGCGCCGGCGGGACGATGCCGGCGATGGCGAATCCACAGCACGGCGGCGAGAGCGACGACACCGCCCACCCACACCGACCCTGCGAGGACGTGGACGCTGTTGGCGACCGCGTGCAACGGTCGGAACCCCTTCGAAACGGTGTGGCCATCGAACCAGAACGACATGATGGCGAGGCCGACGCCGACGTACGCCGGCAACGACGAGCGATCGGGCCGCCACCGGCATCGGTCCATTCGCGGCTCGCTGGCCGATGGGGCATCGATGCCGGACCCCGTTGCCGTCTGCGACCACACGTCGGAATCGAGGTCGTCGTCCATCGATGTGCCCGCAGCCGCCGACAACGAACGGGCGGTCCGCGGCGTCCGACTCGGCGATGTCGTGGCGACGAGGCCGAACACGATGGCCAGACCAGCCACGGTCCGCATCACGATCGCCCCGCCCGCAGACGATGACCAGGCCGAGGCCAATGCCTCGTCGGCAAGACGGGCGACGCCGAGATACTCGACTGCTGCGCCGACCACGATGACGGCACCGACGATTCGCACGGCGGTGATCAATCCCTCGACCTCGGCTCGCGACCCGCGCAGGGTGGTGGCGGCGAACGCCAGGAACCCGATCGCGAGGACGATCGCCCCGATGCTGAGCAGCCGGCCGATCGTTGCGGTTGTCTCGCCCGGACGTGTCTGATCGACCTGGAGGAACTCGTCCA
The DNA here is from genome assembly GCA_963705485.1 of Ilumatobacteraceae bacterium. GTDB lineage: Bacteria > Actinomycetota > Acidimicrobiia > Acidimicrobiales > Ilumatobacteraceae > Sva-07. The sequence goes on from CAVPJT010000012.1 coordinate 26,020, forward strand.
TTGTGGCCATCGACTCGGGCGACATCGATGACTCGTCGCTCGAGTCCGTCACTGCTGCATTGTTGGGCTCCGCGGGTGAGGCGTCGGCGCCCGCAGCTGTCGCTGCGGCAGTCCCGCCGGCAGTGAACGAGAAGCTGCCGTCGATGGGGTGGGCATCGCCGGCTCGAACGCTCCATCGGACCCCGACGACCCCGCCTGCGAGCGCCGGTTCGAACGTGAGCCGGAACACTTTGCCGTCCTCGGTGACCACCGACGACGGCTCGCGCAGCTGGCCAGCCGGATCGAGCACGACGAAGCCATCGCCGGCCTCGGTCGAGACACCTGTGAACTCGATCGTGATCGTGTCCACCGGCTCGCTGACGACCGCACCGTCGGCGGGATCCGAGCCGACGAAGCTGGTGTCCGCGTACACGAGTGTCGAGCCACCGGCGAGACCCAGAACGGAGGCGACGAGTCCGATCACTGCGCCCACGATCGCGCGTGGCCACGCTCGCGTGCGGGTGGTCGCCGTGGCCAACATCGCATCAACCCTAGGAGTTGCTGTCGCGGGATGCTGCTCGGCCGACCAGAGCGGTCACGGCTACGCGGGCTCTCCCGAACTCGCAACGGGCGGGAAATGTCCTGGTAACGCGGGTCGGCGAAGCTCCTGGAATCGAATCCGCTCCGTTGTCCGCGCCAATCCGCAAGATGATCGTGGGCGTGACGCTGCTCGTCGTCGTCTGTGCTGTCGCCTCGGTCGGCTACGTGATCGCCGGGTGGAGCCTCTCCGACTCGATGTACATGGTGGTCATCACCGTGTTCTCCGTCGGCTACGGGGAGGTCGAGCCGGTGACCACCTGGCCCCTGAGAGCGCTGACAGCGGCCTTGATCGTGGCCGGGTGTGGCGCGGTGATCTACACCGTCGGCGGATTCATCCAACTCCTCGTCGACGGGGAGCTCAATCGAGTGCTGGGAGCCAGGAAGATGAGCAAGGAGATCGACCACTTGGAAGGGCACACCATCATCTGCGGGTACGGGCGGATGGGCACGACGTTGGCGAGGGAGCTGCGGTCGGCCGGTCAACCATTCGTGGCGATCGACTCGCTGGGTGGCGCATCGGCGCACGCCGACGACGCCGGCCATCTGTTGATTCACGGCGACGCGACCGAAGAGGAGATGCTGGAGCGTGCAGGCATCCATCGGGCTGCCGTGCTCGCAACCGTGATGTCCGACGATGCGACCAACGTGTTCGTGACACTCACCGCACGGGAGATGAACCCCGATCTGACGATCATCGCCCGCGGTGAGAACCGTCGCACCGAGAGCAAGCTGCGGAGCTGCGGTGCGGACACGGTGGTGATGACCACGACCATCAGCGCCGCCAGGATCGCCCAGCTGATTCTGCGGCCGACCGCCGACGAACTCCTCGACCAACTGACCGCCGGCTCTGCCGGTCGGCCCGACCTCGACCACATCGGCCTGCAGTTCGATGAACTGGTGATCGACGGCCGCTCCCCGCTCGCCTACAAGCGGCTCGACGAAATCGAGGTACGCGGTGCGCACGGCTATCTCATCGTCGGCATCCGTGGAGCGAACGGCGTGACGGTGATGCACCCGCCCGTCGACACGACGATCGACGTCGGCGACACCGTCGTCGTCCTCGGCTATCAGGACGACATCCCCGAATTGGCGGCTCGCTGGTCTGCTCAGCGGTCCCCGGCGAACATGACCTACCGCGGCGTCACCAGAACCTCCTGAACGCCGGATCGATCTTCGGGGCCGGACGCCATCGTGTGTCCGGCCCCGAACATCGCTACTTGATGAACAGCATCTCGCGGTACTTCGGCAGCGGCCAGTACTCGTCGGCCACCTCGGACTCGAGGGCGTCGGCGTGGGCTCGCACCTTGTCCATCAAGCCGCGCAGCGTTCCGGCGCAGTACTGCATGTGGTCCTCGGTGGTCGTCGAAGTCGTGGACGGTCCAGCGCGGATTCGAGTTCTCCGACCGCGGCGATCAGCGAGTTCGCGTCGCCGGCGATGGTCTTCAGCTGTGTCGTCTCGAACTCGACACCGAGCGACGCCGCGCCGCTGATCGTCCCGACGAGATCGGAGACGTACGACATCGCTGCGGGGTACAGCATCGTCTTGGCGAGTCTCGGCCGTCGTCTTGGCTTCGACGCCGATCGACAGGATGTACTGCTCGGAGTACACCTCGTAGCGGCTCTCGAGCTCGACGGGCGACAGCACGCCGGTGCGTTCGAACAGGGCGATCACGACCTCGTCGAGGAACGCGGGCAGCGCATCGGCGGTGGTCGGGATGTTGCGCAGACCGCGCTCCTCGACCGCCATCGGTGTGCCACTCCGGTCGAGTAGCCGTCGCCACCGAAGATCACGTTCGCCGTGCAGCTCCATCAGTTCCTTGAGCACGGCGGCGACCGCCTCGAGCTTCGCTCTTGCCGCCGGCCAGCTCGACCTCGAGCTTGTCGGCGATCCAGTCGAGCGAATCGGCGAGCATCGTGTTCATCGCGATCAGCGGACCGGACACCGACTGCGACGAGCCGACCGCGCGGAACTCGAAACGGTTGCCGGTGAACGCGAACGGCGACGTGCGGTTGCGGTCGCCGGGGTCACGGGTGAACGGGAGGATCTGCGACAGACCGAGGTCCATCATGCCGCCGTCGTTGGACACGGCGACGTTGCCTTCCTTGATGTCGTTGAAGACCGCTTCGAGTTGGTCGCCGAGGTACACCGACAGGATCGCCGGGGGTGCCTCGTTGGCGCCGAGGCGGTGGTCGTTGGCCGCCGACGCGATCACCGCACGCAGCAGCGGCCCGTAGAGGTGGACGCCGCGGATGACGGCACCGCAGAACAGCAGGAAGTTGAGGTTGTCGTGTGGCGTGGTGCCCGGGTCGAGCAGGTTGCCCTGCGTCGAGTTGCCGACCGACCAGTTGACGTGCTTTCCCGAGCCGTTGATGCCGGCGAAGGGCTTCTCGTGCAGCAGGCACACGAAGCCGTGCTCCTTGGCGGTGGCCTTCATGATCGTCATCATCAACTGCTGGTGATCGGCGGCGACGTTGGCCGCCTCGAAGTACGGGGCGATCTCGAACTGGCCGGGGGCGACTTCGTTGTGGTGCGTCTTGGCCGGGATGCCGAGGCGGTAGAGCTTGTCCTCGAAGTCCTGCATGAAGACCTGGACGCGTGCGGGGATCGCGCCGAAGTAGTGGTCGTCGAACTCCTGGCCCTTCGGCGACGGCGCACCGAACAGCGTGCGACCCGCCAGCAGCAGGTCGGGTCGGGCGTTCGCGAAGTTGGCGTCGACGAGGAAGTACTCCTGCTCGGCGCCGCAGCTCGAGTTCAAGGTGCTCGATCTCGGTCTCGCCCATCAGCGTGAGCACGCGCTGGGCCGCCTCGTCCATCGCCGCGTTCGAGCGCAGGAGTGGGATCTTCTTGTCGAGCGATTCGCCCGGTCCACGAGAAGAACACGCTCGGAATCATCAGCGTCGCGCCGTTGGCGGTGTGCATCACGTAGGCCGGGCTGGTCGGGTCCCAGGCCGTGTAGCCGCGGGCGGCGTTGGTCATGCGCAGGCTGCCGTTCGGGAACGACGAGCCGTCGGGCTCACCCTTGATCAGCAGGCTGCCGGTGAACTCGGTGATCGCATTGCCGTCCGCGTTGGTGACGATGAAGCCGTCGTGCTTCTCGGCGGTGATGTTGGTGAGCGGGAAGAAGATGTGGGAGAAGAACTTGACGCCCTTCTGCAGCGCCCAGTCCTTCATCGCCGCCGCGACGATGTCGGCGGTCGCCGGGTCGAGCGGGGCGCCGGTCTGCACCGTCTTCTTCATCGCCTTGAACGCGTTCTTGGAGAGACACTCCTCCATCGTCGAGAGGCTGAAGACGTCGGACGCCCAGATCTCGCTCAGCGGACCGCCGGTGGTGGTCGACGGTCGCCGTTCGATTCGTCACTTCGTTGATCGCCTGCTGGCGGACTTCGTTGCCACTCACAGTTGCTCCCTGCTGGTTGGGTTGGAATTCGGGAACGTACCGAGGCCGAGACCACCCGAATCCAGAGAACTGACCAGTTCTCGCGCCGTTCACGACGTTGGTCACACGAGTTGGCGCCTCCCGAGATCCCCATCAGCTCCGAATTCTGACGTTCGCCCCTTGCGCAGCGGTGGGGTGGACTGGCCTGATGGTGGTGAAGGACTCCGATCGGCTCGGGAGGTGTCGCATGTCGAACCAAGCAAGTGGACCGGCGTTCGAGGGGATCGGCGCCGACGCGAACCTGCTGCAACCGTTGCAGCGGCTGGTCGATCGCGACCCCGACCGCGTCATTGCCATGACGCGCGACGGTGCCCACTTCGTCGACTGGACCGCCAAGCACGTCGCCGAGCAGGTTCGAGCGGTCGCGAAGGGGCTCGTCGCATGCAATGTCGAACCGGGTGAGCGCGTGGCGCTGATGGCCCACACCGGACTCGATTGGATGATCGCCGATCTCGCGATCATGTCGGCCGGAGCCGTCACCGTCCCCGTGTACGAGACCTCCTCGGCCGAGCAGTTCGGCTGGATTCTCGAGGACAGCGGCGCCGTCGTCGCGATCGTCGAGAACGACGACCTGCAAGCACTCCACGCCACCGTGGCCGAGCGGGCTCCGGCCTGCCGCCACGTCTTCACGATCGAGTCGAGGGACGCCGTGCCGGGTCTCGACCGACTCGCCGAACTCGGCGCACCGGTCGACGACGACGAGATCGACCGGCGGACCGCACGGCTCGGCCCCGACGACCTGGCGACGGTGATCTACACCTCCGGCACGACCGGCCGTCCGAAGGGATGCATGCTCACCCAGGGCAATCTCTGCGCCAACGTCGCCCAGATCGTCGACGCGATCGGTTCGGAGATCGGCCCGGACGACCGCAACCTGCTGTTCCTGCCCCTGGCCCATTCGCTCACGAAGGGCAACCTGTTGTTCTGCCTCGAGTTGGGTGTGCAAACCGGATTCACCTCCGACATCGCCCGTCTCCCGGAGGAACTCGCAATGGTGAACCCCTCGGTGATCGCTGGGGTCCCGCGGATCTTCGAGAAGGTCCACAACTCGGCCCATCGCACCGCACACTCGAGTCGCAAGGGCCCGATCTTCGATCGGGCAGAATCGGTCGCCGTTCGCTGGTCCAAGCAGCATCACAGCGGAACGGTGCGACGGTGGACCGCGTTCGAGCATGCACTGTTCGAGCGGCTGGTCTACGCGAAGCTCCGCCAGGCGCTGGGCGGCGAGATGCGGCTGGCGTTCAGCGGCGGCGGCCCGCTCGGCGTGCGCCTCACGCACTTCTTCGACGGCGCTGGTGTCTGCATCTACGAGGGGTACGGCCTGACCGAGACCAGCCCCACCCTGACCATCAACCGTCCGGGCGCTTGGCGACCGGGTTCGGTCGGCCGGCCCGTGGCGGGCACCACGATCCGCATCGCCGGCGACGGAGAGATCCTGGCCAAAGGGCCACAGGTCTTCGTCGGCTACTGGCGCAACCCGACGGCCACCGCCGAGGTGATCGACGCCGACGGCTGGTTCCACACCGGCGACATCGGCGAACTCGACGCCGACGGCTTCTTGAAGATCACCGGCCGGAAGAAGGAGATCCTCGTCACGGCCGCGGGCAAGAACGTGGCCCCCGCACCGCTCGAAGATCGGCTCCGCGCCCATCCGCTCGTCAGCCAGGCGGTCGTTGTCGGCGACCAGCGTCCGTTCATCGCTGCGCTCGTCACGATCGACGAGGACGAGTTCGCCGACTGGGCGAGGGAGGCCGGCCTCGCCGGGGCAACCGTCAGCGAGGCGACCGAGAGCGCCGAGCTCCGCGCCGTGATCGGTGAAGCCGTCGACGCTGCGAACACGTCGGTGTCGCGCGCCGAGTCGATCCGCGAGTTCGCGATCCTCCCGCACGACCTGACGATCGACGCCGGTGAACTCACCCCGACGCTGAAGGTCCGACGAGCCGTCGTGCTCGCGCACTACGGATCCGCCATCGAGTCGATCTACGGCCCATGACTAGGCTCGCCCCTCGAATGGCCGAGATCACCGAAATGTCCGCGCCCGATGCAGACGTCGTCACCCTCGCCGACGGCGGCCGGATCCTGGTGCGCCAACTTCTGCCGTCGGACCGTGACGAGCTGGCCCAGCGGTACCTCCAGCTGTCGCCGGCCGGGCGTCGGTTGCGATTCTTCAATGCGCCCGATCATCTGTCCGAGCGGCTGCTCGACTACCTGATGGACGTCGACGGACCCGACCGGTGTGCGCTGGTGGCGTTCGCCGTCGACGAGGACCACGCCCCGGGCGTCGGGTTGGCTCGCTACGTGCGGAGTCGGGATGATCCCACTGCCGCCGAGGCTGCGGTCACGGTGCTCGATGCCTACCAGAACCGGGGGATCGCGACCGCGGTGTTGCGTCGACTCGCGGACGAGGCGCGGCGGAACGGGATCTCGACATTCACCGCAAGCGTCATGTGGGAGAACCGTGCATTGCTCGACGGGCTCCGGGCGTTCGGTGCAGAGATTGCTCCGAGTGAGCCCGGTGTGGCGTCGGTGCGGATCGCGCTGCCTGATCCCGATGTCGCGCTGCCCGAGACTGATCTACAGCGTGCGCTGCGCATCTTCGCCGCCCGGGTCGACGAGAGGATCGGCCTTCGTTTCAGTCGCTGAGTCGCTGAGGGCGTCGGAGTGACATAGTTCCCTGACGGTCGACGTTCGACTCCGTCAAGGTGGAAGCGTGACCGAGTCACCGAGACGCTTCGTGGTCGTCGGCATCGACGGCTCCGACGGATCCGCTACTGCATTGCGGTGGGCGCTCGACCATGCCGACCACGTTGGCGACATCGAGCCGGTGATGACGTTCGTCAGCGGCCCGTTCGAGTACGGGTTCGAGGAGTTCGATCGGTCCGACGCGATCGGCGAGCCGTACCGGAGCGAGGCGGTCCTGCGTCTGCAGGAATTCCTGCAGACGCATGCGCCGTTCCTCGCCGAGTCGGCACTGGTGATCGAGCATCGAGCCGGCCCTGGACTGGTCAAAGCGGCGGCGGCGTCGGAGCTGCTCGTGGTCGGGACCCGAGGTTGGGGTGGTCGCGTCGACCTGTCGGTCGGCTCCGTCGGCGCCTACTGCGCTCGACATTCGAGCGTGCCCGTCGCGTTGATTCCCTCCCACGTTCCTGCGGTGCACGATCACCTCGACGTCGTCGTCGGCTTCGATGGCTCACCGCATGCCCACACTGCCCTGCACTGGACGCTCACACACCTCCGCCGTTCCGCCAGGGTGACGGCGGTTCGAGCGTTCACGGACGACTCGGTCGTCGGTGAACCCCTCGCGCCGTCACCCGGCGCTGCGGAGGCGATCGCCAGGGCAGAACTGGAAGACGGTGTGGCGGCAGTGCTCGGTGGCCTCGCCGGGCACCCCCCGGTGGAGTTGCTGGTACTGCCCGGCGATCCGCGATCGGTGCTCAGGGCGGCCAGCGATGCCGCCGATGTGCTCGTCGTGGGCGCCCGAGGTCACGGCGTGCTGGATCGCCTGCTCCTCGGTTCGGTCGCGAGTGCGCTCGCCCACCATCCGGCGGTGCCGACCATCGTCGTTCCGCACGAGCGCTGACTCTTGTCTCGCGGCGGTTCTCCGCTTCATCGCATCTTCACGGTGATCACCATCGGTGCTTGATCGGGCTCCGGTCATATGGGTGGTGCAAGGACAAGAGGCCCGATGAGACCCGGAAAAGGATTCCGGCAACGCAGACGGCTCGAGACACTCGGAAAGGAGTGGTCATGCGCAAGATGATGTTGACACTCACCACGGTCGGACTGCTCGCCGTGCCGGCAGGTATGGCATTGGCCCAGTCCGACACCACCGAACCGGCAGGACCGGTTCCCACCTGTGTCGATCAGCAACGAGATCGGGACCGTGACCGCAGCGCCGACCAGGCGATGCCCGGTGCGCAGGATCAGCAGCGCACCCAGCAGCGGACACAGGATCAACTCCAAGACGGCACCTGCGACGGTGACTGCACGGGCGATCAGGCCCAACACCAGTACCAGTACCGGATGCAGGATCAGGCCCAGTTCACCGATGGTGCGATGCACCGTCAGGGCCCGATGGGCGATGCCGGCAATGGCTGACATGAACGGACTACCGGGACGAGTTGTCCCGGTAGTCCTCTCTTTCGCGGCGACGGCGCTGCTCGTGTTCGGCGCCTCGTGTAGCAGCGATCCGGTGTCGACTGGGCCGACCTCGGTCGACACCACTCCGATGGTCTCGACCCCGCCGGTGACCACCCCGATCGAGTCCAGCCCGATCGAGTCCAGCCCGATCGAATCCACCCCGACGGCTTCGGCACTCACTGACGACGAGGTCGCCGGGCTGCTGTGGATGCGGGAGGAAGAGCAGCTCGCCCATGACGTGTATGTCGTGCTCGGCGATCTCTGGGGTCTGCGGATCTTCGAGAACATCGCTGCGAGTGAGACCGCACACATCGATGCGGTCTCCGGTCTGCTCGATCGGTACGACATCGCCGACCCGGCCACCGGCGCTGCCCCCGGGACGTTCACCAACCCCGCACTCCAGGCCCTGTATGACCAACTGATCGCCGATGGCAGCCGGTCGCTCGACGCCGGACTCAGCGTCGGCGCACTGATCGAGGAACTCGACATCAGCGACCTGCAGGCCCGCTCTGTCGCCACGGAGACTCCCGAGATCACCGCGGTGTACGCGGATCTCCTGCGTGGCTCGCGCAACCACCTTCGCGCCTTCACCTCGCAACTCGAGTTGCGAGGTACGACGTACGAGCCCACCCAGCTCGACTCGGCAACGTTCGACGCAATCGTGTCGAGCGAAACCGAGCGGGGACCGGCTGGCTGACCGGCGAGCGCTCGGGACCTGCCCACGTGCGCTCTTGGCGATGACGTGTCTCGTACGATGAACCCCGTGGCTCACCAACGAATCCTGGTGGTCGATGACGAGGCAGCCATCCGTGATCTGGTCGGCTCGTATCTCCGCAGCGAGGGATTCGAGGTCGACGAGGCGGTCGACGGCGACGAGGCGCTCGCCCGCTTCGCTCAGCGTGTTCCCGACCTGGTCGTGCTCGACCTGCGATTGCCGGGCATCGGCGGCCTCGACGTGCTGCGCGAGATCAGGCGCACCTCTGCGGTCTACGTGATCGTGCTCACCGCACGCCGCGGACGAGGCCGACAAGCTGGTCGGACTCGAACTGGGCGCGGACGACTACATCACCAAGCCGTTCAGCCCACGCCGAACTCGTGGCCCGCGTGCGCGCCGTGCTCCGCCGCCCGCGCCAGGGCGACGCCGCCGCCATCGACACCGCCGACGAGGTGACGCGGCTCGACGGCCTCATCATCGACGTGCCACGCCACGAGGTGCGTGTCGACGATGAAGTGATCGAGCTGACGAGTCTCGAGTTCCAGCTCCTCGCCACGCTCGCTGAGGCGCCGGGGCGGGTGTTCACCCGTCGCCAACTGATCGAGCGGATATGGGGGTGGGATTTCTACGGCGACGAGCGCCTGGTCGACGTCCACATCGGCAACATTCGCAAGGCCATCGGCGATGCTGCAGACGACCCGCGGTTCATCGGGACAGTGCGTGGAGTCGGATACAGATGCGTGGGAACCCCGCGGTGAGCCGGGCGTGGCTCCCTCGTCGACTTCGCACGCGGCTGTTCCTGTCGTACGTGGTGGTGGTTGCCGCTGGTGCTGTGGCGATGTTGGTGGTCGGCACCGTGGTCACCAGGACGGTGTACGAACAGCGCCTCGGCGGATTCGGGTTCGGTCGTGGCCAAGGTCGCGCCACTGAAGCAACCGAATCGCAGCTCACCTCGGCGCTCGATGAGTCGCTCGTACCGGCCCTCCTGTTCGGAGTTGCCGCGGCGCTGATCACAGCGGCAATCGTGGCGGCGATCGTGGGCACCAGGCTGCTGCGTCCGATCGATCAACTCCCGCGCTGCGACGCGCCGGATGGCCGCCGGCGATTTCGCGACTCCGGTGCCCGTACCCGCGGAAGCCGAGCTCGCATCGCTGGCCAACGACGTGAACCATCTCGGTGAACACCTCGCCACGATCGAACAGCGCCGCACCCAGCTGCTCGGTGAGGTGACGCACGAGATGCGGACACCGATCACCGTGATTCGTGGCCAGGCCGAAGGCCTCATCGACGGAGTCGTCACGCCGTCGTCGGAGGTGTTTGCGGCCATCGCCGACGAGGCATCACGCCTGCAGAGAATCGTCGACGATCTCACGCTGCTCTCGCGAGCCGAAGAGGGCACGTTGGAGATCGACATGGCGGATCTCGATCTTGTCGCGGTGGGCAGCGCCGCCGCCGAACGACTTCGACCGCAGTTCGAATACGCCGATGTCACCCTGGTCGTCGACGTCGGCGACTCGCCCGAACCGATCCCGATTCGCGGCGACGCCGGGCGGCTGACACAGGTGCTGTCGAACCTGCTCGGCAACGCACTCGGCCACACCCCGGCCGGTGGCACGGTCACCCTGCGTACTGGTCGAGGATCTTCGCTGGCATTCGTCGACGTGATCGACACCGGGCCGGGGATTCCCGTCGACGAGGTCGAACCCATCTTCGAACGGTTCTATCGAGGGTCCGGGTCCGGGGCGCGCCAGGCCGGACGGGGGATCGGATTGACGATCGCTCGCAGCTTGGCGCGAGCGCACGGGGGCGACGTCGTCGTCGAAGCGACCGCTCCGGGTGCGACGTTTCGTTTCTCGGTTCCGATCGCCGATGTCGCACCGACTCGCTGACCTGGGGCCGTTCAGTCGAGGGACGCAGCCACCACGCTCAGTCCGGCTCGAGTGTTGCTCGCTGCGACATCGCGAGCGGAGCGCCATCTCCGCCTCGAGCGACCACCATCCAGGTGAGTTCCTCGAACACCCAGGCGCCGATCGCGTCGGGGTTGTCCATTCCTCCGAGTGGTACCGCCGTCTCGGTGCCACTCCACGACCAGTACGGGACCCCGTCGGCGTCGAGGACGGTCAGTTGATACAGCGCTGCGCCATCGACCCCGGCCCACGAGAGGGTCGGTCGGGGCCCGGTTTCGGTGGGGCTCAGGACGAGCTCGGCGAAGGTGTCCGACCACGTCTCGTCGGCGGACGGACTGGTGCTCGACGGTGCGGTGTCGGCGGGCTCGGGCTCGATCGCGCCGGCGGACTCGTCAGCGGCCGTCGTCGCGGGTATCGACTCGTCCGAGGCGGGGGGCGCCGGCTCGACGGCGTCATCGGCGCCTCCCGATCCGCAGGATCCGAGCACGAACGCCACTCCAGCGAGCACCAACGTGCGCCTGGGACGTCGCCCGCCGCATTGCGTCATCGGGCCTCCTCGATCGCTTCCGCCAGGTTCCGCGCGAGGGTCCAATTGCCCAACTCGACAGCGACCGGCAACCAATACTCCATGGCGCGAAGGTCGCCCTTGGTGAGTGCTGCAGTCATCCGGAAGGTCAGGGCGATCTCGAAGGGATACTCCAGGTCTGGAGCAACGAACGCTCCTGACCGGTATCCCATCCTGGTCACCTCGAGAAGTTCGTCATCGGAGAGTTCGGGGATCCGGGCGATCAGCGCGCTGATCATGGCGTCGCCCAGCGAGAGCGCTGCGGTGTTGAATCGCTGGAACGTGCCCTCGTCGCAGGTGCTGTCTCGCCGGGTGGTGTCACCCATTACCGCTTCGGCGTCTGCAAGGTAGAGCCGGATGGCATCGACCGGTACCGGGCCGCCTTCGTCGATCGACGTCAGCAGGTCGAGCCCCGTCTGTTGGAGCCGCTGCCAGGCGGTGCCGAAGTCGCCGTCGATGGCTCGGTTGGCGACGAAGTCACCCTCCAACACGGTGCCGGTGAACGGAATCTCCCAGCTCCCGCTGAGCGCGCCGCAACCGGTGCTGTCGACCGTGAGCCTGCCCGCACCGGAGTCGGGGATGTCGTCACCGGTGAGGGTGACGGTCAGTCCGGTCAGGGAGTCGGTGGCGGTCACGTTGTCCAAGATCAGTGTCACGTCCTCGATGCCCTCGCCCTCGGACGGGCCGCCGGCGACCGCGTTGGCCACCGCGCCCTCGATCACCGACACGAGATACATGTCCCACAGTCCCGTCGTACCGCCGGTGCTCGACACCAGCTCGAAGGTGCCGGTCGCGCGGTATCGCACGGGCAGGCCGCTCAATTCCGAGGTGCCCAGGTAGCTGAACGATCCGATCCATCGTCCCTCGCTGAAGCCGGCGGCCGGTACCCCCTGGCCCGACGCCGGGGTGGCGCCGAAGGCGGTGATGCAGAGGGCAGCGAGCACGGTGAACACAGCGGCGGTCCGCCGGCTTCGATGCGGCCGCTTCATGACTCGGCCCGACCGTTCACAGGCGGTACACCTCGACTCGATCGTCGGCAGCAAGTCGGGCGAAGACCGAGTCGTCGAGCGACCAGTCGGAGAACGCCAGGTTCATTCCGGCAGGCATCACGCCGAGCACGCTCCCGTCGCTCGCCGACACGAGCACGATGTCGTTGGCGTCGTCCCTCGTGACGAAGATCGTGCCGGCCCCGCTGACGCGATCTGTCGAGAGCCGGGGGAGTGGGATCGCACCCGGTTCGAGGCGTGCGTCATTGGTGTCGCGATCGATGATCCACGTCGCCTCGCCGACCGCCTGGACGGTGTCGGTGACCTCGATGGGCGATCTGGAGGTCGGTTCCAAGGTCGCTTCGTCGAGTGTGATGAGCTCCCCGAAGCCGTTCGGATCGGGTGAGTGCCGCACGATCACCTCGCCGGTGCTCGGACGAAGCCAGTACTCGCTCGCGCCGACCAGCACGCCGTCGGCGGTGCGCACGATGGAACCGTCGTTGGTGTCGAATCGGCACAGCGTCTCGCCCATGCTGGTGAGGCCATCAGAGGAGTAGACGGCGCCGGTGTTCTTGTCGGCTCGACCCTCGGCGCACGTGAAGTCGACTGGGAGGCTTGGGAGTTCGGCCAGCGTGGTGCCGTCCCACGACAGCCACAGCGACTCGGCTCCATCGGATTCGGCAACGATGCGGTTGTCGGCCATCCAGTGCAGGAGCCCGAGCCGGCCGACGTCCACCTCCGTCACCTGGAGCTGCTCTCCGGTCGATGCGTCGTACAACCCGATCTGGTGGTCGGCGTGCCGAGACCCTCGTCGCTCGCCAGGGCGATTCGTGTGCCGTCCGGAGCGACCGCGAACGGAGTTGACGTGCCCGGCTGATCGGGCGTGATCACCGCCGCCGGTTGAGCGCCGGGCCGGTTGCCGCCGCCGGCTCGGGTGGGTTCTCGGTGCCGGCCGAGTCGTCACTCGGATCGGTCGGACCTGCCGCCACCGTCGTCTCGGGGGGCACCTGCGGTCGTGCTGTCTCCGCTGGTCCCGCCTCCGCCGTCTCCGTCACCCGACGATCCGCATGCCGCCACGGACAGGGCGATCACGACCACCGCAGCGAGACGAGCGATGTTGGTCGACGATGAATCTCGGAGTGTCCCCATCCACACATGGTCGGGGGCTTCCGACGTGGCCGCAATACGTCATTGGTGTAAGCGGCGACCCTCCCGATGAGTCGACGTTGCGCGAAGGCGCCGTGTCAGGGATCGAACGGGCTCCGGCGGGCCGGCTGATCCATCGGGTCCTCGGCGGCCGGTCGAACCGGTTGCCGCGCCGCCGGCGTGAGAACGGACTGGCTCCGGTGTTCTCGTTCGAGCCGGGCAGACGGTGGAACACCCATGACAGCACGAGCGCGCTCACGATGGTGAGGCCCACGACCATCACCACCGGCCCGATGCCGGAGCTGCCGCGCTATGCGCCCTCGACGCTCGCGACCACGATGCCCAACACACGGTCAGCCTACGTCGCTGCCACCGGCGCCGTTCGGCAGAGAACAGAATAGATACAAAGATTGGACAGAATCCAGAATGGCTGTAGAGTTCCGGACGTGTCCGACGTCGACCAACTCCTTCGCAGCAATGGGCTGCAAGTCACGGCGCAACGCATCGCCGTGCTTCGAGCGGTGTCGGCGCACCCGCACGCTGCTGCCGATGACGTGATCGACGAAGTGCGAAGCACGATCGGCTCGATCTCTCGTCAAGCGGTGTACGACACGCTCGGAGTTCTCACCGAGCGAGGGCTCCTGCGACGCATCCAACCCGCCGGCTCGCTTCGCCTGCTACGAGAACCGCGCCGGCGACAATCACCACCACTTGATCTGCCGCGGCTGCCGTGCCATGTTTGACATCGACTGCGCAGTCGGGTACACGCCCTGTCTCACCGCCGACGACGACCACGATTTCGAGATCGACGAAGCCGAGGTCGCGACCGGGGCCGCTGCCCCGACTGTCGAGCGGCGAACGAATCCGCAATGTGAACGCCAACCACGAATCCAACCCACCACTCACATCACCACTCACATCGAGGAGCACATCATGAGCGACAGCACCGACGCCTTCCAGATCAACGACAGCGAGCAGGGTTGTCCGGTCATGCACGGCCCGAACTCGGGCCACACAGCCCGTGGCATGACGGCCAACGAACACCGGCGGCCCAACCAGCTGAACCTGCGGATGCTCGCATCAGCACTCGCCGGCATCGACCCCGATGGACGACGACTTCGACTACGCCGAAGCGTTCAACAGCGCTCGACTACGCCGCGCTCAAGGCCGACCTCACCGCACTGATGACCGACTCGCAGGACTGGTGGCCCGCCGACTACGGCCACTACGGCCCGTTCTTCATCCGCATGGCCTGGCACTCGGCCGGCACCTATCGCATCGAAGACGGCCGCGGCGGAGGCGCCACCGGGCTCGCAGCGTTTTGCGCCGCTCAACAGCTGGCCCGACAACGGCAACCTCGACAAGGCGCGCATGCCTGCTGCAGCCGATCAAGCAGAAGTACGGTCGCAAGATCTCGTGGGGCGACCTGATGCTGCTCGCCGGCAACGTCGCGATGGAGTCGATGGGGCTGAAGATGTTCGGCTTCGCCGGCGGCCGCGCGGACGTGTTCGCAGCCTGAAGACGACATCTACTGGGGTCCCGAGACCGAGTGGCTCGGCGATCAGCGCTACCAGCGGCGACCGCGAACTCGAGAACCCGCTCGGCGCGGTCCAGATGGGCCTGATCTACGTCAACCCCGAAGGTCCCAATGGCAACCCCGACCCGTTGGCGTCGGCCCGAGACATCCGTGAGACCTTCGCCCGCATGGCGATGAACGACGAGGAGACCGTGGCGCTCGATCGCCGGCGGCCATACCTTCGGCAAGGCGCACGGCGCCGGTGACCCGAACCTCGTGGGCCCCGAGCCCGAAGGTGCACCCCATCGAGCAGATGGGCCAGGGCTGGAAGAACAGCACTCGGCACCGGCAAGGGCGTCGACACCACCACCAGCGGCATCGAGGGTGCCTGGACGCCCGACGCCGACCACGTGGGACAACAGCTACTTCGACACGCTGTTCGGCTGGGAGTGGGAGCTCACCGAGAGCCCGGCCGGCGCGAAGCAGTGGAAGGCGTCGAATCCCGAGGCGCAGGACATCGTGCCCGATGCGGACGACACCCTCGCGCCGCCACGCCCCGATGATGACCACCGCCGACATGGCGCTGCGGATGGACCCGATCTACGAGCCGATCTCGCGCCGGTTCCACGAGAACCCGGACCGAGTTCGCCGACGCCTACGCCCGCGCATGGTTCAAGCTGCTCCACCGCGACATGGGCCCGACGTGTCGCGCTACCTCGGTCCGGAAGCTCCGATCCGAAGTGCTGATCTGGCAGGACCCGGTGCCCGCCGTCGACCACGAACTGATCGGCGACGCCGACATCGCAACGCTCAAGCAGACGATCCTCGACTCGGGCCTCACGGTCTCCGAGCTGGTGTCGACCGCCTGGGCGTCGGCGTCGACGTACCGCGACAGCGACAAGCGCGGCGGCGCCAACGGCGCCCGAGTGCCGCCTCGCGCCGCAGAACGACTGGGAGGTCAACAAGCCCGCAGCAGCTGCGCCGGGTGCTGGCCAGCGCTCGAGGAGATCAAGGCCGGCTTCGCCAAGCCCGTCTCGCTCGCTGATCTGATCGTGCTCGGCGGTTGCGTCGGTGTCGAAGCTGCCGCACAGGCCGCCGGCCACGACGTGACCGTTCCGTTCACGCCCGGTCGCGCCGATGCGACCGACGAGATGACCGACGCCGACTCGTTCGCTCCGCTCGAGCCGAAGGCCGATGCGTTCCGCAACTACCTCGGCAAGGCGCCGTCACTGTCGGCAGAGGCACTGATGGTCGACAAGGCGCAACTGCTCACGCTGAGCGCACCGGAGATGACCGTGCTCGTCGGCGGTATGCGGGTGCTCGGCGCCAACGCCGATGGGTCCGACCGCGGCGTGTTCACCTCGCAGGTCGGAACGCTCACGAACGACTTCTTCGTCAACGTGCTCGACCTGTCGACCGAGTGGGCGCCGACCTCGGCCGACGCCGAGGTGTTC
>CAVPJT010000013.1:0-24673 GCA_963705485.1 Ilumatobacteraceae bacterium
CCAAGCCGAGCACTCCATAATGACGTCGCCCCGCGAGGGGCCGGACAAGACGGCGGGGAGCGCAGAGCGGCAGTTCGGTGCGGTGCGCAACCGGCCAGCGGCGCATCGGCAGCGAAGGCCTTTGAAGGCTTGGGGCTGTTTCACGGTCACGTTGATGAGAGTCGCCCAGTAGGTTTCGAGGACTCATGGGTGGGTGGCAATCTGTCCGCAACAGTGGAGTCGCGATTCGGCGTGCCGCACTCTTCTTGGGTGTCGGCGCGTTCCTCCTCATCGCGACACTCGACGCAGTGCGGCTCTCCGATCGAGCGTGGTGGGTGTTCTTGCTTCTTGCCATCCCTTGCGTCCTGACGGGGCTGCGCATGACGATGATGGGTGCCTGGGTCCACGAAGCATCCCGCAGACTCCGTCTGGTGACGTTCTTCCGCATTCACCGATACGACTTTGACGACGTCCTTGATGTACGCACGGACCATGTGCGCGGTGCCGGCAATCCCGTCGTGGTTCACCGTGACGGCGGAAAGGTCCGGATTCCAATGCTCGAACGCAGCGCCTTTCTGCCCGACATCCTGATCACCCGGGACGAGGACTACGAGCCGTACCTTCGCCGCCTACGCATCCTGATCGGACACTGGGGAGTTCGAGCAGACTGACGAGGGACTGCGAAGTGCTCCAACCGCCAGGCACGTTGTCGGGCCGTGGATTCGTGGGTCGATCGGTAGCGCCGAGCGGCAGTTACGCGCTGGTAGTCGACAGGAGGTGCTCAATGTCGCGTGCGATGCCAGCCATCTCCTCGCCCGCTTCGACCTGAATCTCAATCGAACTGGTCCACGAGTACACCGGTCCGTTTCGCACGGTCAGCAGCAGGTCGACGTGACTGCCGCCATCGGATGTTGCCTCAATCTTCAAGTGGCCCTCTGGGGACTCCCAGACCTTGGAGTCGGGCCAACCACGCCACGCGTCGGCCAACTCGGCGAAGTAGGCGCCGAGATTGCTGTACCCAAAGATGAACACCGACTGCGTGACGGCCAACCCTTCTGCCCGCACTGTCACGTCAAAGCTGCCGCCGACATAGGGGTCGCTCCCGCTCGGGGGCGCCGCGTTACCGAGCGTCGCAACCTGTTCGCCATGCCCGATGATGACTGCTTCCACCCGAGCAGAGTGCCCGGTATGTGCGCGCAACGCAAGCGTCGTCCCGGTGTCGAAGGCGCCAAGAGACCACTCGATATTGTTCCCGATGTTCACGGCCGATCGGGCTCCGCACGCGCCGACAGTGCGGCCCAAGTGCGCTAGCGCACTTGACCATCCGCCCCCATGCGATCGACGACGAGATCAACACGCAGCGTGGCCAACGGAGACTCTGCTCCGACTGCGGCCGATTCGCAATCGAGAGCCTTCGGCCGCAGGCGGCTCGACGCGACCGGATCACTCCGAGGAAGACCTCGAAATTTCGAGCTGCTGACAAATCGCGGACAAACGGCCGATCTTCACGTTTCGACGCCCCCGAAAAAGCCAACAACCAGGGCTTTTGCCCTGGTTGTGTGGTGTCGGAGGGGGGACTTGAACCCCCACGCCCATAAGTAGGGCACTAGCACCTCAAGCTAGCGCGTCTGCCATTCCGCCACTCCGACGTGGTTGTGGGTCAGTGACTGTATCTGACCGTTGACGTCGCTCCACTCAGATCATGAGGAACGACAGCGCCACGAGCGTGAAGATCCAGACCAGGGAGAACACGAACGTGATCCGGTTGAGGTTCCGTTCGGCGGCCGAGGATCCGAGTGCTGCACCGCCGCCGCCACCGAACATGTCGGACAGACCGCCACCGCGACCGCTGTGCATCAAGATGCCAGCGATCAGGGCGCCCATCGCGACCACATTGACCACGAGAGTGATGTAGAGCATGACGTCGCGCACGGTCGTCAAGCCTACCGGTCACTCAGCTCGTCCGGCGTCGGCGCCGGCGCCGGCGCTCCTGCGGTCATGAAACGACTGGCTCCTCGTCGATCAGACGATCGCGCAGTTCACGGCGACGCTTCTGATCGTCCGGGTCCGGCACCGGCACGGCGGCGATCAGACGCTGCGTGTAGGGCTCATGAGGGTTGCGCAGGATCTGATCGCGCTGTCCCTGCTCGACGACCTTGCCCTTGTTCAGCACGGTGATGCGTTCGGAGAGGATCTCGACGACTGCGAGATCGTGGGAGATGAAGAGGCAGGCGAAGCCGATCTCTCGTTGCAGTTCCTGGAACAGATCGAGCACTCGGGCCTGCACCGATACGTCGAGCGCCGACGTTGGTTCGTCGGCGATCAGGAGCTTGGGTCGGAGCGCGAGGGCCCGAGCGATGCCGACACGCTGGCGCTGGCCTCCGCTCAGTTCGTGCGGATACCTGTTTCGAAGCCCGCGAGCGAGTTCGACCTGGTCGAGTAGTTCCTCGACGCGTGCATCGAGCGCGGCTCCCTTCGCGACCTTCGCGAGGCGCAGCGGTTCGCCGATCGACTCGCCGATCGGAAGTCGCGCGTTGAGCGACGAGCCGGGATCCTGGAACACGAAACTCACGTCGCGCCGCACGGCTCCGAGATCGGACTTGCTGATGCCCACCATGTCGTGGCCGAGCACCTTGGCCTCACCCTCGACGAACGGCAACAGGCCGACGATGGCACGCCCGATCGTGGTCTTTCCGGAACCCGATTCGCCCACGAGGCCGACGACTTCGCCACGACTGACCGACAACGAGACCCCGTCGATCGCTCGGAACGCCGGAGATCGGCCGCGCTTGGGGTACTCGATCGCCACGTCGCGCAGGTTGACCACGTCGGCATGCTCGTCCCCATCGGACGACCGCGACGAGATCGGTTCGACGGCGTCGGCCGGAGTCGACTCCGGCGGAACGGGCTCGTTGACCGTGATCTGCTCGCCCTTGCGAGCGGCACCGAGGTGCGGGACCGCAGCGAGCAACGCCTGCGTGTAGCTGTCGGTCGGGTTGTTGTAGACGTCGCGGACCGAGCCGGACTCGACGATCCGTCCGCGCTGCATGACCAGCACGTCGTCGGCGAGGTCGGCCACCACTCCCATGTCGTGGGTGATCAGCACGATGCCAGCATCGATGCCGTCGCGCAGGTCGCGCAGCAACTTCAGGATCTCGGCCTGGACCGTCACGTCCAGCGCCGTCGTCGGTTCGTCGGCGATGAGGAGGACGGGATCGAGGGCCAGCGCCTGGGCAATCATGGCGCGTTGGCGCTGGCCACCGGAGAGTTCGTGGGGATAGCTGTCGACGCGACGCTGCGGTTCGGGGATCTCGACGAGTTCGAGCAGGTTGATCGCCCGCTCGCGAGCGCCGACGAGGCGACATCGACAGGTGGCTGCGGAGCATCTCGCCGATTTGGAATCCGACGGTGTAGACCGGGTTCAAGGCGGTCATCGGCTCCTGGAAGATCATCGAGACGCGCCGACCCCGCATCGAACGCAGCGTGCGCTTGTCGAGGCCGACGATCTCCTGCTCGCCGATCCGGATCGAGCCGCGGACATCGGCATTGGCGGGCAGCA
This sequence comes from Ilumatobacteraceae bacterium, assembly GCA_963705485.1. Classification (GTDB taxonomy): domain Bacteria; phylum Actinomycetota; class Acidimicrobiia; order Acidimicrobiales; family Ilumatobacteraceae; genus Sva-07. The sequence goes on from CAVPJT010000013.1 coordinate 3,539, forward strand.
ACCCCATCATCGCCAATGCGATCGTCGACTTCCCAGAACCCGACTCACCGACGATGGCCAACGTTCGACCGCCGCTCACGTCGAACGACGCATCGATCACTGCCGGATACCACTCGCCGTTGACCCAGAAGTCGATGTTCAGTCCGCGGACCTCGCGCGATCTCGATCGGATTGTTCGTGTCAGCCATGGCGGCCCACCGCCTTCGAGGTGATCGTCGAAACGCCGTACGACGGAAAGCCGGAATCGGGCGGCGGGTCTGGCAGGATGGCGCGGTGATCGAGGAGTTCCGCCCCGGGTTCGGGCGTGGCCTGACCGTCGCCGTCGCCGTCGCCGGCGTCGCTGTCCTGCTCTTCGTCTCGGCCACGAGCGGCATCGACGATGCGCTGGCGACGTTGCCATGGGTCCTGTTGTCCGCCGTTGCTGCCTGGGCCATCTTCTGGCGACCCTGCGTCGTGGTGTCCGACGGCGGCGTGCGGCTCATCAACGTCACACGAACCATCGATGCTCCATGGCCGTCGATCACCGACATCGAGACGCGATACGCGCTGACGCTCGTGACCGCCTACGGGCGATTCGCCGCGTGGGCGGCACCTGCACCCGGCGCCGGCACCGCGCTGCGAACGGCGATGCGTTCGCGTCCTCGTGCCACCGACGGCGATGAAGACATCACGGCGGTCACCATGGGCGACATGGCCGGCACCGCGTCGGGCGACGCTGCGACCATCGTGCGACGTCGCTGGGAACGCCTTCGCTCCGACGGCTTCCTCGACGATCCGCGGCTCGAGTTCGACAAGCCACCGATCCGCTGGCACTGGCAGATCGGCCTCGTCGTCGTACTTCTCGCCGTCTGGTGCGTTGGTTCGCTGATCGCGGCCTGACGCGCCGCAAGTCGCCATCGCGCTCACGTCGACTCCTCCGCTTCGCCCAGGACACCCGCAGCCGCGGGTGCCACCCTCGCGAGCTCGCCCTGGCGATCGAGGTCCTTGTGCTTGGGGATGCGCTTCTGCCGCGGATCGAATGCGTCGCGCAGTCCGTCGCCGATGAACTGCAGGCACAGCACGATCGCCACCACGAACACGCCCGGCCAGATGAACAGCCACGGTCGGGTCTCGTAGGCGCCCTGGTAGGAGTTCACGAGCGAGCCGAGCGAGACCGCGGGAGGTCGGACCCCGAAGCCGAGGAATCCGAGGGCCGCCTCGGTGAGGATGCCCGCACCCATCAGCAGGGTGGTGCTCACGACGATCGTGCCGACCGTGTTCGGCAGGATGTGCTTGAAGATGATCCGTCGGTCGGACGCGTTCGCTACCCGGGCAGCGTCGACGAACTCGCGTTCACGAAGTGCCAGGAATTCGGCGCGCACCAGCCGCGCCAGCCCGGTCCAGGTGAAGATGCCGAGCGCGATCGCCACCGGCCACATGCCGCTCGAGCCCGAGCGCGAAGCCGGCGACGGCGGTGATCACCAGCAGCGGCAGCACGATGATGACATCGGTGAATCGCATCAGTGCCGAGTCGACCCATCGGCCGTAGTAGCCCGAGAGCGCACCGATGACCACACCGATCGTGGTCGACAGCACGCCGAGCACGATGATGATCGCCAGGCTCGTCTGCACGCCGCGCATCGTCTGGGCAAACATGTCCTTGCCCACCTCGTTGTCGACGCCGAACGGGTGGTCGCCGAGCATGATCCCGGCGCCGCCCAGCCATGTCGGCCGCAACGACAGCGTCGGGCCGCCGTCGCCATCGACGAGCGGAACCAATTCGTTGTAGTCCCACTTCCACCAGCCGGGGATCGGGTCCCCACCCGACGCTGGTCGCGGCAAGCACGACGATGAAGACGAGCACCGTGAGCGACAACATGGCGCCACGATGTCGGAAGAACCTCCGTCGAACGATCTGGGCCTGGCTCAGCCCGACCACCTCGTTCATCTCGAGCGAGAGCTCGTCGTCGAGGAGTTGGTCCGGCGTCGACGTCGGCGGCGTGGCGTTGGAGTTCTCCACTCATGATGCGCTCACTCCCCCACCCGGATTCGCGGATCGAGGACCGCGTAGATGATGTCGGCCAGCAGGTTGAACACGACGGCGAACGTGCCGGTGACGACGAAGAATGCCATCACCCGGTTCGGATCGATCTCTCGGAGGCCGTCGACGAACAGCCGACCCATGCCGTCCCATTGGAACACGGTCTCGGTGATGACTGCGCCACCGATGATGCCGCTGATGTCGAACGCCACGATGGTGGCGAGTGGGATCAGTGCGTTGCGCAGGGCGTGGCGGATGATCACGGTCCGCTCGGTGAGGCCCTTGGCCCGAGCCGTGCGGATGTAGTCCTGGTTGAGCACTTCGAGCATGCTCGCCCGCGAGTACCGGGTGTACGCAGCGACCGAGATCAGCATGAGCGCGATCGTCGGAAGGATCAGGTGGGCGAACGTGTTGTTGGCGATCACCCAGAACGAGCCTTCGAGGCGGGCCTCGGCGTCGCCGATCGTCTTGATCGGGCGGTTGCGGATCACCGGCGACGCGGAGTATTCGGCCCACGAGTGCATCATCTGGTTGACGAACATCAGGACGCCGATCAGGAACGCAACGACACACGAAGTGCGCGCCGCCTGGCCCTTGTCGTAGCCGCCGACGAGATACCCGACAGCCGTAGCGATGACCATCGAGATGAACGAACAGACCGAACGTCAGCCAGACGCTGAAGTCACCGTCGAACACGGGTTGCAGCACGAAGTACGAGACGATGCCGAGCGCGCAGGTGATCAGCGCGGCGTTGCGAGTGCGGGTGTTGCTCCAGCCGGAGAACACCATGATGACCCCGAGGGTGATCCCGAAGCTGATGAGCGCAAACACGAGGGGGCCGAAGCCGGGGTTGAGGAGCCACTGGTGGACCGAGACCCACACGAGCAACGCCGCAGCCACCCCGGCGGTGATCGCTCCGATGAGGAGTCGCCGGATCATGTTCCCCCCGGCGAACGACAGGCCGATCACTCCGATGAGAATCGTGTTGACGATGATGAACGCTTGCGAGAACTGGGCGCCGTCGCGCAGCCAGTCGTTGAAGTTGATACCGCCCCAGGCCTTGAGGATGACCGCCACCCAGAACACCGGCAGCGAGAAGAAGAGAAAAGTGGTGAAGGTGGTGAGGTAGTCGAAGCCGGAGTACTGGCGAAGAGCCGTGACGATGCCGGTGAACACACCGATGATGACCGAGAGCACCGTGGCGACGGTGACCAGCTTGAGCGTCATCGGGATACGTCGTGCAAGCTCCGTCGGAGACGGGCTGCTGGGTGGTCGAGACCAGGCCGAAGTCCTGTTCGAGCACCAGTCGTTGCAGCCAGTCGAGGTAGCGCTGGACCGGAGGCACGTCGAGACTGAGGGTGCGCGTCACTTCATCGACCACGGATGCACGTTGGGTCGGGTTCGTGATCGCGAGGGTGAACGCGAGCGGATCGCCGGCCTGGGTCATGAGCAGGTACAGGATGAACGACGCGCCGAGCATCACGAACGCTCCAGCGATGACCCGACGAGTGATGTAGACGAACATTGATCTCCAAGGGTGGCCACACGCTTAGCGGGCGCAGGGCACAGAAGCAGTCTGAGGCCGGCGCCGACAAGGCACCGGAACCCAGACGAGACAGGCCCAGCGGGGTGCCCAGGACAACGCCCGGACACCCCGCTGGATCAGGTCACGATCTGCAATGCCGGAGCATCACAGATCACTTGGATCAGCCAGCGGCCACCCAGTCCCAGACGTTGTAGAACACCGTCGGGGAGATCGGGATGTCGCCGACACCATCGACGTACGTCGAGTTGTATGCGGTGATCTGCGGGAACTGGAAGATCGGCAGCCCGAACGCATCGTCGAACAGCACCGACTCGATCTCGATCAGGATCTCGCCCTGGCGGGCCGGGTCGGTCGTGGACTGCAGCTCCTCGTAGAGGGCGTCGACCGTCTCGTTGCTGTAGCCGTAGAAGTTGTTCTGGCCGTCGGTCACGTACTGCGCAGCCGTATCGGCGATTGCGATCGCCGTCGTCTGCCAACCGAACAGCGCCGCGTCGTACAGGCTGGGGTTCGCCAGGTTCGAGCCCCAGTTGATGTCACGGCCGTCGACGAGGTTGAAACCAGCCTCGGAAACGGAGTCGCGGATCAACTCGTACTCGGACGCACGGCGCGGATTCTCGTCGGCGAAGATCAGCCGGACGTCGATAGGTGTCGACGTATCGACACCGGCATCGGCGAGGATCTGCGCTGCGCCTTCGGGATCGGCCACGGCGTAGAAGTCGGACCCGTTTCCGGCGACCATGTCCGCGTACAGCGGCGAGCCGGGAACCTGGGTGAGCGACTCACGCACTTCGGCGTTCTCGTTGAGCGGAACGATCAACCGCTCGACGATGTCGGGACGAGGCACGGCCAGCAGGAATGCCTGGCGAACCGCCTTGGCCGTCTCTTCGTCACCACCGTACGTGGCCGGATCGAACGGGCCGCCGTTTGCAACGGCGAGGTCGACATGCTCGAACACGGCACCATCGGACTGCAGGACCTCGACGCCGCGGTCAGCGACACCTTCGAGCTGCGTCAGGATGTCGGCGGTCGCCTGCGGCTGGATGATGTCGACTTCCTCGTTGGCCATGGCCTGTACGGCTGCCGTCGGGTCGCCGATGATCGAGTAGACGATCGTCTGCACCTGCGGCTGCGGGCCCCAGGTGTAGTCCTCACGTGCCTCGAAGACCATCGTGCCGTCGTCGTCGAACGACGTCAGGTTGTACGGGCCGAAGCCGGCGTACACGCCCGGGTCGTCCGGCAGCGACGTGGCATCGAAGTCGCGGTTCCACGACTCGGAGATCGGCTTGACGTCAGCGGTCGAGTCCTGCAACGCCGCGATGAGCGCGTTCTTGGCCTCGGTCGGGTCGTCGATGCCGAGGGCGCGCTGGCCCACGACGTGCGCTGGCACGCCCGGGAACACACCGGCAGTGGCGTAGTCGACGTAGAAGCTGTCCCAGGTGGCTGTCAGCGACAGGCCGTCCTCGGAGATCTCCGGGACCGTGGTGATCAACGACAGCGACTCGCTGGACGAGTCGAAGTTGGTGCCGGTCGACTCCTTGTACGTGAAGCCGTCGAGCAGTTCGCCGGTGTCCGGGTCGAACGCTGCGTCGTACGCCTCGGCGTCGGCCGAGGTGATGTCGGCTCCGTCGGGGCCAACGACGACGGCGGCGCCGTCAGCGTCTGCCTGCGCGGTGACACCGGAATCGGTGACGACCGTGTCGGCATCGTTGTAGAAGCCACTCTGCGCCGCCCACGTCATCAGGAGGTCAGCAGCGTCGACCTGGACGCCGTCGGACCAGGTGACGCCTTCGTTGACCGTGTAGGTGATGGTCAGCGGGTCGAGCGACTCGAGCGTGCACGTACCGAACTGGTCGTTGTTGATGTAGTTCAAGTCGGCGTCGTAGTAGGTGAAGCCGCCCGCATTCATGATGTAGAGCGGGTTGGCATTCGCCGTGGCGTTGCCGCGGTTGGTGGCCGAGTTGAACGAGTACGGCGCCTGGTTCCAGGCAACACGCACTTCACCGGCGGGAGCGTCCTTCTCGTCGTACGCGCCGTGCGGTATTCCGCAGGCGCTGCCGCCCACTTCACCGACCGCGCCGGCCTCCCCGCCGGTCATGTCGTCAGTGGTATCGGGTGCATCGGTGGAATCGGGAGCGTCGGTGGAATCCGTCGCGTCCGTCGAGTCGGGTGCATCGGTGCCTGCGGAGTCGCCGGAGTCGTCATCGCTTGCACAAGCAGCAAAGACGATCGACGACACGGCTAGCGCCGCAAGGAGCTTGTGGCCCCGTCGTTTGGTGTTCACGTGTGTGTCCTCCTGGATGGATACAAAGGGGGAGGGTGGTGTGATGCCACAGGAACCGCCTGGTCCGAGATGCCCGGACCAGCGTTCGACCGCAACGAACGAGCTTCTTCCCCCTCCCTGGTGAAAGAAGCTCGCTCGACCATAGCAGCGCCCGTTACCAGGCGGTAGGCACCGGTGTTTCCCCTGTGTGAAAAGTCAAGACCACCGATGCTCAGCCCTGCTCGTCCGGACCCAACCCTGACACTCAGGTTCCGAACTGGACGATCTTGGCGAACTCGTCGGGATCGAGGCTGGCTCCCCCGACCAGGGCGCCGTCGATGTCGGGTTGCGCCATCAGCTCGGTGGCGTTCGCACCCTTGACCGAGCCGCCGTACTGGATGCGCACCGAATCGGCTGTCGGGTCGTCGGTGAGCTCGCGGACCTTTCCTCGGATGGCGGCGCAGACCGTCTGCGCATCGTCGCTCGTTGCGGTCTTGCCGGTGCCGATCGCCCAGATCGGCTCGTACGCGATCACCAGCGAGGCGATCTGCTCGTTCGTGCGCCCATCGAGTCCGGCCTCGATCTGGCCGAGCACCTTCGACTCGGTCTCGCCCGCCTCGCGCTCGGCCAGTGTCTCGCCGCAGCACATGATCGGTGTCATGTGGTGCGCCTGGATCGCAGCGACCTTCTTGTTGACCATCTCGTCGCTCTCGCCGAAGATCTCACGGCGCTCGGAGTGACCGACGATCACATAGACGACGTTGAGCTTCTCGAGAAACGCCGGGGAGACCTCGCCCGTGAGCGCGCCCGAGTCCTCCCAGTGACAGTGCTGGGCGCCGAGATGGAAGTCGAAGTCCTCGGTCTCGATCACCGTCTGGATGCTACGAATGTCGGTGAACGGTGGGTGGATGCTGACGTCGACGTCCTCCAACGTCTCCTTCGGCACCAGGTAGTGGAGCTTCTGGACGGTCTGGATCGCCTCGAAGTGGTTGAGGTTCATCTTCCAGTTGCCGGAGATGAGAGGTCGACGGGTCATGAGATTCCGTTCTGGTGGGTCACTGCGTTCCTTGTCGGTGGGTCACTGCGTTCCTTGTCGGTGGGTCACTGCGTTCCTTGTCGATGGGTCACTGCGTTCCGTGCCGTAGGGCTGCGAGGCCGGGCAGGTCGCCGTTCTCGAGGAGTTCGAGGCTGGCGCCGCCGCCGGTGGAGACGTGGTCGACCTCGTCGTCGAGCTTGAACTGCGCGAGCGCCGCGGCGGAGTCTCCCCCGCCGACGACGGTGAACGCCTTGGTGTCGGCCATCGCCTGGGCGACAGTCCGAGTGCCCGACGCGAAACGCTCGTCTTCGAACATGCCCATCGGTCCGTTCCAGAACACCATGCGGGCGTCCATGATCACGTCGGTGAACGCAGCAGCCGAACCCGGTCCGATGTCGAAACCCTTCGCGCCGTCGGGCAGCCGGGTCCCGAACGTGGCGTATTCGCCGTCGGCGGTGGTGCCGGTGATGTCCTCGGGCAGGTGAATGGTCTTTCCCTTGGCCCCGGCCTCGGCGAGGAGCCTCTTGCAGGTGTCGACCTGGTCGGGCTCGAACAACGAGTCGCCGATCGGTTTGCCCTGCGCTGCGAAGAACGTGAAGCACATCGCCCCGCCGATCACCAGCGAGTCGACGACCTCCAGGAGCGCTTCGACGACCCCGAGCTTGTCGGAGATCTTCGCACCACCGAGCACGGCGACGAACGGGTGCTTTGGCTTGTTGCGCAGGCCGAGGAGCACCTCGACCTCCTTCTGCAGCAGCCGCCCCATTGCGCTGGGTACGAACTGCGGCGGACCCACGATCGATGCATGAGCACGGTGCGAAGCACCGAATGCATCGTTGACGTACGCGTCGATGCCGTCGACGAGTTGCGCGACGAACGCCTGGTCGTTGGCGGTCTCACCCGGATCGAACCGCAGGTTCTCGAGCAGTTCGACACCCGGCGCGAGCTCGGCGAGGCGCGCCCGCACCGCATCCATCGAGTACTTCGGATCCGGAGCGCCCTTCGGCCGGCCGAGATGGCTGGCGGCGACGACGACCGCGCCGCGATCGGTCAGCCACTCGATCGTCGGCAGCGCCGCCGCGGATCCGGAAGTCGTCGGTGATCTCGCCATCGTCTCCGAGCGGCACGTTGAAGTCGGTGCGCACCAGCACCCGCTTGCCCGACAGATCGCCGAGCTGTGCCTCCAGATCCTCCAGTGTCGGGATCTCGCTCATCGTCGCGCCGCGATCAGCGCTTGACCTTGGCGCCGGTGAACAGCGTCAGGTCGACGAGGCGGTTCGAGTAGCCCCACTCGTTGTCGTACCAGCCGTTGATCTTCACCAGCTTGCCCATGCTCATCGTGAGCCCGGCGTCGAAGATGCACGAGTGCGGGTCGGTGACGATGTCGCTCGACACGATCGGGTCCTCGGTGTACTTGAGGATGCCCTTGAGCGCCTTCTTGCTGGCCGCTTCGAACGCCGCGTTGATCTCCTCGACCGTGGCGGCCTTCTTGAGATTGACGGTGAAGTCGGTGAGCGAGCCCGTCGGGGTGGGCACACGCAGCGCCGTGCCGTCGAGCTTGCCCTTCATCGACTCCATCACGAGCGATGTCGCACGAGCAGCGCCCGTCGATGTCGGCACGATGTTGATCGCGGCGCCGCGGGCGCGGCGCAGGTCGCTGTGCGGGCCGTCGACGAGGTTCTGGTCGCCGGTGTAGGAGTGGATGGTCGTCATCAGGCCCTGCTCGACGCCGAACGCGTCGTCGAGCACCTTGACCATCGGGACGAAGCAGTTCGTGGTGCAGCTCGCGTTCGAGATCACCTTGTGCTGGCTGATCCGGAAGTCCTTGTGGTTGACGCCGTACACGATCGTGATGTCAGCGTTCGAGGCCGGCGCCGACACGATCACGAGCGGTGCACCGCCGTCGAGGTGGGCGCTCGCCGCCTCACGACTGTTGAAGAAACCGGTCGACTCGACCACGACGTCGACGCCGAGGTCGCCCCACGGAAGGTCGGCCGGGTTGCGCTCGCTGAGGACCTTGAGCGTGTCGCTGCCGGCTTTGATGCTCGACTTGGTGGCGGTGACCTTCTCGGGGAAGCGGCCGAGCACCGAGTCGTACTTGAGGAGGTGCGCCATCGTGTCGATCGACCCGAGGTCGTTCACGGCCACGAAATCGATGTCTGCGCCGCTGGCCTTGGCAGCGCGGAAGAAGTTGCGGCCGATGCGTCCGAAACCGTTGATGCCGACTCTGACCGTCATGTCTGTGATGCCTCCTCAGGCTGGGGGAACGACGTTGTCCACCGCCGACTGTAGTTCTTCCCCGTCGAGCGGACGCCAAAGCACGTTTGCGTGACACTTCAGGTGGGGTGGGTCGCCCGGAATGCAACCCGAACATGGTTGGGCGAGTGGGCGGCGTCTCAGCGCGACAGGTCGCGATGGGCGGCGGTCACGGCGACCCCCCGACTGCGCAAGCGAGCTGCGAGTTCCTCGGCGATGGCCACCGAGCGGTGTCTCCCGCCGGTGCAGCCGATCGCCACCGTGAGATAGCTGCGGCCTTCGGCGTGATACTGCGGCAGCAGCGAAGCGAGGAGGTCGTCGAACTGATCGACGAAGTTCGAACCCACCGCAGTCTCCAGCACGTAGTCGCGTACCTTCGGATCGTGACCGGTCAGCGGGCGCAGGTCGTCCTCCCAGTGCGGATTGGGGAGGAATCGAACGTCCATCACGATGTCGGCATCGAGTGGCAGCCCGTGCTTGAACCCGAAGCTCTCGACAGCCACTTGGAGCCGTGAGCCGGTCGGAGCATCGAAGGCATGGTCGATGCGCTCCTTGAGCTGGTGCACGTTGAGATCGCTGGTGTCGATCACCAGGTCGGCGGCGTCGCGCACTGGGCCGAGCGTCGTGCGTTCGAGTTCGATCGACTCGACCAGACCATCGGCCTGGTCGGCCAACGGGTGCCGTCGACGGGTCGCGTCGTAACGCCGCACCAGTTCGGGCGTGGAGGCATCGAGGAACACCACCCGGACGTCGTGGCCGTCGGCGCGGAGCTCTCCCACCTTGCTGAGCACCTCGGTGTGTTGGCGTCCAGCGACGAGCGCGAGCCGATCGATGTCGGACGTCGGCTTGGCGGCAAGTTCCACGATCGTGCCGATCAACGCGGTCGGCAGGTTGTCGACCACGAACCAGCCGAGATCCTCCAGCACATCGGCGACACCCGAGCGACCGGCCCCCGACAGTCCGGTGATCAGCACGATGTCGGCCACCCCGCCACCCTACCGACCCGCCCCCCAGCGATGAGCGAACGCCCCGAATGCTGGGGCCCGGCTCATCGCGATCGACCTGCCGACCGCCTGACACCCGTAGCGATGAGCGAACGCCCCGGATGCTGGGGCCCGGCTCATCGCCGGGCTGGGGTGGCCCGGTGGGTCAGGAGCGGCGGAGGCGGAGGTAGAGCAGGCGGGGAATGGCGGCCGCCTCGGCGTACTCGAACGCCCGGTCGAGGAAGCCGGCGGGCGGAGCGGGCTCGACCATCCGCTCGAGCACGAGGCCGTGCTCGGCGAGCGCATTGAGATAACGCGACAGTGGGCGGTGGACGAACCGGATGAACACACCGCGCTCGACTTGCTCGACCGAGTCCTGCTCGACGAGGTAGGCCCCGATGCGCCAATAGTGCTCCGGTGGGTCGATCGTGTGATCGTCGATCCAACCGCTTCCGGGCGTCTGGAGCAGCGGGTGGTTGAGGAAGAAGCTGAACTGGCCACCCGGCCGCAGCACGCGGGCGACCTCGGCCACCGCACCGTCGACGTCGTCGATGTGCTCGAACACGAGGCAGGCGACCACCGCGTCGAACGACTCGTCGACGAACGGCAGCTCAGCAGCCTCCGAACGCGGCATAGGCCGCGCCCCCGCCGCGTTCTTGGGCGACCCGGATCTGATTCCACGTCGGATCGACGCCGACGACCTCGCTGCCGGCGACGGCCAGCAGACGGCTGATCTGCCCGTCGCCACACCCCAGGTCGAGCACGCGAGCGAACCCGTCGAGTTCCGCCGCGGCCAGCGGCAAGATCTGCTCGACGTACTCCGGATCGGCCCCCTCAGTGAACCCCTCGATCCACCAATCGGCGTGCGCCTCCCACAACTCGTGATCCCGTGGTTCCACGTCACGTTCGGGCTCGCCGCTCACGGTGGCAGAGGTTACGGTCGGCGTTCATGAAGTTCTCGATGTGGCCCAATCCCGAACGCCCACCCGCCGAGGTGCTCGACCTGGCACGGGTGGCCGACGCCGAGGGGTGGCACTGCCTCTGGTACGCCGACCACTACATGCCGAACTCGGGCAGCGAGGACGTCCTGCCGGGCAACGTCCACGAGTGCTGGGCGATGCTGCCCGCAATCGCCGCGGTCACCGAGCAGGTTCGGATCGGCTCGCTCGTTGCGCCCACATCCGTCCACCACCCGGCCGTGCTCGCCAACCGAGCATCGACGATCGACCACATCTCGAACGGTCGTCTCGTGCTCGGCATCGGTGCGGGCTGGCAAATCAACGAACACCACGTCTATGGCATCGACCTCGAGGAGCCCGCGACCCGGGTCAGCCGGTTCGAGGAGGCGATCCAGATCATCAAGTCGCTCCTGAACGATGACGTCACGGACTTCCACGGCGACTTCTACGACATCACCGACGCTCCGGCGAACCCGAAGCCCGTGCAGTCACCGCTGCCGATCCTGGTCGGGACCGGCAGCCCCCGGATGCTGCGCATCACCGCCCGTCACGCCGACGAGTGGAACACCTGGGGAGCTCCCGACATGGCCGGTGGCGCACTCGACAAGCTCCATACCGCCTGCGAGCAGGTCGAGCGCGATCCGTCGACCCTCTGGAAGTCGACCCAGGCGCTGGTGTTCATGACCGACAACGCCGACCTCGCCGCGAACATCAGGGGCGGCGACATGGGCGAACGATCGATCATCGGATCGAACGCGCAGCTCGTCGACGAGATCGGCCGCTACGTCGACCTGGGCTTCGACGAGTTGATCGTCCCCGACTTCACCCTCGGCGGCACCGCCGAGGAACGAATCGCGAAGTACCGTGAATTCCAGGCCGAGGTCGCCGCGCACTTCGGCTGAGTCGACCGGTCGCCCGTGGTTCCAGACACCACGAGTAACCATCAAGTGGAGGTCGACGGCGAGTCGTGAAACTTCCCGTACACGGCTTCGGCGACCGTGTCCGGGAGGAACGACAGCGCCTTCAGCTCCTCGAGTTCGGCTCGCTTCACCGCGTTCACGCCGCCGAGGGCCTTGACCAGCTTCTTCTGGCGGACCTCGCCCAGGCCGGGGATGCCGTCGAGGGCACTGACCGTCATCCGCTTGCTCCGTCGCTCCCGATGGAACGTGTTCGCAAAACGGTGTGCTTCGTCACGGATGCGTTGCAGCATGAACAACGCCTCGCTCCCCCGAGGGATCTCGACCGGCTGCGACCGACCCGGCACGAAGACCTCCTCGAACCGCTTGGCCAGACCGGCCACGGGGATCTCATCGGTGAGCTCCAACTCGTCGACCACCCGCTTGGCCGCGTTGAGCTGGCCCTTGCCGCCATCGACGAGGAGAAGCTGCGGCGGATAGGCAAACTTGCCGGGCTTGTCCCCGCGTTCGGTGATCGGCTTGTCGCGCTCGTCGAGATAGGCCTGCAGACGGCGACGCACCACCTCGGCCATCGCCGCGACATCGTCGCTCGCGCCGACCTCACCGCCGGCCTCGTCTCCAGCGCCCACGGTGTTGACCTTGAAGCGTCGGTACTCGCGCTTGTTCGGGAGCCCGTCTTCGAGCACCACCATCGAGCCGACGTAGTCGGTGCCCTGCAGGTGGGCCATGTCATAACACTCGATGCGCAGTGGAGCTTCAGGGAGCCCGAGGTGGTCCTGCAGCTCGGTGAGCGCCCGGCTGCGGGTGTTGTGATCGCTCGCCCGACGCAGTCGATGCCGGGTGAACTCCTCCTTGGCGTTGCGAGTGACGGTTTCGAGCAGTGCACGCTTGTCGCCGCGCTGCGGCACCCGCACCTGCACCCGCGAGCCCCGCCCCATCGACAGCCACTCCTCGTACGTCGCCAGATCATCGGCGTCGTGTGGCACGAGCACCTGCTTCGGCACGCCGAGGATCGGCTCGTCGCCGTACATCGACTCGAGGATGCGGTCGATCAGCCCGCCGGGGGTCAGCTCTTCGACCTTGTCGAGGATGAAGCCCTTGCGGCCGACCACCCGTCCCCGTCGCACGTAGAACACCTGAACCGAGGCCTCCAACTCGTCCTCGGCGAGACCGATGACGTCGAGGTCCTCGCTGCGATCGGCCACCATCTGCTGCTTCTCGATCGCCTTGCGCACTGCGGTGAGGCGGTCGCGGAGGCGAGCGGCACGCTCGAATTCCAGGTCGGTCGCGGCCTGCTGCATGTCGGCGTCGAGCCGGTCGACGATCTCGTCGGTGTCACCATCGAGGAAGTCGATCAACTCGTTGACCAACTCCTTGTAGGCGGGCGCCTCGATCTCGCCGACGCACGGGCCGGCACACTTCTCGATGTGGAACAGCAGACATGGGCGGCCGAGGCGCTCGTGCTGCGTGAACTTGGCCGGGCTGCACGTACGGATGGGGAACGACCTCAACAAGAGGTCGAGGGTGTCGCGAATGGCATACGCATGGGCGTACGGCCCGAAGTAGCGGGTGCCCTTGCGTTTGCGGCCCCGCATGACCAGCGCCCGCGGCCACTCGTCGTCGACGGTGACCGCCAGGAACGGATAGCTCTTGTCATCCCTCAATCTCACGTTGAAGCGAGGTCGGTGCTCTTTGATGAGGGAGTACTCGAGCATGAGCGCCTCGACCTCGTTGCGGACGGTGGTCCACTCGACCGACTCGGCGGTCTCGACCATCTGGGCGGTCCGCGGGTGCAGGTTTCGAGGCGCCTGGAAGTAGTTCGACAGGCGCTGACGAAGGTTCGACGCCTTGCCGACGTAGATCACGCGGCCGTGGACGTCCTTGAACTGATACGAGCCCGGCGCCTCGGGGATCGTGCCTGCCGGCGGCCGTTTCACCACAACTTCACCGCGCCAGAGGCTCCATGACGTCTCAAGCATACGGACGGGCGGGTACCGTGATGCCCGATGTCCGACCAGTTCGCCGCCATCTTCCGCCGCCGACCGAACGACGGCTGGTTCCGCGCGGGCAACTACGACATCACCACCACCGACATCCTGTGTGGCCTGTCGGTGTTGTCGATGTTCCTCTGGGGACTGTTCCGCGATGCGTGGAACCGGCTTCCGTTCGCGCCGGTCCTCGTGCGCGACTTCGAGGTCTGGCGCCTCGTCACCTGGCCGATCGCCACCGAACCGGCGATCTGGCCGCTACTGGGCATCGTGTTCTTCTGGCTGTTCGGCCAGCAACTCGAGTCGCTGTTCGGTCGAGCCAAGTTCGTCACGTGGGTGCTGGCGCTCACGATCGTTCCGGCCCTGATCCTCACGCTGCTCGGGCCGCTCGACAACAGCATCGACTTCTTGGTCCAGTTCGGGCTGAGCAACCTGTTCCTCGGCGGCATCTGGGTGTACGCAGCGACCTACCCCGGCGTGAAGTGGTTCGAGGTCGTCCCGCTGTGGGCGCTGGCTGCGGTGTTCACCGTGCTGAACCTCCTCCAGTTCGCCGGAACCGACCAGACCGGCCAGACGATCTTCCTGCTCGTGTCGATCGCCGTGGCGTTGGTCGCCGGACGCTCCCTCGGGCTCGCGACCGGCTGGCCCATCCCGCACCTCCCGCTCGGCGGCATCGGTTCGGGATCGACCGGTCGGGCCAAGAAGAAGCCGAAGCCGAAGCGCTCCGCAGGACCGTCGAAGTCGGGTGGTGTCGTGCAAGGGCCGTGGAAGAACGCTCCCGCTCCGATGCCCCCACCGAGTGCCCCCTCCCCCGCCGACCAGATCGAACTCGACGCACTGCTCGACAAGATCGGCGCCAATGGCATGGACTCGCTCACCGGCGACGAGAAGAAGCGCCTCAACGACCTCAGCAAGCGCCTCCGCAACCGCTGACCCACCAGCTCCACCCCGCAACGCGATGAGCCAACCCCCGGGATCCGGGGACCTCGCTCATCGCCGCTCGCACCATGAGTTCGGCCACGCAGGGCGATGAGCCAACCCCCGGGATTCGGGGATCTCGCTCATCGGCGGCGACCGACTCGGAGATCTGACCGGGACACCGTGTCGATCGACGGCTCGTCCCGTAGCCTCGACCGCGGCCGACTCCCTCCTGCCGAACCTCCACTCGGAAGGAGCGCCATGACGCATCTCACGTCCGGTGCGCATCAGTTCTTCGCCCGGCAGCACGGCCTCGCCTCGGTCTCCCAACTCCGTTCCAGTGGCTTGTCGCCCCGTGCGATCGAGCGGCTCGAACAGGTCGGGGCGATCGAGCTCGTGCTGCGCGGCGCCTATCGGACCGCGAGCGTCGAGCTCGACGACATCGGCCGATGTAGCGCCGTCTGCCTCGCACGCCCGAGCACCGTGATCGCCGGCCCGACGGCGGGACGCCTGTGGGACTTCCGCCGCCTCCCTCATGACCGACGGGTCCACGTGATCGCTCCCCCGGCGAGCAACCCGGCGATCGCGCGCTGGGTCGTTCCCTACCGAACCGCTGCGATCCATCCCGACGACGTCATCGAGCGGCCAGACGGCATCCGAGTGACCACACGGGAGCGGACAGCCTTCGATCTCGCCAGACACCTCGACGCGGACAGCCTGCTCTCGGTGATCGAGCAGGCGATGCACGACGGGCGCCTGGACGAACCAGCGATGCGCGCCGTCGCCGTCGACTGGATCTCGTCCCAACGACCATGGGTGTGGTCGTACCTCCGCCAGCTCGACCGGCGGCTGTCAGGTGGAGCCGCCGAGTCGCACCCGGAGGTCATCGTGGCGACAGCCCTCGCCGCAGCCGGAGTCCGCGGGCTGGTTCGGCAGTACGAACTCAGGATCCCCGGCTACGGGCCCGCCCGGTTCGATCTTGCGATCCCGCGTCTGCGGTGGGCGATCGAGATCGACGTCTTCCCGACCCACGATGAAACCATCGGTCGAGCACGAGACCGTCGACGCGACGCCGCCGCATCGGGTGCCGGGTGGACCACCCACCGGCTCGACCGTCGAACGTACGAGACAGACCTCGACCGGTGGATCGTCGCCACGACGGCGACCTACCGCTCGATGTCTCACCGCTCCGCCGCCTGATGCCGCCGACGCGATGAGCGAACCCTCCACCATCGGGGGGTTCGCTCATCACCGCGGTGGCATCATGGGAACCTCTGCCGGGCGATGAGCCGGGTCCCCGCATGCGGGGAGTTCGCTCATCGCTCTCCGTGGTCAGATCGCAGGGTGGGTGACGCGGGTGGTGGCGGCGGTGTACCAGGCGAGGACGAGGAGGGCTCCGGCCAGCACGGTGGCACCGTCGGCGAGGAGGTGGAAGCCGAAGGCATCCTTCACGAGGCCCGAGCTGAGGGCCGCAGCGGCACCGCACAGGCTGAGCGTCAGGTCGCCCGTGCCCTGCACCTCGACGCGGGATCGTTCGGGGACCGACGCCGTCAGGATCGTCGTCCCGCCGATCAGGCCGAAGCTCCACCCGAGCCCGAGGAAGAACAGCCCAGCGAACATCAACACGGGCACGTAGCCCGCGAGCACGGTGCTGATCGTGCCCACGCCGAGGATGACCGCACCGAATTGAATCGCACGGACCGGTCCGGCCCGGTCGACGAACCGGCCGACCAGCGGCGCCAAGCCGTACATCCCCACGATGTGCAGTGCGATCACGAACGCCGACAGATCGGCATGGCCGTGATCCTTCATGTGCGGAGGCGTCATGGTCATCACGCCGACCATGGCGGCCTGGGACGCCGCCATCGCCGCCAGGCCGAGCCGTGCACCAGGCGACGCCCAGATCACCGACGCCGACGACCGCACGACCCGCAGCAGTCGCGTGCGCTCCGCGTGCGGGTCGATGCCGCCGATCACTTCCAGCGGGTCGGGTCGGAGCCGGATCCACACCACCGATGCGGCGACGAGGAAGAGGAGCGCAGCGAACAGGAAGGGGCCGACCAACTCATCGAGCCCGACGCTGCCGGCCACCGCCTTCTCGAACGGCGTGAGCAGCGGCCCGAGAACCGCACCCAGCGTGCCCACCCACACGATCGCTGCGATCGCCGCGCCCTGCTTGGCGGGTTCCGCGAGATCCGCAGCGACGTAGCGTTGCTGGAGCGTGGCCGCCTGACCAGCGCCGAACGCCACCATCCCGACGACGAAGAGCGGGAACCACCGCAGCTGCCCGCCCGTGGCAGCGATCGCCGCGCCGACCGCGCCGATGAGCAGCGCCCGGGTGAGCCCGATGCGACGTCCCCGCCGTCGCATGAACGCGGCCAGCGGGATCGCCGTGAACGCTGCGCCCACGGTGAACGATGCACTGCCCATCCCGGCGAGGCGATCGGATCCGAGCAGGTCGCTCGCCAGCAACGAGACCACCGCCACCATCCCCGCCACCGCGGCCTGGCCCGGCACCTGCGAGAACCGCAACGAGCGAAGCGTGCGGCGCTGGAGTCCCTCCCGGTCGACGCCGGTGTCAGCCAGCGCGTCGACCATCACGGCAGTCTGCCACCCGGACCGGCCCCGACACCGAGCCCATCACGCCGATGAGCCGGAGCCCCGGATACCGAGGAGTTCGCTCATCGCTCGAACCAGCGCCTCACGCCGATGAGCGGGAGCCCCCGATGCGGGGAGTTGGCTCATCGCTCGAGCGATTGGCGCGCGACGGTCAGAGGACGTCGCGGAGGAAGCGGCCGGTGTGGCTGGCTTCGAGCGACGCGATGTGTTCCGGCGAGCCTTCGCCGACGATGGTGCCGCCGCCGTTGCCGCCGTTCGGGCCGAGATCGATCACCCAGTCGGCGGTCTTGATGACGTCGAGGCTGTGCTCGATCACCAACACGGTGTTGCCCTGTTCGACCAACCGCTGCAGCACCGTGAGCAGCCGCTTGACGTCGTCGAAGTGCAGACCCGTCGTCGGCTCGTCGAGCAGGTAGATCGTGTGACCGGTGGAGCGCTTGGCGAGCTCGGCCGACAGCTTCACACGCTGCGCCTCGCCGCCGGAGAGCGTGGGGGCCGACTGGCCCAGCCGCACATAGCCGAGTCCGACGTCGACGAGCGTCTGCATGTAGCGAGCGATGCCGGGCTGGTTGGCGAAGAAGTCGACCGCCTCGGCGACGGGCATGTCGAGCACCTCGGCGATGTTCTTGCCCTTGAACTCGATGTCGAGCGTGTCACGGTTGTACCTGGCCCCGTGGCAGACCTCGCACGGCACGTACACATCGGGCAGGAAGTGCATCTCGATCTTGAGCGTGCCGTCACCCGAACACGCCTCGCAGCGCCCACCCTTCACGTTGAACGAGAACCGCCCGGGCATGTAACCGCGCACCTTGGCCTCGTTCGTCGACGCGAACAGCTTGCGGACGTTGTCGAACACGCCGGTGTACGTCGCCGGATTCGAGCGCGGCGTGCGGCCGATCGGCGACTGGTCCATGTCGATGACCTTGTCGAGGAACTCGATGCCGTCGATCCTCTTGTGTTTACCGGCGGACATCTTCGACTTGTAGATGCGCTGCATCAGCACCGGCAGCAGGATGTCGCGCACGAGCGTCGACTTGCCCGAGCCGGACACGCCGGTGACCGCCACGAAGTTGCCGAGCGGGATGTCGACGTCGATGTTCTGCAAGTTGTGCTCGCGGGCCCCTTGGATCCGCAGGAACTCGAGGCCTTGGGGCCGACGCTGCTCGGGCACCGGGATCGACTTGCGACCCGACAGGTACTGCCCGGTGACCGACTCCTTCACCTTGAGGATTCCGGGCACCTTGCCCGAGTAGACGACCTCGCCGCCATGTTCACCGGCACCGGGCCCGATGTCGACGATCCAGTCGCTCTCGCGGATCGTCTCCTCGTCGTGCTCGACGACGATCACGGTGTTGCCGAGGTCGCGCAGCCGTGTGAGCGTGTCGATCAGACGCCGGTTGTCGCGCTGATGCAACCCGATCGACGGCTCGTCGAGCACGTACAGTGTGCCGACGAGGCCGGACCCGATCTGCGATGCGAGCCGGATGCGTTGCGCCTCGCCACCGGCGAGCGTGCCCGCCGACCGAGACATCGTGAGATAGTCGAGGCCCACGTCGAGCAGGAACCCCAACCTGGCGTTGATCTCTTTGGTGACGCGTTCGGCGATCATCCGATCACGCTCGGACAACTCGAGTGCGGCGAGGAACTTCGCCGACTCGCCGATCGACATGTCGGCGACCTCGGAGATGTTCTTGTCTTCGATCGTGACCGCCAGCGTCGACGGCTTGAGCCGAGCCCCATCGCACGTCGAGCAGGCGACGAGGCGCATGTAGCCCTCGTACTGGTCGCGGGCCCACTCGCTGTCGCTGCCCTCGTGACGACGCTTGATCCACGGGATCACGCCCTCGTACTCGGTGGAGTACGACCGCGACCGCCCGTAGCGGTTCTTGTACTTGACGGTCATCTTCCCCTTCACGCCGTGCAGGATGACCTTCTGCTGCTTGGCGGTCAGCCGTTCCCACGGAGCGTTCATGTCGATGTCGTTCGCCTCGGCGACCGATTCGAGCATCCGGGTGAAGTACTGGGTGTTCGCGGAGCGCCACGGCGCGATGGCCCCCTCGAGCAGCGACATCTCCGGGTCGGGGATGATCAGCTCGGGGTCGACCTCGAAGGTGGTCCCGAGGCCGTCGCACGCTGCGCAGGCGCCATAGGGCGAGTTGAACGAGAAGTTGCGTGGCGCCGGTTCCTCATAGCTGGTGCCGCACACCGGACACGCGAGGTGCTGGCTGAACGTGAGGGTCTCGGGTGCCCCCTCGCCCTCGCGAGGCACGACCTCGATCTCGGCCACACCGTCGGCCAGACCGAGCGCCTGCTCGAGCGAATCGGTCAGCCGCCGCTCGATGCCTTCCTTCAACACGAGCCGGTCGACGACGATCTCGATCTTGTGGTTCTCGTACTTGGCGAGTCGCTCTTCACGCTTGAGGAACTCGTCGATGTCCACCGTCTCGCCGTCGATGCGCGCCCGCACATAGCCCTGACCGGACATGTCCTGGAGCAGTGTGTCGTACTCGCCCTTGCGACCACGGACGACCGGCGCCAACACCTGGAATCGGATGCCGTCGTCCATGTCGAGGATGCGATCGACGATCTGCTGCGGCGTCTGACGCTGCAGTCGAGTGTTGTCGTTCGGACAGTGCTGCACACCGATGCGTGCGTACAGCAGACGGAGGTAGTCGTACACCTCGGTGATCGTGCCCACGGTGGACCGCGGGTTGCGGCTGCCCGACTTCTGGTCGATCGAGATCGCGGGCGACAGCCCCTCGATGATGTCGACGTCGGGTTTGTCCATCTGGCCGAGGAACTGTCGGGCGTAGGAGCTGAGCGACTCGACGTAGCGGCGCTGCCCCTCGGCGTAGATCGTGTCGAACGCCAGGCTCGACTTGCCCGACCCGGACAGCCCGGTGAACACGATGAGCTTGTCGCGCGGCAATTCGACGTTGACGTTCTTCAGGTTGTGCTCGCGGGCACCCCGCACGACGATCTGCGGTTCGTCGGCGGTCGACCTCGACTTCGTCGAGCGCTTGCGGGGAGCTGACTTCTTGGAGGTCGCCGCTGGCGAGGTGCCGGTGGCGGAGGTACTGGCGGCCATCGCCGTCAGAGCCTAGCGCCGAACATGTGTTCCACAGAGCGGAGCGAGGACCGAGTCGTTCGCCGACGCCGGGCGAGGCGGCGCGGGTTCAGCAGTGGTACTGCACGGCCGCACGCTCGGCGACACGACCAGCGATCATGTCGGCGATGAAGGCTGCGTGAACCGGATGTTCGCGATAGGTGACGTAGTCGTCGGCCGAGTCGAAATCGGCGACCGCGACGTAGTCGAAGTTGCCCTCGTTCACATGGGCATCGGGGCCGTGCCGGTAGGCGTTGATCACCGAAATTGCCTCCGGCAGCTCGTCGAGACGACGACCCACCTCTGCGACATGTGCATCGTCGACCTCATCGGACCACCGGAACATCACGACATGACGAAACATGTCAGCCCTCCTCCACCGTCGTGACGGCACGCTCGTACTCTCCGTCAGCGTAGACCGGTCGAGCCATCATCGACCTCGTCGCTCGGCCCGGCGCAGCGACGGGCGGCGACGAGCGTGGGGAAACTCCTCCGAGAACCGCGCCTCGGCGACATCGGTGCCAACG
>CAVPJT010000014.1:0-71926 GCA_963705485.1 Ilumatobacteraceae bacterium
CGAGAGGTACCGAACCGGAAGTGCGATCGTGGGCTGCCCAGCCGACTCGGCGACACCGAACAACGCTCGGACGATCAGTGCTGCGAGCGATGCGCCGGCGAACAGCGCAAACGTCCGAACCGCCGACGTGATCAAGCGGTTCCAACCCAACAGCGTGTGGCCCTTCGCGAGTTCGAAGGTGCCGAGCGTCAATCCGAGACCCGGGATCAGGACGACGAACGCACACAGCGCCACGACGTACGTGTTGCTCCTGTCGAGGATGACTCCGGCCGTGCTGGCGATCGCAGAGGCGACGAACGCCGAGATCACGTAGACGCGCTCCGCCAGCCATGCGGATCGCTCGGATGCCTGCGCCAGGGCGAAGACCACGAGACTCAGCACGGCGGCCAATGCGACGTCGAGCCACGCAGCGGAGAGGATGACGGCAAAGCCGGCCCCGCAGGCCGCATACGCCACGCCCACCGCAGCGACGGGATACGGGGGACGGAGCGCCTCGATCTCGTTCAGGCGTTGGCCCGCCTCGTCGACACCGACGTCGCCGGCGCGGATGACGTCGGCCAACTTGAGTGTCTGTGAGAGCTTCTGCAGGTTGTACGAGACCTGGTCGAGCGGCACGAGGAAGCGACGTTGTCCGCCGTCGTCGAAGTCGTCGACGGTGATGTCGAGGCATGCCGGTGTCGAGATGACGGTCAGACTCAGCCCGAATGCCGCTGCAGTCTCCGCCAACAGATCGTCCAACGCGTAGGCCGGCAGCCCGTACTGATGGGCCAAGCTGCCCAACCGCAGCGTGAGTTCGACGTCCGGGGTCGGCGTCACGCCTCGTGCCGATCGGGAGATCGCGAATCGTCAACATCGGCGTCGGTCTGCTCCTCGATCCCGTCCGGCCCGCGGTCGGCGTGTCGTGAACGGTAGACCGGTGTTCGTGCCGGCAACGCGGGTGAACTCTCGGTCACCCCGGGTGAGCGGTCAGCATCAGGTCCGACCCGCCTGCGCCGTCGTGTCGCGGCGGGGCCGCGTTCACGCGCTGCTGGTCGAGCATGCCCAGGGCAGTCGCCCGGCGGATCGCCTCGTCGCGGTCGGTGACTCTCAGTTTGCGGTAGGCGCTGCGGAGATGCGTCTTGACGGTGTTGACGGAGAGATACAGCTCGCTCGCGGCGTCCGACCGCGACCCGCAGCGCGCAACGGCGTCGAGCACTTCGACTTCGCGCTCGTTGAGTGGCTCGATCGTGTCGACGGCGGCTTCGTGCGAGTTCCGCGCGCAGTGTGTCCCGAAGCACCGCCAGGTACCCCGGCTCGGGCATTGCGGCCAGCGCGTCGTCGGCTGCGTCCAGCGCGTTTGCCGCTTCGACCGGAGCACCGAGCCGGAGCCGCAACTTGGCGACCGCCAAGGCGGCGAACGCTGTCCCCGGGAGATGAAACACTCCGGCGGCTGCACGCTGGACAACCCGGAAGTCGTCATCGAGACGCGGTCCGTCGTCGCACACCCAGAGCGCGGAAACGCTGAGAAACCCTACGTCGCCGCCACCGCCCCGGTACCGCTCGCGGACGCGCTTGGCGCGGCGAACCGCCTCGCGGGCGGCCGGCTCGTCGCCGCGCCAAGCAAGCGCCAGAGCGAGCATCCCCAGCCCCATGATCGTGAGGCGGGTCGGATCGAGCATGCGTTCGGGGCGAAGCAGGTGCTCGCCTTCGGTGATCGCACGATCCAACTCGCCGTCCAGGACGTATCCGGTGATGAGCGACACGTGGAGGGACTCGCTGTCGATTCCGGCCATCTCGAGCACAGGATCGGTCTGGCAGCACTCGAACTGGGCGCGCCGTTCCTCGATCGACCGACCGAGGCGTCCGAGCCGTCCTTCCCAGAATCGGACCGAGAGCTCGAGCTGTGCCAGGGCCAGTCCGAGCCCGTCGGAAGCCTCGTCGGCTTCGACCAGTTCTCGAATCCTCCTGAGCACCGCCCGTCCGGTCATCGGATCACCGGTCAGCCCGGCAGCACGACCCATCACGATCGACAGCTCGACGTCGTTCCACAGCACGTCAGAGGGCAGCTGTTGCAGCCAACCGGCAACGAGATCGGAGTGGCCGTACCGGATACGATCACCACACACCCGCTTGATGAGCGCAACGGCGCGCTCCGGTCTGGGGTCGTCGAGCGCCAGTTCGATCGCGGCGTCCGTCAGCCCGACGTCCTCGTACCACTCGATGGCGCGGGTTCGGATTGTCGCTTCGGCGCCGGAATCGGCCGATCGGCCACGTGCTCGAAGGTGCCCGGCGAACATCGGGTGCAGGGCGAGCGCCGGCGGGTCCACCGACAGCGGCTCGACCAAACAGCTGCGTTCGACGAGGTCGGTGAGCAGCGCTGCTGAATCGGTGCGATCGAGGATCAGGTCGCAGAGCGGGGGGTCGAGTCGACGGAGTGTTGCGGTGGCCTCGAGGAGTGCGAGCTGGTCTGTCGAGAGCGAAGGAATCACCTCGTTGTCGATGTAGCGACGAACCAGGCGTTCGTGTTCGGCATCGACGGCCGGTGGGACATCGCGGCCGATCTCATGGGCGCGTGCGGCGAGGACGAGGCCGATCGCCCAGCCGTGGACGCGGCGCTGCATCCGTTCGATCTCGTCATGGGACACGTCGGGAACGCCGAGCGTGGCGAGCAGCTGTCGTGCTTCTGTGTCATCGAAGCGGAGGTCGCGTTCGTCGATCTCCACGGGCTGGCGGTCGGCCGCCACTCGTCGCCAGTCGGAGATGTCGACCTCGCGGCCGGCGATGATCACCATCAGTTCGGGCGGTCGTTGGGCAAGACACGCGGCGAGGTTGCGAGCGATCTCGGCGGCACCCTGGACACCCGACTCGTCGACGACGAGGACGACGGGTCGGCGTCGGGTCCGGGCCGCACGGCTGAGTGCTGCGACCACCACGGGCAGGTCGAGGGCCTGGTCGTCTGACGATTGCAGCCCGAGTTCGTCCGCGAGCCGTTCGGCGAACTCGTCCTCGTTGGGTGACGTCAGCTCGATCGACACCACATCGAACTCCGTTCCCACGCCGGCGATCCAGTCGCGGAGCAGCGTGGTCTTTCCGTAGCCGGCGCCGGCACGAATCACGACGGCGCCGCACCTGGACGACGTCGGAAAGTCGACGGTCGAGTCGGGGGCGGGGGACGACCTCGCGCTCAGGGCGCACTGATCCGGCCGCGTCTGCGGAGATCGGTTGCTCGCCCATCAGCCGAGATGCTAGAGCTCTCGCCCGGGTTGAGCCGCCGTTCACCCCAGACCCTGCTTGCCGGACGCAGCGGAGCACGGTGGGAGGATCTCGGCTCCTTCCGTCCGTCTGGACCGGGCCAGAACACGTCCGAAGATCCCCGAGTCGGGTGATCGAGACGGAGTTCTCCGTGTCGTTGCTCTGTCTGCTCCCGTTGATCGTCGTGTTCGTGATGTCATCGCGTGCGACGGCGTTCTTCGCGGTGCTCGCGGGCGCGCTGTCGGCGGTGGTCCTCGCGGGTTTCACGCCAACGCGACCTGATCGAACGCCTCGCTGGTGACGACCGGACCTACATCGTCCAGTGGGCCGAGGTCAGCATCGACACGCTCGCGAACGGCTTCGAACTCAACAGTGCGACCGCTGAGCTCAACGACGTGTTCTTCGGCGGGGGAGCGGTGGGCCTGCTGCCGACGGTCTGGCTGATCCTGGTGGCCTCCGCGTATGGCGGGCTGATGTCGAGAACCGGGATGCTGACGACGGCGATCGCGCCGCTGCTGCGCTGGGCCAAGACGCCGAGTCGGCTCATCGTGGCATCGGCGGCGACCACGACCGGTTTCAATCTCGCGATGGCCGATCCCTACGTCTCCATCATCGTCGGGTCGGAGACCTATCGGGATCGTTTCAAGCAGGCCCGATTGGAGCCGGTCGCCCAGTCGGCATCCATCGCTGCGTCGGGGTCGCTGCTGTCGAGCATCATCCCGTGGAACGTGCACGGCGCGTTCGTCGCCGGGGTGCTCGGCATCGGGACGCTCAGTTTCGCCGGGTACGCGGTCGTCATCTGGGCGACGCCGCTCGTCCTGATTGCCGCCGCGAATCTGGCTCTCGCGGAAGGACGTGATCCCGCCGCCGACGGACCCGGACGACGTCTACGGCGCAGCCCCCGTCAAACCGCCCGAGCGACGGACGTCGATTTGAACTGCCCTGCTCGAGCAGCAGGGACTGATCGACGTCAAGAATGCCCGATGCTCTGGGGCTTCGCCGCCTTGACCCTTCGTGACATGAACCGCTTCGGCATGATCTTCACGCCGAGCTGGAACAAGCTCAGCGACGAGCGCATCGTCTCCGAGTCGATCGTTCACATGCTGCAGACGACCGGTGACCCGGCGATCCATGGCAAGGGGTACCTCGGCAAGGAGATGGAGCACAGGTTTCCCGACGGCACCGGCCTCCCGAACCGGTACATGTGGGACGCGATCTTCACCGACGGCGACATGTACAAGGGCGGGGTCGGCGGCCAGGGCCAGAGTCGGGCAATCGGTCATCCGCCCGCTGGAGCGATGGAAGCGGAGGGTGAAACCACGAATCACGCCGTGCATCTCACACGCTGCGAGCGCGGCGTGTGATAATTCTGCTCGGCCGGCCCGATGTCGGCTCCCTTCGATGATGACCACTGATGCCTGGCTGACCGTTGCGATCATCGCCGTGCTGTTCGGGCTCCTCATCTGGGACCGGTGGCCGACGTGGTCCGTCTTCGCAGGCGCGCTCGCTGCCGTCCTGACGCTCGATCTGGCACCGGAGGATCAGGTGCTCGCAGGGTTCGCCAACTCCGGCGTCCTGTCGGTCGTGGTGCTGTACGTCGTGGCCTCCGGCATGTACCGCACCGGGGCGATCTCGCTCATCATCGATCGTCTGTTGGGTGTCCCCTCGAGCGAGTCTGCGGCAAACCGGAAGCTCCTCCCGGTGACAGCGACCGGCAGCGCGTTCCTCAACAACACGCCGATCGTCGCCATGCTGATTCCGGTGATCGCGGATCTCGGGACGTCGGCGCGCCTGGCGGTGTCGAAGATCTACATGGCGGTCTCGAACGCGTCGATCCTCGGCGGGGCGGCCACGCTGATCGGGACGTCGACCAACCTGATCATCGCCGGGCTGGCAGTGTCCGAATACGGCGACGAGCTCGAGATCTTCTTCCCGACCCGGATCGGACTTCCCGCGGCTGTGGTCGGCGTGCTGTTCCTGCTCGTGGTGGGGAACCGTCTCATCAGTCATCGGACGGCAGAGGACGACGCTGCCGCGATGACCGTGACCACGTACCGCGCCGACTTCCAGGTGGGGACTCGGCTGGCCGGCAGGACGGTCGGTCGGGCCGGGTTGACGGCGCCGGCGGGGGCGACACTCCTGGCAATCCGGCGGAACGGAGACCTCCTCCGCGACCCCACACCCGAGACGTCGCTCGCCAAGGGCGACGTGCTCGAGTACAACGCCACCGTCAGCGCCGTCGGCAACCTCTGGACGACGATGGGCCTGACTGCTGCGACGCCGCCGGGGGCGCCGACCGGCAACGAGTACGCACATCGGCTCGCCGAGGTCGTCGTCGCCGAGAACTCGTCAGCCGTCGGTCGTCAGCTCCACGAGATCCGAGGCGGTGAGCGCAAGATCGTGGCGCTCGCACGCCATGGGGCCGACCGGACGAGGCCCATCGCCGAGGAGACGGTCCGCCCGGGAGACCTCGCCATCCTCGAGGTGGAGAGCGAGTGGCTGGATGCGCCGCATGACGACGAACTGCTGCTGGTGACCGAGCACGCTGGGTATCGGGTCCAGCGTGCCGACCGTGCGGTCATCGCCACCATGATCGTCGCAACGATGGTGCTGCTGTCCGCTTTCGGCGTCATGAGCCTGCTCAACGCGGCGCTCCTCGCCTCGATCGCGCTGATCGCCTCTGGCTGCCTGTCGTTCCACGCGGCATGGCAGTCGATCGACTGGCAGACCTACGTCGTACTGGCTGCGGCCGTCGGGCTGGAACCGGCCGTGACCGAATCCGGGCTCGCCGAGGTCCTCGCCGACGCGCTCGGCGCGATCGCCGGCGACAGCCTCATCGTGTCGCTCGCGGTTGTCTACGCTGGCTCGATCCTGCTGACCAACCTGGTCACCAACGCCGCGGCGGCAGCGCTGATGTTCCCGATCATGGCCGGGATGGTCACCGCCCTCGACACCGCGTGGGAGCCGTTTGTCGCCGTGCTCATGCTCGGGTGCTCCTACGCATTCATCAACCCGGCCGGCTACCAGACCAGTCTGATGGTGATGAAGCCCGGCGGCTACAGGTTCGTCGACTTCGTGCGGGTCGGCGTCCCGCTCACGGTGGTCGTCGGCGCGGTCGCGATACCCCTCGCGGTCCTCTTCTACTAGCGATCGGCGGACGGGGCACTCGGTGCCTGTGCCGAGGTGGCAAACCTGCGCACTCGATCTGCCGCCGACAGCGCTCAGGACGCGAGCTCCGCAACCCGATGCTGACGGGGTACTGCAGGCCGGTCGGCTCCAGCGGCGACGCGTCCGATCACGAGACCGCGTCGATGACGAACAGAGTATCGAGATCGCGCTCGGGAACGAGTCTGATGCTCTCAGCGCGCGGCGTCGCGAACCTGTGCAGCTCCTGGAGCGATTCGGGATCGTAGATCGTCACCCGTAGATCATCCCCGGCAAGTGTCCCAGTCGAGATCTCCACCAACTGGCGGACCGGAACGTACGCCATGACCCAGGACCCGGCGGTACAACGCGCGACGGAGACATATGAGGCCGGATCGACGTTCTGCTGACCGGCGGCCGGAATCCCGATGGACATCCGATCGGGCCAGGCACCGGCTTGCCTCGGTGGAACGAGGAGCTCCTGAGCGGGCACGCGAGTGAAGTACGACCGCTCGGAAAGGATGCGAGGGAGCAGAGAGAGCTGCGCAGATCCAGGCTGCGTCGAGTGCCTCTCGCCAATCGGGGAGGTCGACGTCCTCCCAGATGTGGACCCGGTCGCCGCTCTTGATGATCTGCCGGATCGGCTCGCACCCGTAGGTGAACCCTGCGGCCCCGGCAAGGACCGTGCGGTAGAAGCTCTTGCGGACGTCGTACGGGGTGAACACCGGAACGTACGGTTGTCCCGCAGGACCGCGACCGACTTCGAACATCGGGCTCAGCTCGTAGTTCGGTTCCATGTCGAGGCAGGGCTTTGCGGGAGGCTCCGCGAAGAGCCGTTCGATGTGGAGATAGCCGGGAATGTTCGGCTTGTAGTGACTCGTCTGCAGTGAGTTGAAATCGAGCCAGGCGTCACCGTGAAAGAGCGCCGATGATCCCATGCCGGAAGGATGAAATGTCATCAGGCGCTGACCGCTGCCCCCCTCGCGAATGCCGAGTGCCATCGCGCGGATGGTTGCCGCGTGCTCGGGTTTCTGGACGGGGCTGTCGCCCCCGAGGATCCAGATCACGTTGTCGCACGCCGCCAGCCCGTCCGAGAGCTGGCGGCAGTAGTCACGCGCCTTCGCCATGTCCATGATGACCGGCCCCGCCGAGTTGGAGTGCTCATTCCACTTGTCGCCCCAGGTGGGCAGGATTCCCAACACGAGGCCGTACTCGGAGGCGATCCGAGTGATGTGAACGACCCAATCGATCCACTCGGGATTGAGCCGTACGGCCTGCATCTCCTGTTCGGACGCAAACGGGCGGATTCCGTCAACGTTCGCGGTGTTGGGCTCGAAGAGGTCGCGGAAGACGACAGCTTGAATCACGGTGAAGCCCTTGCTCGCGCGGTCCGCAAAGAGCTCGCGCACCTCGTCTTCAGTGAGTCGGCAGAAGAGCATCCACACGGTGTCAGCGAGGTAGAAGAACGGGCTCCCGTCATCGCGGGCGAAGTAGTGCCCGGTCGCATCGGAACGGAGCGGCCAACGTGTGGTGGGTTCAATTGCGTGCACGCCGCATGGTAAGGCTCCCCGTTGCTACGGTCGAGTCACGTCACGGATGGAGGAGGCCGCATGCACGAGACGGAACGTAGTGTCCGCGTGCCGACCACGACGTCGGGCATCGCTGCTGCGAACCGGTGGACCCAGCTCACCTTCACCGAGGATGACCCGGCGAGCTTCGACTTGGACCGCTGGGTCGACATCATGTTGCGCACCAAGTCGAACGGAGCATGCATCAGCGCCGGCGGATACATCGCGTACTACCCGACCGCGATTCCCTTCCACTACAGGAGTCGTCATCTCGGTGATCGAGATCTCTTCGGGGAGCTCGTCGAGGCAGCCAACTCTTTGGACATCACGGTCATGGCCAGAGTGGACCCGCACGCCGTCCATGAAGATGCAGCCACGGCCCATCCCGAGTGGCTCCACCGGGACGCTGACGGCAACGCGGTGCGCCACTGGAGCTTTCCCGATGCGTGGCTCACCTGCCCCTTCACCGCGTACTACGACGAGGTGATCACCGACATCGCACGAGAGATCGTCGAGAACTATGACGTCGATGCGGTCTTCGCGAATCGGTGGGAGGGCCCGGGCGAGCTCCCGTTCAGCGACGCTGCTCGCCGGAGCTTCCGAAACGAATCCGGGCTGGAATTGCCGCTGCGTCCAGATCACGCCGACCCTGCATGGCCGGAGTACCTGCGATGGCGTCGACGACGGCTGACCGAGTTGATCGTGGTGTGGAATCGGGCAGTGCGCGACGTGCGCCCCTCTGCCTCCTTCATCCCGAATCGAGGCGCCATGCTCCTTCGCGACCTCGACGCCGAGGTGGTCGGGCCGTACTACCCGGCCTTCTTCGTCGACAAGCAGGGACGTCACCCCGGCGAGGCGATCTGGGTGGCGGGGCGCGTCGGACGGCGCAGCCGCGGTTCGTTCCCTGACCGCCCCGTGAGTCTCATCACCTCCGTCGGACCAGAGCATCATCTCCACAGGTGGAAGGACTCCGTCAACTCCGCCGCCGAACTGAAGACCTGGATCGTGGAGGGATTCGTCAACGGAGCGACGCCATGGTTCACGAAATTCTCGGCCTCCATCCACGATGACCGCTGGATCGAACCGATCGCTGACGCATTCAACCTCCACGCAACCGTCGAGCCTGTCTTCGAGCAGACTCGCCCGGTCGCCGACGTCGCCATGCTCGACTCGGTTGCGGTTGATGATCGCACTCCGTCCGGCGCCTACTCGGCCGAGAGTCCATCCGAGAACGGGTTCTATCAAGCGCTCCTCGATGCGCGAATCCCATTCGAGTACATCGATGCCAATCACGTTCGCACTGCAGACCTTCAGGACTTCTTGGTCGTCGTCATTCCGAATGCGGCCAATCTGCCACCGACCGCTCTCGAAGCCATACGAGAATACGTGCGCGAGGGCGGCTCGATTCTCGCGGACCAGCGAACCTCGCTGGTCGACGGCGACGAGACGAGCTCGTTCGCCCTCGGCGATGTGTTCGGCGTGGATCTCTTGGGCGAACCGGTCACCCGTGTGCGGAACAACTACATCGAGTTCGACCGCGACCACCCCATCGCTGCCGGGTTCGCCGGCGCCACACGGATCATCGGCGGTACCGAAACGCTCCCCGTTGCCATGCGCCCGGGTGCCAGCGCCCCGATTCGTTTCGTTCCGCCGTACCCCGACCTGCCGATGGAGGAGGTGTATCCCCGTCCGGGCGACCGGGACCCGGCGGTGGTGACGAATCGGTACGGCGCCGGCACGGCCGTCTATTGCGCCTTCAATCTCGGTGAGGTGCTGTGGGAGAACCTCCTCGCCGACCACAAGCGACTCGTGAGCAACATGGTGACATGGCTCCTCGCCGGCAGGTCGCGCTGCTCCGTGCACGGAGAGGGATTGGTCGACATCGCGTGTCGAGAGTCGACTTCGATGAGCGTGATTTCGATCGTCAACCTCAACTCACCATTCGCGCTTCGGGGTGAGCTCGAGTCCGTTGCCCCGCTCGGACCGCAAGTGGTCGACATCCGCACCAGCCGTCAGCATCGCGATGCCGTCGTCACATTGCTGATCAGTGGCGAGCATCCGGACGTCGACCACCACGACGACGGCATCCGGTTCGTGATTCCTCGTGTCGATCTGCTCGAGACGGCACGAATCGATTGGGTCCCACGTGATCAGCGTGGCCGTCGCTGATGTGCCGATCCTGGTAATCAGGTCTCGACCGTTGCCCCGAACAAGTGGCCATCCAGGACCTCTTGGAGCTGGGAGGAGGCGTGGTCGCCGTCGTCGGCAAGCGTGACCCTCACACTCATACCGCGCGGGCCGCCGGCGGTCACTTCGACGTCGCCCTGCAACCCACGTTCGTCGAGGATCCCCTGCACGACCCGCTCGACCGCATCTTGACGCAAGATCGGCTTGAAGATCCTGCCAACTGCGGTCATCGGAACCGTCTCGACGATGTGAATGTGTCTCGGCCACGCTGGCCGTTCGCTGATCTCGGCTTCAGCGAACGCACGGAGTTCGTCCTCGGTGATGCTGGTGTCGGGGCGGAGCTGGACGTAGCAGACCGGCAGTTCTCCAGCGTGAGAGTCGGGCATACCGACCGCTGCGGCGACGGCAACGGACGGGTGACGCTGGAGAGTGTTCTCAATCGTCAGGGGGTCGATGTTGTGCCCGCTGCGGATGATCAGGGTCTGGTCACCACCAGTCGGTGATCGCCTCGTAGACGTCGGGGTGGTGGGCCAGCGTGTTGTGGGTGATTCCTGGGAACGTTCGTGTCGTCGCCCGGGGGAACAGCTCACCGTCGGTGGAGCGACCCGAGGCACTCGTCGAGGTGACGAGGACGTCACCGATCAGCTTGGCCAGCGGGTGATCAGGGTCGGTGGTGACCGTGCCGGCGATCACGAGATGATCGGCTCGACGGAGGCGGTCCGGCCGGTGGTGGAAGATGCGTTGACGAGCGCTGGGATCGCGCTCGAGCCAATCCTCGTCGACGATGGCGCCGAAGCGGAGGTCCTTGATGCCCGCGCTGCGTTGGTCGAGCACGAGCCCGACGAGTCGTGTGGTGGGGACGGGCAGCGCCCACAACGCTGCACTCGCGGAGTTGACGACGGCCTCGAGACCGGCGCCGGTGTTCGGCACCCCGATCAGTACGACTCGACGCACTCTGCTGGTCCAGCGCCGCCCGATCGGGAGCCACCGACCGAGCGGCCGCTGGCGGCGCGCGTAGTGACAGGCAGATCGCACGACGAGCCCGCCCATGCTGTGACCGATCAAGTTGACTTCGCGTACGCGCACCGGCCACGCCGACACGAGGTGGTTGAGCAGGTGAGCGAGCTCGCGCCCGTTCGCGGAGATGTGGCGGCCGGTGTTGTAGCGCACCGAGAGCACCGTGGCGTCGTGGTCGTCCGCGAGGAGCGTGCCGTAGGTGGTCGATGAGTGGTTTGGGAAGCGCCAGATCGACTCGGTCGACATCAGCCCGTGAACGAACACGCAGATTCGCGGGCTGACATCGACCGTGCACAGCGAGTCCCGCAGCGCGCGACGATCGGGTGGCAGCACCGCGTCGCCCGCACGGATCGTCATCGGTGTGGACCAGCGAGCGTCGCGGTCGTCAAGCGTGTCGCCGAACAGCCCGTTGACGACCGCCACCAGACTTTCATTCCGCCCGGGGATGGAGGCCAGCATCCTCCGCAGGGCTCCCGCAGTTGACACGCCATCTGGCCGCTCAGCGATCGAGTTGACATCGCCCACGACGGGGAACGGTAGCGGCCCAGGCCGACCGCAACCGGTCGACGCCGGGAACCGCGGCCCAGCGGTCGGTGGCAGCGGCGAGTGCCGAACACCGGTACGACCAGTGGGAACGGTTCGAGTCCAGTGCGCTGCCCTGTTCCGGTGGCGCCCGCGGTGTCCTAGTGTCGTGCGCAGGAGCTGAGCAATGGGGGTCGAGATGGCAAGCAGGCTGATCGTGGGGATGCGCACCTTGAGAGGTGCGGAACTCTCCGCGGCCGTTGTGATCAGATTCCGCCAGGCGTGAGACGGCGCTGTCTGTGGATGTCACCTTCTGGGGAACACGAGGATCGATCGCCAAGGCAGGGCCGACCACGGTCCGTTACGGCGGCAACACGTCATGCGTCGCGATTCGCTCTGACGCGGGAACACTGGTGGTCGTCGACTGTGGCACCGGTGCGCACGGGCTCGGCCAGCACCTGGTCGACGAGGCCGCCGGCGCGCCGGTCGACGGCCACATCCTCGTCAGTCACACCCACTGGGACCACATCCAGGGGCTCCCGTTCTTCGCGCCGCTGTTCCAGCACGGCTGCCGGTGGCATGTGTCCGGCCCCAGCGGGTTTGGTCTGTCACTGTCGGAGATTCTCGCCGGACAGATGGAGTACACGTACTTCCCGGTTGCCATCGATCAGCTGGCCGCGTCGGTCGTCCATCAGGACCTGGTGGAGGGCACGTTCGACGTCGAGGAGATCCGCGTCGAGACCCGATTCCTCAACCACCCGGCGCTGACCCTCGGCTATCGGCTCGAGGCTGACGGAGCGGTGGTCGTGTACGCGTCGGATCACGAGCCCCATGATCACGAGCTCGCGGGCGGCGGGGACATCCGTCGGAACCGTCACGACGATGCGCACGCGAGCTGGCTTGCCGGCGCCGACCTGCTGATCCACGACGCGCAGTACCTGGCTTCGGAATACGACGATCACCTGGGATGGGGTCACAGCACGGTCGAGTACGTGATCGATGTGGCCCGACGCGCCGGGGTTGCGCGCGTGGCGCTCTACCACCACGATCCGAACCGCACGGACGAGGCGGTCGACAGGCTGGTCGCTGTCGCTCGTGCCCATGCTGCCGCCACCGGGTACGACGGCGAGGTCTTCGCTGCGGCCGAGGGCATGACCGTCACGGTGCGCGGCGACGCTGTCCCGTCGTGCCGAACTCGACGCTCGTCAACGCACGCTCCCGATGGCGACGTCGGCTCACACCGAGCGCTCCAAGTCGGTCGTGGTGTTCGCCCCGACCGATGAGATCGCCGACCTCCTGATCGGCGCCGCACGTGCCGAGGGGCTCGACGTGGTCGTGGCGGGCGATCTCCATGCGGCCTACGACGCTGTGCTGCTCCACGAGCCGGGCATCGTGCTCACCGAGGCCGTCGACGACGACGGTGGCTTCGACCTCGTCGCAGCAATACGCGAGCTCGACAACCCCGGCCTCAACTCCGTGCCGCTGATCATGGTCGGGCCCGACGCTGCCCGCTGGCGCCCGGACGCTCTCGAGGTCGGCATCACCGAGTGGCTGGTGTGGCCGGCGAGCCCCTTCTTCGTGCGCACCAAGTTGCGGGCGTGGCTCCTCCGACGGACGAACAGATGGCAGAACGCACCGCTTCCGCCCGATGAGGAACTGCGGCTCGCGGCCCTCCGCGACCTCGCAGTCCTCGACACCGATCCCGAGGAACGCTTCGATCGCCACACCACCGAGATCAGCAGACTGCTCGACGTGTCTGTCGCACTGGTCAGTCTGGTCGACGCTGATCGGCAATGGTTCAAGTCGCACGTGGGCATCACCGCCCGGGAGACGCCCCGCGACATGTCGCTGTGCGCCCATGCGATCCTCGGCGGCGACCTCCTCGAAGTGCCCGATGCGTTGGTCGACCCCCGGTTCGCCGACAACCCGCTGGTGACCGGCGGTCCCCGGATGCGGTTCTACGCCGGCATGCCACTCGTACTGCGCAGCGGTGCGCGCGTGGGAACGCTGTGTGTCGCCGACATCCGCCCGAAGAAACTCGACGCCGACGAAATCGCCCACCTCCGACGTGTCGCCCGGAACGTGGTGGACGAACTCGAGCGCCCGTAGGTTCGATCCATCCAAGTGCCGCTGATGGCCAGCCAGCTGTGGCCGGCGGGATCGCCGTAGGGATTGGCCGGGCCCGCCGCACCGGCTTCGCCGATGCCCCAAGTCGAGCCGACCTTGAGGCGAACCGACTCGGCGAGATACCCAGCGAAGGCTTCGGTCGCACCGCGCATGCCCGGCGGCGCCCCGATCTCGCCTGCCATCCAGGCCCGGCTCGCTGCCGCGGTGTAGATCACGGTGCCGCCCAGGTAGTACGCGGAGGCGCCGGGAACCGAGAGCAACGCGGCAGACACCAGTCCGCCGGCAGATCCCTCTGCGACCGACACGGTCTCGCCGTGTTCTCGCAGGAGCGCTGCCACCAACGGTGCCGTCTCGGAAATCTCGGGGGAGAGCATCGAGACAGCTTGGCGCGTGGCACAGTACGCAACAGTGACTGCACTCACGATCCTCGCCTTGGTTGTCGGTGTCGTCTGCCTGGTCGGTGGCGCCGAACTCCTCGTGAAGGGAGCGGCGACGATCGCCTCGAAGCTCGGTATCGCACCGGTGATCATCGGACTCACCGTCGTGGCCTTCGGCACCAGCGCACCCGAGCTCGCCGTCAGCGTGTCCGCGGCGTTCGGCGGAAACGCCGACGTCGCCTTCGGCAACGTGGTCGGCAGCAACATCGGCAACATCTTGTTGATCCTCGGTGCGTCTGCGGTCGTCGGCGGCTTGGCCGTCCAGCAGCGCCTCATCCGCTTCGACGTTCCGCTCTTGATCGTCGTTTCGGTGCTCGCACTGCTGATGTCGCTCGACAACAACATCGGACGTATCGACGGGATCATCTTGTTCGCCGGCATCATCGGGTACGTGGGCTGGCTCGTCCGGGAGGCTCGAGGCGAACGCAGTGATGTGGTCGACGAGTACACCGAATCGGTCGAAACGCTGGAAGGGGCAGCCGTCGAACGCCCGCTGTGGTTCAACGTGATCCTCGTGGTCGCCGGATTGATCGTGCTCGTCGTGGGATCCCAACTCCTCGTCGGCGCCGCAACCGACATCGCAGAGGCCGCTGGCGTCAGCGACCTCGTGATCGGGCTGACGGTGGTAGCCATCGGGACCTCGCTCCCCGAACTGGCGACCTCGATCCTGGCGGCGATTCGCGGTCAGCGCGACATCGCAGTCGGCAACGTCATCGGATCGAACTTGTTCAACCTGATGTCCGTGCTCGGACTCACCTCGATCGTGTCGAGCGGCGGCATTCCCGTCAGCGACGTGTCGCTGCGCTTGGACTTCCCGGTGATGCTGGCCGCAACGATCGTGCTCGTCCCCATCGTGTGGAACGGTTTCGAGATCAAACGATGGGAAGGCTTCGTCCTCATCTCGTTCTATGCCGCATACGTGGCGTATCTCGTACTCGACGCCAGCGACTCCTCGGCGGCCGACGTCGTCGGACCTGCGGCGCTGATCGTGGCGCCCCTCGTCGGGATGACCTTCGCTGTCACCGGATTCCAGGGGTGGCGCCGCCATCGACGATCTCGTCAATCGACGATCTCGTCAGTGCGTCAGTCGTGAATCCACACCGTCGAGCGCAATGGCAGCAGGTTCTGGCTCCAGATCAGATTCATCACCGGGTTGGCGACCCTGACGCAGCCGTGTGAGGCGGGATAGTTCGGCACCCTCGGTGCGCCGTGCACGGCGATGCCGCCGACGACGAACTTCGGGCGATAGAGCGTGCCGAGGTCGCCTTCGTAGCGAGCGGTGTCGTGCTCGCGGTAGGTGCGGAAGGTGCCGCTGGGCGTCTTGGCGATTCCGATGACTCGGCGTCCGGCGTTCTTCTGGTCCTCCTCGTCGTAGGACTCACCGTTGCCGGTGGAGACGTTGAAGACGTACTGCACCGCTCCGCCACGCACGACGAAGGCAATCTGTTTGCCCTTGTCGACTTCGAGCAGGTCGCCGCTGCGTCCGGCGGCCGGCCGGCACAACTCGGTGTTGAGTGCAACCGCCGTGGCGGTGTCGACCACCGTGGTCGCGGGCATGCCCTTCCACTTCTGGAACGCCATCACGGCCTGGGTGGTACTGAGGCCATAGCTGCCATCGGCACCGGCGTTCCAGAACCCGAGTGCCAGCAGTCGAGTCTGCAGGCTCGCAACTGCGGCCCGGGACGACCCGTAGACGATCGGGCCGACCGGTGCCGCGGGCAAACCCACGGTACGAGTGGAACATGCGCGAGCTGCGCTGTTGCTCGGCGCTCCGTACGGCGCCGACGACGGTGCCCCCACGAAGTAGCCGGCGATGTCGGCGATCAGGTGGCCGCCTGGCTGCGTGAACATCGAGAACCCGCGGTTCGACACGGGGACGATGGCGTGGTTGGCCAGGGTTTGATCTGGCCGAGCGACGTTCATCGTCGACGTGGTCGGCCAGGCCGTCGGGTCGCTGGCGCCAGCCGTGCCGACGGTGACGAACCCCACCGTCAACGGGTCGTCGGTGGTCGCGTTGAGTACCACCGCTGACACGTCGGTCCGGTTGACGGCCGGGTGGCTCGCAACGGGAACCTCGAACCGCCAACCCGGAGCGGGTCGCGTGGTTCCGCCGAGTGGATTCATGGACGGAACTCGCGTGTCGACGATGCGAGTCGGTGTGTTCATCGGTACGAACAGCCCGGCCGTACCGGCTGGCGCGGCCGCACCGGTGTAGGTCCCGACGACATCGATGATGAGGTCGCCGCCCGACTGGGAGAAGATCGAGATGCTGCCGCTGGCGTCGACGCCGACGATCGCCTGGTTGGCAATCGCCGCGAAGATCCCTGGCGGCGAGTTCAGGTTCGACGTGGCCGGTCGGGGGCTGCCGTTGGCGTACACCTGCCAGAAGCCGGGTGCCGTGGTCACCGACGTGAGGTTGACCGCCACGGCGCTTGCCCCGGCCGCGCCGGGCACGGTGAACGTGCGGGTCTCGCCGGCGGCGAACCGACCGAACCCACGGGTGTCGAGCACCCGCTTGGGCGCCGGGAGCGGGGTGAATCGTCCGGCTGTGGCCGTGGCGGCGGGCGTGTAGTACCCGAGGAGGTCGATGATGACGTTGCCGCCACCACTGGCATAGACGTCAACCACACCGTCAGGCCCGACCGGCACGGTGACCAGGTTGGGTGTGACGTTGCCCGAGATCGATTGCAGTTCATCGACGTTGAGGTTCGAGGCGCCCGGCCGCGACCGTGAGTGCGGCCAGACGGTCCAGAATCCGGGCGCCGACGGTGGCGCCACGGTGAGGTTCAGGACGGCAGCGGTGACCGTGCCCGGGGCGGGGAGCGGGGCCGCACCAGTGACGCTGACCGAGATCGTTCCGCCGGGAGCGATCGGGCCGGACGGCCTGGTGTCGAGCAATCGCTGGGACGTGGGCATCGCCACGTAGGCGCTGGTGGAACCTGCTGCTCCGGCGGATGAAGCAGGTGCGGCGACCACGCCGATCAGCGTGGCCGCGACGACGCTGCCCAAGGCAACGACGACGGCGAGGAGTGACCGTGAACTCATCTGGCAACGATAGGGCGATCGAGCGGCAGACGCTCCATCAGGGTCAACCTGACGTTGAGTCCGACGCTGGGTGTCCGGCGCCGTGGCTCAGAGGTTGGGGACGACGGTGTAGTTCGCTCCACCCGTCGCGAGGAACTCGTCGCTCCACGAAGTGCCATAGGTGTCCTGTACCTCTTGGGCCTTGTCGGAGTCGGCGCCTTCGGGGGTCGACTCGAGCGTCCACGCCTGACGCTTGTAGGTCCAATTCTCGGGAAAGAGTGCGTGGGCCTGCTTCCACCAGCCGATCGCTGCCGGATGGTTGCCGAGGGTCTCGGCGTGAATGCCCAACTCGAAGCAGGCCGCAGCGCGGCTGTGGTCGCGAGAACGAGGCTGCGACGCGGCGATGACCTCGTCTGGCAACATCGCAAATCGGCTCTCGGCGCCATGGTTTGCCCAGTCGACGATCGCCGCCCGGTAGGCGGCACCGGTGTCAGGCATCTGCTTGAACTCGCGCAAGATTGCCTGAAGTCGCGCTGGCATGTCATCGGTGATCTCCCTCGCCGCCAACTGGCTCGGTTGGATCGACGCTCCTTCTGCGGGGCGCACGAGCGTGCCCGACTCGTCGATCCACACCGCCATCGGCACGTTGGAGATGCCGAGCAACTCGTCGATGCGGTGGTGACTGTCGATCAGCGATGGGTGCGTGGGTCCGGCGGCATTGATCCAGGGGCGCGCCTTCTCGGGATCGAGGTCGAGGGCGACCGTGACGATGCTGAGGCCGAGCGGTTCGAGTTCTTCGTGGAGTGCCTGCCACACGGGCAGGTCAGCCGAACATCCTCACCACGACGCCCAGGCGACCAGGAGCACCTTGCGCCCGTGCATCGCCGACAGGTTGAACGGGTTGCCGTCGACGTCCGGCAGCACGATCTCGGGAACCGTGGCAGTCGTCAGCGCTTGCCCCCCGCTCTCCGGGCCCAGCGCCCAGACGCGGGCATCGTCATCGGCGACGAGCGCCATGCCCAAGCGGTCGGCCACTGCGGTGACGTCGAGCGCGCCGCTGCTTCCGACTGCGCCGGGAACCGGAACGCAGAGGTCGCCTTTACACATGCCCTCCGGTTTGGCGGCCCAGCCGGTTGCCGCCTCGAAGGCGTCGGCGGTCATGTCCAGGGTGGTCAACAGCATCGGGCAACTGTTCCAGGCGGACTCCATCACGAGCAAAGCGGATGGCGCACGGCGTACGAACCGGAGTCGTGAAGGCGCGCGAGTCGTCGTTCGCCTACAGTGCGGTAGACCGCATCGCGCTGGGGGTGTCTGGATGGGCAAAGTACTGATCGTGGGAAATCGTTCGCTGGGCGGCTCCGAGCTCGCGAGCCTGATCGAGTCACGGAAACAGACAGCGCCGTTGGAGGTCCACCTGGTGGTGCCGGTGCCGAACCCGATGGCATCCGCGGTGGCTGTGGGCGGTACCGCGCTCGACACCGGCGTGACGTTGAGCCGCGACATCGACGATGATCGTCGTGCGGCGAAGGAACAACTCAGCTTCGGGCTCGAATGGCTGAGTGGGCTCGGAGCTGCGGCGACGGGCGAGTTGTCATTGGACGCCGACACACCGGTCGCTGTCGCTCGCCTCGTCGAAACCGGTGGGTTCGACGAGGTGATCGTGTCGACGTTGCCGACGAAGGTCTCGCGGTGGCTCCGTCAGGATCTCCCGTGCCGCATCGGCCGCAAGGTGTCGGTACCGGTCACCGTGGTGTCCGCCACGGCCTGATCGTCAGGCGGCGGCGTACGCGTCGACGATGGGGGACAGTTCGTCGGGGTTCGCGCCGTGCATGATCACTGCGTCGGCGCCGAGGTCGAACTGGCCGCGCACGGCGGCCGCGCACTGCTCGGCTGATCCGGTCGCCGAAGGCGCCAGCCACTCGTCGGGGATCAACGTGGCGATGTGTTCGAGCTGCTCCGTCGTGGCGCTCACGTCGATCGCTCCGCGAAAGCCCGCGACCAGTCCGTCGGTACGGAACGCGGCGAGTACGGCGGGATCCCAACGATTGGTCTCGACCATCAGGTCGCCGTAGGCCTGCAGGTACGTGGCGAGGCGGCCGACGGTCTTCTTCAGGCGTACTGGCTCGGAGAGATGGTCGCCGATCGTGGCGAAACAGGACCAGACGGTGACCGAGTCGGGATCGCGTCCTGCCCGCTCTGCAGCGTCCTTCACGGTGGTCACGCAGCGCTGCAGGGTCTCGTCGGTGAAGAACGTGTGCAGGATCACGTGGTCGAACGCGCGGCCACCCAACTCGAGCGAGTTCGGTCCGAACGCGACCAGACCGAGCGGGATGTCCTCATCGAAGGACGGGTCGAGGCGGAGCACGGGGTAGCTCCCGATCGGTCCGTCGTGACCGATGATCGTGTCGCCGTG
This sequence comes from Ilumatobacteraceae bacterium, assembly GCA_963705485.1. Taxonomy (GTDB): domain Bacteria; phylum Actinomycetota; class Acidimicrobiia; order Acidimicrobiales; family Ilumatobacteraceae; genus Sva-07. The sequence goes on from CAVPJT010000014.1 coordinate 19,671, forward strand.
CCAGAGGCGACGCATCACCTCGGTGAAGTCCTCCATCTGCGCCGTCGTGATCCGGGGAATGCCGTAGGCGTCGAACAGAGGAGCGATGCCTCGGCCGATGCCGAGGACGAAGCGTCCGCCGGTCAAACGGTGCATCGTCGTGGCGTACGAGGCGGTCACGATCGGATGACGGGTGTTGTGGTTCGTCGCGCCGGTGATGATCTGCATGTTCGTCGTGGCGACCGCAGTGGCGCCCGACAACGTCACCGCCTCTTTCACGTTGAAGCGCTCGCTGATGAACACAGCGCCAAGACCGAGTGCTTCGGCCTGCTGGCACTCGGTGACGAGGTCTCGCGGGTTCTGGGCGCCCCCGGCGAGCGTGTAGAAACCGAGTTCCGGGAACCTCGGATCGGTCATGCCGGCACGGGAACCTTCCGCGCCCCGGGCATCGGTGCAGGGGTCTTCTCGCGGATGAACACCGCGGCGCGCACCAGCGCATCGGTGGCCTCCGGCATGTAGCCCGCAAGGATGGGGTACACGTGCCACAGGTCGTCGCCCAGATCGAGGCGCACGTCGACACCGGCCGCCTTGTAGCGCTCGGCGAGGCGAGTGGAGTCCGACAGGAGGATCTCGTCCATGCCCGTCTGGATCAGGGTCGGCGGGTAGCCGGTCGGGTCCGCGAACAGCGGCGACACGCCAGGGTCGTCGAGCGGGGTGTCGCCGGCGTAGATCGTTGCAGCCTCGACCACGCCGTTCCCATCGAACATCGGGTCGAACGGGGCCCGTGTCACCATCGACTCTCCCGACGCGGTCAGGTCCGCCCACGGCGAGAGCACGTAGACAGCCCCCGGCATCGGGTCGCCCGCCGCCTTCAGCGCACCGAGCGTGGACAGCGTTGCGCCGCCGCCCGCAGAGTCGCCTGCGATCGTGACGAGTGCCGGGTCGACGTCGGCGGTGATCGCCCGATACGCCGCAACGCAGTCGTCGATCGCCGCGGGGTAGACGTGCTCAGGGGCCAGGCGGTAGTCGATCACGGTGACCGTCGCCGAGGCCCGCTTGGCCAATCGAGCGCACATCGCGATGTGGCTCTTCGGTGACCCGAGCACGTAGCCGCCGCCGTGGATGTACAGGATGTGACGTGTGGGTTGCACCTGGGTCGGGGTGGCGACGATTGCGGGGATGCCGCCCACGAAGGTGTCGACATAGGCCACCTTGCGCGGTCGGGGGATCGAGTCGAGCTTGTCCATCGCCGCCCGCCGCTCGTCGATCGGAACATCGTCGCTGATCTCCATGTTGGCGATTCGCTGGCGGAAGAAACGGGCCCGTCGGCTGAGCGTCATGGCAGGCAGGGTAGATCGGCCGCTTCTGGTGGTCCGAACCCGTCAGCCCGAGTTGCGCAGGCCGGTGGCGATCGCGTTGATCGACAACTGGATGCCGCGCACGACCAGTTCGTCGTCGTCGCCGTCACGGAACCGCCGGAGCAGGTCGACCTGCATCACGTGGAGCGGATCGAGGTACGGGTACCGGTTGCGCAGACTGCGCTCCAACAGCGGGTTGTCGGCCAGCGGTGATGCCGACCCGGTGATCCGACGGTGCCACTCCAGCGTGAGGGCGTGCTCGTCCGCGATCGCGCCGAAGATGTCCGCTCGCATCGTCTCGTCTTCCACGAGGACGTCGGCATACCGGCGGGCGATGTCGATGTCGGACTTGGCCAGCACCATGCCCATGTTGTCGATCGCCGCTCTGAAGAACCGCCACTCCGCGTACATGGTGCGGAGCAACCCGAGACGCTCGTCAGCGTTGTCGGCGCCGCCGACGAATCGCTCGACGGCACTGCCGACGCCGTACCACGCTGGAATCATCAGGCGACACTGCGTCCAACCGAACACCCAGGGAATCGCCCGCAGATCCTCGATCGCATTCGACGTGCTGCGAGAGGCCGGGCGGCTACCGACGTTGAGCGTGGCGATCTCGTTGGTCGGTGTGATCGCCCGGAAGAACGACACGAACCGGTCGTCGCCGTACACGAGCGAGCGATACGCCTCGAACGCGAGGGCCGACAGTTCGTTCATCGTGTCGGAGTGCACCGGATCGACGTCGTCGGCGTTTCCGGGCGCCCGTCGGTGCAGCAGCGTGGCTTCGAGCGTCGCAGACACCAGCGTCTCGAGGTTGCGGCGCGCCATCGCGGGGTTCGAGTACTTGGCGGCGACGATCTCGCCCTGCTCGGTCAGCCGGATCGACCCGTCGACGGTGCTGGGCGGCAGCGCCAGGATGGCCTGGTACGCCGGACCCCCACCTCGGCCGACGGTGCCGCCGCGTCCGTGGAAGAAGCGAAGCTGCACTCCCGCTCGTCGAGCGACGGTGGCCAACGTCGTCTGGGCCGATGACAGGCTCCATTGTGAGCAGAGGTACCCGCCGTCCTTGTTCGAGTCGGAATAGCCGACCATCACCTCCTGGCGGTTGCCGCGTGAGCGGACGATGTCGGTGTACACGTCATCGTGCAGCATCGCCTCGAGCACGCCCGGGCTGCGCTGCAGATCATCGATCGTCTCGAACAGCGGCACGATGTCGAGCTGCGAGCTGGCGTGATGTGCCCCGTGCGCCGCGTGGGCCAGACCCACCTCCTTGAGCAGCACGGCGACTTCGAGCACGTCGCTGACGTCATGGGCCATCGAGATGACGTAGTGCGGCACGATCCGACGTCCGACGCGACGAACGGCCTCAGCGGCTGCTTCGAGGATCGCCAGTTCGGACTGCGTCTGCTCTGCGAGTACGGCACCGGGGTGGCGCAGCAGCCGAGGGGTGCCCAGCTCGGCGGTGAGCAGGGCGACCCGTTCGACCTCGTCGAGCCCCAGGTAGTTGGCGCAGACGCCTGACTGCTCGAACAGGTCGGCGAGCACGGTCTCGTGTACCGCTGAGTTCTGACGTAGATCGAGCCCGCAGAGGTGGGCGCCGAAGATTGCGACACCTCCTCGCACCGGAGCCACGAGCGTTTCGGCGATCGGTCCGGCACCGTGACCGTGCAGCGATGCGATCACGCAGTCGAGATCGTCGACCAATTCGGACAGATCGACGTACGGCGCACGTTCGTCGATCGGGGCGGACCAGGTACGTCGACGTCAGGAGCGAGCACGGCACGGGCGAACGCATGCAGCCGGGCGTGCATGCCGCGTAGCGCCCGCCGGTACGGCTCGTCGGCGCGGAACGGTGAGTCGTCGCCGGATGCTGCGGCCAGTGCCAGCACCGCGTCGCTCGGTGTCACCAAACGGTCGGTCATCGACAGTCGTCGCGAGAGTCCGTACAGCGCTGCGAGGTGGTGGCCGAGTGCCGTCTCGCTCTGCCTGCCGATCGCGTACCGCACCACGTCGGCGGTGACGAACGGGTTCCCATCGCGGTCGCCGCCGATCCAGGAACCCATCGTGACCGCATGTGAGGTGTCGACCCGCCGACCGACGTCGAGTGCGTCGACGCTCGTCGCCAGATCGTCGGTGAGGGCAGGGATCACCGTCGAACAGACTCGTGTCGTAGTAGCGGATCGCTTCGTTGATCTCGTCGCGAACGCGCAGCTTCGACAGCCGCAGCAAGCGCGGTCTGCCACAACAGCAACACGCAGACCGAGAGCTCCTGTTCGATCCGCATGACGGCGCCGGCTTCCCGCGTCGCACGTCGAGGTCGTCGAGCAGCCCGCTCAGCTGATCGAGCACTTCGAGCACTGTCTTGCGGCGGACCTCGGTCGGGTGCGCCGTGATCACCGGACTCACCTGCAAGGTCTCGACGGCGGCGATGAGGTCATCGGTGCTCACGCCCGCCTGTCTCGAACCCGCTCGAGCACTGCGTCAATGCTTCCCGGGCGGGGTGGCTGGCCGCTGCGATGGTGGTGGCGTCGACGTCGTTCGAGATGGACGTCCTCCGCGGTGTTGGCCAACAGCGACATCCAGTCGAGGGCGCGCACGACCAGCACCTGTTGATCGAGCGGATGCTGCGCCAGCGCGGCCCGGATCTCGTCGACGGCGCTGCGACCGCGCCCGGCGGGCGTCGACGGCGAGTCGACGCACCTGCTCGACCAGTTCGAACACGTCGCGACCTTCGGTCTGCTCGATCGCGTCGCCGAGCAGCCGCCCGAGCAGGCGGATGTCATTGCCCAGGGCGTCGTTCACATCGTCGGTGGATCCGATGGGGACCTCGGCCTGGCTCGCAATGTCGGACATCGTCCCAGTCAAGCCGAACAGGTCACGCGAGGAAACCCGGACCGACCACGTTGTCGTGGGCCAGACTGCGGTGATGCGCGTCGTGTTCGCCACTGCCGAGTTGTCGCCCGTTGCAGCGGTGGGCGGGCTCGCGGCCGCGGCGGCCGGGCTCGGCGCCGAGCTGCGACGCCTCGACGTCGAGGTCGACCTCGTGATGCCCGACTACGGCGATGTCGTGCTGGTCGACGAGACGACCATCCCGCTCGAGGTCCCCGACTGGGTCGGAGCGGCGACGATTCGTGTCGGGCATCACCCAGCGGTTGGGCGGCTGCACCTGGTGTCGGTGCCTGGCATGGCAAGGCCGCACCCGTACCTGCAGGCCAACGGTGAGGGATGGCCGGACAACAGCGACCGATTCTTCCGCTTCGCCCGCGCCGTCGCCGCGTTCGTGGAGGACGATCCACCGGACGTGGTGCACCTGAACGACTGGCACACCGGGCCGGTACTCGCCGCGCTCGCCGATCCACCACCAACGGTGGTGTCGATCCACAACCTCGCCTACCAGGGAGTCGCCGGCGCCTCGTGGCTGGATCGGATCGGGCCTCGGGCAGCTCACTACGAGTGGTGGGGCGGTGTCAACGCGCTGTCGGGAGCGCTGGCGCTGGCCGATCGGATCGTCGCCGTGTCGCCGCACTACGCGACCGAGATCGTGACCCCCGAAGGTGGGTTCGGGCTCGATCAACCGTTGCGCAACCGCGCCGACGCCCTCGCCGGCATCCTGAACGGGATCGACACCGACGTGTGGGATCCGGATGCCGACCCGGCGCTCGCGGCGCCCTTCGATGCTGCGACGCTCGAGCAGCGTCGAGCGAATCGAGTGGCGTTGCTCGACCGGGTCGGATTTCCCGACGACGGCGTGGCGCTCGCCGCCGTCGTCACCCGACTCACCCATCAGAAGGGAATCGACCTGCTGACCCCGTTGGTGCCGCTGCTCGCCCAGATCCCGATGCGTCTGGCGGTCCTCGGTTCGGGAGGCGCCGGCCTCGCTGCGCAGCTGCACGACCTGGCCGCAGCCCATCCTGACTCGCTGGCCTTCGTCTACGGCTACGACGAGGCGTTGTCGCATCTGATGTTCGCAGGGGCCGATCTCTACGTGATGCCGAGCCGATTCGAGCCGTGCGGTCTCACCCAGATGCAGGCGATGCGGTACGGCGCGATCCCGGTGGTCACCTCCGTCGGGGGACTGGTCGACACCGTCACCGATGCCGACCTGCATCGCAGCGGCACCGGGTTCGTCGCCGGGCGAACAGCGAGCGAGGATCTGCTGGCGGCGCTGTTCAGGGCCGAGCGTCGTCTGCGCAACCGTCGCCGACGAACGGCGATGCAGAAGCGCATCATGGCCATCGACTGGTCGTGGCGCAGAGCCGGCGCGGGAGTACCTGGCGCTCTACGCCGAGCTCGCCCAAGGGTGAACTCGCCCTGAACGCTCGGATTGGCCGCGAAACCGCACGCTGCTGACGCTGCGTACGTGTGCTGCGTGTGTGTGTACGGTGGACGTCGATGGCGATCGAACCGAAAGTGCTCGTCATCGTGTTGGCCGGAGGTGAGGGGAAGCGTCTGCAACCGCTCACCAACGACCGGGCGAAACCGGCGGTTCCGTTCGCCGGCACCTATCGCTTGATCGATTTCGCACTGTCGAACTTCGCCAACGCGGGCTACCTGAAGATCGTGGTACTCACCCAGTACAAGAGCCACAGCCTCGACCGGCACATCTCCCAGACCTGGCGGTTCTCGGCGATGCTCGACAACTACGTCACGCCGGTGCCCGCCCAGATGCGCCGGCGGGCCGTACTGGTTCCAGGGTTCAGCCGATGCGATCTACCAGAACCTCAACCTGATCGCCGACGAATCGCCTGACATCGTCGCGGTGTTCGGTGCCGACCACATCTATCGGATGGATCCACGTCAGATGATCGCCGAACACGCCGAGAGCGGCGCCGGCGTGACGGTCGCGGCGATCCCGGTGCCCAAGCACGAAGCGACCGATTTCGGTGTGATCGAGGTCGACGACGACGGCAGGATCCTGGCGTTCCACGAGAAGGTCGCCGACCCGCCGACGATGCCCGGCAACGACCAGATGTGTCTCGCCAGCATGGGCAACTACGTGTTCGACACCCAGACGCTCATCGACGTCGTCACCCCACGCGAGAACCAGTACACCGATCTGGGCAGCCACGTGATCCCGGCGCTCACCGACGCCGGCGTCGCACGCGTCGTACGACTTCTCGAAGAACGTGATCCCCGGCCAGGACGATCGCGAGAAGGGCTACTGGCGTGACGTCGGCACGATCGACTCGTTCTTCCACGCCAACATGGACCTGATCGCTCCGGTGCCCGTGTTCAACCTCTACAACGAGCGCTGGCCGGTGTACACGACCCGGCGGGCGTTGCCGCCGGCCAAGGTGTCACGTGGTCGCGGTGGCGAGCCGTCGTTCGTCGACGGCAGCCTGCTCTGTCAGGGATCGATCATCTCGGGCTCGCACGTCGAGCGATCGATCGTGGGGCCCGGCACCTACATCGATCACGACGCCCATGTGACCGATTCGATCATCTTCCCCGACGTTCGGATCGGCGCCGGGGTTCGCCTGCACCGTTGCATCGTCGACAAGAACGTGATCGTTCCCGACTGGGCCCGCGTCGGTCTCGACCTCGACGCCGACCGTGAACGCTTCACGGTCAGCGACGAGGGCGTCGTGGTGATCGAGAAGGGCCGCGACCTCTCCCAGGGGCTGACGATGTGACGCGTTGGTGAGTCAGACACCGATCGGCGCCCACCTCGAACAGCTGTGCCGGCGTGCGGTCTCGCGGCCCGGCGAACGGCAGCGGTACCTCGATCGCATTTCGTCCCGCCGACCAGTGAGCGGCGCAGATCACGTCGAGCACCTGACGGCCGAGCCGCGAGGTGGCCGGCACCGGTCGACCCGTACGGATGTTCGTCCAGAATCGCTTCAACTGTGGTGCGTAGCCGTAGTCGTCGACCAACGACGGCGACGCCGGACGAATCGGTGCGCCGATCGAGACCGGCGTGCCGTTGTGTTCGAGCGTGGGGGAGGGGTACAGCTCGGCGCGGAGCACGGCACTCGCACTCGATGCCTGGAGGTCCCAGTCGGGCGTCGAGTCGGGCTGCCAGCGGGCGACGACGGTGGCGAGCAGACCCGACTCGAAGCGGAGCTTGATCGTGCCGTGCTCGTGGCGTGTCCCGGCGTCGACGATGACGGCGCTCAGCGACACCGGACGTCCCGCCCCGGACTCGGCGGCGGTTCGCAGCGTGAGTCCGACCGGGTGCACCCCGAGGTCGAACAGTGCGCCGCCGCCCCAATGGGCGTCGACGCCGTCCTCCGGGCGCCACGACGGGGGCGCCTGGGTGGCTCGGGCCGACAGGTGGGTGAGTGCACCGATCCCGTGGACGCGAATCAGGAGGCCATCGACGGCCGGTGCCGCTGCGAGGTGTTCGGAGTAGAGCACGGGGCGCCCGACACGCGCTTCGGCCTCGATCAGCCGGTCGGCCTCGGCGAGGGTGCAGGCCAATCGGCGCTTCGACCACGACGTGGTAGCCGGCGTCGAGGAGCGCGACCGCGGCATCGACGTGGGCGGCCGGCGGTGTGGCGACGATCGCGACGTCGCCGAGCCTGGTACCGAGCAGCTCGCTCGAACGTTGCCGCCTTGGCGTGAACCCTGCCGGCGAGTTCGGCCGCCCGGGTGTCGGTTCGCGAGCCCACGGCGGCGATGCGCCAGTCGAGCGCTTGGCATGCGGCGGCGTGGACGCCGGCGACCATGCCGGCCCCCCACAGCACCACGTCCGGTCGACGTTGCATCACCGGCGACGGTAGCGGCGTCGGGCGGACGGTTCGCCGTCCAGGTGCCGATCGACGGGTGCGGGGACCGCCTGCCGACACGGGTGCCGGTGCGGCCAGTATCGTCGTTGCCCACTGTGCGTCTCCTCGGTTTCCTCCCCAGACTGCTGCTCGTGGTGGCAGCCGGTGCGTTGCTGCTCACGGCCACCGTGGTCGGCGTCGCCCCCCGGGTCTGGTCGACGGCGAACGCCCACGAGGAACTGCCCGTGGTGCTGCCGGAGTTCGAGGCGCTGGCCCAGCGCACGTACGTCTACGACGTGAACGGCGAGGAGATCGCGTTCTACGAACTCGAGAACTCCCAGCCGATCGCGTACGAGGACATCCCGCCGCAGGTGATCGACGCGTTCCTGGTGGTCGAGGACAAGGAGTTCTTCACCCACGACGGGATCAACGTCCGCAGCCTCGTGCGGGCGACGCTGTCGAACTTCGCCTCCGACTCGCCACAGCAGGGCGCCTCGACGATCACCATGCAGGTCGTCAAGAACGACTACCTGGCCGGGTTGGAACGCGACGGCCGCTACAAGTTGCTGCAGATGCACTACGCCCGCATGCTCGAGAAGCAGCTGTCGAAGCAGGACATCATGGCCCGCTACCTGAACACGGTGTTCTTCGGCAACAACGCCTACGGCATCGAGGCGGCAGCCGAGACGTACTTCGGCAAGCCGGCGATCGACCTCACGTTCGTCGAGTCGGCGTTCCTCGCCGGCCTGGTGCGGTCGCCGTCGGGGTTCGACCCGATCAACGAGCCCGAACGCAGCCGCGCCCGCTGGCTCCAGGTGATCGACCGGCTCGTCGACGAGGAGAAGCTCACCGAACCCGAGGGCGAGCAGCTCGCCGAGGAGTTCGTGCTGCCCTCGAGGGTCAAGTCGCTGCCCGATCGGTCGTTCTCGCGCACGTACTTCACCGAGGCCCTGCGCGACTACCTGCTGAACAGGACCGACATCCTCGGCGACACCTACCAGCAGCGTTACAACCAGTTGTTCCGCGGTGGCCTGCGGATCCACACCACCCTCGACGCCAACCTGCAGGCGCTCGCCGAGCAGGCGCGTAACGAACTCCCCGACAACACCACGGGGATCGACGCCGCGATCCTCTCGCTCGACTCGGGCACCGGAGCGATCCGGGCGATGGTCGGCGGCCGCGGTTTCGTGCCGAACGAGCGCGAGGTCAACATGGCGCTGAGCCCGCGTCAGACCGGGTCGAGCGTCAAGCTGTTCATCCTCTCGGCGGCCGTGCAGGCGGGTGCGCAGCAGAACGACGTGCTCGACGGCACGGCGCCGTGCACCCTCCCCAACCCCGGCGACGAAGCCGAACCGTTCACGATCACCGACGCCGTGAGCCGAGGGGTGGTCACGCTGCAGGAACACACGACCCGGTCGATCAACTGTGCCTTCGGTCGGTTGTCGCAGATCGTCGGGCTCAACCGGGTGGTCGACACGATCTACCGCATGGCCGAGTCGCCCTATCTCTACCGTGACCAGCCACGGTCGGAGCGCCTGCCGATCGAGCCGTTCGCCAGCCTCGCCACCGGTGCCAACGAGATGGCACCGATCGACATGGCGTCCGGTGTCCAGGCGCTCGCGAACGAGGGCCTGCACCACGAGCCCTACTACGTCGACTTCATCGACGGCCCCGATGGCGAACGCATCCACACCCACCTCGACCCGGGGACGCAGGTGCTCGACCGCGACGCAGCACTGGAGACCGTCGAGATCCTGAAGGGTCCGATCTACGGTGGCGGCACCGGCCGCCGCGCGGCGTTCGCCGACCGTCGCCCGGCGTTCGGCAAGACCGGCACCCAGGACAGCAACACCAACGCCTGGTTCGTCGGCGGTACCAAACAGTTGTCGACGGCCGTCTGGGTCGGCAACCCGGACGCCTACACCGAGATGCGCGGGATCCCCGAGTTGGTCGCCGCCGGCTACGGTCGCAACGTGCAGGGCGGCCACTTTCCCGCCGTCATCTGGAACGCGTTCATGGAGCCGGCCCACGCCTTCGTGCCGGTCGTCGACTGGGATCGTCCGGCGCCCCCGGAGCGAGCCAACGCCCGGCTGTTCCTCCCCGGCAACGAGTGCGAGACTCGCGTGGTCGGCTCGATCGAGGTGCCGGTCGAGGTCGACCCCAACGCTCCCACCACGACGCTGGCCGAAGGCGCTCCGCCGCCCGAGACGGTTCCGCCGGCAACGATCCCGATCATCGAGTCGGTCGAGGTGGGCACCACGATCGCGCCGGACAACCTGGATCCGCTCGCCCCGATGCCATCGCTGCCGGCATCGGCATCGCTCGGACCCTGCTGACAACTCGTGGCGCCACGCCATTGGTGGCACACTGGAACGCAATGACCGACAACGCGGACGCCGCGCCCAGCGCACCAGCCAGCATTCCCGAACTCCTCCTGGCGCTCCAGGCGGTCGACACGCAGGCCGACCAGCTCGCCCATCGACGTGAGCACTCGCCCTTGCGTGACGACCTGGCCAACGCGACGGCGGCGACGCGGGCCTGGGAGCAGGAGCGAGCCTCGCTGCGGGCCCGGATCGACGAACTCGGGGCATCGATCGAACATGCCGAGGAACGCGGCGCCGAGCTGCTCGAGCATCGGCACCGCCTCGAACAGCAGATGAAGACCGTCATCGCTCCGCGCGAAGCCGAAGCACTGATGCACGAGATGGCCACGCTCGACGAGCAGATCGACGAACTCGACCTCCACGAGATGGAGTCGCTCGAGGAGCAGTCGAAGCTCGACGACCAGCTCGCCGCGCATCTCGGCGATGAGGAGCAGCTCGGAAGCGCCGCAAGGACTCGCCGACGATGCGTTGGCCGCCGAGGTCGGTGACATCGACCGCGAGCTCACCGATCTCGACCGATCGACGGACCGACCTGCGCGGCCAGCTGCCCGACGGGTTGCTCGCCACCTACGACCGTAAACGTGCTGCGCTCGGCGTGGCGGTGGCCCCGACTCGTGGGCAAGCAGTGCCAGGGCTGCCACCTCGAACTCTCCGCCGCGGAGATCGACACGGTCAAGGACGAGGCGGCAGCGATCGGGCGTCACCGACTGCCCCGACTGCGGTCGTCTGCTCATCGTCTGAGCGGCGGATCGATCGACGATGTTCTTCTGGTTCATCGGTACCGCCGTGGTGACCGTCGGTGTCGTGTTCCGCGATCCGCGATTCGACTACCGGCTGCTGATCGTCGGATCGGTACTGCCGATCGGGGACGGCCTCTTCGGCGGAGCACGGGCACTGCACAGCGTGACGGTCAGTGTCGTCCTGCTCGCCGTGCTGATGCTGGCCACGTCGGGACGCAAACCGATTCGCAAGATGCTGCTCGGGTTGCCGATCGGGATGATCCTGCATCTGGTCTTCGATGGTGCCTGGAGTGACACCGAGATCTTCTGGTGGCCGTTCTTCGGGCTTTCGTTCGACGACGCGCCATTGCCGATGGTCGATCGCGGCTGGTGGAGCGTGCTGATCGAGGCGATCGGGGTCACGATCTGCGTGTGGCTGTGGCGCCACAACGATCTGGGTGACCCGGCGCGCCGCGCTGCGTTCCTCCGTGACGGACAACTCGACACGGTGCCCGAACGTCTGGGCTGAGCAGGGGCTGTGGAACACTGCCGGGGTGCTGATCCTCGTACGTCACGGTCGAACACCGGCAAATGCAGCCGGACTGCTCCAGGGACGACTCGACCAGGATCTCGACGACCACGGGCGGGAGCAGGCGGTTGCGGTTGCCGACTACGTGCAGCGCGGGTGCGAGGTCGACGCGGTCGTGGCGAGCCCCTTGCGGCGGGCGCAGCAGACGGCGGCAGCGTTCGGGAAACCGATCGAGACCGACGAACGCTGGCTCGAGTTGTCGTACGGCGAGTACGAGGGGACGCCGCACACCGAGGTGCCGTCGGAGGTGTGGCAGCGCTGGCGTGACGATCCGAACTTCACACCCGTCGGAGGTGAATCGCTCGCAGCGCTCGATCTGCGGGTGCGCGATGCGTGCGTCGATCTGATCGAACGGGCCGCACGAGAGAACGTCGTGGTCGTCAGCCACGTGTCACCGATGAAGTCGGCGGTCGGCTGGGCGCTCGGCGTGGATGTCGGCATCTCGTTCAACTGCCACCTCGACCATGCTGCCGTGTGCCGCATCGCGATCCGCGGCGACCGCCCCGTGCTCTACACCTTCAACGAAACCGCCCCACCGCCCGTGCGGTGAGCGATACACGCACATACTGCGTGTATCGCTCACAGCGGCCAGTGGTCGTCTCGGGTCAGCCGTTGGGGCGGGGATAGTCGGGCGGGGTCTCTTCGGGCGGTGGGACGTCGTAGATCGTCACGGCGCCCTCCGGATCGAACAGCTTGACGTCGGTGGGCCATTCGCCCGGCAGATAGCGCTGACCACCGTCGACGAAGGTGTACATGCCGGTGCCGTCTTTGCGGATCTCGTCGGGCCCGGTCGCGGCCGGATCCCACCAGAACAGCGTGGCGTCGTCGACACCGTTGTAGTCGGTCTCGGGCCAGAACCCGGCGGCCGTTCCGTAGGTCAACAGCGGCTGGGTCAGCGCCGGCGTCGTTCCACTGCCGGCGAACAACGCATCGCGGAAGCTCTCCGGCGTCAGGTTCGGTCCGGTTGACTGCAGGTTCGCCGCCAGGAACGCATAGTTCGGCATCAGCAGGCCGATCGTGTCCTTGGCGGGTGGTTCCGCGCCCATGAACCACTCATACAGCCCGTAGTAACCCGAGATCTCCGGCGTCACTCGCACGGCGCCGTGTGTGACACCGAATGCATGTGCCCACTGCGCCTGGTCGTAGGTGCGGCCGAATGCCGTGAGGTCGGACAGTGCGGGAGCGACGATCACCCATTCGGGGAAGTACTCCTGCGCTGTCGCCTCGTTGGTGAGGTCCCGTGGAGCGATGCCGTCGGCGACGAGGATCACCGTCGTCACGCCCGACGACTTCAGCTTGGCGACGATCTGCGACGCTTGGGCCTGGATGGTTCCCGGGTCGAGCGTGTACGGCAACGATTCGACGATCTCGGCGCCGCCGGCCGCGAGGTTCGATTCGAACTCGCCGGCGATCACCGCCGATTCTGGGCTCGACGAGATCCAGACGTGGCCGAAGACCCGCGGCTCGGCCTGAAACGCTTCGCCGGCGAACTCGGCGTTGCCGCCGACCAACTGCTTGGAGACGAACTCGGTGCCGTGCGCTCGGGCCTGGGCGGCGCTGATCGCGAGGCCGTACACGTAGGGGTCGCGCTCGGCGTACCACTCGGGCGGCTGCCCGGGCGTGCATCCGATGCACATCACCTCGCGCGCAGTCAGTTCGTCGGCGAACGCATTGGTGAGGGCCGGGCCACCGAGCACCACGAACGGCTCGTAGTCCTCGGCGATTCGCACGGCATCGGCACGAGCGGCCACCGGGTCGCTCGCGAGTCCGGTGCTGACGTAGGTCTCGAGTTCGATGGTGCGGCCGTAGAACTCGTAGAACTGCTCGAACATGCCGAGCATGTCGCGTGCGGTCTGCTCCGATTCGGCGTTGGTGTCGTCGACGCTGACAGCGTCGGACAGATAGTTGATGATCGGATCGTCATCGGGACCCTGGTATTGCACGACCTTGATCGCGTCGGCGGTGACACCGCGGGTCGTGTCGCCGCCGTTGTCGCCGTCGAACGGTGCGTAGCACTCGGGCGCGAAGAACCATTTCACCGCCAGGTTGCCGGTCTCGGTGTCGCAGCGCTCGTCCCATGCCACGTCGATGCCCTGTTCCTGGGCCTGGCTGAACGACAGCGGGAACGTGATCTCGCCCCCGCCACCTCCGTCCGGTTCGGTGCTGGCAGGCGTTGTCTCATCCGGCGCGTCGGTGCTGTCGGGTGCATCGGTCGCCTCCGGTGCTTCGGTGACCGCCGTGGTCGTGTCGACCGCGGCATCGCCACCGTCGTCGTCGCCGCCCGTGACGAGCACGATGCCGACGACGGCGGCGACGACGAGCACGATCGCTCCGATCGGCCCCCATTTCTTGAGGTTGTTCGACGAGGAGCCCCCGCCCTCTGCCTGTGCTGGTTGCATGATCTACTCCGTTCCCCCTGATCGGGTGATCGCGGCACCGGAAGTGCCGAGGTATGACTCGATGACGTCTGGATGGGCCAGAACGTCCGCTGGCGGCCCGGTCGCGATGACCTGACCCTGTTCGAGCGCGAGCAACCGGTCGGACACGTCGGACACGAACGGGATGTCGTGTTCGACGATGACCAGGCTCGCACCCATCTCGTCGCGCAGCCGTCGGATCACCGGCGCCAGCGCTTCCACCTCACGTTGGGCGATACCCGAGGTGGGCTCGTCCAGCAGGATCACCGACGGCCGGTGTGCCACGAGGCACGCCAGGTCGACGACACGACGGGTGCCGGTGGACAGCTCCCGTACGAACTTGTGGCGGTACTCGCCGAGGCCCATCAACTCGACGAGCTCGTCGATGCGGAGCGTGATCTGTTGTTCGGAGTCGACCACCATCGGCAGGTGCAGGGCCGCCGCCATCACGCTGCGGCTGCCGACGAAACGCTCCTGTGCGATGGCGAGTGTCTCGGCCACGGTCAGCTCGGGGAAGAGGCGGGCGTCCTGGAACGATCGCCCGAGGCCCATCGCCGCACGTCTCGATGAGTTCAGCGACGTGATGTTGCGGCCGTTGAGCACGATCTGGCCGTGGTCGAGGGGGGTGAAACCGGAGATCAGGTCGAACACGGTGGTCTTGCCGGCGCCGTTGGGTCCGATGACGCCGACGATCTCGCGGGGCCACACATCGAAGGTCGCCGCGTTGACGGCGCTGATTCCGCCGAAGCTCACCGACAGTTCGTTGACCGACAGCACGGGGGCGTCGGTGCGGTCGATGACGGCGCGGTCGAGCGGTTCGATCCCGTCGGTGGTCTCGTGGTCGGGTTGAGCGGCAGACAGGAACACCGAGCGCAGCAGGTCGGGGCGTTCGAGCAGTTCGGCTGTCGGCCCGTCGAACATGATCTTGCCGCGCTCCATGAAGTAGGCGCGCTCGGCGACGGTGAGTGCCACGTTCACGCTCTGCTCCACCAGGACCACCGTGACCCCGTCGTCGGCCATGCGCCGTACGATCGGCAGGAGCTGGCCGACCACGACGGGTGCAAGGCCGAGCGACAGTTCGTCGATCAGGAGCACCTTCGGCCGCATGACGAAGCTCATCGCCAGTGCCAGCATCTGTTGCTGGCCGCCGGACATGTTCGCTGCCGGTGAGTCGAGCCGGTTGGCCAGCACCGGGAACATCTCGAGCACCTCGGCGGTGGCCGCCTCGACACCTTTGCTGTCTCGCCGGTTGGTCCAGCCGGCGAGTTCGAGGTTCTCTTTCACCGTCAGCGAGCCGAACACGCCCTGGCCGCCTGGCATCTGCACGATGCCGAGTGCGGCGATCTCGTTCGGGGGAGCGTGCGTGATGTCTCGTCCATCGAGCACGATGGCGCCGCGATCGGCTTCGACGATGCCGCTGATCGACTTCAACAGCGTCGACTTGCCGGCACCGTTCGTGCCGAGGAGGGCGACGACCTCGCCTTCGTCGAGTCGCAGATCGATGCCCTGCAACACCGTGCGATTGTCGTAGCCGGCTTCGACACCCTTGAGCAGGAGGAGGTTGGTAGTGCCCTGGCGTCGGTCGTACAGCACCTCGGACCGTGCCGCGGCAGACTGCCAGACCTGGGCGATGTCGCCGTCGATCACGTCGGCGACGCTGCGCAACAGCAGGCTGCCGATGATGAACATCGGGATCATCACGAGCATGCCGATCTCGATGCTCCAGTTGTCCGCAATCCAGCCGATCACCGGCAGGACGAACAGGCCAGGGATCACCCAGAGCGATCCGATGGCGAAGCCGGTGGCCCTGGCGCGAGGCGGGATCGCGAGCGACAAGGCTGCGAGCACGCCCGGACCGATGATGGCGAGTGAGGCCGAGATCACACAGTTCAGCGCGACAGCGATGTACACGTTCGGAGCGAACGCGAAGCCGGCTGACGCAACCGAGGTCAGCAGGGCCACTGAGGCGACGAACCTGATGAGACCCGCGACGTTGCCCACGAATCGTCGTGTGGCGATTCGGGCACCGATCACCAGGCCGACCAGTGCGAACGGCTCGGACACCGCTGCGGCGACACCCCGGGCGCGTTCGTCGAGTCCGAACTTCTGGTCGTAGAGCAACGACGCGAGGGTGACGAAGCCGATCAACGAGGTGGCGAGAAAGGGAAGGCTCCACCAGATCCGCTGCAGCGACCGCACCTTGTGTGCCGTCCGCCAGCTCTCGGCGAACGACGGCGACTCTTCCTCGGTGTCGATGATGTCCTGCGATGCGCCGGTTGCGTGGCGTTCCCAGCGACCCCGGATCGGCTCCTTCATTCGGAGTGCGAACATGGCGAAGATCACGCTCGGGATCACGAACACCAAGAACGGCACACGCCAGTCGAAGTAGTACGCCAACATGCCCGCAGCCAGCGGGCCCACGAAGGCCCCGACGGCGTTGGCGGCGCGGTGGAAGCTGTAGACGCGGGCCCGGCTCTCGATGGGGTAGTAGTCGGCGATCAACGAGTTGTGAGTGGGATCGATGACGGCCTTGCCGAGCGAGGAGCCGGATCGAGCGATGGTCAGCAGGATGAGCCCGGTCGCCAGGCCGGTCATCCCCGAGAATCCAGCCCATGCCAGCGCGCCGATCACGACGAGGGGGATCCGTTTCGACTTGTCCGCGTATTGGGCAATGGGCACCTGGAGAGCGAGCGCGGCGACCGACGACAGTGCGACGATCGACAGTGCGGTCGAGATGTTGATGTCGAACGACTCGCGTATCTCCGGCAGGAGGACGCCGAAGGCGGTGCGGTCGAGTTCGTCCACCGCGTTGAGGCCGAACAGGATGATCAACGGGAACGCGGCCTCGCCACCGCAGAGGTCGGTCATCCACTGTTTCGGATGGCGCACGCCGTAGGCGAAGCGACGCATGATGTGTGCCGACGGGTCCGGCGCGGTCATGTCGTGCTCCGTTCAGCGGGTGACACGAATTCGTCGTCGTCGGCGGCGGTGACGTGGTCCGTCGGTGCGACGGCGGGGTCGGTGCCGTTCGGGTGCGTCAGTGCGGTGATCTCGTCGATGCCTGCTGCCTCGGCCTCGAGCAGGTCGGCGGTCGACACCGCCAGCACAGCCGGGGGTTCGATGCCCCGCCGCCGCAGGACCACGCCGACGTACCAGTCGCGGATCTTGATCACGAGGCTGGCGAGACCGCCGGGGATGATCAGCAACACGATCAGCACTCCCAGTGCTGACGACAGCAGGCGCCACTCCGGTGCGGTGATGAACCACTCGCTGCCTCGCAGGAACACGGCGCCGAGCACGCCGCCGAACAACGAGCCGAGCCCGCCGACGACGGCCGCGGTGAACACGTCGAGGCTGGTGGCAGCGCCATAGCTCGAGAGGTCGAAGCTCTGGCTGAGTTGCACGAAGAGTCCTCCGGCGATCCCGGCCACGAAGCCCGAGATGGTGAATGCAGTGAGCTTCACGGGCACCGGTGCCACCGAGAACGCTTGCGCAGCCAGCTCGTTCTCTCGCATCGCGACGATTGCCCGACCGGTTCGGCTGTGGCGGACACCTCGCAGCGCGACGTACACGAGGGCGAGTACGGCGAGCGTGTACACGTAGAAGCTGGTCGGGGTCGACACATCGATCCGGCCGAACAGCGGCAGACGTTCGATGCGCTCCTGCGGCACCCAGTCGAAGAACTGACGGTTGAGCAACCACGAGTTCACCGCCAGCGCGAACACGAGCGTGGTCACCGCAAGGTAGAGCCCTCGCAGCCGAAGAGCAGGAAGCCCGACGACGAGGGCGGCCACGGCACCTGCAGCGCCGCCGAGCAGCAGCGACAGCGACATGTCGACGTTCCAGCTGATCGTGCTCTTGCCGCTCACGGCAGCGCCGATCGCCACGAACGCCATCTGGCCGAGAGAGATCTGTCCGGCCCAGCCGGAGAGCACCACGAGCGACAGTCCGATGACGGCGAAGACGGCGACGGCGGTCGCCTTGATGATCTGATCGGTCCGGAGCAACAGCGGGATCAGCGCGAGACCGACGACGATCGCAGTTGCCGTGCCCCAGCGCAGGAGGCGAACCAGCGGGAGCCGAGCGACCCAGGGCTCGAGCGGTCGGACCTCGTCGGCGAGTCGCCATGCTGTGGCTTCGTCGCGATCGGCCCGGCCGTACTGACGTCGCTGCAGGAGGAGAGCGGCCAGCACCGCCGCGCCGACGATGGGGGTGACCAGCAGCGGGCTGCTCGCGTTCCAGGCCACGCCGTACTCGAGGATGCCGAGCGCGATCGCCGCAGTGGCGACGGTCGGCAGGTGGCGCAACCGTCCGATCACGAGCGCTGCAAGCGCCAGCACCAGGTTCGACAAGCTGAGCGCTGCCCCGAGTGGCACGCCGAGAATGCCGGCTCGGAGAAACAGCGCCAGGAACGACAACCCGGCGGCGATGGCCCACACCAGCGTTGACAGCCAGGCGACCGGGATGCCGAGCATCAGCGCTCGTTCGCTGCGCTCGGCCGATCCGCGGATCGCCGTTCCGAGACGGGTGGTGCCGAGGAAGACGGCGACGCCGACCATTGCGAGCGGAGCAACGATCAGCGCGATCAGGTCGTTGGCCGACAGGATGAAGGTGCCGATCGTGACCTTCCAGTCGACCGGTGGCGGGATGCGCTGTGAGGCGACGCTCTGATCCCACATCCTCGGCACGAGCAGCGCCAGGACCACGAGCAGCTGGGTCATGCCAATGGTGGCGACGGTGAGCACGAGCCGCGACGCCTTGGCGAAACGCCGAACCAGGGCGAGTTCGACGATCGCACCGAGGGCTACAGCGGCAACGAGGCCGACACCGAAACCGAACAGGTACGGGAGCCCCGAGAAGACGATCAGACCAACCGCGAGCGATGTCGGGACGAATCCGAGGTCGGCCTGGGCGAAGTTGATCACCCGATTGGCCCGGTACACCAGGGCCATCCCCATGGCGAGCAGGGCCGTGAGGAGACCGAGGACCACGCCGCGCACCCAGGCGCCGGCAGGCATCCCGAAGAAGATCAGCTGCACCGCGACCAGGCCGAACGCGGGGAGGAGTTGCCATGCAGCGCGTTGTAGTTGCGCGGCTCCCCAGCCCCTCGAAGACACCCCCATGTCGAAGGGCAACCTAGTCGGGTGAGGCGTTCGGCGGTCGCACCGGAAGCGGATCACTCCGTGGAGGTCGGATGGAGGTGGCGTCGTAGTGTGACCGTCGATGAACCGGAAGGTCGCCGTGCTCGCCGGTCTCGCCATCATTGCTGCGCTGGCCGTGGCGTTCGGCGGCTCTGGCTGGGCGACGGGCGAGGGGAACATCGAGAACCTGCTCACCGACACCGGGATCGTCGGGCCGCTGATCTTCGTGGGCGTCATGTGGTTGACGCAACCACTCGGGGTTCCGGGTCTCGTCTTCATGGTGCCCGCCGGGATCGTGTGGCCGTACCCGTTGGCCATCGCACTGTCGTGGGTCGGGAACATGGGGGCCAGCTACATCGCGTTCGCGTTCGCCCGCTGGGTCGGGAGGGACTGGGTGCAGCTGCGGATCCCGAAGCGGATGTACCCGTACAACGATCGGCTCGCGACAGGTGGAATCTGGCCGGTCATACTGCTCAGGCTGGTCTTCGGTCAGCTCGCTCCGGCCGACTGGCTTCTCGGGGTGTCGAAGGTCAGCACCCGCAACTTCCTGATCGGGACGGGCATCGGGATCATCCCGGGCGTTGTGCTGTTCGTGGTCGCCGGCGGCGGGATGTTCGACTACCTCCGCGAGCTGCCGACCGGCACGCGACGCATCGTCATCGGCGTACTGGTGGCGCTGGCGGTCGGCCGCCGGGTGTGGCTCCGTCGAAGGCGCAGGGCGGCTGCGGCCTCGGTTGGATGAACCGTCACGACCTCACCGACGACCGCTCGAGTGGACGGTGTGCTCGACGATCAGGAACGCCGTTTCAGTCCGGGGAGGGTCGACCCGGGTCGAAGGCGGCGAGGACGTCGGCGAGCCACTCGATCGAGTCACGGGTGATCGGATCGACGACCAGCTGGACGTGGTCGGCGCCGGCGGCCTCGAACTCTCGGAGCTGGTCGGCCAGCTCGCCCGGGCTGCCTCGGAGCGGCTGGACGGTGTTGAAATCGTCGTAGTCGCCCATCTGTCTCCCGGCGCCACCCTCGAGTTGGACGAGCACCGCGGCGGTGGCCTCGACGTCAGCGATCGATCGTCCTGCCGCAACGATCAGCGAATCGACCCGTTCCTTCTCGCGTCGGAACCCGGCGGCCGAGTTGCCGTACTGGCTCCACCACATGTTCCAGGCGTCGACGTGGGGGAGCGTGATGTCGAGCATTCGCGCACCGATCGAACCGATCATCAGCGGCGGCCCGGTCTCACTCGACCGAGGATGCAGCGTGCAGCGGTCGGCGTCGTAGTAGGTGCCGTGGAAGTCGATCGCTCCCTCTCGCAGGAGGGTGCGGATGATGGTGAACGCTTCCTCGAACCGGCTGACTCGATGGTCGTAGGCGAACCCGAAGGCGTCGTACTCGCGGCGGTTCCAGCCGGCTCCCACGCCGAGGATCAAGCGGCCGCCCGAGATCGCATCGACCGTCGCCGCCTGCTTGGCGAGCATGGCCGGAGCGTGGAAGCTCGTCGATGCAACGAGCGGTCCGATCGAGATCGTCGACGTCGAGGCGGCGATCGCTGCGAGTGAGGTCCACACCTCCCACGGCCCGCGGTCGCCAACCTCGAGTTCGTACAGGAGATGATCTCCGAGCCAGACCGAATCGAAGCCGACGGACTCTGCCGTCTGGGCCATCTCGATCAACTCGGGGAAGGGCACTTCCCATTCGACTTCGGGGAGCTGGACGCCGATCTTCACCATCGCGACAGTACGTCGCGCGACGGACGTGCGCTTGGTTCCGGTCCGCGCTCGACCTCGTGGATGCGTTCCCCACGTTTGCCGATGAGGTGGCCCCTCCAACGAGACAGGGAATCAGCAAGGTGTGTTGAAGATCGCTCATGTGCTGGGCGCGGCGCGTCGATGCCTTCGGTGTGGACGGTGAACCGGATGTGATCAGCAGGCTGCGGCCGCCCGAACGGACTCGGTTGAGTACGGAGTTCGGGTACGCCTGCGATCCTCACGTGATGGTGGTGAGGTCTGGCCGACTCGAGTCGTGGACACCTGGCCACAGCGGATGCGTTGGTTGGTGGCCGACGACGCTCGAGCCGGGTGTCGACGGGTGGCGGTGTCGGTGTGACTGTCATGAGCTCGGCGCTGGCTGGCCGGGAGCTGAGAGCCGCCAGAGATTCTCCTGACGGCTGCGTGCACCGCGCCCAACGTCGACCTCGTCGCAGCTGGGGGAGCGGGACCACGGCGTGGAGGCGGTCACGGTCGCCGAGCACCCCGGACAGGGTGACCGATCTGCCGAGTTGCTGGAGTTCCTCGGGGCTCGGCTCGTCGGTCACGCTCTCGATCATGACGAGGGGGTGTCACGGTTCGGACCAGCGAGCGGGATTGGGGCGCGATAACGAACCGCACCGCTCAGCGGATCGACGAGTTCGGCAACTCGCCCCCGGTCACCCCACCATGGCCGGAGGGCGGGGGACCGTTGTGGATGGAATCGATGGAAAGAGTCATGTCAGTCTCCTGTGATCAGACCCACCGCTGAGATGGCGAGACGGCATGATTCGATGGGGACGTGACATCCCCGACCATCCTGGGAGAACGGCTGGAAGAAGCTCGGAGATCCTGTGATGACCGACGTCCGCTGGATTCCTTCGGTGCTCACTCGACCATGTTGCCGGCGAACCGAGGACAGAACGGCGAAGCACGTCTCGGTGCATCTCGGTGCATCTCGTTGCATTTCACTTGTCCACAGTCCGACTAGGTCGTACTGTGGTCAGGGCGGAAGGACGGGTGGGCATCATGGGGCGTCAAAGCGGAAGAATTGTCGGAGGAATCGCCTGCTCGCTGGCGTTGCTCGCGAGTGTTTTGGTGGCAGCGCCGATCGCGTCGGCCGAGCCCGGTGGCATCGTCATCTCCGAGTTGAACTACCACCCCGGGTCCGACGACGACGCTGATGAATTCATCGAACTCGTCAACACCGGCACAACTCCCATCGACGTGTCGGGGTGGTCCTTCTCCGCTGGGATCGACGGGATCATCGACGCCGGTGTGGTGATACCTGCAGGTAGCTACTTCGTCATGTCACCGGATCCAGTCGCATTCGCGACCCTGTACGGATTCACGCCCGACGGCACCTACTCGGGCAAGTTGTCCAACGGCGGCGAGGAAGTCACCCTCGTCGACGCCGGTGCTGGAGTCATCGACTCGGTCACCTACGACGACGCCGACCCGTGGACGGGCGCGCCCGATGGCAACGGTCCATCGCTCGAACTACGTGGGCTCAGCTACGACAACACCCAACCGGAGAACTGGGGACCAAGCGATGTCGCCGGAGGAACGCCCCGTGAGGTCAACTCCATCGACGGCACACCCCCCGCACTCAAGGTCGGCTCTCCACTCGTGACACCCGCGGCACCCGCACCCGGCGAGTCAATCGTGGTGTCCGCGAGGTTGGCGCGAGGATCGACGGCAACCTTGACCTACAAGGTGATGTTCGGCGCTGACATCCCGGTGACGATGCTCGACGACGCGGCAAGCCCCGGCGGGCGCGAACGATGGGCTCTTCGCCGCAACGATCCCCGGACAAGGGGCTGGCGACCTGGTGAGGTGGCGCATCGATGCGACGTCCGGTGCCCAGACGTATTCACTACCAGTTGACGGCGACACCGTGAACTACGAAGGCCTCGTTGTTTCAGACCCATCGGTGACCACGACGCTGCCAATCTTCAACTGGTTCATGGAAGACGCGGTGTATGAGGACATCCTCGCCAACCACCGCTACGACGACTTCGAAGGCGCCGCAGTAGTGGCCTGGGATGGCCAGGTCGTCGACAACTCGATCATGCGGATCCGCGGCAACACCAGCCGCACCCGCGAAAAGGTCAGTTGGAAGGTAGAGCTTCCCTCGGGACACGAGCTGGACATGCGCCCGCTGATGCCGTACCCGCTCGACGAATTCGCCATCCAGCGCAACCCTGATCCTCTCACCGATCTTGGATGGAACACCGTTGCCGGAGCCGGCGCTCGTTCACTGACGACGTTCCCGGTTCGCAGCCAGCGCAATGGTGACTTCTGGAGCGTTGGTCATGTCATGGAGACCGAAGACGGCACATGGCGCGATGCCCAAGGTGTCTCCGATTGGGCGATCTACAAGGGTGAAGGCGGCGGGCTACGAACAGCGGCAACCGCCGACGAGCTCGAGGCAAGGATGGAGTCGGGCTGCCCGGGGTGCCTGCCTGAGCCATGGCTGAAGAAGAAGGAACGCAAGGACGAGGACTACACCGACGTTTGGGAGCTCACCCAGGTGCTCGACGCACCAGCGAGCCCAGCGCAACGGGCATGGATGCTCGAGAATCTCAACATTCCCGAACTCGTCAACTACATGTCGGTGAACGCCGTGATCCGCCATTCAGACTCCGGCTGGTACAACTGGTTTGTCGCTCGCGACACGGACGGAACCGGACGCTGGGAGATGTGGCACTGGGACCTCGACTGGATCTTCACCACCCCTGCCAGCGATGGCAAGGGTGAGTTCCTCGATGCCGACAACAACCGAATGGTCCGGGCACTGATGTCATATCCCGACATTGCTGCAATGTTCCATCGGCGAGTCCGCACGCTCGCCGACGAGTTCCTTCTGCCGGCGGGCAAGTTCGAGGCGATGTGGGACTCGATCTCCGAGCCCTACCGCGCCGAATGGGACCTCGACCGCGACATCTGGGGCGGCTACAGCCCGACGGGCGCCCGCAACGCGTTCGTCGCCGGCCTCGCCGACCGGTACGCCGTCATCGCCAACAACACGGGCCCGGGTCTGCGCATCCCGGTGTCGCAGGCTGCGAACGCCTCGGTACAGATCAACAGCATCGAACGAGCCGCCGGCCCAGGGGCCTCGGAGTCGGTCGAGCTGTTCAATCCGTCGACCACAGACTCAGTGGATATCTCGGGCTGGACGATCGACGCCATCGGACTCACCTTCCAACCAGGAACCGTGCTGCTGCCGGGCGCTCGAGTCGTCGTCGTTTCGAACGATGTTGCATTCCGCCAATCGCACCCTGGGGAGACCCGTCTGGTCGTAGGCGAATATTCAGGTTCACTCGGAACCGACGCGGTGTACCTGCAGCTGTTGGACGGTGCTCGTCTCGTCGGCGAGTTCACCGATGGTCCGCCGCCGCCGCCGGACACAGAGGCGCCGTCGATGCCTGCTGGTTTGTCATCGTCTGCGGTCAGTGCCTCAGGGGCGACGGTGTCGTGGAACGCATCGACAGACAACCGTGGTGTCGTGGGCTACGAAATCGCCCGCGACGGCGTTCTCATCCCCGGAACCATCACCGGACTGTCATTCACCGACACCGGACTCCAACCATCCACCCTGTACGCCTACACCGTCAGAGCACTCGACGCTGCCGGCAACCCCAGTGCCTACAGCACACCACTCGACGTCACCACCGCCGACGTGTCGCCAGTGCTCTTCGCCGATGACTTCACCGCGGCGCAAGGCGCCCCATGGCGCTCCGAATGGGCGAGTTCCACAAATGCCGGGACCATCGACACTCAGGATGGAACCGGACGACTCTCGGTCTCCAATACCAGCGGATCGTGGGTCCGAACTCAGCTTGCTGGCGTTGGGGCTGTCGCCGACTCTGACCTGGTGTTCTCCTATGACTGGAACAGCTCTGCACCACGGGCCTACTTCAGCGTCTGGTCACGGGCGTCGGGCGGCTGGTTGAACGCGTATCGACCACAGAACGGCTATGGGCTACAGATACCGCCAGACAGCACCAGCGTTGCGCTGCAGCGCGTCGTCAACGGCGCGTTGACCAACCTCGACATCTCGTCATCCCAAGCAGTCGGCGCAGGCCGCCAATGGATCCGCTTGCGGGTCGTGGATTCGACGATCCAATACCGGATCTGGGCCGACGGCACGTCCGAACCCACCACCTGGAACGTCACGCTCAACGACACGACTGTCACGGCTGTGGGCCAGACCTACGTCTCACTCGTGCGTTCAGGAAGTGCCATCGAAGTCAAGTCGGTCACCATCGACGACCTGAAACTCACGGACGGAACCGATGGTCCTCCGCCGCCTGATGCCGAGGCGCCGTCTGTGCCTGCTGGTTTGTCATCGTCCGCGGTGACAACAACAGGGGCGACGGTGTCGTGGAACGCATCGACAGACAACCGTGGTGTCGTGGGCTACGAAATCGCCCGCGACGGCGTTCTCATCCCCGGAACCATCACCGGACTGTCATTCACCGACACCGGACTCCAACCATCCACCCTGTACGCCTACACCGTCAGAGCGCTCGACGCTGCCGGCAACCCCAGTGCCTACAGCACACCACTCGACGTCACCACCGCCGACGTGCCGCCGCTCGCGGTGCCGCAGTCGCCGACCGATTTGGCTGTCGAACTCGGCAACGGTGCGGTCACTGTGTCGTGGGTGGCGCCGGTCGATACCGGCGGCACCGCGCTGACCGGCTTCACGGTCACCGCCGATCCGGGCGGCGCGAGCTGCACGGCGTGCGGCTGGCGACACGTCGTGTGTCGTGACCGGTCTGACCAAGGGTTCGACCTACACCTTCGAGGTGGTTGCGGAGAACTCGGTCGGTGCCAGCGTGCCGGCGACGATCAACGCGACGGTCCCGACGCGGCCGGATGCGCCTGTGATCACCTCGGTGGTGCCGGGCGACGGTTCGCTCGAGGTGACGTGGGCGCCGTCGGTGTCTGATGGCGGAGCGCCGATCACGACGCTACAGGGTGAGCGCGTCGAGCGGTGGGGTCGCGACGTGTGAGGGGCTGTCGACCGATACGACGTGCACGGTCACCGGTCTCGAGAACGGACGCGAGTACGCGGTGTGGGTCCAGGCGATCAACGTCGCTGGCACGAGCTTGATTGCCGGCTTCGAGTCGGGGATGCCGGTTGCCCCCGTACCTCCGGCCGCTCCGACGGGTTTGGTGGCGACGCCTGGTGATGGTCAGGTGGAGCTCGCGTGGGATTCGGTGGCTGATGCGGTGTCGTATCGGGTGTTCGTGGATGGCGAGTTGTTGGTGACCCCGGTGATCACTGCTACGACTTTCGTGGTGACTGGCTTGGTGAACGGTCAGTCGTACGACTTCGCGGTCGCTGCTGTTGATGCTGCTGATCTGCAGTCGGTGTTGTCTGATGTCGTGCCGGCGACGCCTGCCGCGCTGCCGGTGTTGCGGTTTGAGAATGGCGCTGCGGGGTTGGTGTTCTCGTCGGGTTGGTGGACGTCGTCGTCTGCGCAGCGTTCTGGTGGTTCGTCGGCGACGACGGTGGGTGCGGGTAAGTCGTTGGATGTGGTCTTTGAGGGTTCGGTGGTGCGGTTGTTGGCGTCGACGGGTCCGAATCGTGGGATTGTGTCGGTCAAGGTTGATGGTGTGGAGACCTTGGTGGACATGTATGCGCCCAGTTACAGCTATCAGCAGGTGGTGTTCGAGCAGGCCGGGTTGTCGGCTGGTTCGCACTCGTTGAAGGTGCAGACCACGGGTACGAGTAATCCGTCGGCGTTGGGTACGTACACCGATTTGGATGCTGTCGAGGCTGAGGGTGTCGTGGTGACGTCGCGGTTCGAGAATGGCGCTGCGGGTTGGTGTTCTCGTCGGGTTGGTGGACGTCGTCGTCTCCGCAGCGTTCTGGTGGTTCGTCGGCGACGACGGTGGGTGCGGGTAAGTCGTTGGATGTGGTCTTTGAGGGTTCGGTGGTGCGGTTGTTGGCGACGACGGGTCCGAATCGTGGGATTGTGTCGGTCAAGGTTGATGGTGTGGAGACCTTGGTGGACATGTATGCGCCCAGTTACAGCTATCAGCAGGTGGTGTTCGAGCAGGCCGGGTTGTCGGCTGGTTCGCACTCGTTGCAGGTGCAGACCACGGGTACGAGTAATCCGTTGGCGTTGGGTACGTACACCGATTTGGATGCTGTCGTGGCTGAGGGTGTCGTGGTGACGTCGCGGTTCGAGAATGGCGCTGCGGGTCTGGTGTTCTCGTCGGGTTGGTGGACGTCGTCGTCTCCGCAGCGTTCTGGTGGTTCGTCGGCGACGACGGTGGGTGCGGGTAAGTCGTTGGATGTGGTCTTTGAGGGTTCGGTGGTGCGGTTGTTGGCGTCGACGGGTCCGAATCGTGGGATTGTGTCGGTCAAGGTTGATGGTGTGGAGACCTTGGTGGACATGTATGCGCCCAGTTACAGCTATCAGCAGGTGGTGTTCGAGCAGGCCGGGTTGTCGGCTGGGTCGCACACGTTGAAGGTGCAGACCACGGGTACGAGTAATCCGTCGGCGTTGGGTACGTACACCGATTTGGACGCTGTCGTGGCCGAGGCTGTCGTGGTGACGCCCCCGTTGTAGCAAGGCAAGTGGCTCCGACAGGGCTGATGAGTCTTGTCGGAGCCAGATGTGCTGTCCATGACGTTGGTGTCGGGTTGACGCAGAGCAGACCTCCCGTGTGAGGCGGGGGCTGCTGTCACCACATTCTTGGGAGGGCTTCGTGCTCACCGAAGCGCTCGTCTGACGCCGCATGGTCGGCGACTATTGGTCGATCGAGTCGAAGCGGGCCGACCGGTCACCAGCGTTGCCCAACCCGGACCCCCGACGAGATCGAGCAACGTATGCTCGACACGCGTCGTCGACTCCGGCGGGCGCCTACCCGGTTGAGTGTCGAATGCGGTGTCTCCGCACGAACGTTTTGTTCAAGGACTCCGCCTCTGCGTGGCTTGATCGGAAGCGGACGACGACGTCGAGCCTCGACCGCCGAGACGTTCACCAGTCACTTCCGGGAGCACCTGACGCCACGCTTCGGACAGATGGAATGGAGCGCGGCCGCGTTGCGGATGGCTTCGACCCGGCTGCGGTTGGGGGAGTGTCTCGGACTCACTGTTGGCCGCACACCTGGTCGAGTTCCCTGCGTACCATGACGGGCTGATCTTTGCGAGTGCCTCGGGTGGGCCGTTCAGTAGAAGCTCATGGTCGGACCACTACTGCGATGCCTGCGCCAAGGTCGGGCATCGTCGACCGAACGAGAGCCGTCCGCGCAGTGATTTCCCGTCGCCCGCTCACGAGCTTCTCCGATTCGTGTTGCAGCCGTGCTACAACACACTCTGAGAAACACATCACCCCTGCTCAGAGATGGTGCGCAATGGTGAGGTGGCCTGTAAGCGGGATTCTGTGAGCGCTCTCGCACTCGGTGACCATCCATCTGTGCGGCCTACCCGAGGGTGTCCAGTTGCCTGGACGAACGGGCCGTTCGCGTCCTCTGCTCGGCCTTGCTCCGGGTGGGGTTTACCGAGCCGACGACGTCACCGTCGCCGCTGGTGCGCTCTTACCGCACCGTTTCACCCTTACCTGTGACCGGGCCGCTGTGAAGCGAGCCGATCCATCGGCGGTCTCTCTCTGTTGCACTTGTCCGTCAGGTCGCCCCGACCTGGCTCTCGCCAGCACCCTGCCCTGTGGAGTCCCGACTTTCCTCGACGGTGCAGCACGCACCGCCGCGATCACCCGGCCACCTCACCATTGCCCGGTGGAGTGTACGACCGGGCTTGCGCTTCGTCGCGGGCGACGGCTGTCGACCCAGGGGCTGAAGTCGCCGATCCGTCCGATGGTCGACCGCTCAGGGTCGGTCGTCAGCAGGTGGGTTCGAGCTCGTTGTAGATCCAGGAGTTGAGCGACGGTGTCTGGATGATGAACGTCTCACGCACGCCGTTCTCGTTGGGTGCGCCGGCGACGAGCTCGGCCTGACCGGTCGAGCCGAATCGGGTGGTGATCGAGAACTTCTGCGGCACTCCGTCGACGTCGGTCGGGCTGTCGCCGTCGCCGTCGATGAGCGGGCTCACATACCCTTCGGGGCCACGCACGGTCGCAACGATGAAGGCCGAGTGGCGAGACTCGAGTGTGGCCGCAGCAATCGTGGCGGCCGCAGCATCGGCGTCTTCGAGTTGGATCGTCAGGCTCTGGTGGGTTCCGGCGGCAACGTTCTCGAGCACGACGGCGGCGTTGAAGATGTCGCGCACGGGGTTGTCGCTGGCGAGTACCGCAGCGAGGAGCGGTTCGACCGTTCGGCTCATGTACCACGGGTTCGTGCATTCCCAGGCGACGCCGCCGAGGGATTCGGTGAGTTCGCCCATCTCGTCGGCGATCATCTGGTGGTCCTCGATCAACCGCTCGACGAGTGCGGTCTGCTCTGCGTCGAGCAAGCCGGTGTCGAGGATGGCCTCGTAGACGGCGATCGCGGTGAGCTCGAGCGACGAGGCGGTGCGCAACAGCACGGCATCGTCGATCGGGTAGTCCGCCAACTCCTCGATCGGGGGCGCGAACCCCACCCGGCCCGGGGCGGTGTCACCGCTGCGGTCGTTGCCACAGGCAGCAACGAGTGCGGCTGCCGAGATGGTGAGGCCACCGAGCTTGAGCGCATCGCGGCGGCCGACGCGCGAAGTGCTGTTGTTCTTGATGTGGTGGGTCATGATGCCGCTCCGGCAGTGAGGTCGAGGGGTTCGGCGTCGGGCTCGAAGACGTCGTCGAGGTTGGAGGCGAGGCCCCCGAAGTCGGTGAGCACGGTTGCCATGCGAGCCTCGACCACGAGAATCGAAGCCGTCAGCGTTCGGGCGTCGACCGACACGTACTCGGGCAGGAGCGACGTGTGCGTGGCCACGGCGGTGTTCTCCAGGCTGGCGGCGACCTCGGCGAACGCCTCGGCGTCGCTGGTCGCGAACGCCGACCGCAGTTGTCGGTACACCTCTTCGTTGCGGGTGTTGGCGGAGAAGCCCGCTGCACCGGCGATCTTGTCGGCATAGGTCACGTGGTTCTCGGCGAACACCACGGCCAGTGCGAGCGCCACATCGGACAGACCGGCGTCGATCGCGTCCTGATACAACGCCTGCGCCGTGAGCTCGAGTTCCATGGCCTGACGGAGGAACACCTTTTCTTCGTCCGTCGGGCTGGACGGTGCAGCAGATGCGGGGCGGGCGATGCTGAGGGCTGCGGCGCTGGCAAGGCCGGCAGCGCCCAATGCGCCAATGAGGCCGCGCCTGGACGTGGCCGGTGCAGCGGAATCGAGATCCACGGGGGAGTGTCCTTTCGAGGTCATGCGTACGACAGCCTTCCCGCTGGGAGGGCGTCCGAGCAATTCTAGGGTCCGAGGGCCGGTCATCGGGTGATCGCTCAGAACTCCAGCGCCGACAGATCCGAGTGCCACCCGGCGGCACGATCGAGTGCATCGGCCCACCGTTCTCGCCGTTGGGCGTGCGATCCGGGTGCGGTCGGCACGACGACATGTGCGGGTCGCCAGAGCGCATCGAGGTCGTCCATGCCGGCAAAGAGACCGACACCCAGTCCGGCCATGAACGCAGCGCCGATCGTGGTCGCCTCGGCGATCGGTGACACCTCGATCGGGCAGTTCGCCGCATCGGCGAGCGCTTGAGCAAAGGTGGGATTGACGCTCATCCCGCCGTCGATGCGCACGGTGTGGATGTCGACGCCGCTGTCGGTCCGTGCGGCATCGATCAGGTCGGCTCCCCGATGGGCAATGCCCTCGAGCACGGCCCGCACGACGTGGGGTCGGCCAGTGCCGCGGGTGATGCCGAGCAGCGTGCCGCGGGCGCCGTAGTCCCAGCGTGGGGTGCCGAGGCCCAGGAGCGCCGGGACGTAGACGACGCCGTCGGTGTCATCGCACATCGACGCCACGTCGTGGCTCTCGGCGCTGGTGGCGATCAGTCCGAGGTCGTCACGGAGCCACTCGACGTTCGTCCCTGCCGACAGCATGATCGCCTCGACGCCCCAGGTGATCATGCCGTCGCTTGACCACAGCGGCAACGGGTACGTGCCGGCCCCGTACCGGCTTGCTTGCGTTGGTGCGCCGTTGTCCGTGCAGAGGTCGAGCATGCCGCCGGTGCCGAAGGTGATCTTCGCCCGTCCGGGCTTGACGCAGCTCTGCCCGATGAGCGAGGCCTGCTGATCGCCGAGGATCGCTGCGATCGGTGGTGAGCCCGGCAGCGCGGTCGCATGTCCGATGACGCCGACCGAGTCGACCACGGTGGGCAGCGTCGACTCGGGGACCCCGAACGCAGCGCACCGGTCGTGGGCCCACGCCGTTCCGTCGACGACGCGGAGACCGTTGGTGGTTGCCGACGCGTTGGTCTGGTCGCTCACGTGGAGCGCGCCATCGCTCAGGGTCCACGCGATCCAACTGTCGATGGTGCCGACACACAGGTCCCGCCCGTCGAGGCCGGGGGTATTGGCGAGGATCCAGCCGGCCTTCGTCGACGATTGGTTCGGGGCGACCGACCAACCGTGCTCGACCTTGGCCATGATGCACTCGCCGACGGTCCGCAGGTCCTGCCACCCCAGGCCCGGCCCGACCGGCTCGCCGGTCGTGCGATCCCAGACCAGTGTGCTGGCGCGCTGATTGGTGATCCCGACGGCGGCGACGGGTTCTTCAGTCGGTGGCAAGCACCGTTCGGGCTGCATCGAGCAGCTTCGCTGCCAGGTCGGCGCCGTCGAACTCGACCAGTCCTGGCGCCGGAGTGTTCGGCAGGCAAGGGCGGTACTCCATCGCACGAACGGCGAGTGTGTCGTCGACGATCGCTGCTCGCAGCCCGGTGGTTCCGACATCGATGACCAGGATCGTGTTCACTGCGAACCCCGCTGACCGTTTCGCTGGCTGGACGGCACGAATCCCCGTGCCTGGAGTTGGCTGCCCAGGATGCCGCCGATCAGTCCGGCGAGGATCACGAGCGACAGTGTGAAGAACGCACCGAACCAATTCACGCTCTCGCCGCGGACGAGGCGGATCAGGATGAAGACACTCTGGGCTCCGAGGTAGGCGACGATGGTCGTGATCACGCCATGTGACATCGGGGTGCCGCGACGTTGCACCCATGCAGCGCAACCGCCGCCGAGCACGAACCCGAACATCGCGCCGAAGAAGAAGAAGGCGTTCAGGCCCGACGAGTCGGAGTCGACGAACGCGGCGATCAGCGTGAGGGGGATCGCCAGGATCAGGCAGACGCCGATGCCGGCGCGCACGGCGTCGAGGTCCCAGCGACCTGCGGTTGCGGTGGAGCTCATGGCCAGGCGACGTCGCCGAAGGGGGTGGGCAGGCCGAGTTTGCCGGGATTCATGATCCCGTTCGGATCGAGTGTCGCTTTGATCGAGCGGAGTACGTCGTGGGCGGTTCCGAGGGCCTCCGCCATGAACCGGCCACGGTTGAGGCCGACACCGTGGTGGTGGGACAGATTGCCGCCGCTCGCCAGCACGGCGCGTTGGCCTGCGTCCCACAGCGCAACGTATGTCGACTCGACCTGGTCGGCCGGCGGCGTCGCCGCGAACGTGAAATAGAGACACGCGCCGTCGGCGTAGCTGTGCGACAGATGGCATGTGGCGGCGCGTGCGTGCGGGACCGCCATCATCGCGGCTCGGACGTCGTCGAAGAGGGCATCGAGTTTCGACCAGGGTGCGGCGATCTCCATCGTGTCGACGACGAAACCCTTGCGGGTGAGGCCCTGGAGCGCTGAGGTGTCGTTGCGGTGGCCCATCCAGGCCGCGACCAGCGCATCGTCCATCGCGTCTGCGCCGTGCGAGAGCGCGCAGTGGTCGACGATCGACATCGTCGCGTCGACCAACTCGACGTGGCCCTCGTCGAGGACGAGCAGCATGCATTGCGTGCCGTCGCCGCCCTGGCCGCGCTGCGACTCGGCCGCGTCGTACAGCCGCAGGACCGCCGGGGTGGCACCGGCTTGCAGGATGTGGCGGCACGCCTCGACGCCGGCGTTGAACGAGCTGAACGCGTAGGCGGCGCGCCGCTCGTGGGTGGGAACGGGATGCGTACGCAGCCAGACACGCGTGATCACGGCGAGCGTGCCCTCCGAGCCGACGAGCAGCTGGGTCAGGTCGGGGCCGGCGGCAGCCGCCGGTGCGCCACCCGTGCGGATGACCGTGCCGTCGGCCAGTACGGCTTCGAGTCCGACGACCATGTCTTCGATCTTGCCGTAGCGGGTCGAGTACTGGCCCGCGCCTCGGGACGCCACCCAGCCGCCGACTGTCGCGAGGTCGAAGCTCTGTGGGAAGTGGCCGACCGACAGACCGTGGACGTTGCGGAGAACGTCCTCGAGGTCGGGGCCGAAGGTGCCGGGCAGGACCTCGACGATTCCGGAGACCTCATCGACGTCGACGACCCCCGCCAATGCGGTGGCGTCGAGCACGACGCCACCGAACACCGGGGCGGCCGCACCGCACACGCCGCTGCGGCCGCCCGCGACGGTGAGCGGAAGCCGGGCGTTGTTGCACACCTGGACGACGCGTACGACCTCGTCGGTCGAGGTCGGCCGCACGACCACCTCAGCGAGGCGTGGTACCTGTCCGGCGAGCGCCCAGTGCAATGCCAGTGGCCACCAATCGCGGCTCGCCTCGGCGACCGGGTCGTCGCTCGAACCGTCGGCTTCGATGGTCTCGCAGATCGACGCGAGCGCACTGATCGCCTCCTCGGGGACCTCGGCGCTGGGGCTCGTGAGTCGAGAGTCGCTGCCGAGCAGTTCAATCGGTGGTGTTGGCGACGTGGGCATGTTCGGCTCCTGCGTTCTTCTCGTGGTCGCACAGCCGGCGGTACGCGTCGAGCTGTCGGGCGGTCTCGTCGGCTGTCCAAGCGAGTTCTTCGGCGATGAGCGCCGCCACGGACGGGGCGGCCGCAAGGCTGGCGGGGCGGTCGAACAGGTGGGCTCGCGTGCGACGGGCGAAGACGTCGTCGAGCGTGGTGGCCATCTCGTGCCGCACAGCGTAGACGGCCTCGGCTCGTAGATAGGGCTGCCCGTTCACCAGTGGCTCGCCCAGGTCGGGGCGGAACGCGATGAGTGCTCGGACCTCGTCGGCCATCGTGCCGTAGCGGTGCGCGAGGTGGTGGTCGGTCGTGCCAGGCGCGGCGGTGGTGGCGCGGCCTGCCCCGAGCAGCTTCAGGCGGCGGGTCGCCGAGCGTCGAGCACGACGGGGAGCGCTGAGTCGCTTCGCGACGACGTCGACGGTGTCCTCGGCCATTTCTCGATAGGTGGTGAGCTTGCCGCCGTTCACCCGCACGACACCCGCCTCGCTCACTGCCACCTGGTGCTGGCGGGACAAGTCGGCGGTCTTGGCGCTCGTGGCGTCGGTCGTCGCGTTCTTCACCAGCGGCCGCAGCCCGGCCCACACGCCGGTGATGTCGTCGGCGGTGACGCGCTCGGTGATCGTCGGGTCGAGGGCCTGGTTGAGAGCGGTCAGCACGTAGTCGATGTCGTCGGCGGTGCACTGCGGGTCATCCAGCGGACCGTCGTAGTCCGTGTCGGTGGTGCCGACGTAGACGTGTTCGAAGGTTCCGTCGGGGCGGGGGCCCCAGGGCACGAGGAACAGGCTGCGGCGATCGGCGCGTACGGGGATGATCACGGCGATGTCGACGCGGATCCTGTCCCACGGCACCGTGATGTGCACGCCCTTTGCAGGGCGGATCGAGTCCGGGTGCTCGATCTCGTCGAGCGCACGCACCTCATCTGCCCACACGCCCGCAGCATTGACGATGCAGCGGGCGGCGATGTGGAACGTCTCGCCATCCGCCTCGACCATGACGCCGCTCGCCTGGCCGGCGCGGTCGCCCGACTCGTGGAGCGTGACGTCGACGACAGCGCAGCGGTTGGCCACCACGGCACCCTGTTCGGCAGCCGTGCGAGCGACGGTGAGTGCCAGGCGGGCGTCGTCGGCGGCGGCGTCGAAGTAGAGGTAGCCGGCACTCAACTTGTCGAGGTGGGTGGTGGGGAAGTGCGCAGCCGCCTGCTCGGCCGACACGCGTTGGTGCAGCTTGCCGATGCGCCAACCGCCGGTGAGGTCGTACATCCACATCGCCGAGCCGAGCGCCTTGGCGACCTTCTTCGAGACGACGCCATCCTTGGTGAGGATCGGGATCATGAACGGCAGGATCTCCACCAGGTGCGGGGCGTTCTTCATCAGGCGGCGACGTTCGCGCAGCGCCTCGTAGACCAGGCGGACGTCACCGTTCTGGAGGTATCGCAGGCCGCCGTGGACCATCTTGGAACTCTTCGACGACGTGCCGCTGGCGAAGTCATCGCGTTCCACCAGCGCCGTACGCAGTCCGCGAGCGGCGGCATCGAGTGCAACACCCACGCCGGTGATCCCGCCGCCGATCACCAGCACGTCGAACGGGTCGTCGGCGGTCCCGGCGCGCAACGCGTCGAGCATGGCGCCACGTTCGAATGGCCGCTTCGGTCCCGACATCGCCCCGGATGCTACGAGAAACCCCGTTTGCGTGACACTTCGGGTGGGGCGGGTCACCCAGAACGCAACCCAAACGTGGTTGGTGGACGGTCGAGCGCGCACGTTTGCGTGAGGATTCGGGTGACCCGTTCCACCGGAACTGCAACCCAAACGTGGTTGGTCGACGGTTGAACAGGGGAGAAGGCCCCAATCTGCATGCATTGCTGATCTGCACACGATGCAGACAACAACTGATCTGTGAAGTCGCCGACCGAGCTTGCCGCTGCCTTCCGGGCCCAGGGGCTCAAGGTCACGCCGCAACGGCAGTTGCTGTTCACGCTGCTCGAGGAC
This sequence comes from Ilumatobacteraceae bacterium, assembly GCA_963705485.1. Classification (GTDB taxonomy): domain Bacteria; phylum Actinomycetota; class Acidimicrobiia; order Acidimicrobiales; family Ilumatobacteraceae; genus Sva-07. Next base: position 55,517 of record CAVPJT010000014.1, read on the forward strand.
AACACGACCCACCCGACCGCCGACGTCCTCTTCGCTCGAGCGAGCGCCCAGATGCCCGGCATTTCGTTGCGCACCGTGTACACGACGCTCACCGACCTCGTCGAGATGGGTGAACTGCAGACGGTTACCCTCGGAACCGGGGCGACCCGATTCGACCCCAACGTCGACGGCTCCGACGCCCTCGTCATCGACCGCGCTGACCAGTTCACCCCGCCGCGTGCCGCCTCGATCGTCTTCCACGGCACCTGCGCCGACTGCGCCGGCGATCGAACCGATTCCAGCTCACCAACCACAACCAGCAACAAGGAGCACCACCATGGCTGACCTCAACGGCACCAAGACCCACGAGAACCTGAAGGAAGCATTCGCCGGCGAGAGCCAGGCCAACCGCCGCTACCTGTGGTTCGCCCAGAAGGCAGACATCGAGGGCTACCCCGACTCCGCTGCGCTGTTCCGCTCGGTCGCCGAGGGTGAGACCGGCCACGCCCACGGCCACCTCGAGTACCTCGCCGAAGTCGGCGACCCGGCCTCCGGTGAGCCCATCGGCGACACCGAGGAGAACTTCAAGGCGTCGATCGCCGGCGAGACCTACGAGTACACCCAGATGTACCCGGGCTTCGCCAAGACCGCCCGCGACGAAGGCTTCGACGAGATCGCCGACTGGTTCGAGACGCTCGCCCGCGCCGAGAAGAGCCACGCCGGCACGCTTCACGCAGGGGCTCGAAGCGATCGTATTTCGTGACTCACTCGCTCGCTTCGCTCGCTCCGTTCGGCACGAGTTGATCCGACGGCCTGACGGCGGAGGGGGATCGCTGAGCGCCCCTCCGCGCCACCCCCACTGACACCTGCACCACACTCGCTTGTTGGGCGACCCCGATCCGGGAAGACTGTTTGCATGACCACGACGTATGACCCGAAGGATCCTGTCTATTTCGACGAGGCAGACGTTCGGGAGGAGCTGACACGGGTCTACGACTTGTGCCACGGCTGCCGACTCTGTTTCAAGTTCTGCACGTCGTTCCCGACGCTGTTCGAGATGGTCGACAAGCACGACGACCAGGACGCCGGACGCCTCACCCCGGCCGAGCAGGACCAGGTCGTCGACGAGTGCTTCCAGTGCAAGCTCTGCTACATCAATTGTCCGTACATCCCTGAGCTCCACGAGTGGAATCTCGACTTCCCCCGGCTGATGCTGCGCGCCGACGCGATGCAGTTCGCCAACGGCATCAAGTCGGCCCGAGACAAGGCGACGACGCAGATGATGGGTCACACCGACCTGCTCGGCACGCTGGCCACATCCACCGGGCCGTTTGCCAACAAGATCGTCAATGCCGAACCAGGATCGGGCATCCGCAAGGTCGTCGCCAAGGCGACGGGTGTCTCGTCGGTCCGCCTGCTGCCGCCGTACGCCAAGCAGCGTTTCTCCACCTGGTTCAAGAAGCGGCCCAAGATCAACCTCACGAAGCGCCAGGGCAAGGTCACGGTGTTCCCCACCTGCCTCGTCGAGTACCAGGAGACCGACATCGGCAAGGACCTCGTGAAGGTCTACGAACGCAACGGCATGGAGTGCAACAACACCGAGGCCGACTGCTGCGGCGCCCCCTGGCTGCACTCCGGCAACGTCAAGGAGTTCACCAAGGTCGCCCAGAAGAACATCAAGACCCTTGCCGCCGAAGTGCGAGCCGGCACCGACATCGTCGTGCCCCAGCCGACGTGCAGCTACATCATCAAGAAGGACTACCTCGACTACGTCGGCGGTCCCGACGCCGAGCTCGTGGCAGAACACACCTACGACGCCGCTGAATACCTCATGGCGGTGCACAAGGGTGACGACACCGTCGCTCGACACCGACTTCACCGGCGAGACCGTCGAGTCGATCACCTACCACACGCCGTGTCACCTGCGGGCCCAGAACATCGGGTTCAAGAGTCGCGACCTGATGAAGCTCACCGGTGCCAAGGTCAAGCTCGTCCAGCAGTGCTCGGGCATCGACGGCATGTGGGGCTTGCGGGCCGGCAACGAGGACATCTCGGTGCCGATCGCGAAGAAGCTCGGCGATCAGATCGACAAGGCCGGTGGTGACGTCGTCGCCGGCGACTGCCACCTCGCCAACACCGCCATCGTCGAGCAGACCGGTCGTACCCCGCAGCACCCGCTGCAGGTGATGGCTCGTGCCTACGGCATCGCCGAAGAACCCTGATTCGACCTCCAACAGCCAGAGACGCCGCGCCGGCAGGCCAGACCGCAGGAGTTGCCATGTCTCCCCAGACCAGCAACCGAAAGCTCACACTCTCCGACATCGCCGACGTCCGCGCGTACGAACGTGAACGCGACGAGTTCCGCAAGTCAGTGATGGAGACCAAGCGCAAGCGCGTCTGTCGTTCGGCACGATCATCACCCTCATGTTCGAGAACCGTGACACGATGCTCCTGCAGATCCAGGAGATGGCCAGGGTCGAGAAGCTGGCGACCGACGACGAGATCCAGGTCGAGATCGACACCTACAACCCGATGATCCCCGAGCCGGGCGAGCTCACGGCCACGGTCTTCCTCGAACTCACGAGCGATGACCAGATGCGCGAATGGCTGCCCAAGCTGGTCGGGATCGAGCGTTCGTTCGTGTCGTGCTGCCCAACGGCGATCGCGTCCGTTCGATCACCGAGGAGGCCCACGCCGGCCAACTCACCCGGGAAGAGGCGACCGCGGCGGTGCACTACATCCGCTTCGAGTTCACGCCGGAACAGGTTGCGTCCTTTGCGAGTGGCCCGGTGCGCATCGAGATCGAACACCCGGACTACCTCGAGGCCGTCGAACTGTCCGACGACGACCCATGGCGAACTCCTGGACGGACCTGCGCGGCTGACCGCCCGCACGCCCACTGGGGACCCCCACGAAATTGCCTCTGGCGCTCGGCGCCCGTCGGTTCTAGATTCGAGCATTCGAGGGGCAAGCTACGGGGAGTCGAACCGACGTGTCGGTACAGGAATTGAAATGGTGGGATCTCGGGGCATGTCGGGGGCTCGACGCCTCCGTGTTCTATCCCGATGACGACGAAGGCGCTGAGGTCGCCAAGTCCGTGTGCGCCGATTGCTCGGTGAAAGCGGCATGTCTCGACTACGCCCTGTCCGTCCGCGAGAAGGCCGGGGTCTGGGGCGGGGCGACCGAACGTGACCGGCGCCGCATGATCCGCCAACGCCGTCGCACCCGCTGACCCCACGGTTGGCGACTGCCAATCGGGTTCGCCGATCCGGATGAGTCGCCCCTACCATCGGGCGATGTCGAGCTCACCGCTGTCCTGGCCGTCGATCCTGTCGCAGCTGCTCGCGGGACGGAATCTCGACCAGGACGCCGCCCGTGAGGTGATGCACACGATCCTGCGTGGTGACGCCACCGCCGCGCAGATCGCCGGCTTCCTGGTTGCGTTGCGTGCGAAGGGCGAGCACGTCGACGAGTTGACCGGTCTGCTCGACGCCGCGCTCGACGAGGCGACGTTGGTGCCGCTCACCGACGACGAGCGTGATCGCACTGCGTCGACATCGTCGGGACCGGTGGCGACGGGTCACACTCGATCAACGTCTCGACCATGGCGGCGCTCGTGATCGCCGGGGCGGGTGTGCCGGTGTGCAAGCACGGCAATCGCTCGGCGTCGTCGAAGTGTGGCAGCGCCGACCTGCTCGAACTCTTGGGGGTGGTGATCGAACTCGATGCCGACGGGGTCGCCGCGTGCGTCCGCGAAGCGGGTATCGGCTTCTGCTTCGCTCCCGGTGTTCCACCCGGCGTTCCGGTTCGCCGGGCCACCGCGCCGCGAGATCGGCGTGCCCACCGCGTTCAACCTGCTCGGTCCGATGGCCAATCCTGGCCGCGTGCGCCGTCAGGTGATCGGTGTCGCCGACCCTCGTTTCGTCGAGCCGATGGCGCGCACGCTGCCAGCGCCAGGGCCTGTCGCACGCCTGGGTCGTGCACGGTGACGGGCTCGACGAGTTGACCACGACCGGACCGTCGACGGTGCTGGCACTCGCCGACGGCTCGATCACCGAGTTCACGATCGACCCGGCCGACCTCGGTCTCCGGCCCGCCACCGCCGACGATCTGCGCGGTGGTGATCCCGACGAGAACGCCGAGGCGATCACGCCGCGTGCTCGACGGTGAGCTGGGACCCGCACCGCGACATCGTCCTCCTCAACGCAGCCGCCGGGCTCGTGGTCGGTGGAGCGGTCGCGGACATCGCTGCCGGGCTCGAGGTTGCCGGCGCTGCGATCGACGACGGTCGCGCCCAGGCGAGCTCTCGACGCGCTGGTGCGTGTCTCGCAGGCGCACGCCGGGTGAGCGACGACGTCCGTCGTTCGAGTGCCGGCGTCATCGGCCAATCTCGGCGCCGGATTCGATGTGCTCGGGCTGGCGCTCGATCTGTACTCTCGATGTCGGTGCGGGCGAACCGCCAGCGGGCGCCCAGCTGGTCGATCGGCATCACCCAGTCTCCAAGGGGTTCGCCGCGTTCGAGCGGTGAAGTCGACCAGAGCCGTCCGCTGTGGGTGCGTTCGTCGATCCCGATGGGGCGCGGGCTCGGATTCAGTGGTGCCGCGCGGGTCGGCGGAGCAGCCTTGGCAGCAGTGATGGACTCCGAGCGCGCCGGCGACGCTGCGATCGAGACAGCGCGGACCAGCAGTCCTCGACGTGGCGGCCCGTCTGGAGGGACACGGCGACAACGCTGCGGCGTCGGTCTTCGGCGGTGTGGTCGCCTGGGTCGACGGTCGGGCGATACCGCTGCGGGTCGGCCGCAGTTCGCCGCCGCGTCGGTGGTCGTGTGGATCCCCGACGACGACGACATCAACCGATCAGTTCGCGCGGTGCCGCTCCCCGCCGAGGTCGGCCGAGGCGACGCCGTCCACAACCTCGGTCGGGTCGCCCAGTTCGTCTTGGCGGTCGAGCACGACGATCCGTCGCTGCTCGTCGGTGCGACCGACGACCGGCTCCATCAGCCGACCCGTCTCGCCGAGCGCTACCCGGGGCCGCCGAGGCGCTCGTCGCCGGGGTTGCTGCCGGCGCGTGGTGTGGCTGGCTCTCGGGGAGCGGACCGACGGTGGCGTTGCTCGTCGGCCGCCGACTCTGTCGATTCGGTGATTGCCGCGCTGCTCGAGTCTGGTCACGTCAAGCAGCTCCGCATCGCCAGCCAGGCGTCCACGTGCTCCCCGCCTCCGAGCTGCGATGAGTTTCGGCGCGGACACGGTGCGTGAAACTCATCGCAACTCGGGGAGGGGAGTTCGGCGTCAGGCGGCGCTGGGGTCAGCGCAGTGAGATCAGGGAGACGGTCGCCGATCGGGAATGTCCAGGTGCCGGAGCACCGAACCATGAGCCGTTCGGCGCGCTTGTCGCAGAACCGGGCGAGGCAGAGCACCTCGTCGATCTGCTCGCGGGCGAGGACGCCGGTGCTGGCGGCCTCCGGCGGCGGGATCGGGAGGGCCCGCCCCGCACGCCGGTGCGGGTCGCGTCGAGCAGGCGGCCACGATCGATGATCCACGTCGATTCGCCGAAGGTGATCTCGGCGCGTTCGGCCGATCCGCAATCGCCTCGACCAGGAGGTGGCGGCGCACGGCGCCGAGCAGCGAGCTCAACCGATCGCGTGTCGCCGCGGCTTCCTCGAACCGTTGCGCGTCCCGCCAGATCGAGCATCCGGTCACGCAGCCGATCGACCACCAGGCGTCGGGTCGCCTGACAGCGCACGTGCGGCGGCATCGACCGCAGTGGCGTAGGCGGCCGGGATCGGCGGTGCCGGAGCACGGACACAGCGCCACGCCGAGCTGGGCGGCGCTGCACACCGACGCGCCCTCGGGCGGCGTGTAGCTGCGGCCCATCCGGACCGTGCAGCGTCGCAGCGGTACGGCGGTCTGGATCGCTTCGACGACCAGGTTGGCCATCGTGCGCGACGGCAGCGGGCCGAGGTGGAGTCCGGTCGCCGACGGGTTCTTCACCACCGACGAGCCGTGGCCAGGCGCTGTCGACGTCGAGCTTGACGTAGCAGTACTTGTCGGCACGGGTGCCGGCACGGTTGTAGCGGGGGAGGAGGCGGCTGATCAGCCGGCTCTCGATCACCTCGGCGGTGAGCGCATCGGGCAGGTCGAGGTGTGTCACCGACTGCGTCTCGCGCAGCATCGGGCCGATCTTGCGGCGATCGTCGCTGCCGAAGTACGACCGGACGCGCTGGCGAAGGTTGGTCGCCTTGCCGACGTAGAGGATCTCGTCGCGCTGGCCGCGGAACATGTACACGCCGGGCGTCCGCGGGAGGTCGGCGGTCATCTTCAGCTTGGCCGGCCTGTGGATGGCCGGCGAGCTTCGACAGCATGACCAGGTCGTCGAGGCCGACGACGCCGAGCCCGGCGGCACGTTCGATGAGGAGATGCAGCAGGTCGGCGGTGGCGAGCGCGTCGTCGAGCGCGCGGTGGCTCGGTCGGTGGTCGAGCCGCAATCGCGACGCCAACGTGCCGAGCTTGCAGTCGGGCACCTCGTCGCGCACCAGGCGGCGAGCGAGCGCGACGGTGTCGACGACGGTGCCGCCGAGGGTGGGCGATCGGCGCGCTGGCAGGCTGCGCGGAGGAAGCCCACGTCGAAGCCGACGTTGTGGCCCACGATCACCGAGTCGCCGACGAAGTCGATCAGCGTTCCGAGCACCGCTTCGATGCGCGGTGCGTTGGAGACGAGCACGTCGGACAGGCCGGTGAGCACCGTGATCTGCGGGGGGATTGCCCGACCCGGATTGACGAGGGTCTGGAAGGTTCCGAGGAACTCGCCGCCACGCACCTTCACCGCACCGATCTCGGTGATCATGTCGTCGTTGCGGTTGCCGCCGGTGGTCTCGAGGTCGATGATGCAGAACGTCACATCGTGTAGCGGCGTGCCCAGGTCGTCGAACGACCGCTGGTGAGGGAGTTCGGCGATCGAACGAGATGACATTCGCAGCATGTGATCACGAACACCCGTACCCTGTCAAGAACACTCGTTCTGCGCGCGGGTCGATCGGGTATCGTGCCGGCATGTCCGATCCGGCATCGATCGAGCACCGCCATCTGCGCAGCGCCATCGAATACGCCCTCGTGATGGGTGACGAGATCACCAAACGCAAGGCGGCCATCTCCGTGCCCCGAGAGCTTCGGGCGGTGTCGGGCAAGGCTCGGATCCCGACTGCATCGCTGGGACGGTTGCGCCGGGCCATCGAGGCCGATGACGCCTTCCGGACGGCGATCGCCGCCGGTGCGCTGCCCGAGTTGGTCGATCCGATCGGCATCTTGTGGTTGCAGCGGCCGGACGGGTGGGAAGACCGCGTCGACCGGCTGGTCGCGGAGATGGCCAGCGAGGCTGCCGATGCCGACCTTCGAACGGCCCTGCGACGCGAGGAGAAGCGTCGCCGCGCGGCCGAGCAGGTCGCGGTACGCCTGCGGGCCGATGTGGTCGAGCGCGACGCGTCGATCAGCGCACTCCAGGCCGATGTCGACGGGCTCCGCGCCGACGTCGTGAAGGCCGAGGACGAGGCGGCAGCGCTGCGTGCCGAACTCATCGACGTGCGGATCGAGGCCCGCCACGCCCGGGATCGTGAAGCAGCAGCGAAGGCCAAGCTCGACGCGGCGCGCCAGGAGGGCGGTGCAACGCCAGCGGTGCCCGAATCGCCTGTGCCTGGGCCCGGGGTCGATGTCGCCGAATTCGACGAGATCGCCCTCGCCGCACGGGCGATCGGCGATCGCATCACCGCGTTGGCGGCCTCACTGGGGCCGGCGGAGACCGCCTCGGACCTGCAGCCTGAACGCATCACGGAGCACCGCCGGCCGCTGCGGCTGCCGGGTGGCGTGATCGCCTCGTCGCGGGCAGCAGCGGAGTTCCTGTTGCGGACCGATGCTGCGGTGGTCGTCGATGGGTACAACGTCGCGAAGCTGGGATGGCCGGCCGATCGACTCGACGAACAGCGTCGACGTCTGCTCGACGGGCTCGAGAACGTCGCGCGGCGGTACGGCACCGATGTCACGGTGTTCTTCGATGGCAGCACCGTCGTGGGTGCGCATGCCGACCGGCGCCGGATGGTCCGCGTCGCGTACTCGCCCGACGGGGTGACCGCCGACGACGTGATCCGTGACGAGGTGCGCCGGTTGCCGGCAGCTCGAGCCATCGTCGTGGTCACCAACGACGCCGAGATCGTGCGTGACGTCGCGCGGACGGAGCCAACGTGCTCCCCAGCAACGCCCTGCTCGCCGCGCTCTGAGCCGAGCGACCGGTACATCGGATTGCCGCAGACGCGTCGGCGAGCGCGGTGAAGCGTGATACGGTGCGGGCCTGAGTCCGTCAAGAATGCCACGCAAAGTAGTTGACACTTCGCTGCGTGCGAGGAGCGTATTGCAGGGGTGATGGGTTGAAAGCCCTGGTCAGAGCGTTGTCTGCGAATCGTCAACCCGTTCAAGAGTGGATCAACCTTGTGTCGAGGCCGTTGACATGACCACGCAGCGCGGTGACACTGGTGCCGCTGACGCAGCTTGCGTCGGTGTGAACACCATCAATCAACTCACCGTGCGGGCGGGGTCCGTGGCGGCTTGAAACTCAAACAAGGAGTCAAACAACATGGACAAGATCTACACACTCATCGCATCGTTCTACACGGGCATGTACGACCGTGAGGAGAGCGAAGACCGCGGTGCCGGCATGGTCGAGTACGCCCTGCTCGTGGCACTCATTGGCGTGTTGCTTGTTGCCTCGCTCACGGGTCTTCGGGGCGGCATCGCCGGCGCGTTCCAAGACGCGATCGACCAGCTCTGAGCAGCGCCTGACCAACATGACTGACCGTGTCGGACGTCCCCGTGAGGACGATCGTGGTGCCATCGTGGTGGAGTTCGCGCTCATCGTACCGATCTTGCTGATCCTGCTCTTCGGGATCATCGAGTTCGGACGGGCGTACAACACCCAGATCGCACTGCAAGGCGCTGCCCGGGAGGGTGCGCGAGCACTCGCGCTCGGCAACAGCGCCACCGACGCGGTCAACGCATCCAGCGGAGTCGCCATCTCGGTCAGCTCGACCTCGAGCTGTCCGGATGGCGATTCCGAGGCGTTCGCCACGGTCACGACGACCGCCGATTTCACGTTCAGCATCCCGTTCGTGAATCTCGGTTCCAAGACACTGAATGCCACAGCGAGCATGAGATGCGGACTGTGAACCGACTCGCTCGGACCGATCTGGCGCCGGACGCGCCGCGCGACGAAGGCGTCGTGCTCGTCTGGGTGGCGCTGATGTTGGTCGTGCTGGTCGGCATGGGTGCGCTGGTGATCGACATCGGTGCGCTCTACGTCGAGCGACGCGAGCTCCAGAACGGCGCCGACGCCGCCGCCCTCGCCGTTGCGCAGGACTGCGCCGAAGGCGATTGCGGCAGCGGCGGTGGATCCGTGCGTGCTCAGCAGTACGCGAATCTGAACGCCAACGACAGCGCCTCGGCGCTCGACCCGGCCACGCCGTGCGGTGTCGGTCCGGGCCTCACCGGGTGTTCCGATGGCGCACCCACTGGCGCGTCCGGTGCCACCGGCTGGGTGCGCGTCGACACCAGCACCAAGACCGCCGACGGCGGCGACGAGGTGTCGTTCCTCCTGGCGCCCGTCATCAGCTCGCTGACCGGCAAGACGGTCACGGCGAGCGCAGTCGCAGCCTGGGGGCCACTCCGAGCAGCCTCGACGCTGCCATTCACCTTCTCGGAGTGCGAGTTTCGCAATCTCCCGTCGGTCGACGGATTTCCGGTCGGCACGACGTACGTCTATTCGAAAGCCGGTGGGGGGCCGAACAACGAGATCGTCCCCGGCTGTGAGTCCAGGGTGCCATCGGGGGGAACGGTGGAGGGCGGCTTCGGCTGGCTCTCGGTCGCTGGCTCATCATGCACTGCCGACCTCGAGATCGGCGACGTCATCACGGGTCCTGGCGATCCCGGCAACGACAACCTCCTGAAGAAGTCACCGTGCAGCGAGACGCTCGTCAGGAATCAAGAAGTGCTGCTGCCCCTCTTCGGCAGCGTTGAAGGCACCGGGAGCAATGCCACCTACACGATCACGGGCTTCACCGGTTTCAAGATCACCGGCTATCGGCTGTCGGGCTCGACGTGGCCATCCGGATTCAAGTGTCCGCAGGTGCCCGGAGGCAAAGGCGGGGTCGGCAATCTCCGCTGCTTCGAAGGCGTCTTCACTCGCTACTACGCCGATGCCGGTGAGTTCGGCGACTCGTTCGACTTCGGCGCCCGCGTCATCAAGATGGTCGGTTGACCCATGCCGGCCACCACGTTCTCCCACCCCACAAGACCACATTCAACTGAAGGCGGAATGACATGAATCGACGAATCGTAGGAATCCTGCTGGCGGTGATGCTCGGCGTTGCCGGCACGTTCGTGCTGGCTCGCTACGTCCAGTCCGCCCGTGACGACGCGGCGGAACCGGAACCGACTGCGACGGTGCTCGTCGTGAGCAGCGCCCTGCCCCAAGGGGCATCGCTCGACGACGTTGCCGCCAGCGTCGAGTCGGCCGAGGTGCCCGAGCGCCTCGCCGCCGACGGCGCCCTCGATGACCTCGACGGGGTCGATCCCGAACTCGTGGTCGGCGTCGAGCTCCAACCCGGCGAGCAGCTCCTGCGCAGCCGGCTGGTCGAGCCGGGTGAGCTCGTCAGCGTCGACGTGCCGGCGGGCCTGCAAGAACTCACGATCGCGCTCGATCCCGAGCGTGCCGTCGGTGGCCAGATCGAACCCGGTGCAACGGTCGGCATCGTGATGTCCTACGAGCCGTTCGAGCTCGCTGCCTCCGGCACACCGAGCGTGGAGTCCAACGACCCCAATACGCCGATTGCCCTGGTCGCACCGGAGGTGACCGTCCCGTCGAAGACTCCCAACACCACGCACCTGACCCTCAACCAGATCCTCGTCACGTCGGTCCAGCTCTCCCGGAACGACGCCGAACGGTCGACCGAGACCCGTACAGATGACGAGAGCAACGGTGATGAACCGGCAGTAGCGGCCGACATCAGCGAGGCGCCGGGTGATCGACTGCTCGTGACGATGGCCGTCAGCGGACCCGAAGCTGAACAGATCGTCTTCGCTGCCGAGTTCGGTCGCCTGTGGCTCACCGGCCAGGATGCCCGAACCGACGTGGGCAGCTCCCGGATCCTCACGCTCCAACAGGCCTACGTGGCGGTTCCACGATGATCGTCGACATCCTGCAGGTGGCGGTCCTGACCAACGACGTCGAGGTGGAGATCAGGCTCTCGGCCATGTCCGCCTCGGTGCAGACCGACGTGCACTGCTGGTCCAGTGTCGGGCAGGCAACCGACGCCACCGAGATCGCCCGAGTGCTCGCCGGTCGTCGATACCCCGCCGTGTGCATCGGCCCGGACGTTCCGCTCGACCTCGCCCTCGAGGTGAGTCGTCATCTCGATCGCAACCATCCCGAGATCGGTGTGGTCCTCCTGAGCGAGCCGACGGCCGAACTCTGGCGGGATGCCGCACGCTCGGGGATTCGCGACATCGTCGGGCCGGGTGAACCAGATGAAGGCGTGGTTTCTGCGCTGCTGGCATCAGCCGAGCGCAGCGCCCAGATCCGGGCGGCCCGCGCTGAACCCGAGGCTCCGCGCGGTCGAGTGATCGTGGTGCTCTCGCCCAAGGGCGGCAGCGGCAAGACGATGCTCACCACCAACCTGAGCATGGCGATCGCAGGCAGCAACAACGGACAGACCGTGGTCGTCGATCTCGACTGCGTGTTCGGTGATGTGGCCAGTGTGATGGGGATGGTCCCGGAGCACACGATCGGTGAGCTCGCCGTCATCCCGTCGTTCGACAGCACGACGCTGAAGGTGTATCTCTCACGTCACGAACGATCAGGGCTCTACGTCCTGGCCGGTTCGGGACGGCCCGAGGAAGGCGAAGCGGTCACGGAAGACGTGGCCGCACGGGTGCTCCAACTCCTGACACGCGACTTTCCGTATGTCGTCGTCGACACCTCGGCCGGGCTCGACGAGCGGGCGCTCGTGGCGATCGAACACGCCACCGACATCGTGCTCCTGGCGAGCATGGACGTCGCCAGCGTGCGCAATCTCAGCAAGGAGGTCGATGCACTGAACCGGCTCGGGTTCACGTCGGCACGCCGCCACTTCGTCCTCAATCGGGCCGACGCCCGGGTCGGGCTCGAAGTCGCCGACGTGGAGGTCGCTGTCGGGATGAAGGTCGAGGCAGCGATCCCGAGTTCACGCGACGTTCCACTGTCGATGAACCAGGGCCGCACGCTCGTGCTCGACGACCCAGGGGCCCCGGTCGCTCGCGAACTGATGGAACTGGCCAATCGGTTCCTCGATGTCGATGCGGCACCGATCCCGGTTGCCCGACCATCCAAGTTCTCACTGAGGAGGCGATGACATGCGACTGTCCGAGCGTTTGAAAGACCCGCAGAACGGCGCCGCTCGACCGGCGCCGAAGCGTCTCGACGTGGCGGCGCCCACTGCGCTCGCCGACTTCAAGGCCAGTGTGCAACAGGCGTTGTACGCCCGCCTCGGTACGGAACTCTTCGACTCGTCGCTGTCGCCGGCACAATTGACGGCGCAGGTGTCGCAGGAGATCACCTCGTTGATGGACTCCTCGACGGTTCCGCTGTCGATCCCGGAACGCCAGGAACTGGCATCGGCGATCGTCAACGACGTGGTCGGCCTCGGGCCGATCGAACAGTTCCTCGCCGACCCCGACGTCTCCGAGGTGATGGTCAACGCCCTCGACCCCATCTACGTCGAACGCCATGGCGTGATCGAGCGGACCGAGGCGCAGTTCATGTCGGTCGAGCACCTTCGTCGTGTCGTGGAACGCATCGTTGGTGACGTCGGGCGGCGCATCGACGAATCGTCGCCGATGGTCGACGCGAGACTGCCCGACGGTTCGCGCGTCAACGCCATCGTCCCCCCGCTCGCTGTCGACGGGCCGTCGCTGACGATCCGCAAGTTCGCCGCCGATCCGTTCCAGGTCGACGACCTGGTGTCGTTCGGCACGCTGACGCACGAACTGGCCGAACTGCTCGATGCCGTGGTCCGAGCCGGCTTGAACGTCCTGGTATCGGGTGGTACCGGCACCGGCAAGACGACGCTGCTCAATGTGTTGTCCGGCTTCATCCCCGACGCCGAACGCATCGTGACGATCGAGAACGCGGTGGAGCTGCAACTGCGCCAGGCGCCACGTCGTCCGGCTCGAGAGCCGGCCACCCAACATCGAGGGCCGTGGCGAGGTGACGATTCGTGATCTGGTCCGGAACTCGCTTCGCATGCGCCCGACCGCATCATCGTCGGCGAGGTTCGTGGCTGCCGAGGCCTCGACATGCTCCAGGCGATGAACACCGGCCACGACGGCTCGATCTCGACGATCCACTGCCAACAGCCCCCGTGATGCGCTCTCTCGGCTCGAGACGATGGTCCTGATGGCCGGGATCGACCTGCCCGAACCGGGCGATCCGGGAGCAGATCGCGAGCGCGATCGACGTCGTCGTCCATCTGCAGCGGATGCCCGACGGAACGCGCCAGGTCGTCCAGGTCACCGAAGTCCCGGGATGGAGGGCGAGGTCATCTCCGCGAGCGACATCTACAGCATCGGTCACCGACCGACCGGTGTCGATGCCGATGGGGTGGCGCCCCGCCGCATCCGTCCGACCGGCGTGCGACCGATGTTCACGCAACGTCTCCTCGATCAAGGCATCGAGTTGCCCGCTGAGCTCTTCGGCGGAATTTCCGAACTTCCCAAGCGGAGAGGATCGAGTCGGTCATGATGCGATCGGTCGTTTGGCTCCGCGCACGTGCCCTGATCGGCGCGACGGTGATGACGGTGCTGCTGATGAACGGGGTCGCCGCCGCCCAGGACACAGGTGGTGTCGAGATCAGCCGCATCGACCTCGATGCGTTCCCTGAGGTCGGGTTCGACGTGGCCATCGCTGCGAACCTCACCGATGGAAGCGTCGATGCGCAGGATGTGACGCTGTTGGAGAATGGTCAGCCCCTCGAGATCGAGGTGGCCCCCGTTCCAACCGATGGCCTCGAGGTCGTCCTGCTGATCGACACATCGGGAAGCATGAACGAGAGCGCAGCACTCGTGTCCGCCAAGCTGGCGGCGGTCGGATTCCTCGACGAGCTTCCCGCCGAGGTGCCGGTCGGCGTCGTCGGGTTCGCCGACATGCCCTCGCTCGTCAGCCCACTCACGACGGACCGCAATGCCCTCAGAGCGGCGCTCGACCAACTCCAGGCGGCCGGCAAGACAGCGATGTACGACGGCATCGTCTTCGGCGACACGCTGTTCTCCGGTGGCACGACAGATCGTCAGTTCGTGCTGTTGAGCGACGGTGGCGACACCGCCAGCGCCGCCACCTTGGAAGATGCGCTTCGCGGTGACGTCTCGGGTGCGCACGAACGCCATCGAGATCGTGACGTCGGAGTCGAACTCCGAAGCGATCGCCGGTCTCGCGCAGGCGGGGAGTGGGCGTCTGACCTCTGTCGCCGATCCGACCGGTCTCGGGGTGCTCTACCAGGAGGTCGCCAGGTCGCTCGTCAACCGCTATCGGGTGGGGTTCACTTCCCAATCGAGTGGCGAGACCACCTACAACGTGGAGATCGCAACGCCGTTCGGACCGGTGAGCGGATCGACTGTCGTCGCCGTCCCCGATGCTCCGACGCCCGAAACGACACCAGCGACGACGCCTCCGGTGACCCAGAGCCGCGCCCGTTGCAGCAGCGGCCGACGTCACGCCGGCCGTGGAGCCGTCCGTCGTCGTCCCGACCGCGGTGGTCGCTGCGGCAGGCGGAGGCACGAGTAGCTCGATCCTTCCTCTCGTTCTCGGCGTCGCCGCCGTGGGTTTCGGACTCACGGCGCTGCTGGTCATCGTGCTCGCCGGCGACAATCGTCGTGCGGGGCGCCGCCAGCTCGGCATCCAGAAGTCCGAGGCCAAGAGCGGAGCGACGACCTCGACCGTCGGGGAACGGGTCACGGCACTCGCCGATGATGCCATCGACCGGTCGGGTGCTCGCAGCGGCCTCGCCCGGGCGCTCGACGTCGCCGACGTCGCGCTGCGCCCGAGCGAGTTCTTGGTGGTCACGATCGCCGGTGCGGTCGGCGTGGCGGCCCTGTTCCTGCTGCTCGGCGGACCGGTCCTGGGCGTCATCGGCTTCGTGTCGACACCGCTCGTCGCTCGAAGCGTGCTGACGATGCGGGCCCAGCGCCGCCGGCAGGCGTTCGAGGAGCAGCTCCCCGACGTCTTGCAGTTGATGACCAATGCACTGCGGTCCGGCTATGCCCTGCCCCAGGCGCTCGACGCCGTGGCCACGCAGGCCGCCGAGCCCGCCAGCAGCGAATTCCAGCGGGTCAACTTCGAATCGCGTGTCGGTGTCGACCTGGGCGATTCGTTGCGGGCAATGTCCGAGCGGATGGAGAGCGTGTCGTTCGGCTGGGTCGTCGCCGCACTCGACATCAACCGCGAGGTCGGTGGTGAACTCGCCAAGGTCCTCAACACGCTGGCGACGACCATCCGTGATCGCCAACAGCTCGATCGACAGGTCAAGACGCTGACGGCCGAGGGTCGGATCTCGGCGTACGTGCTGACGGCGCTGCCCGTCATCGTGGGGCTGGCGATGGCGTTGTTGAACCCGGACTACTTCGAGCCGTTGCGGTCCTCCCCGGGCTCGCTGATCCTGTTCGGCGCCGTGGCACTGCTCGGCGCCGGATGGATCTGGATGCGCTCCATGATCAAGGCGGAACTCTGATGGACCTCATTGTCATTGCTGGTGCTGTTGCCGTTGTCGGATCGGTGCTGCTGATCTGGTGGCTCGTCTCGAGTGAGCGAACACCCTCACTCGACCTCGGGCATGCGGGAACAGCCGACGATCTGCGAGTCCGGCAGCTGCAACAGAGTGCATCCGACCGTGTCACGAAGCCGGGTCTCGAGCGGCTCGGCCACACGCTGAGAGGGTGGACCCCGGCGGGTCGTGTCACCAAGCTCGAGAAGCAGCTCGCCAGCGCCGGTGCGCCGGTCGGCTGGTCCGTCGAGCGGCTGTTGTCGGTCAAGCTGCTGCTTGCCGTGGGCTGTGCGGTTCTCGCGCTGCTGCTCGTCGATGTCACGTTCGTCGGCGTGCTGCTCGTGCTCCTCGCCGGCGCCGGCGGTTTCATCGCTCCCGATGTGCTGCTCCAACGACGCATCGACGACCGCAACAAGGCGGTCCGTCGAGAACTCGCCGACGTCGTCGATCAGGTGAGCATGATGGTTCAGGCCGGCTTGGGTATCGACGCCGCGCTCGAGCGGGCAGCTCGATCGAGCGACGGCCCGATCGCCGACGAACTGAGCCGTGTGGGACAAGACGTCCGCGTCGGTGTCGAACGCAGCGTGGCGCTGGCCGCCATG
>CAVPJT010000015.1:0-34637 GCA_963705485.1 Ilumatobacteraceae bacterium
CCGCGATGACTGCGACGTCGTTGTGATGTTCCCGTGGCGGGGCCAGGCCGTGGCGGCGGACTCGATTTCCCGGATGTTGGAGCGTGCTTCGTGAGCCATCGCACGGCATCATCGAACGATGGGGATCGACGACCCGCTTCTGCCGGCGGCGGCCCACCTCACCGGCGAGTTCGCGGGTGACGTGCTCCGCCCTGCAGTCGAGCACGCCGGCGGCACGCTCGTGTCGTTCCGATGCAGCCAGGTCCACTACCGGCCAGGCAACGACCTGATCGCGCACTACCGCAGCGAGATCGACTGGGGCGACGGGACGCCGCGACGCGAGACGCTCTACGTCGGCACGACCCGCGACGGTGCGCCCCGGGCACCATCCCCGTGACCGCCTCCTCCAACGACACCGAGCTCGTTGCCGGCGTGTGGCGGTGGCCGTTCGATCCACGCTGCCGGCCCCAGGCGTCCCACGACTGACCACCGCCGTGCTCGCCGATCACGGCGTCGCGCGATCGGCCACTCCATCGACGGCAGTGATCGCGTATCGGCCGACCGAGCGTGCCGTCCTGCGGATCGATGACGGCGACACCGCCTGGTACGCCAAGATGGTCCGTCCGGACGAAGCCGCCGGCATCGTCCGTCGCCACGAGCTGCTCGCCGGCCACGGTCTTCCGGTTCCTGAGATCGTCGGCCACGACATCGACGCTGGGCTCGTCGTCATGGCGGAACTCCGAGGGTCGACGCTTCGCGATTTCGTGAAGTCCGACGCGCGCACATGGCCCGCCCAGCGACGTTCGCCGAGCTGATCCGTCGCCTCGGAACCGTCGACGCCGACGATCTCGTGGCGATGCGCCATCGCCTCCGAGACGGCCCACACCACGTGGCACTGTTGGCATCGGTACTCCCGTCGGAGCGCGACCGGCTCTCCCGCCTTGCTGACCAGTTGCAGCGCTCGCTCGACGACGCGACCCAGCGAGCGCTGACGTTCGTCCACGGTGATCTCCACGAACGCCAGCTCATCGTCGCCAGCGACGAGATCGTCGGCCTGCTCGACGTCGACGAGTGCGGTGTCGGCGACCCGCTCGACGACATCGCCGTCCCGGTCGCCCACCTGCGGTACCGGGCCCTCACTGCGACGAACGTGAGCCGGCTGCACCGCTACGCCGACGACCTGACCACCGCAGCGGCCGACCTGGTGCCGCCAGGCACGGTTGCGGTCGGGTCGGCCGTGGTGCTCGCCGGGCTGGCCGACCAGCCCGTTCCGGGCACAGGCGGATGGCTGGCAGCGACAGGCGGTCACCGTGCTCGACCTGATCGACGACGTGCTGGCGACGGCCTGACCGAGCCGGCTTCGAGATTGTTCAGACATCGTCAAGACGTCCAGGCATCGTCAAGAACGGCTGCGCCGGGCTCGTCCAACAGGCGACGAAGCCGAAAACTCCCTACACTGCGACCACGCACAGCGAGGGCGCGACCACTCAATCGAGGGAGCACAACGTGAAGCCACAACGGATCAATTGGAAAGTCGCTGCGATCGCCGGAGCGTCGGCGGGCATGGTCGGCGCAGGGGGGTTCGTGCTCGCCGACGAGGCGACCGGCACCGACGACACCGACACCACCACGACCACGACCACGCAGCCCGTCTCCGCTGAACCGGCTCGCCCGTCAGCACCCGTCATCGTGGAGTCGGGCACCGAAACATCGTCCACGACCAGCGTGGCCGCTGACGTCCCGTCCGTGGAATCGGTCGAGTCGGTCGAATCAGCACCATCGGTCGCCTCCGTCGAGTCGGTCGAGTCGGTCGAGTCGGCACCGTCGGTCGCCTCCGTCGAGTCGGTCGAATCAGCACCATCGGTCGCGTCCGTCGAGTCGGTCGAGTCCGCACCATCGGTCGCGTCCGTCGCATCGGTCGTGCCCGTTGAATCGGTTGTGTCCGTTGCGTCGGTCGGGTCGAGCGACTGACACACCGCCAAGTGCCCCGGGGCGACTGCCGGGCCTCGCCCTCCGCTACGGGTAGGGCAACGACTCGCCCGGTCGGCGACTCCGTCGACCCCGTACTACCTTGAGCCCGTGGGGACGCCGGCGAATCGACGCAGATTGGCATTCCTGTTCACCGACATCGAGGCCAGCACGCGTCGGTGGGAGGAGTTCCCCGAAGCGATGGTCGCCGTGCTCGAACGGCACGACGACCTGTTGCGCCGCGTCGTCGCCGAACACTCGGGAACCGCCTTCCACTTCTCCGGCGACGGCATGATCGCTTCGTTCGAGGAACCATCGGATGCGCTCGCCGCTGCGATCGCGGCCCAGCGTGAGATCAGCGACGGCGATTGGTCGGCCGTCGGCGGGATGGCCGTCAGGATGTCTGTCCACGTGGGCGACGTCGTGTTGCGCGACGGCGAGCCGTTCGGCTGGGCGTTGAACTTCGGCTCGCGGCTGAACGCGATCGGTCACGGCGGTCAGATCCTGCTGTCGGCGGCCGCGGTGGAGGCACTGGACGACGAGTTGGGCGGGCCGACGACGGTCGACTCGCTGGGACGTCATCGCCTCCGCGACATCGTGCAGCCGGCGGAGGTCTTCCAGCTGGCTGCACCGGGTCTCGCCGACGAGTTCCCACCGCTGCGCGGAACCGTCCGGCCCGTTGCGCTGGTCGAGTTGGCCCATCGACTGGTCGGCCGCGAGCACGACGTGTCCGACGTGGTCGAACTGCTCGACGACCATCGATTGGTGACGATCGTGGGACCGCCGGGAATCGGGGCGAGCCGGGTCGCGACCGCCGCAGCCAACCGGGTCGCGTCGCAACATGCTCACGGAGTGCAGCACGCCGATCTGTCCGGGCGTCAGCCCGCAACGGATGAGCGACGCGATCGCAACGGCGCTCGGCGTCGGCCGACGCCCCGACTCGTCGGTCGAGCAGAGCCTCGTCGAGTGGCTCGCCGAGCACGACGTCCTGTTGGTGTTGGAGCACATCGAGCACGGTGTCGAGACCATCGCCCGGCTGCTCCGCTCGGCGCTCGCCCAGGCCCCTGGACTCCGTGTGCTGTGCACGAGCCAGCGTCCGCTCGAGGTGGACGGCGAGCGCGTCAGACGGCTCGACCCGCTCCAGCTCGACGACGCCGTCGAGCTCTTCATCCAATGTGCTGTGTCGAGTGGCGGGAGCGCCGTCGACTCGCCTGCGCTCCGAGCACTGTGCGAGCGGCTCGACCGGATGCCACTGTCGATCGAGATCGTCGCCGGTGGCACCGCCGCCTACTCCGTCGAGGAGCTCGCCGAGATGCTCCGCCTGACGCGAGTTCCCCGAGCCGGTGAACGGCGACATGTCGATGCGGTCGCTGACAGATGCGTTCGCCGTTGCAGTCGACGGTCTCGAACCTGACCGCCGCACCATGTTGGAAGCCGCGACCGTCTTCTCGGGTCCCTTCGACCGGGCCGCGTTCACCGCCGTGTGTGCACCCGACAGCCCGAGCCTGCACGCGCATGCGGCACTGACCGACCTGATCACCCGGTCGTTGATCCACGTCGAACGGGGCAGCGGGCCCGACCAGTACCGGCTGCTCCATCATCTCGCCGACGTCGTGCGCGACCGCGCCGACCGAGAGGTGCTGGAAGCGGCCAACGACCGGTTCACGAGATTGATGGTCGAGCTCGTCGCCGAGGCGTCCTCAGGGCTCCGGGGACCCGACGAGCGGCTGTGGGACCGCCGGCTCAGCCGGCATTTCGGCAACATCCGAGCTGCGTTCGGGCGCTGCATCGCGTTGGGCGATCTCGAGCGCGCGGTGGCAATCGCCGTACCGATGTGGGAATACAGCTTCATGCGGTTGAACGACGAGGGTTTCCGATGGGCGGAGCGGCTCGTCGCCACCTTCACCGGGCGCGACCAGGAGGCACTACTCGCCCCAGCGATCGGCGTCGCCGCGCTCGGCGCCTGGATACGCGACGACCTCGACGACACCTACGAATGGTCGAGGCGGGCGTTGCGGCTCGAACGCGAGCTCGACCTCGACTTCGACCTGCCCGCACGGCTCGCGCTGATCAATGCCACCGTCTACTCGGGTGACGGCGCAGCACCACCGGAGATCTTCGCCGAACAGGCCGACTACCAACGCGCCCGGCCCGAGTTGTACTTCCACGTCAACGTTGCGACCCAGATGTCGGTGATGAGCACCTGGCTCGGCGATCGAGAGGCCGCCGAGCGACGCGCGCTGCGAGCGTTGACCCTCGCGCGACAGTCGCGCAATCCGTCGTCGCTGGCGTACGCCCTGTGGGCACTCGGCTCGGCGATCGAGGAGGACGACCCGGTTCGAGCCGAGTCACTCCTCGGGACGGCACTGCAAACCGCTCGTGATGTCCGCAACGGATGGATCACCGCACTCGTCCAGATGTCCCTCGCGTCGCTGCGCCGACGGATCGGTTCACCGATCGATGCCGTACCGCTCCTCCTCGACCAGCTCGACCTCCTCTGGCGGACCGGGCACCGATCACATCTGTGGGCCACCATCCGCCTGTGCTCGCTCGTGGCCGGCGATCTCGGCAACGACGAACTGGCCTTCGGTCTCGAGTCGTCGGTCGAGCAGGCTGGTCTCGTGATGCCGGCACTTCCAGCGGACTCCACTGCACTGCGCGCACAGCACGAGCGCATCGCCCAACAGCATCCGGCCGAGTGGTTGGTGCGAACGGAAGCAATCGCTGCAACGTGGGACGTCGACACGATCGTGGCGATGATCCGCACCGACTTCGAGCGTGTCGTGACCGACGCCGCCGCTTGACCCACGGTCCGGTCGTTCTTCAGCTCGGGGTCAGCTCTCGGTCAACGACGGCTGAGAAGCTGCAGTTGTGAAGGAGCGCGCCCGGATACTGGTGGTCGAGGACGATCAAGGCGTACGTGAATCGTTGGCGATGGTGCTGGAGTTGCAGCAGTACGACGTCGTGCAGGCGGAGTCGGGCGAAGACGGACTCGCTCAGGTGGCCGACACCACACCCGATGTCGTGATCCTCGACGTCAAGCTGCCGGGCGTCAACGGCCTCGACGCCGGCGCCGACGACTACCTCCCGAAGCCGCGAGGTGGGCTGGTTGAACCTCACCGTTGCCGCACTGGTGTGGGGACTGGTCGGGCTCGCGCTCGCCACCTTCACGAGGAGCTCGGGCATCGCCATCGCCGCCGTCTTCCGGCGACGGGAGATCACGTCGTAGCGGGAGTGCGCTCGGCCACGCGGCTCCGCGTCGCTGGTGATCAGCCCCTGTCGTGCGACAGCGCGTCGACCGCAACGGTGATGGCGAGGATGAGCGGTGTGATCGTGGGGTCGTAGATCTCGACGCCGTAGGTGTCGCGCACACGAAACCACTTCTTGGAGACCTCGGCGACCTTGTCGCCATCGCGTTCGATCTCGTACTCGTGATCGACGATGTTGCCGTGCACCTTCAGGTCGTCGCCGTGCTCGACGTCGACGTGGAAGCGATCACGGATGCCGACGAGCGCCTTCTTCACCTTCGCCTCGCGTCCGCTCGCCTCGATGGTGATGGCATCGCGAATCGACAGCACCTTCTCACGGATCACCGCGACCTCGTGTCCATCACGGTCCTTGAGCTTCCACGTGTCGCGAAGCCGGGCGACCTTGCCGTCGACCTTGAACACCCGATCACCGGAATCGTTCTCGATCCAGTAGTCGTCACCGATCGAAATGAGATCTTCGCGCATGCGGTACTGCTCGTGCGGCTCGTGACGGTGTCTCAACATGCCCATCTGAACTCCCTCGACTCCTCGTCAGTGTACGTCGCCACCGGCTGACGGCCATCGCCCTGCGCGTGACGAAACTCAAGATCAGCGGAAGGGGCGGCTGGCGGGTCTGCGTCCAGATCCCCCCTCGACCGCGCATCGGACCGGTCGACGGCCCAGGGCGTGATCGACGGCGGCGTCGCGCTCGCCATCCACAGCCAGTCATCCGACGCGGAGTGATTCGACCTCGGGCAGGGATGCCCGAAACCGCCGCACCCGGTCAGCGCAGCGGGGCGATGACCTGTTCGGCGAAACGCACGATCGGCTCGGTGGATGCCGGGTTACCGAAGTCCATCACCACGTGGTCGACGCCGATCTCGTGCCAGCGGGCGATCAGGTCGTGCAGCTCGGCCGACTCGGCGTCGGTCTCGGGCAGCGCACGCTCGATGGTGATGCCGGTCTCGATGTCGGCAGGGTCGCGGCCGGCTTCAGTGGCGGCGCGCTGAACGATCTCGTACTTGCGCAGCCAGTCGGCCTCCTTGCGGGACATGTTGTGCCACATGTCGGCGATGCGCCCGGCGAGTGGCAGCCCGACCTGCTCGCCGTTGGCACCGATGCACACCGGGGGCACCACCTGGGGCAGCGGCGGCGCGGCAGCCTCGTGAATCGAGAAGTACTCGCCGTTGAAGCTCGGTGCGTCCTCGGTCCACATCAACCGGCAGATCGTCACGACCTCTTCGAGTTGGGCATACCGCACCGACGGCTTCGGGTACTCGTAGCCGTAGGCCTCGTACTCGTCGCCGCGCCAGCCGGCACCGATGCCGAGCATGAAGCGGTTCTCGGAGAACACCTGCAGCGTGGCGGCCATCTTGGCAGTGAGCGCCGGCGGGCGGTAGCCGTGCCCGAGCACGTGATGGCACAACTGGACGTCGGGAAACTTGGCGGCGAGCCAGGTGAGCGACGTCCAGGCTTCGACGAACGGGTCGGTCTTGGCGTCGAATCCCCAGAAGTGATCGGCAACCCACATCGAGTCGAAGTGGTCGTTCACGGTCGGCAGGATGTGCTTGGCCTGCTCGACGACGATCGGCTTGTGGTCGCTCCACTGGTTGCCGATGCACGGCGAGAGCCAACCGAATCGGAGCGGACGTCGCGGAGGTGCAGCCATCCGGCGAACCTACCCGAGCCGGGGCCGATGATCCCCGAACGGGCGTCGACGGGGATCGACGGACTCGAGCCCGATGTGCCACGCTCGACCGATGCCGGTGCTCGCCCTGTGGGCCACTCCTCGAACGGTGTCGACAGCGTTCGAGCGGATGATGATCGAGCGCGGCGACCACGTCGTGCTCGACGAGCCGTGGTCGCGGGCGTACTACTTCGGGCCGGAGCGGAGGTCGGACCGATATCCGTTGACCTTTCCCGAGTCGACCTACGCCAACGTCGAGGCCGGCGTGCTCGCAGCGGGTACGTCGGCGTCGGTGTTCGTCAAGGACATGGCCTACCACGCCATCTCGGCGATCTCTGACGAGGCGCTGGGAGCGATGACCCACACGTTCCTGACCCGCGACCCCGTTGCAGCCTTGACGTCGCTGCACCAGCGCTGGCCCGACTTCACCGACGAGGAAGCCGGCTACGTCGCACAGCGGCAACTGTTCGATCGGGTGATCCGCGTGACCGGGTCGACACCGACGGTGATCGACAGCGACATGCTGCGCGCGGACCCCGACCGGGTGATCCGCGAACGGTGCACACGGGTCGGGATCGAGCACCGGCCCGAGTCGTTGCACTGGACGCCGGGGATGCGACCGGAGTGGCAGCTGTGGCGGAACTGGTACGAGAACGCCGCAGCATCGACCGGCTTCGCGCCTCCCGACGGCGAGCGGGCCGAGCGCGAGCGATCGACCCGAGTCGTGGCCGTGCTCCCCGCCGCGATCGCCGCCGTCGAGACGCTCCGCCACCACGCCATTGCCTGATCGTGTGGTCGGGGCCGGAATGCACCAGGATGTTGCCCGGTTGACACAGGCCCCGTCCCCAGGACCCCCTCATGACCACTGACATCCACCCTTCCGTGCAGGTCGTCGCAGCCGCCCCTGACCGCATCGTCGTGAACGGACTCGTCGTCGACACATTCATCGGCGTCCACGAGTTCGAGCGGGATGCACGGCAACGTGTGCGCTTCGACGTCGAGGTCGACACTGTCGATGGCTACGCCGACATCGTCCGCACCACTGGCGCCTACGTGTCGTACGCCGACATCGTCGAGTTCATCGAGGCCCGCGCCGCAACCGGCGACCATGTCGAGCTGGTCGAGACGTGGGCCGAGGACATCGCGAGGTTCGCCCTGCGCAACGAGCTCGCCAACGCGGTACGTGTGTCGGTCCAGAAGACCGACATCTTCGACGCCGCCGACGGCGTCGGCGTCGCGATCGAGCGGCGCCGGACGGCCACGGAGACCCGATGAGCGCCCCTGCCACACGTTGCCTCATTGCCCTCGGCTCGAACCTGGGCGACCGGCTCGAGAACCTGCGGGTCGGACTGGACGAGTTGGCGGCGATCGATGGGGTGGTCATCGACGCCGTGTCGAAGCTGTACGAGACCGCACCCGTCGGCGGGCCCGACGAACAGGGCCCGTACCTGAACGCTGCGCTCGCGGCAACGATCACACTCGGGGCCGCCGAGCTCCTTGCGAACATGCACCGGATCGAGGCGATCCGCGAACGCGAGCGCACCATCCACTGGGGCCCGCGAACGCTCGATCTCGACCTGCTGATCTACGGCGACCTCGTGTCGGACACCCCGTCGCTCCAGGTGCCGCACCCACGACAGCACGAGCGCCGGTTCGTGCTCGTCCCCGTGTGCGACGTCGCGCCCGACCTCGTCCACCCAGTGCTCGGTCGAACCATGAGCGAGCTCCTGTCCGAACTCCCCGTGGAGCCCGGCGACTTGACGGCGATCGCCGAGCACTGGCACCAGTCGCAGGAGGTGTCGCCGTGATCACACCCGACGTGCTGCTCCCGTTGTGGGAAGCACACCGAGCCGCGCTCGAACATCCCGTTCGCACGATCGAGTTCCCGGCGTTCGGCCGCGTGTTCGACGATCGCCCGTACCAGCTCGGGGTGATCAACCTCTCGCGCGAGTCGTCGTACCGGGAGAGCATCGTCCACAACGTCGACGCCGCGCGCTACCGGGCTCGCCGGATGACGATCGAGGGGGCAGCGATGGTCGACATCGGCGCCGAATCGACCGGCACGAACGCCGACCTCGTCGACGTCGATGGCCAGCTCTCGGCGCTCCTCCCCGTGGTTCGAGCGCTGGTCGACGAGCGCATCCTCGTCTCGGTCGAGACGTACCACACCGACGTCGCGGTGCCGGCGCTCGAAGCCGGCGCCGGCGTCGTCAACCTGACCGGGCGGGTCGATGACCCGGCCCTCTACGAGGCGATCGCCCGTCACGATGCCGGCCTGATCCTCTGCTACACCCCGGGCGAGACCGCTCGGTCCGGCGACGATGTGCCGTCGGCCGACGAGATGATCGACGCCCAGATGGCCTTCTTTCGAGAGCGGCTCGAACTCGTCACGTCGGCGGGTGTCGACAAGATCTGGATCGACCCAGGCTTCGGCTTCGCCCTGAACCTGCCGGACGGCCCCGAGCGGATCCGGTACCAGACCGACAACCTGCTCCAGTCATTCCGATTCCGCGAGCTGGGCTGGCCGGTCTGCGTCACCATGGCATCGTCGATCTACCTGTTCCACGACGAGGCGCGGTCGGCTGAAACCGGGATGGCGGTGCTCGCCCTCCTGGCGAAGGCCAACCTCCTGCGCACCCACGAGGTCGCCCGGGTGCAGCCGATCCTCGACCTGCTCGAGATCTGCCACTGAACAGCGAGCAGAAGGGGATGCAAGACTCGGGGCGATGACCTCGATCGTGTTGCTCTGCACTGATGGTTCCGACGCCGCAATCGAAGCACTGCGCGCCTGCCGATCACTCCTGGCCCCGACCGACCGAACCATTCTCGTCACCGTCGAGTCAGCCATGGATCCCGACACCGAGACGGGCACCGGCTTCACGTACGCATCACCAACGACCGAGGTCGACGAGCAGATCGAGACCAGCGGCGATCGCGTTGCGAAGGAGCACCTCGACCGAACCGCTTCGGCGCTCGATCTGGGTGACGACATCGAGCTGAGAGCCATCGTGGGTCGCCCAGGTCGGGCGATCTGCGAACTCGCCGAGTCGTTGTCTGCCAGCGTCGTGGTCATGGGTACCAGCGGGCGCGGCGGCGTTCGGCGCGCCTTCGTCGGCTCGACATCCGACTACGTCATCCGGCACGCCCCCTGCCCCGTACTCGTCCAAGCCGTCGGAGGCTGAGAGCCGCCGCAGTCCGGTCTCATGGGGCCGGGGCGTCGGAGTCTGCTCGTCGAACGGTGAGGTCTTGGGTCGGCGACGCGACGGCGATACCGGCCGCGGCGAATCG
Organism: Ilumatobacteraceae bacterium; assembly: GCA_963705485.1. GTDB lineage: Bacteria > Actinomycetota > Acidimicrobiia > Acidimicrobiales > Ilumatobacteraceae > Sva-07. Next base: position 10,171 of record CAVPJT010000015.1, read on the forward strand.
CTCGAGCACCCGATGCGTGAAGTCATGCTTCGTGCTTCGTGAGGTTCGCACGGGTACCACGAGCCGGGCGGAGATCTTCACACAGTTGTCGGTCGCTGCCACGAAGACACGGGGCTCGACCTCGGTACGCGCCACCGGGCAGCGCACGACCTTGCGGGCGTAGTACTCGTGATACCGGTCGGAGACCCGATGTGCCGCCACGCGACCCGCCACCAGACTGACGACGACCGCTGCCAGCACGATCACGGTGTCGGCACCAGGGACCGATGACCTCCGGCGTCGACCCGCGGTACGGTGCCGCATGGAAACCGCCGACGCACTCGCCTGGATCACCGACGACGCCGCCGAGATGGCACTCCTGCTGCGAGGAGGCCGAACCCGACCAACCGGTGCCGGCGTGTCCGGGCTGGAATGCCGCCGACCTCAGCCGCCATCTCGTCGTCGGTTTCTCCGCCTGGTATCCGTACAACATCTCCACGCCGGCCGACCGCTGGACTGCCGACGGCTTGATGGCCCGGTTTGCTCAGATCAATGACGACCACGAGACCAACGTGACCCTGTTCGAGTCCGGCGTCGCCGAGTTCACCACCTTCTGCATCGAGCTCGACCTCGATGCACCGACCTGGTCGTTCGGCGGTGTCGAACCTGCCGGCTGGTGGATCCGCCGAGCGGGGACCGAGCTCACCGTGCACCTGACCGACGCCGCCGGCATCCACGGCCGTCGCTCGTCGACCACCCCGGAGCGCCACGCGGAGGCGATCGACGAACTGACGACCGAGATGTTCCCCCGCATGGCGGCGGTGATGGCGACGATGAGTGCGATGACCGGCGCCGACGCCGCTGCGCCGACCTCACCCGAACACGCCGCCACCCTCGTCGCTGACGACACCGACCGGGCGTGGACCCTCACCCGCAACGACGACGGGTCGGCTCATACGACGCGCGGTCACGGCGAGGCCGTAGCTGCAGTCGGTCGGGGGTCGAGCGCCGATGTTCTCGCCTGGCTCCACGGCCGCCCGATGACCGCTCCCCTCACCGTCGACGGCGATTCCTCCGTGCTCGACGACTGGAACCTGTTCCAGCGCAGCCAGCTCTGAACGTCGCTCGAGCTGCGAGGAGATCGGGACCTTCGTCCCCGTACTTCGGGACAAAGGTCCCTGATCAATTGCGTCTACAACCAACAGAATGAAAGAGAGACGGAGCTCGTGAGGAATTTCACAAGCTGGTTGGAGACCACTCGAAAGGGGTCATCATGTTCAAGAAGCCATTGGGTCTGCTCGGGATCTTCCTGGTCGTCGTCGGCATCGGCTATTTCATCGGTGCAGGCGTCGCGTACACCAAGGTGCAAGACGGGTACGGCTCACTGCAGTCGTTCAGCGAGGTCCAGAACGTACAACTCACCTACGACGAGGACGGCAACATCACCGACCGAGGCACGGTCGAAGGCGGCCAGGCGATCATGTCGCTGCTGAAGGACGACTGGAACTTCCCAGTGGTCGAAGGCGACATGGACCCGAACGACCCGCTGGTCAACACCGCCTCGGAGTACATGTACCAGATGGCGACCATCTCGTTCCACACGCTCAACGGCACGCAGACCGTGGTGTTGACCGCTGATGACATCGCCGCCGCAATCGGGTCGGAGCAGCTGGATGCAGACGGCACCTACAACGGTGTGGTCGAGGCCTACCAAGGCCAGGTGCTCGAGCCCGGGAGCTACGACGTTCCGGTCAACGGCCGCTACTGGACCGGCTTCACGCGGACCGACCTGCTCGACGGCCAGGCACGTGACATGGCGTGGAGCGGAACCGCACACGCACTCGTCGCCGAGCTCGGTGTCGGTGCAGCGACGCACAGCACCCTGCAGCTCGCACTCGGGGTGGCAGCGTTGCTCGCCGGCCTCGGTGTGGTCTCCACGGTGTCCGGTGTTGCGTTCATCTGGCACACCCGGAACAACATGAAGAAGGACGACGAGGCCGAGACGGCAGACGAGCCGGCGCTGACCGGCGCCAACGCCTGACCGCAACGGTTCAGTCGAACTGAACACACCTGCAAGGCGGGCTCCTCTTTCGAGGGGCCCGCCTTGCCGCGTCCGGCAGGGCCGACGAGACTGTCGAGAGGGAGATGCCAGCTGTCATGTCGATCGAACCGACAACCGAATTGTCACCGACTCGCTACTTCTGGCTGCAGCTCGCCATGCTGAGCGCCGGCATCGGCGCACTCGTGTTGGCCCACATGATCACCCGGCGCATGGACGACGCCGTGACCGGCGCCACGCTCCCCACCTTGCTCGTCTTGCTGGTCGTGGTCCCGCTCGCGCTGGCCGCCATCGCCCGGTCGGCCTACGTGATCGTGACCTCGGGATTCTCCGACGCGTATCGCATCTTTCGTTCGCGCCACCTCTTCACCTCCGGCGCGCTGCTGTTCGTCATCGCCGCCGCCGGCACCGTTTCGATGGTCGTGCACGACCCCTTCGACAAGTTGTTCGCTCACGGACGCATCACCGGTGAGGACATCGTCGACGTCGGCATCATGTTCGCCGCAGTGATCTGCATGGTCGGAGCAGGGGTCGCGTTCACCGGCGCCTGGGACCGGCTGCACGCGGAACGTCACTGGCTCCGATCGCTCCACCTGCACAGCCGACGCCAGGCCTGACGCCGGACTGGCCGCGACCTCAGTCGTGGAGTCGTGACGCGGGCTGGTAGTTCTCGCCCGCCGTCACATCGACCCGGGCGAGCAGGGCTTCACACGGTGGCTCGAACCGCTCGGCGAACCACTTCGATCGCGGAGCGCCGAGCAGCTCCCACGGCAACGTGGTGAGGCGGTCGGTGTCGTCCTCGATTCGTTCGCGCAACGCGATCCCCTCGGGCAACACCCGTCGCTGACCGTCGGCGTCGATCTCCGCGAGGCCCTTGCGGACCAATGCGCTCCAGCCGGCCTCGATCTCCTCGGGGGTTGCGCCACGAGACTTCGGCATCCAATCGGTCTCGTAGTGCACGTGCGCGTTGTGCAGGATCGACGCTTCCGGATGGGTGAGCCCGGCCGCCACGACCACCGCCCAGTGGGTGTCGCCGCGCCACTCGCGAATGCAGTTGACCGCGTGCCACCCGGACAGGAGTGGGTCGTCGGGGCGCGGCAGTGCAAGGTGCGCAGCCATGAACACCCGGCCCATCACGGGCAGCTGCTCCACGACGGGCCAGAGCTCGGGGCCGAGCTCGATCAACGGTTCGACGATGGACGGCGCGAACTCTCGGAGACCATCGGCGACGGCCTCGTCGCGCGCGAGGCGGCACGCTTCGAACCGGTCGGGGTCGTGGCCGAGCACATCGAACGCTGCCCGGATACCGGTCGGGCTGATCGAGCCGAACGCGGCGATCACCGCATCGGGACCTGCGGCCGCCAGGGGTGCGCAACGAGCGGCCATGTAGCCGAGCGGACCTGCGAAGTCGTTCGGGATGCCGAGATCGGCGTAGCGCGCCACCGCCCCCGGATCCCAGAAGATCCAGCCGATCGTCGTCTGCACGGACCGAGCGTTGCGGCGCGTGATCTCGAACCAGTCAGGTGTGTCACCCATCGACGGAGTATCGCATCCCGGATGACGACGCTGCTCCACCACGACTCAGGGTTCGCCGTCTCCCGCCTGCAGCAAGCCCACGGCTCCGCGACCCGGGAAGTTGAAGGCGTGCGTCACCATCGGGTACAGCCCGTCCTCGGCAGCCTTCAGTTCGATCACTGCACCCTGCGCCGGTGAAAGGTCGACGGCCTGGGACCCCCAGTTGCCGTCGTTGCCCCGCTGCAAATGGATGCCCTCCTTGATCACGTCGTCGAAGATCGTGCCGACGATGTGGAACGACGAGTCGATCGACGGGCCGACATCGAGGACGAACAGCCGGATTTCCTCGCCGGTCGGCACCTCGATCGGGTTGTCTTTGTACTGGAAGGCGGCGCCGTTGAACATGACGAAGTCCGGCGCCGGGGCGGCCTGGTTGGCCTTGGCGAACGACGACACCTCACCCTGGGGCCCGAGGTACCACTCGTGTTGCACGATGAAGAACTCGTTCTCCATCGGCGGCAGGCCGCCTTCGGGCTCGACGATCACCATGCCGAACATGCCGTTGGCGATGTGGTGGAGCACCGGGTCGGTGCCGCAGTGATACATCCAGACGCCGGCGTAGTCGGTGGTGAATTCGTAGATGAGTTCCTCACCGGGGGCGATCGACCTCATCTCGTCGTTCCACGCCACCTGAGATGCGTGGAAGTCGACCGAGTGCGACACCGTCGCCTCCTGCGGATTGACGAGGTGTACCCGAACCGTGTCGCCCACCTGGGTACGGATGACCGGGCCGGGCATCGTCCCGTTGAACGTCCAGATCTGCTGCACGAAACCCTCGGCGACGGTGGCCTGCTTCTCTTCCACGACCAGCTCGACGTCGATCAGGTCGCCGCCATCGGGGGCTCCACCCGCGGTCAGCGTGAAGCCCTCACCCTCGCCGCGAGCGGGCGCCCTCGGGTCGCGATACTCGTAGGGAGGTGCGTCGGGATCGGCTTCGACCACCATCGCGGCGTCGGTACTGGCGTGATCGGCGACGGGCGCGGCAGTCTCCATGGCAACTGAGGCTGCTGTGGTGATCATGCCGGACATGCCTGCGTCCTCGTGGCCCGGGATCGAGCACCAGTAGCGGACGCCCTCCTCCGGAACCTCCAACTCGAACTCGACGGTTTCCCCGGCTCCGGCGACGATCGCCTCGCCATTGTCGAACTTGATGTCGTGTTCGATCGTGCCGTTGTTGACGAGCGTGCCGCTGTACGACCCGGGCTCGGCCAGCACCTGCATCGGAGTGAAGGAGAACTCGGTGGCGACGAACTCGATCGAGTCGCCGGCGCTGAGCGCGGCCGGGCTCGCCGTCTGCGTGCCGCTTGCCGAAGCTCCTGCGCCGGCGGCAACGGGTGCATCGGGCGCATCGGTGCCACATGCTGCAGCGGCGACCACGAGTACGGCGGCGAGCGCCGCGCGAATGAACGATCGGGTCTTCATGATGACCTCCTGTGTCCTCCGATCACCTCGCGATCGGGTCTTGTCCATTAATTCATGACTATGAGACTTATGGATCTCCAGAGCCGAAGGTCCCACGACGCCGACGGGAGTGGGGCGGAACCGGGCTCAGGACGACGCGAGCACGCCGATGGCCGTCGCCGCGACCACCGCGAAACCAACGGCCATCTGACGGATTCCGATCGTCGTCGCCGGCGGCACGGGGGTGCGGCGCATCCAGACCGTCTGAGCAATCGCCACGAGCGCGACCGCGCCGGCACCCGGCGCGACGGATCGATCGAGTACGACCGCCACCGCTGCGACCACCACGCCGACGATCTGCATCCGCTCGGCCGGGCGACGCGAGACGTCACCGTGGCGGAGACGCTGGATCTGGGTCCGCACGAAGGGGATCGATGCAAGCACGCGACCGGACAGCACCAGCCATGCCGCTGCGGCCAGGGTGGCTGAACCGTCACCGGCGACGATGATCGCTGCTGCGGTCGCCGAGACGCCTGCTGCGCCGCAGAGCTCGGGCACGAGGCGGCGGCTCCGACTGCGCACGTCGTACCAGAACTCGACGGCGACCAGCGGCAGCGCGAGCGCCACCGGCACGAGCCAACCGGGACCCGCGGCGACGACTGCAGCAACACCCAACACAGCCAGCAGCGTCAGCTCGACGGTGGCAACCAGTCCGGCCCGACGATCCCGCTCGAGCCAGCGACCTCGACGATGGTCGACGGCAACCAGCTTCACGGGCGTACGTGCGAGGAACGCGAGCAGCGCCGCCACGCCGATCAGCAGTCCGCTCCACGAGAAGGCGACGAGCAGTCCGAGCACCACGGGCTCAGCGGTGAGACCCCACCCGCCGTGTTCGGTCGGAACGACAACGCCACGCCAGCCCGCCCGGACGGGACCGTCAGCCCCATCCGAATTCACGGAGTCAACGCTCCCCGGTGAGCGCCGCAAGCGTGAGGCTCGCCAGCGATGCGCGCAGTTCGACCCGGGCACGCGCCCAGGCGACGTGCAACACGCACGGCTCGTCCGCGGCACGCTGGCGGTCAGCGACGACACACCGCCCGTTGTCCGTTGGGCCGTCGACCTGCTCCACCACGTCGAGCACGCTGAGATCACCGAGCGCGACGACCGGCTCGTACCCTCCCGTCGGGCCTGGCACCGACCGGATCCAACCAGCGCGCACAAGCGGCCCCATCACCTGGGGGACGAAGCCGGCAGTGGTGCCGAGTTCCTCGGCCAGGTCGGCGCTCTTCAGCCGGATCGACGAGCAGTCGAGCAGGACGAGGGCGCGGACCGCCAGGTCGGCGCGTTGCGTGATCTCCAGTCGCACAGTACGAGACTTGTCGATCGTGGCGCCCGGCGCCAGGGACCATCGACCCGAACAGCGGATGTTCGAACAGAACGTGGTCATCCATCGCCCGCCGATCGGCCGCAGGTCATTCCCGAGGTGCCGACGGTGCTTGCCGACCGACCCGGCATGTGACAGTGTCCGCCCGTGATCGCTGGGGGTGGCGTGTGCTGATTGGGAGCGTCGAGGCAACCATCGCCATCTTGTTTGCCATCGTCGTGCTCGGGCCGATCCTGGCCGAGCGCTTCCGAATCCCCGGCATCGTCGGGCTGATCGCCGGCGGGATGATCTTCGGGCCGTTCGTCATCGACTGGCTCGAGTCGGACGGGCTCGTTGACGAACTCGGAGCCATCGGGATCCTGTATCTGATGTTCCTCGCCGGGCTGTCGTTCGACATCAAGGCGTTCAATGACAACCGACGGATGGCGATCACGTTCGGACTGCTCGGCTTCTTCATTCCGTTCCTCCTCAGCGTGGTCGTCGTCGACCAGTCGAAGGACATCGAGACACTCGGGGCCCTGCTGATCGGTGCGATGTGGGCGTCGAACACGCTCGTCGCCTACTCCGAGGTCCAATCGGCCGGTCTGCAGAGCACCAGGTCGGTCGGTGCCGCCGTGTCGGCCGGTGTCGTCGCCGACCTGATGTCGCTGACCGTTCTGGCCTTCGCCACCGCGACTGCGGTGATCGAGATCGAGCCCGACGACCTGTCGTTCGCCGGCGACATCGCCGAGCGGCTCGTCCCCGAAGGCGTCCAGCCGACGACGCCCGATCCGACGCTGTCGCTCTGGATCGGCTTGCCACTGCTCGTCTTCGTGTGCCTGTGGGTGCTGCCGCGGGTCGCGGATTGGTTCTTCGTGCACGCGGCCGGACCCGTCCTCAACGCTTCGTGTTCACGTTGGCGCTGATGGCGGTCGGCGCCACGGTCGCACTGCTGGGAGGGATGGAGGGCCTGATCGGTGCGTTCCTGGCCGGTCTGGGGCTGAACCGGCTCATCCCGGCCCGAGGTCCGTTGATGGAACGACTGGACTTCGTCGGAACCTCGCTCTTCATCCCGGTGTTCCTGATCTCGATCGGGCTCAACATCGACCCCGCGGTCCTCATCGATCCACAGACGATCGGGCTGGGCCTGTTGTTCACCGGCTTCGTGCTCGTCGGCAAGACCACCGCCGCCCTGATCGCCGGGAGGATCTTCGGATTGACCCACGACGAAGTCGGGCTCATGTCGTCGCTGTCGTTCGGCCAGGCCGCGTCGACCCTCGCGATCGCACAGGTCGGTCTGTCGCTCGGGATGTTCGAACAGAACGTCGTGAACTCCGCAGTGCTCGCCATCGTGATCACCGCCTTCATCACGTCCTACGCGACCCGGTTCTTCGCGTCACGAGTGCCGCCGGTGGTGGTCGATCGCCCGCCGATCGGCCAGCAGGTACTGCTCGACGTCCGCGGGAGCAGGTCCGACATCTCCACCCTCGTTGCGTTCGCCGGTCGCATTGCGCGACCCGATGGTGGTCTGGTGATCCCCTACGGCGTCACCGGTGACACGCCACGGGCCGACGTTCGAGCCGCCGTCGACCGCGCGACGGCCGAGGCGGCCGCCGACGGTCTCGACGGTGACGGCATGGTGCGCGTCAGCGACTCGTTCACGAGCGCGACGGTCAACCTCGTCGCCGAACTCGACGCGTCGATGGTGCTGCTCGCCTGGAACGGCCCCAACTGGGCAGCCGACTACGTCTTCGGCAACGACATCGACGGTGTCGGCCAGGCGTCACCCGTGCCCACGATCGCCGCCCACCTGGTTCGCCCGTGGACGCGCATCATCGTCCAGCTCGGCGGGCCACGTACCGCCTGGCAGCGCGAGGACGTCGAGTTGGCGGCCGGTGTCGTTCGCCGCCTCCGACACCGAGACGACGTCGAACTCGTCGTGCTGTGCGACGACGAGGCCACTGCAGCCCTGCTCCAGCGCGACGGCGATCGCGACGGTGATCGCGCCGGTGATCGCGCCGGCATGGTGGTCATCACCGATCGGGCGAAGCAGGACGACATCATGGACCGGGTCGAACGCACCGATCTGGTGATCGTGCCGGCCCACATCGTGCACGACCTGCCGCCCTGGCGCCTGCGCCGGCTGGTGCGCCGACTTCAGGACGCGAACATCGCGGTGGTCGGCGGACCCCACCGATTGACGATCTCGCAGGGCGTCACGACGCGACCGTTGTCGACGGCGATCACCACGCGAACCGCGTGATCACCCAACGTGGTCATCAGGGTCGCGCCGGGTCGATCACCACGTCGGCGCGGTGGCGTGACGCAGCAACGATCGCTGCGTTCGCTTCGTCCGAGGTTCGCACGAACTCGCGAGCCTGCTCGGGCGATCGGCCGTGGCTGACGTGGCGGGCGACGAGTCGCTCGACACGCACAGGATCGTCGACGGCGAGGTAGCCGGTCCGGTCGAACAGACCCCACAGGGCCTCCCACGGTGGTCGTTCGAGGAGCAGGTAGTTGCCTTCCACGATCACGATGTGGTCGTCCGGCTCGACCATGATCGCTGCGTCGATCGTGTGGTCGGCGACCCGATCGAACGACGGGGCCGGCACCGGACCATCGGCGTGCTGCAGCTGTTCGACGAGTCGCACGAAGCCCAGTGCGTCGAACGTGTCGGGTGCTCCCTTCACATCCGACAAGCCCAACCGTTCGAGCTCGACGTTGTCGAGATGGAAGCCGTCCATCGGCACCACGACGGCGCCGAGGGTGTCAGCCAGGCGTGCGGAGACGGTTGACTTCCCGCTGCCAGGCGGCCCGGTCAGCCCGAAGACGTAGCGGCTGCGATCTCGAGCATCGTCGGTGATCTGCGCCACGAGTTCGACGAACCCGATGGTCGCTGCGTCGCCGACCTCAGCCATCGGAGCGGGCGGGCGTGGTCGGCCAGGTGCCGGCTCGGAACGCCTGCCAGGCACCGGTCGCGCCGAGCGCCCAGATCACCAGCACGGGTTGGAAGAAGAGCCGGCCGAACCGCTTGGCGTCGGTGTCGAGGCCGAATGCGTCGGTGCCCTCGGCCCACTGGGCGATGTTGCCCGGGAAGATGACGACGAAGAACGCGGCGACGATCGTGCCGACGATCACCCGGTGACGTGGCAGCCCGATCAGCGCCGCGCCGAGTGCGATCTCGACGATGCCGGACGCGATCACGACGACGTCCTCGTCGATCGGGAACCAGCCGGGGACCTGTGCCTGGAACTCGCTGCGTTGGGTGGTGAGGTGGCCGATCCCGGCGCCGACCAGTGCGCCGCCGAGGAGCCATCGCAGCACCGGACGGAAGCCGACACCGCCGATTCGTGAGGTGTCGGACATGGCGCGATGGTACGCCAGGAGCGGTTGCTCAGGCCGTCTCGACGAATCGCCTGACCAACTCGGCGACCATGCTGCGCTCGTGTCGGGGGTCGGCGCTGCCCCCGCACAGCAGCCTCGATGCCCGCGCCGGCCGGTCGTCGAGCAGGTCGCCGTGACCCATCGAGGGGATCACGTCGTGCGTCGCTGCGGGTGGCGCCGCGGCGGCGAAGTGCAGGTGGTTGACCGCGGCGGGGGCGCAGCGACCTTCGAGGCCGGCGCCGATGACGAGCGTCCTGGCGGTGAACGTTGCGGGCTCGGCCGTCGCCGCCAGCGTGGTCGGGTGTCGTCCCGCGCCGTCGACCGGGTCGACGACGACGACGCCGTCGGGATCGACGTGTTCGGCAGCCCGCCACGCGACTTGGCCGCCGCGGGAGTGGCCGGCGAGCCACACCTCGTCCGCTCCGCGGGTGGCGACAACGTGGTCGACCAGTCGGACCCCCTGTTCGGCCTCCTCACTCGGCGACGGGCGGCCGGCGAGCGGGCCGGGACCCCGGCGATACATCTGGGGTGCGACGATCGAGGTCCGGTCGGAGACGATCGACGCGAACAACGACCGGTAGCTCCACGGCGACACCATGAAGCCCGAGAAGAAGACGATCACACGACCGACCGGTACCTCCGGTTGGCCCGAGTCGACCAGGAGGGTGCGCACCGCGCCGGGAAGGTCCGGGGCGGTGGTGAACACGGGGTCGGCACTGTCCACGTCGTGACCGTAACTGTCAGCCAAGCCGAGTGAGGCCGTCGAGGATGAGGTCGAGCACGAGGTCGAAGCTGCGCGCGGTGTCGCCGTCGAGGTGCTGTTGGACGTGGGCGATGGTGTGGGGGAAGTCGTCGGCGGGGAGCCCGTCCATGAACGAGCGGGCGAAAGAATCGGCATCGCCGCCGGCCGGAAGGACGTAGGCCATCGCCTGTTCCTGGAGGGTGTAGCCGATCACGTGGTTGTTGACGGCATGGAAGGCGAGGTGGGCAACACCAGGCGTCATGTCGGTGGCGGCGAGCGCGGCGAGGTGATGCTCCATGTGCTGGACGCGGGCCGGACCGGGGAGTTGACGCAGCCACAACGACGCGGCCCACGGGTGCCGGACGAGCGCGGCGCGGGTGTCGATGGCAAGGGTGCGCACGGCGACCAGTGGGTCGTCGTCGGGGTCCGGGGCGGGGATCTCGGCGGCGACCGCGTCGACCATGAGCGCGAGCACCTCGGCCTTGTTGGCGACATGGTTGTACAGCGACATCACCTCGTAGCCGAGCTCGGCGGCGAGCTTGCGCATCGAGAGGGCATCGGTGCCGCGCTCGTCGGCGAAGGCGACCGCCTGGGCCACGATCGCGTCGCGATCGAGGGGTTCGCGTTCGGTCGACGAGGAATTCATGCTTGACAACGTACACTGTACGCACTACAACGTACAGTGTACGTACCAACGCGATCGGAGATCCGCATGCCTTCCCCCACCACCGCCAACGAGTCCGCCACCGCCGGCCACCTCCCCACCACGATGACTGTGGTCACCGCACGCGCCTACGGCGGTCCGGAGGTCCTCGCAATCGAGGAGTTGCCGGTGCCGACGCCCGAGGCCGGTGAACTGCTGGTCGAGGTGCGGGCGTCGTCGCTCAACGCGCTCGACTGGCACTTCCTCACCGGGACGCCGTACGTGGCGCGGATGATGTTCGGCCTGCGGCGCCCGAAGCGGTTCGTGCGCGGCGCCGATCTCGCCGGTGTGGTCGTCGCCGTCGGCGATGGCGCCACCCGGTTCGGGGTTGGCGATTCGGTGTTCGGTGAGGGGCCGGGTGGCGGCTGCGGCGAGTACCTCGCCCTGAAGGAAGGCAATGTGGTGGCGATGCCCGACGGCGTGTCGTTCGAGGCCGCCGCGGCCACCCCGGTCGCGGGACTGACGGCGCTGCAGGGTCTGCGCACCCACGGTGCGGTCCGGCCTGGCGATCGGGTGCTGATCAACGGCGGGGCCGGCGGGGTGGGCACGATGGCGGTGCAGATCGCCAAGGCGCTCGGCGCCCACGTGACGGCGGTGTGCAGCACCCGCAACGTCGACATGGTCCGCTCACTCGGCGCCGACGAGGTGCTCGACTACACCCGTGACGACTTCGTCGCCGGTGGTGCACGCTTCGACGTGATGCTCGACAACGTCGGCAACCGGCACCCCAAGGAGTGCCGCAGCGTGCTGGTCGAGGGCGGCCGGTACGTGGCGGTCAGTGGCCCGAAGGCCAACCGGTGGATCGATCCGCTGCCCTACATGGTGAGGGCGAAGCTGGCGTTCGCGCGCGCCGACGCCTCGTTCCACCAGTTCACCGCCGCACCGAACGACGACGACCTCACGTTCCTCGGCGAGCTGCTCGCCTCGGGTCGGCTCCTACCGCAGATCGATCGAGAGGTGGGGCTCGACGGTGTTGCCGACGGCCTCGCCGAGATCGGCTCCGGCCACGCCCGCGCCAAGATCGTCGTGGTGCCATCTCGCTGACCCCGCCCGGCAGACCGTCCCCGCCGGTTGCTCGGCCCGCCGAAGGTGGACGTGGGAGACCCGGTCCGGGCCGCGCCAGACTGGACCATGGCCTCACTCTCCGACGATCGACTCCGCAGCTTTCTCCTGCACGGCACCCGCACCGGCAAGATCGCGTGGGTCGCGTCCGACGGGGCTCCTCACGTCGCACCGATCTGGTTCGTCCTCGACGGCGACGACGTCGTGTTCAACACCGGCGCCGGCACCGGGAAGGGTCGGTCGCTCGCCCGCGAGGGCCGAGCGTCACTCGTGGTCGACGACGACGTGCCGCCGTTCTCGTTCGTGAAGATCGACGGCACCGTCACACTGCACGACGACCTCGACGAGGTGCGACGGTTCGCCACGATCATCGGTGGCCGCTACATGGGCGCCGACCGCGCCGAGGAGTACGGCCGGCGCAACGGCGTACCGGGAGAACTGCTCGTACGCCTCCACCCGACGAAGATCACCGCCGCGTTCGACATCGCCGACTGACGATCCCCGTGTCGCCGAGCGCGGCGTGCGGTCAGCGGAGCGGGATCAGGCGCTCGACCGGCTGGAGACGCAGATCGGGTTGGCGCACTCGGTGGACTTGCAGGGCCGTCGGGCCCGGTGCCGCCGGGCGCGTTCCTGCGCAAACGCTTCGACGCACACCTGGCTCGGGCAGCTCTCGAGCCCGCAGGGCAGTCCGGCTCGGTGCCGCTCCGCCTGCCGACGTTGCGCTTCGCCGGGATCATCCTTCGCCTCGTCAGCTGGCTGCACGGCTGGAGCAGGGGTCGCAGCGTCGGCGTGTCGAGCCTTGACGCAAGCGGGGACCGGGCAGTTGCTCCTGCCGCACGGCTCACCCTTTGCGTGTGCGTGGGCTTGCGCGTCGGCCTTTCGTTGCGCCTTCTTCAGACGTCGGTTCTCACGCAGCGGTGCGCAGACCTTGCAGCCCTTCTGCTTGCAGATACGTCCTCGTGAATGGGCGAGCGCCTGCTGTTGCTTCGGTGTGGCCGGCGGCTCCTCGTTGGCCGCCCCCGCGAGGGACGCGACTTCCCGCCTTGTGGTGCCCGCGGAACTGGATGCTCACCCATCGTGCAACCGAGTATCGCCGCGAATGCCCGCTGAACCACTCAGGGGCCGGCGACGGCGTCGCGCCGTCTGCTCGGCGATGGCGTGTTCTTCGTCGGTGGGGACGACGAGCACGGCGGTCGATGCGTCGTCGCGAGAGATCACCAGCTCGGAGCGCTCGTTGCGGTCGTCGTCGAGCGCGATGCCGAACACGCCGAGCCCGGCACACACCCGGGTACGCACGAGCGCGCTGTGCTCGCCGATGCCGGCGGTGAACACGAGCGCGTCACAGCCTCCGAGCACGGCGACGTAGGCACCGACGTACTTGCGGATGCGGTGGCAGAACACGTCGAGCGCGAGATCGGCGGCCTGGTCGCCGGCGGCGATACGAGCCGTGATCTCGCGCATGTCCGAGTCGCCACACAGCCCGAGCAGGCCGCTCGACCGGTTGAGCTCCGCGAGCACGTCGGCTTCCGACTGGCCACTGGCGGCCGCGACGTGGCCGATCACGGCGGGGTCGATGTCGCCCGAACGTGTACCCATCACGAGGCCCTCGAGTGGCGAGAGGCCCATCGAGGTCTCGACGCTGCGGCCGTGATCGACCGCGGTGATCGACGCGCCGTTGCCGAGGTGGGCGACGATCAGATCGAGTTCGTCCCGCGGGCGCCCGAGCACGGCGGCGGCACGCGTCGACACGTAGTCGTGCGAGGTTCCGTGGAAGCCGTAGCGGCGCACGCCGTGCTGTTCGTACCACGACGCCGGCACGGCGTAGCGGTAGGCCGCCGGCGGCAACGTGCGGTGGAACGCCGTGTCGAACACGGCGACGTGGGTGAGCGTCGGCCATGCGGCCCGGGCGGCCTCGATGCCGGCGAGGTTGGCCGGGTTGTGCAGCGGTGCGAGCGGGACGAGTTCGCGGATCACCTCGACCACCCCGTCGTCGATGCGCACCGGCTCGGAGAACACGTCGCCGCCGTGCACCACGCGGTGCCCGATCGCTTCGATCGGTCGGCCGAGTCGTTCCACCTCCGCGACGACGTCGCGGAGGGCCGCTGCGTGGTCGACGACCTCTTCGACGATGCCACCCGCCAGGCGATCACCGGTGTCGGAGTCGACGAGCTGGTACTTGATCGACGAGCTGCCGGCGTTGAGCACGAGCACCAACATCGTCACGCCGTCACGTTTCAGGCCAGGTCGGCACGGTCGGCACGGTCGGCGCCGACCTGGATGGCGGTGATCGCGATCGTGTTGACGATGTCGGTGACGGTGGCACCGCGCGACAGGTCGTTGACGGGCTTGTTGAGGCCCTGGAGCACCGGGCCGACCGCGACGGCGCCGGCCGAGCGCTGCACCGCTTTGTAGGTGTTGTTGCCGGTGTTGAGGTCGGGGAAGATGAACACGGTGGCGGAACCGGCAACGGTGCTGTCCGGGCAGTTTGCTGCGGGCGACGTCGAGGTCGACGGCGGCGTCGTACTGGATCGGCCCCTCGACCTTCAGGTCGGGCCGCAGCTCACGTACCCGCTCGGTCGCCTTGCGCACCTTGTCGACGTCGGCGCCGGTGCCCGAGGCCCCCGTCGAGTAGCTCAGCATCGCGATCCGGGGTTCGATGCCGAACATGCGCAGCGGTGTCGGCGGAGGAGATCGCGATGTCGGCGAGCTGTTCGGCGTTGGGGTCGGTGTTGACGGCACAGTCGCCGTAGACGAGCACCCGGTCGGACAGCAACATCAGGAACACGCTCGACACGATCGAGGTGCCGGGCTTGGTCTTGATGAACTCGAGGGAGGGGCGGATCGTGTGGGCGGTGGTGTGCGCGGCGCCGGACACCATGGCGTCGACGAGGCCCTCGTGCACCATCATCGTGCCGAAGTAGCTGACGTCGGTCATGATGTCGTGGGCGAGTTTGAGCGTGATGCCCTTGTGGCCGCGCAGCTCGAAGTACCGCTGAGCGAACCGCTCGAGCCATTCGTTGTCGAGCGGGTCGATCACGGGCACGTCGTCGAGGTCGAGTCCCAGTTCGGTGGCCCGCTCGCGGACGGCGTCGCCGTTGCCGAGCAGCGTGAGGTCGCACACCTGGCGCCGCCTGATCCGGTCGGCCGCGCGGAGGATGCGGTCGTCGGCGCCTTCCGGCAACACGATGTGGGCACGGGCGGCCCGAGCGCGTTCGATGAGCTCGTACTGGAACATGACGGGCGTCATCACGTCGGAGCGCCCGATCTCGATGCGGTGCTCGAGCTCGCGCAGGTCGACGTGCGCCTCGAGGTGGCCGAGGGCGATGTCGATCTTGCGTTGGTCGCCGGCGGTGATCGCTCCCTCGACGGCGTGGGCGGCGATCGCTGTGTCGTAGGTGTCGGCGTCGACGGCCAGCAGCGGGATCGTCGGGCCGCCGGACGACATCCCGTCGATCAGCGCGACGACTCTCGGGTCTGGCCGCAGACCACCACTGACGAGCACGCCGGTGACACCTGGGTAGGTCGACGACGACCGTGTCATCGCGGCAGCGATGATCACGTCGGCCCGATCGCCCGGGGTGATGAAGACGGTCCCGTCGAGCACGTGGTCGAGCAGGTTCGGCACCGACATGGCGGCGACCTTGATGGCGCCCACCGGCCGGGTGAGGTCGTCGGGGTGACCGGCGACGAGCTCGGCGCCGAGCGCCCTGCGGAGCTGGTCGAGCGACGGCTGGCGCAGCGCCGGTTCCTCGGCGATCGCCCAGACGGGGTCGTGCATTTCGATGCGGGCCAGTTCGTCGTCGAGCAGTTCGAGCGCCCTCGGTTCGACCCGGTTGACGATGATCGCCGCGATCGCCTCTTCTCCGAACGAGTCACGCCCGATCACGATCCGCTCGACGATCTCGGGGGCGCTGCAGAGATGCCCGTCGACCACCGCCACGATCGGCAATCCGAGGTGCTCGGCGATTCGGGCGTTGACCTCCAACTCGATCGGTGACGACGCCCCGGTGAAGTCGGTCCCCTCGACCACGACGAAGTCGCTGGCTGCTTCGATCTGCTTGAACCGCTCGACGATCCGTTCCATGCCGGCACGGTTTGCCGGGCCGACATCGGTGCGTTGCGCCGCGGTGAAGGCGTAGCCGATGCGCTCGTCGGGAACCTCGTAGCGCGAGCGGATCAGCTCGAGGTCGTTGTCGGGGAGCGCTTGGACGACCGGACGGTAGAAGCCCACGCGCGACACCCGCCGCGACAACAGCTCGACGAGGCCGAGCGCCACGATCGACTTGCCGCTCGCCGGGCCCATCGCTGTGAGGTACACCGCGCCTGCCACGGGTTCGAGCGTAGCCGTGCTGGGTTCAGCGGGTTTCCGATTCGAAGTGGGAGGCGAAGCGCGGCTGGTGATCGGCCCGGCCAGAGGCGACCCCTTCCGCCGTCGATGGCGTTGGACCAGACTGTGGTCATGCCCGGGTTCGACGTCATCGGTGACGTGCACGGTCACGTTGACCGGCTCCGGAGTCTGCTCGCCCTGTTGGGCTACGCCGACGAGCAGGATGTCTGGAGGCACCCCGAGCGGACCGCGGTGTTCGTCGGTGACCTGATCGATCGCGGCCCCGGACAGCTCGAAACGCTCCGGCTCGTGCGGGCGATGGTCGAAGCCGGCTCGGCCCAGATCGTGCTCGGCAACCACGAATTCAACGCGGTCGCCTACGCCACGGTCGATCCCGTGCGCCTCGACTACTGCCGGCCTCACAGCGAGAAGAACAACGGCCAGCACGAGGCGTTCCTGTCGGACATCGACTTCGGGTCGCCGTTGCACCGCTCGATCATCGACTGGTTCATGACGATCCCGCTGTGGCTCGACCTCGGCGGCCTGCGTGTGGTCCACGCCTGCTGGAGCCCGAAGCACATCGCGTACCTCGCATCGGTTGCCGGGCCGGGCAACACCTTGACCGAACACCTCGTGATCGACGGCACGACCGAGGGCACCCCGACCCACGACGCGATCGAGACGGTGTTGAAGGGGCCGGAGGTCGATCTCGACGGCGTGTCGTACGCCGACAAGGACGGCCACGTACGCGATCACGCCCGACTCCGCTGGTGGGACAGCACCGCGACCACACTGCGCGCCGCTGCGCTGATCCCGTCGAGAACGCAGCTGTACGACGGGAACGACCGGCCGATCGAGGAACTCCCCGATCGGGACCTCCGCGACGACGAGATGCAGCTGTACACCGGGCCGGAGCCCGTGTTGTTCGGTCACTACTGGTGGCGCAAGGAGGCAGGCGAGGCGATCAACCCGCTGGCGACCTGCCTCGACTACAGCGTCGCGAAGGGCGGCGTGCTGCGGGCGTACCGCTGGGACGGCGAGGCCGAGATCGACGAGACCAAGTTCGTCGACGACTGAGAGGCGACGTTCGAGGTCTCGGCCGCACCCGACAGCGTCCATCTCTGAAACCGGTCGCTGCCGAGCCACGGCCCGTGCGACGAGGGTTCGAGTCGAAGGGGCTACGTGTCGACCTGAGCCGAACTCGGCAAACCCTTCCTGACCCGCAAGCGCGCCGTGCTCGATTCTGCGACGGGGACGAGGGTGGTCGCTTTGCCCAACCCGATCGGTGGCATGTTGCCGTAGACCGCCTCCCACTCCCCGGCCCGGACCAGGAACGTCTCGTGCCAGATACCCGTGCGGCCGGACTTGCCGACGCGACGCCAGTAGTTGCGCCAGGGCTCGAGATGTGGATCGTCCTGGTCTCGAGCGAACGCCTCGAGGTGCTCGAACGACCGCCAGTACTGCACGATCGTGGGGAACCCGTTCTCGTACCCCAGCAGCCCCTTCTCGGGATGCTCCGTGAGGTACTTCAACATGTGGTTCATGCCCCGGCGGCCACCGAGGTCACCGAACGACCTGAGCAGATGGAGGAAGTTGTTCGGGCGGGCACCGATGAGGAAGACCACGAAATCGCCTTCGAACTCGGCGGTCCAGCGCCCCTGCTTGACCTGTGCCATCCACAGAGTCTCGCGCAGTGCGGCTCCGGTGTCCCGAGCCTTGACTCGCCTCTTGCGACGGCGCATCACGATGAGGCAGTGACGAGGTCCGCTCGTCACGCGTCAGGGTCACCGTCGACCAGGCGTGGACCTCGGTCCCTGCCGCTCGGAGCGATCGAGGAGGAGACTGGTGGGCGGAGGTGAGTTCGATGCGTCGAGCACTGCTGATCAGCGGCGTCGGGGCGGCGGCGATCGTCGGGTGGCGGAAGGGGTTCACGCCGTGGCAGCGAGCCTGGGGTGCGACCGACGAGGAGTTGGCGATGGCGTTGCCCGGTGACGAGTTGACACCGCCGCCGGTGGAGCAGATCACACGAGCGATCACGATCGCCGCGTGGCCGGAGGCGGTGTGGCCGTGGCTGGTACAGATGGGCGCCGACCGCGGCGGCTTCTACAGCTACGCGTGGATGGAGAACCTGTTCGGGCTGCGGATCCGCAACGCCGACCGGATCCACGAGGAGTGGCAGCAGCTCGCCGTCGGCGACCCGCTCTGGGGTGACCGTCGCCTCAGGGGCGGCTGGGTGGTCGAGCAGCTGGAACCGAACGTTGCGCTGGTGCTGAAGACCGCCGATCCGAAGACCGGCAGGGTCGCCATCCGCGACGAGGGGATCGGCGTCGAGTTCCAGTGGACCTTCGCGCTGCGGCCGGCTTCGCTCGGCGGCACGAGGCTGCTGATCCGCGAGCGGATCGCGTACGGCCGCCGGCTGACCCGCTGGCTGATGACCCCCGTCTTCCTCGTCAGCTTCGTGATGACCCGCAAGATGCTCGCCGGGATCCGCGTCCGGGCCGAGTCGGTATCGACGTGAACGGAGGATGAGATGGCCACCGAGACGACCGAACCGCCGAAGTTGCCACCGGCCTGGTTCAAACATCTCTTCTGGCGGGTCCACCGGTTCGTGTACCGCATCCTCGGGGGGCGCGTGCTGTGGACCCCGCAGAGCAAGCGCGGTTGGGGCGCGATGCACCTGACGACGACCGGGCGGAGGTCCGGCGATCGGCGCAGCGTCATCGTCGGCTACATCGACGACGACTCGTCACCCGTGGTGCTCGCGATGAACGGCTGGGACGAGGGCCAGCCGGCGTGGTGGCTGAACCTCGAGGCCCACCCGGACGCGGTCATCCGTCTGAAGGGCGAGGCGGAGCGCCCGGTGCGAGCCCGCCGCGTCGAGGGCGACGAGCGCGAGCGACTGTGGCGCCGGTGGGCCGAGATCGACGAGGGCCTCGACGCCTACGCCGCGTCACGCTCGGCCGACACGCCGGTCGTCGTCTTCGAACGACCCGAGGCTCCCGCTGCGCCGACCGCCTGACACATCTCGCCCGCTGCGCCTCTCGACGGACCGCTGATCGCCTGGCACACTCGCGCCATGACCGACCTGGAGACGTTCCCCGAGGACTGGGACCGTGCGCTCGCCGTCGTCGCCCACCCCGACGACATGGAGTACGGCGCCGCTGCGGCGGTCGCTCGTTGGACGCGGCAGGGCAAGCACATCGCCTACGTCCTGGTGTCCGACGGCGAGGCGGGGATCTCGACGATGCCACCGGACGAAGTCGGCCCGCTGCGCCGCGAGGAGCAGCGGGCCAGCTGCCGCGTCGTCGGCGTCGACGACGTCGAGTTCCTCGGATGGCCCGACGGTTCGATCGTCGAGGGGCTGGCGTTCCGCGCCGATCTCGCCGCGGTGATCCGGCGTCACCGGCCCGAGGTGGTGCTGTCGATCAACTTCCGCGACAGCTGGGGTGGACCGAGCTGGAACCACCCCGACCACCGGGCCGTCGGCCGGTCGCTGCTCGACGCCGTCCGCGACGCCGCGAACCCCTGGGTGTTCGGCGATCGGGGCGCCGCATGGGACGGCGCGCGGTTCGTGGCCTTCAGCGGCAGCCCGCTACCCACCCACGGTGTCGACACGACCGACACCTTCGACGTCGGTGTCGAGTCGCTCGCCGCCCACCACTTGTACCTCGACCACCTCGGCGGCGACATGGCCTCGCCCGACGAGTTCCTGCGGGGCGCCGCCACCGCGGCCGGCGAACGCATGGGCACGCCCCTCGCCGCCACGTTCGAGATCATCGGCTGAGCGATCTCGGCCAGGGTTCAGGCTGGTGGTTCAGGCCAGCGTCATGAGCCGAGCGACGCGGGGATCGTCGGGGCCGAGGTAGTGCACGAGCACGCCGGCGACGGCCTCGACGTCGAGGGTGCCCGCCAGCTGCATCTCCTCGAGGTCGGCCCAGTCCCTCGACCGGTCGAAGAAGGCCTTGAACACTGCAAGGTCTCGGCAGGCGAGGAACGGGACGTCGTGTCCCGCGAAGGGTTCCGATCGGATGCGCCTACCGGCGTCGGCGTGGAACGGTGTGGTGTCGAGGAACACGTCGACCGGCGTGTTCGACCACCAGAGGCGGGTCTGACCGTCGGCGTCGAGTTGCGCCACCGCAGCGTCGGTGGCCGAGATCTCGGCGGGCAACGCGGCGAGGAGATCGCCGGTGCGCTGGGCCGGGACGAACACGTTGACGTCGATGTCGATGGTGCCGCGGGCGCGTTTGGTGCACCAGGCGAGCGCGAGCGCACCACCGAATGCGTGCGGCAGGTGTGCGGCGTCGAGTGCCTGGTGGATGGCGACGATCTTGTCGGCCAGGGAGGGTGCGTCGGTCATGCGACCGCACCGAACTTGGGCGCGGTGAGCGTGGGTGTGTGGCGCGCCGGGAACATCTCGGCCAGTTCGAGCACCTCGACCAGTTCACGCCCACGAGCGACCGGGTCGACGGCGACGTCGGCCGGTCGTACCTCGAGCGCGACGTCGACGCGGAAGCCGCACGCGGTGAGGATTCGGTCGAGTGTGTCGACGTTGGGTGTCTTGTGCGCCTGTTCGTACGCCGCGAGCGTCGAGTGCGAGGTGTGAGCGCGCCGAGCGAGTTCGCGGCAGCGAGAGCCCTGCCTTCTGCCGCGCCATCCGGATCAACCGTGCTGCGTCCATCTCCCACATACTACCCAGCTGGTATCCGATCGAATACCAAAACGCTCACGAGGGGCCACCTAGTAGGAGTGAGAACAGTACGATTCTTACATGCGAGTCACCGAGAAGGGTCAGGTCACGATTCCCAAGGAACTTCGAGACGCGCTCGGGATCGGCGCCGGCACCCAGGTCGAATTCGAACGCAACGGCGACACCATCGTCGTGCGCAAGGCCGACCGTGGACCGACGCGTGGACAGCAGTTGGCCGACCGACTTCGTGGCCGCGGCGACGTGGCGATGACGACCGACGAGATCATGGCCCTCACCCGAGGGACCTGACGTGGCGCACGGAACGCTCGTCGACAGCAACGTGTTGCTCGACATCCTGACCGAGGACCCTCGCTGGCTCGGCTGGTCGTCCGACGCGCTGGCGGAGGCTGCCGTGGCGCGACTTCCGACGCGAGGTGCTCCCCTGGGCTTCAGCCTTCCTGGCCGGCAAGGCGTTCCTCGCCTACCGCCGCAACAAGGGCACCAGGTCGACGACGCTGCCCGACTTCTTCGTCGGAGCGCACGCCGCCGTCGCCGACCTCGACCTGCTGACGCGTGACGTCGGGCGGTACCGGACCTACTTCCCGACCGTCCGGCTCGTTGCGCCGAACTCGTAGCGCCTCCTCACCGGTTGGCGAGCCAGCTGCGGTGCTTGATGACGGCCTTGCGCGCTGCCTTGGCCTGTTGCTTGTCGGTGAGGTGGCGGCCGAGTGCTTCGAGCACCTCGACGGTCTCGGGCTGGTCGTGGCGCCACATGTCGTCGATCAGGTCGTCGAACGCCATCTCCTGTGCCCGGCGGAAGACCTCGTCGAGGTCGGCGGGCTCGTCGATCAAGGTGTGGATCATGTCGACGAAGGGGCCGACGTCGATGAACGCGGCGACCTCGTCCTCGGTGGCGAGATCGTGCTGCAGCAGGAAGGTCGCGGCGTGGCCGGAGCAGTGGGTGTCGAGCAGTTCACGCACCACCGGGCCGACGTCACCCAACGGTTCGAGCCGTCCGAGCAGATCGAACGCGACCAGACGTTGCACCGGGAACGTCGCCTGCGACCGCGGCATCGACGAGCAGCCGCGCCCGCTCGATCGTCGGGCTGTCGGAACGCCAGTTGGCGAGCGCTCCGTCCTCGTCGAGGCTGCCGGAGGCGACCGTGTTGACGAGCGTCAGACCGTCGGCATCGGAGAGATCGTCGATGGTCGTGAACGCGTAGCCGGCCTGACGGACCGGGTCGACCATCGCGGCACGACCGAGCGGTGTGAGCGACATCGAACCGCTGACGATCACCGGTGACATGCCGTAGCGGTCGGGCCGGGTGACCAGGTCGTGCCAGGCGATGATCCCGGCAACCTCCAGGACCTCGAACAGCTCGGCCAGCCGGGACGCCACCAGTTCCGGCCAGATGCGGCCATCGAGTCGAGTCCAGGGTGAAGCGCTCCTGTGTGACCTCGATCGCCAGTTCTTCGATCTCCTCGTAGAGCGAGCGAACGAACCCTCGGGCAGTGCCTGCGACAACCAGTGTGGAACGCCGTCGTCGAGCAGTTCGCGGTGGGCGTTCTGCGTGTCGTCCCAGCTGGCGATCCGGGCGCAGAGCGGTCCCGCCTCGAGCACACCGTGCACCATGCGGGTCGCCCGCTCGGCGATCGGCAGGTCGCCCCACGCCTCGTTCGCCCTCAGCTTGGTCCGCAGACGTTCCACCGCCCCGCTGTAGGTGGCGACGTCGTCGATCAGCGTGAGCCAACGCAGTTCGGTGCTCGAGCGGGTCTTCTTCGGCCTGCCGGACGAAGTCCTCGTCGAGGACGTCACCGGTGTCGAGTTCGCCGACGATCCTCCTCGCGTCGCCCATCGAGATGTTGCCGGCGTCGGTGAGCTTGACGTCGTGGGTCGCCGACGAACTCGACGAACCGATCGACGAGGTCGAGCAGCCTCGACTGCGCCGCCGACGCGTCGACGTCAGCCGCCGCAGGAGGGACGTAGGTGATACAGCGAGCTCGACCGGTTGGGCTCGCGCACCGCGAACACCGCGTCGGTGTGGGCTCGACGTTGCTCGAACGGCAGCGAGTTGAAGGCGTCCATGCGCTGATCGAGCGCCGCCTGCAGCTCCTCGATGTCGAGGTCGCCGTCGGCAAGCAGGGAACCGAGGTCCGGTAGTTCGTTGCCGTCGGCGTCGACGAGCATCAGTGACGCCGAGCGGCTTGCCGAGACCGAAGTTCGTGTCGTCACCCAGCGCGTCGGCTACGTCGTCGACGAGGCCGTCGACGTGCGTCATCACCCGGGCGGCCGAACCGAACCACGCCACCGTCGAGACGCCCGTGACCGCCAGGAACTCCACCATCGCCTGCACCGACCGGCACAGCACGGGCGCCTCGTC
The DNA here is from genome assembly GCA_963705485.1 of Ilumatobacteraceae bacterium. Lineage (GTDB taxonomy): Bacteria > Actinomycetota > Acidimicrobiia > Acidimicrobiales > Ilumatobacteraceae > Sva-07. Next base: position 33,834 of record CAVPJT010000015.1, read on the forward strand.
GGGCCCGACGGCGAACTTGCGCGGCGCCCAGTCGAGAAGGAACTCCTCGGCATCGTCCGGTGTGAACCGGCTCAGGTCGCCGGTCGAGTAGTTGACCCGCCACGACAAGAACGTGTCGGCGTCGGCGACGAGGGAGTCGTCGTCTGCGCCGTAGTGTTCGTCCGCCCACGGTCGGAACTCGTCGAGCAGTTGCCGCTTGACCACTGCGAACGAATCGAGGTCGTCGGGACCGAACCGGAGCCCCACACGCCGATTCTCGCACGACCGTCGACCGAGTTCGTCCACCTGTCGATCGTCAGGCGACGAGGTCGAGCACCAGGCGAAGCCCAGCGTCGATCTGGCCGAGCGTGTCGTGGTCGACTGCTCCGACGCGCTCGGAGAGCTGCCGCTTGTCGAGGGTGACGATCTGGGAGACGTTGACGACCGAGTCCTTCGGCAGCCGCGACCGGCTCTCCGGGAGGACGACGTTGCCCGGCGCGGCAGCGAGGTCGACGTTGCTGCTGATCGCCACGGCGACGACGGTGCCGACGCGGGCCAGGTTGAACGAGTCGGCCGACACGACCACCACCGGCCGACGCAGGCGCCAGGTTCCGATCCGGTGGGTGCGGGCAGCTGGCCCACCAGATCTCGCCGTGGGAGATCACCAGTCCTCTTCGATCGCGAAGCGCTTGGGCCGCGGCCAGGCCGGAGTCGAGCTCGGACGGGCGTTCGCCGAACAGGTCGTCGAGCCGTTCGGTGACCCGGCTGGATTCTCGTCGGCGTCGAGCAGTCGTGCGAGCGCCTCCGCGTATAGCTCCGACCGCG
>CAVPJT010000016.1:0-230164 GCA_963705485.1 Ilumatobacteraceae bacterium
GTGGTGCGACTGTCGTTCGTGCACTACACCTCGCCCGACGACGTCGGGCGGGCCGTCGATGCCCTCGGCGAGGTGCTCGGCTCGAGCTGACTCGGCGGCCGTGCGATACCCGCACCGGACCGCTCGATGGTGCAAGCTGTGTCCGTGAGCACGACGGTCGAGGAGGTGGCTACCGCCTTGCGCGAGACCGACCGTCGCGACTGGCAACGCCACCCGGTCGACGTCGCCCGGCTCGCGCTGCGCCTGACATTGCTCGGCCTCGTCCTCTTGATCACTGCCGTGATTCCGGCAGCGCTGACGAACGCCTCGGCCGATCTCGTTCGGCTCCTCGATCGGATGCCGGAAGCGCTCCGATACGCCTTCACCAGCCTCGCCCAGCTGGCGATCGTCGTGATCCCGATCGTGATCGTGGTCTGGCTCCTTCGGAGCCGTACACGGGCGGCCACGCTGCTCGTCGTGGGCGCCGGCGTCGTCGGCATGATCGTGATGCTGCTCCTGACCGACTGGCTCGCGCGGGCCGCCCCACCGACCGAGATCACCGACCTCACGTCCGGTTCGTTCCTCCCCACCAACTTCCCGTCTGCGGCCTATCTTGCGGCGCTCGTCGCTGGAGCGTCCGCAGCATCGCCGATGTTGCCGCCGTTCTGGCGCAAGGTGGCATGGACAGCGATCTGGATCACGATGCTCGTGCGTGTGCTGAGCGCGACACAGGCGCCCGTGAACGTCGCGGTCACGCTGGCGCTCGGCAGCGCAATCGGATCTGCCGCGCTGGTTGCATTCGGATCACCGCAACGCCGACCGGGATTGGCCACGCTGCGAGCCGGACTGGCAGCGGCGGGGTTCGAGGTCGACGAACTCGGCGACGAGGCGTCGGAGCGGGGACTGCGTACCTATCGCGGCTCGGCGGCCGGTGAGTCGATCGACGTGGTCTACCTCGACCGCGACGACCGCGACGTCGAGCTGTTCGCCCGGGTCGTTCGATCGATCCGCGTTCGCGATGTCGACGAGCAGCGCATCTCGGTCAAGCCGCGGGTGCGCGCGGCGCAACTGGTGATGGCGACGTCGATGGCGGAGCGAGCGGGAGCCCGCGTTCCTGACGTGCTTGCTGTTGCGCCGGTGGGGGATGACAGCGCGATCGTTGCGATGGCGAGTCCACCCGGGGCCGCCCTTCGTGCGCTCGAGGCTGACGCCGTCAGCGACAGCGCCCTCGACGACCTGTGGGTGCAGCTCGGCCGGCTCCACGACTCCAAGATGGCGCACCGTTCGTTGAGCCGTGACCACCTGGTGCTCGACGGTGATTGGGCCACGTTGCTCGGCATGGACACCGCGATCCTGGCGTCGAGCGCCGAGTCGCGTGCGGTCGACCGTGCCGACATGCTGGTGTCGACCGCTCAGACCGTCGGCGTCGATCGTGCGTTGGATGCGGCCGTCAGGGTGGTCTCCACGGCCGACCTGGAAGCGGCGCTGCCGTTCATCCAGCTCCCCGCGTTGCCCGCCCACGCTCGCAGGGAGGCGAAGAAGCCGAAGCACTTCGTCGACGAGATCCGCACCGGTCTCCAGGATCGACTCGGGGTGGAGGCGGTCGAACTCGCCGAACTCGAACGAATCAGCTTCGGCAAGCTCGTGGTCTGGGTCGGCTTCGCTGTCCTGGCGTTCTTCCTCCTGACCCTGGTCAGCAACTGGTCCGACATCGTCGACGCGATGACCGGGATCGACTGGGTCTGGGTCGTTCCGGTCGTGCTCGCAACGCTCGGCGGAACGGTCGGTGGTGCGATGTCGCTCGCCGGCTCGGTGATCCGTCCGATCCCGCTCTGGCCGGCCACGATCATCATGTTCGGTCAGTCGTTCCTCAACCGGTTCACGCCGATGAACGCCGGCGGAATGGCGATGCGCATTCGCTACCTCCAGAAGGGTGGCACCGACGTCACGGTGGCGACCGCGGCGATCGGCCTCACCTCGGCCGCGAGCGGCGTGATGCAGGTGGTGTTCATCGTCTTCTTCGTCCTGTGGAGCAGCAGCGATCCGACCGGCGACGTCTCGACCGGCGGGAGTGGCGGGGGGCCGAGCCTCACGCTGGTCGCAGTGTTCGCGGGAGCGATCGTCGTCGCGGGGATCGTGATCGCGGTGACACCGAAGTTCCGCCGCTGGCTCGTCGCCTTCGTCAAGTCGACCATCGAGAAGATCAGGCACGACTTCGGTGAACTCGCCCGTCGCCCGAGCAAGCTCGGCCTGCTGTTCGGTGGAGCCGCCATCGCGAAGATGTCGACGATCGTCGCCTTCGTCGCATCGTGTCGAGCATTCGACGTCGACATCCCCTTTGCCGAGCTCGGAGCAATGTATCTCGTCGCGAACACGATCGCGTCCACGGTCCCGACGCCGGGCGGGGTCGGTGCGATCGAGGCAGCACTGATCCTCGTGCTCACCAACGCTGGGGTCCCCAGGCCACCGCGTGGGCCGTGGTCCTGCTCTTCAGGCTCATCAACTACTGGCTGCCGACGATCCCCGGCTATGTGTGCCTCAAGATCAGCGAGCGCCGCGAGTACGTCTGACCTCCGAGCGCATCAGGCGGACGCGCGCGTCCCGAGCGCCTACGCTGCGACCGTGAGCGAAGCAGTCACGGTCGGTGTCGTCATGGGGTCGTCGAGCGACTGGCCGACCATGTCCAAGGCGGTCGAGGTCCTCGAATCGTTCGGGGTGGCCCACGAGGCAAAGGTGGTCAGCGTGCACCGGATGCCCGACGACATGTTCGCCTACGCCGAAGCCGCACACGATCGTGGGCTGCGAGCGATCATCGCCGGAGCCGGTGGTGCAGCACACCTGCCGGGGATGCTCGCCGCGAAGACCACGGTGCCGGTGCTCGGTGTGCCGGTCGCCTCGCGGCATCTGTCGGGGCAGGACTCGCTGTACTCGATCGTGCAGATGCCGGCCGGCGTGCCCGTGGCGACGTTTGCGATCGGCGAGGCCGGCGCCACCAACGCAGCGCTGTTCGCGGTTTCGCTGCTCGCGCTGGATGATCCGGCGCTGGCGGCAGCCCTCACTGCCTACCGAGCCGAGCGCCGAGACGTCGCGGCGTCGTCGGAGTTGCCTCCCGCATGACGGCCGTTCCGATCGTGCCCCCGGCGACGCTCGGGATCCTCGGCGGTGGACAACTCGGCCGATACGCGGTGATGGCAGCGGCCTCGATGGGCTACCGCACGATGGTGCTCGATCCTGATCCGTCTGCTCCCGCCGGCATGCTCGCCCACGAACACCTCGTCGCGGCTTACGACGATCCCGAGGCGTTGCGTCGACTGGCATTCGACTGCGACGCGGTCACCACCGAGTTCGAGAACCCTCCGGCCGCGGCGCTCGATGAACTGGCCGCGACCGTGGTCGTCGCGCCGTCGCCGGCGTCGGTACGCATCGCGCAGGACCGAATTGCCGAGAAACGATTCCTCGTCGACAACGGGTTCCCCGTCGGTCGGTACCAGGTGCTGGACGGCGACGATCCTGTGGTTGATCAGTCGCTGGTCGACGGTGGCGCGATCGTCAAGACGGCGCGGCTCGGCTACGACGGAAAGGGCCAGCGATCGGTGTCAGGCGTCTCGGAGTCCCTGGCGGCCTGGGCGGAACTCGGCGGTGTCGCGTGCGTCGTCGAACAGCGACTGGACCTCGAGACCGAGCTGAGTGTGATCGTCGGCCGAACGGTGTCGGGCGACGTCGAGGCGTGGCCGGTGGCCGAGAACATCCACGTCGACGGGATCCTCGATCTCTCTGTCGTGCCCGCAGCCGTGTCGTCGAAGCTCGCTGATCGCGCGGTCGGCCTGGCGATGGCGATCGCCGATGCGCTCGACTATGTCGGGGTGTTGGCGGTCGAGTTGTTCGTGGTCGATGGCGAGCTGCTGGTCAACGAGCTGGCGCCGCGTCCGCACAACAGTGGCCACTGGACGCTGGATGCCAGCGTCACCAGCCAGTACGAACAGCAGGTGCGTGCGGTGTGCGGCCTCGGCCTCGGATCGACCGCGATGACGGCCCCGGCGATTGCGATGGTCAACCTGCTCGGTGACCTGTGGGAGGGAGGCGATCCTGATTGGGCGGCGGTGCTTGCCGATCCGAACGCCAAACTGCACCTCTATGGCAAGACTGAGGCGCGACCCGGTCGCAAGATGGGCCACCTCACGGTGACCTCGTCGGGCACCACCGCCGCGGCGGCCCGGGCGCTGGAGCTCAGAGCGGCCGCTGCGCGATGACCAACGTGTCGAGCGCGGTCTTCGGACCGTCAGGCGTGTCGACGTGGCGCTCGGCGACTTCGGCCGTGGTGACGTGGAGTCCCTCGAGGGCGGCGACCGTTTCGTCGACCGTGTAGCAGACGTCCGGCGACGGCGGGCCGCCGTAGCCGTGTTCGACGTTCGAGCGGTCGTGGGCGATCACCAGCAGGGTGCCGCCGGGTGTGAGCCACGTGGCTGCGTGTTCGAGCACGACCCGCTGCTGTGCTGACGGCAGTTGCAGATACGACAGCACCACGAGGTCGACTGGAGCATCGGGCTGCCAGGTCGTCGCGTCGGCGCGCACCGTGGCGATCTCGACGCCGTGTTCAGCGGCGAGTTGGTCTGCCTTGTCGAGGCCGACCTGGGAGAAGTCGGCGGCGGTCACGGTCCAGCCCCGCGATGCGAGCCAGACGGCATTGCGGCCCTCCCCGGCGCCGAGATCGATCGCCGTGCCGGGTTCCAAGTCGGCGAGATGTGCCTCGACGAACTGGTTCGCCCGCCCGGTCCAGATCAGTTCGCTCGTCGAGTACCGATCGTCCCACTGTGCGCTGTCCACCCCCGCAGTCTCGCGCCCCAACCACGTTTGCGTGACACTTCGGGTGACCCTGTCCACCAGGACTGCAACGCAAAGGTCCTGTGCCCGTGCTCAACCACGTTTGTGTGATGTTGTTGGTGACCCGGTCCACCGGGACTGCAACGCAAACGGGGGGTGGTGATCAGGTGGTGGTGGCGGGTTCGACGTCGAACTGCTCGACGCGTCCGTCGGCATGGTGGGCGAATCGGCGCTGGGTGGCACCGTGGTTCGGATCGTCCGCGCCCCACGGCCAGCCACCGAACTGCGTGCGGCGATAGTCCTCGAATGCCTGCTGGATCTCGGCCTGGGTGTTCATCACGAACGGGCCGTACTGGGCGACCGGCTCGCCGATCGGGCGGCCTTGGAGCACCATGCATTCCACGCCGTCAGCGCCGGCGACCAACTCGAGCGGACGATCCGAATCGATCACGGCACCGTTGCCGGCGTCGAGGCGTTCACCGTCGACGGTGAGCCATGAACCGGAGAACGCATAGAGCAGTCGATGCGACTCTGGTCCAGCGGCCGGCATCGTCCAGCGGGCGCCGGGATCGAACCGCAGGTGCCAGATCGCCACGTCGGCCTGGGCTTTCGCCGCCCACGAGTTCGGTGGGGGACTCGGCGCTTCGGCGTTGTCGAGTGACCCGGCGATCACGGTGATGTCGGCCAGCGCGTCACCTTCGCCCGATGCCACCACGACGGTGGGCGTCTCATGGCTCCAGAGCATCGTGAAGTACGGCTCGACCATCTTGTCGGCCGCCGGCAGGTTGAGCCAGATCTGGAACAGCTCCAGCGGATTCGGCTCGTCGCCGGACAGCAGCGGGAACATTTCGCAATGCACGATGCCCTTGCCGGCAGTCATCCACTGGGTGTCGCCGCGCCCGAAGCGGGCGGTGGCGCCGAGGGAGTCGCTGTGGTCGCAGAAACCGGTCCGCACGTAGGTGACGGTCTCGAAGCCGCGGTGGGGGTGCTGCGGGAATCCGGGCACGGTCGAGCCGTGGTACATGTTCCAGCCGTCGACACCGGCGAAGTCCTGGCCGATTTCGCGACCGGTGAGCGGAGCATCGGGGCCGAGTTGCTCGGTCCCTTCGGGATAGTCGTCGCGGTGATGTGCACAGAACAGGAACGGGTCGATCGTCGGCCACTGGGTGCCGAGTGGGAACGTCTGCAAGAGGGCTCCGGTCATGACCCGAGTGTACGCCCGTCCGACGATCCTTGCGACCACAACCGTTCGGACCACCCGGGAGTCGAGGTGGGGGGCGTGAGTAGGTTGCGGCGGTGGCCAACGCTCGCGACGTCCTGCAGTACCGAGCGGTTCGCCGGTACCTGCTGTCGACGGCGCTCGCGGCGACGGCGCGCAACCTGCTCGTCACGGTGTTGTTCAAGCAGACCTTCGACACGTCGGGCAATGCGCTCGACATCGGATTCATCGGACTCGCCCAATTCGTTCCGGCAGTACTGCTCGTCCTGGTCAGCGGGTGGGTGGCCGACCGATTCGATCGGCGCCGGGTCAGCGGGCTGTTCCTGCTCGGTCGGGTCGGATGTGCGCTCGCGCTGGTCGCGTACAGCCAGATCGCGCCGGGCACGGTGTGGCCGTTGTTCGTGATCGCCTTTGCCTTCGGCGCCGCCGATGCAATGCTCGCCCCTTCGCGCCGATCGATCGCGCCGCTGCTCGCGCCATCCGAGATGTTTCCCCAGATCGTCGCCCTGTGGACGGCGACGTTCACGGCCGCATCGATCGTCGGGCCGGTGATCGGCGGGTTCCTCTACTCCATTGGTGCGGCCGAGGCCTACGCGCTCGCCGCACTCCTCGAGGCTGCAGCGATCATTCCGATCCTCATGATCGTCTACGCGCGAGAGCCCGAGCGGATCACCGACCGGCCGACGCTGCACAGCGCTCTGGAAGGGTTGCGATTCGTGCGGCGTACGCCGGTGGTGTTGGGCACGATCTCGCTCGACCTGTTCGCAGTGCTCTTCGGTGGCGCCATCGCGCTGATCCCGGCGGTGGCGGCCGACCGCCTCGGCGTCGGTGACATCGCCTACGGCTGGTTGCGGGCAGCACCCGGCATCGGCGCGGCGGTGATGGCGATCTGGCTGGCGACCCGCCCGATCACCCGCCGGGTCGGTCCGACCCTGCTGTGGGTGGTGTTCATCTTCGGAGCCGGCACGGTCGCATTCGGGCTCACCCGCAACTATGCGGTGGCGTTCGTCGCGTTGGTCGTGATCTCGGCGGCTGACATGGTGTCGATGTTCATCCGCGGCTCGATCGTGCCGCTGGTGACGCCGGACGACCAGCTCGGTCGTGTCAGCGCCGTCGAGGGCGTCTTCATCGGCGCGTCGAACGAACTCGGCGCGTTCGAGAGCGGGGTGGCCGCCCGCATGTTCGGCGTGCCGTGGGCGATTGCGGGGGGTGGTCTGATCACGATGGCGATCGCGGCGAGCTTCGCCGTGGTGTTCCCATCGATCCGCAAGATCGACACCTTCGAGGAGCTCCGACCAGTCTCCCCGACGCCCGCAGCCTGAGCGCGTTCGCGCCCGCGATCCGTCGTGAGGGGTGCGTCTCAGATGCGGGTGTAGAGCAGATCGGTGGGCGAGCGGCCGGCGTCGATGCCGCGCTGTTCGAAGCGAGTCAGGGGCCGCCACCCGGGCCGCTCGATGACACCGCCGGTGAGGCGCGGTTCCTCGTCACACACCTGCTCCATCAGTGCTGCATAGTCCGCGATGTCGGTTGCGAGATGTAGCTGGCCGCCCACCCGGAGACGGTCGACGAGCGCGATCACGACATCGGGTCCGACGAGGCGACGGTGGTAGTTGCGACGCTTGGTCCACGGATCGGGGAAGTAGATCCGAATGGCGGCCAGCGATCCGGGTGCGATGCGGTCGAGAAAGGGGAGCAGGTCGCCGTGCACGACGCGGATGTGGTGGAGCTCGCGATGCTCGATCGCATCGAGCACGGTGACGACACCCGGCGTGTGGACCTCCACGCCGATCACGTCGAGTTCGGGTTGCGCTGCCGCCATTTCGATCGTCGACTCGCCATGGCCGAACCCGACGTCGAGGACGACGTCGCCGTCGCGACCGAACACCTCCGTCCAATCGAGGATCGGACCATCGACGTCGAGGCCCCACCGCTCGATCCACTCGTCGAGCTCGGCTTGGCGTTTCGGTGACAGCGATCGGCGACGCACTTTGAACGATGCAGCGGGTCGACGCACCGACCGAGCACCGTCACCACCCGTCACGACCACGGAGTCCGACGCTACCGGCGCCAGACTGCGCCCGTGAACGAGGTTGACGATGCCACGCGTCGGCGGATGATCCACCGCCAGGCTGCGTCGATCGTCGCGGCGGTGGCGCCGTTCGGCATCGTCTTCGGAGCCGCAGCGGCCACCGCCGGGCTCTCCCTCCTGCAGGCGGTCGGCTTCTCCGCGCTCGTGTTCGGCGGGAGTTCCCAGTTCGCGGCGGTGGAGATCCTCGGCGACGGCGGGTCGATTGCATCGGCAGCGATTGCCGGACTGCTGCTCAACGTCCGCTCCCTCGCGTTCGGGGTGATCATGGCGCCGGCGCTGGTCGGGGCGTGGTGGCAGCGGGCGGCGATGTCACAGCTGATGATCGACGAGTCGACGGCGGTCGGAGCGGCACAGCACGAGCGACGATGGCGTCGGTACGGCTACCTCGTCGCCGGTGTCGGGGTGTTCGTCGTGTGGAACCTCACCACGATCATCGGCCATGTCGCGTTCTCCGGCGCAGGGGATCTCATCACCGATCTCGGTCTCGACGCCGCCGGTCCCGCCGCGTTCCTGGCGCTGCTGTGGCCGCGCCTGTCGTCGACACCACAACGGCGCACGGCGATCGCCGGCGCGCTGATCGCACTGGTGCTCATCCCGTTCGCGCCGCCGGGTGTGCCGATTCTCGCGGCGATGCTCGGTGTGGCTGCATCGCTGATCGGGTCAGGTGAGGAGCGTCGGAGCGAGCCACCGATCGACGAGCTGGGGATCGACCCGTGAGCGACGCCACCATCGTGCTGATCGTGATGACGGTCGGGACGTTCGCGCTCAAGTCGGCCGGTCCGCTCGTGCTCGGCGACCGTTCGTTGCCGGTTCGTGTACAGCAGGTGGTCGACCTGCTCCCGGCCGCGCTCCTCGCTGCGCTGGCAATCGTGTCGACCGTCGGCGATGGTCGAGAGATCGTGATCGATGCCCGGCTGGCGGGTCTGATCGTGGCCGGCCTGGCCTTGTGGAGGCGGGCGCCGTTCGTGGTCGTCATCGTGTTGGCGTCGACCGCAACGGCGCTGGTTCGGCTCATCACGGGATGACCACGCGAGAAGTACAGTTCACATCATGACCGGATCTGCGATCGACCTGATGCCCGGCGAGAAGATGATCCTCGCCTCGAACCCCCACTGGTTCTACTTCTGGAAACAAGTGGCGGCCGGGGTCGGCGTCATCGGTCTGTTGCTCCTGCTCTCGATGGTCGATGCCGACTGGCTGAACTCGATCATCGGGTGGGTCATCGTCCTCGCGATCATCGTGCTGGTGCTCGATCTGATCTTCGAGCTGATCCAGTGGAAGACCACGAAGTTCGCGATCACCGACCAACGTGTCGCCTACCAGAGTGGGATGATCCGCCGTCGCGGCGTCTCGATCCCCCTCAACCGGATCAACAACGTGAACTTCCAACAATCGATGATCGCTCGCATGCTCAACAACGGGGTCGTCACGATCGAGTCGGCCGGGGAGACCGGCGACTCGGTGTTCGAGAACATCCCCGACCCCGAGAAGGTGCGAACGCTGATCTTCGCTCAGGTCGAAGCCGACGAACAGCGCGACTCCGATCGCGACGCCGCTGCGCTCGCCAAGGCGATGCAGGACCAGATGCCGGCGCCGTCAGCGGGTGCGCCGGGCAAGACAGCGCAGGAGCGACTCGCCGCGCTCGACCACCTGAAGGTGCAGGGACTCATCGACGACGCGGAGTACGCCACCAAGCGCCAGCAGATCCTCGACGAGCTCTGATGACATCAGGGGTCAGACCCGCGGGGTCATCCCCGCGGCCCAGTCGCCGACGAACCGGATGAACCGATCGATGTCGTCGTCGGTGATCTCGATCGACAGGGCAATGAATCCTCGTCGGGCGATGTAGAACCCCGCGTCGAGCGCAGCGAAGAACAGCAGCTCCTTCCACCGATCGTCCGCGGTGTGTAGATCTGCGACCGTGTCCACTGGCCCTGCGGTTCCGTGCACGTTCATGAGCGACCCGGATCCCGTGACGCACATCGGGACACCGTGACGGTCGAACACCGCATTCAGCTCCGTTCGTAGCCGCTCGCCGCGGGCGTTGGTGGCGGCGAGCACGCCGAGGGTGAGGACCTCGGTGAGCGAGGCCACGCCGGCGGCCATCGACACGACGTTGTTGTTGAAGGTGCCCGCATGCCCCAGGCGGCCACCGGCACCCGAGTCGAACGCCACCATCAGGTCGCGTCGCCCGCCGAAGGCACCGAACGTGAAGCCACCTGCGAGGTACTTGCCGAGCGTGGTCAGATCAGGGGTGATCCCGAGCAACTCTTGCGCGCCGCCAGGAGCGAGGCGCGACGTCATGACTTCGTCGAAGATCAACAGCGCGCAGGTCTCGTCGCAGTGGCGACGCAGTGCCGCCAGGAAGTCGGGATCGCCGGGGATGCACCCGGCCGAGCCCTGGAGTGGTTCGACGAGCACGGCGGCGATCGAGTCACCATGCTCGTCGAAGACGGCGTCGACAGCGTCGAGGTCGTTGTATCTCGACACGATCCAGTCGTGCGGCACATTCACGTCTCTGGCAGCGCCGAACGTGAGCACCCCACCGTGGTAGCCACCGTCGAAGACCAGCACCTTTCTGCGGCCGGTGTGATGAGTGGCCAGTGCGAGCGCCATCAGGTTGGCTTCAGTGCCCGAGTTGGTGAAACGCACCTGTTCGATCGAGGGGAATCGCCCGACGAGCAACTCGGCGAGTCGGACCTCGTTGGGGTGCACCGCTCCGAGTGCCCATCCCTCGTCGATCGCCGCGTGCGCTGCGGTCCGGACTGCGTCGGGTGAATGGCCGAGCAGCCCGGCGGTGTAGTTGCCGAGCAGGTCGACGTAGCGGTGTCCGTCGACGTCGACGAGGTGCTGTCTCTCGGCCGATGCGACCCGGAACGGGAACGGATCGAAGTGCAAGACCGACCGCGGTGTTGCCGCCGGGCAGGACGTCGACGGCCCGTGCGGCCCACGACGCGCTCGTCGGATTCGCGTCGACGTAGCGCTGCCGGGCGGCCACGAGCGCACTGTCGAGGGATTCGGACAGGGACGAATCGAGTGTCGTCATGACTCGATCAGGCCTTGGTGCGCTTGGTTCCCCAGTGGCCCATCGCGCCGACGCGTTGGAAGCGTTCCGGGCGGTCGTCCGGGCCGAGGATGTCCGTGGCCAGCCACAGCCGTTTCAACCATCGCACGCGACCAGCGTCGGCATCGTCGACGTACCGGCGGCGCCCGTGCAGCACGTGGTAGTTGTTGACGAACTGGATGTCACCAGGACGCAGCGCCATCTCGACCTGGTTGTCGGCGTCATTGATCAGCGCGTCGTACGCGTCCATCGCCTCGATCTGGGTGTCGGTGAGCCGTGGCGCATCGGCGTGTCGTTGCGATGCCTGGATGAAGGGCCGGATGTAGCGGACGAACAGTCGATCGCCGGTGGGGCCGGTGTGACGCGTGAACGCCGGCACGGAATAGAACGGTCGGGCACCCTCGCGTTGCTCACCGCGGAAGTCGTACGGCAACGGTTCGAACAGCACCGCGGCAAGATCGGGTTTGGTGCGCACGAGCGCGTTGTACGCGCCGACGGCGTTCGCGACCAGGCTCTCGCCACCACTCACACCACTGTCGATGCACAGCAGCCCGACGAGATCGGAGCCGTCGCTGTGGAACCCGAGCGGGTGGCCGCCGATCTCGTTGCCGCGAGCCGTCGGGTCATCGGGCGCCTTGCCCTGGTCCTTCACGTCGCCGAGCAGATGACCCTTGGCGTTCTGCGGCCAGGGCTCGCCCAGGTGCATCCCGATGCCCCAGTAGATCCACGATGCGTCCTCGGCCCCGAGCCGATCGACCTCCAGGGCCGCGATCCGGGCGAACCCACGACCGTTGAGCAACTCCTCGGCCAACGACGCCAGCAGTGGCGCGAGCGTCGGCAATGGAAAGTCGTCGACGGTCACGTCGAGCACGTCGTCGGCGACCGAACGGGCCTGCGCGAGTGCCGCGCCGAGTTCGTCGTGGTGAGCGTCGGTGAGGCGCAGTGTCCAGTCGTCGGTGTTGCCGATGTCGCTGGTGCGCCAGTTGGCTTGCGTCTCCAGCTCCACAACGCCATGCGGTGTCTCGGTCGTGGTCATCCTCGGGCTCCCTTCGGTGCGGGCTTGGCGCCGCGGATCAAGCGACCCGGCAGGGCGTCGGTGGCGACGCCGTCGTGGTAGGTCTCCTGGCCGGCGACGAACGTGTGACGCCACCCGTCGGCACGCTGCAGCAGGCGGCGCCCCTGTGCCGGCAGGTCGTGGACGATCTCAGGCTTGTGCAGCCGCAGGTTGGCGAAGTCCACCACGTTGAGATCGGCGCGATAGCCGGGAGCGATCACGCCACGATCGAGCAGTCCGACGGTGCGGGCGGTGTCACGGCAATGGCGTTGCACGAGGAATGGAAGTGGGATCCGGTCGTGGTCGCGATCGCGGCCCCAGTAGGCGAGCAGGGTGGTGGGGAAGCTGCCGTCGCAGATCGTGCCGACGTGAGCTCCACCATCACCGAGGCCCGGAACCGTGTGCGGGTGCACGAGCATCTCGTGGCAGCCGTCGAGGCTGCCGTCGACATAGTTGAGGAACGGCAGGTACAGCAGGCCGTGACCGTCGTCGGCGAGCATGGCGTCGAGCGCCACCTCCTCTGGAGTGCGGCCCGAACGGGCGGCGGTCGCGGCGATCGCGGTCGTCGAGCGACGGTTCGTAGTCCGGTTCGTCGGCCATCTCGAACAGCAGGTCGAAGCGGGCGATCAGGTTGCCGCCGAGCTTGTTGCGTGAGCGCTCGGCCGCCTCGCCGAGGAGCCGCTCACGGAACACCGGGTCGCGCAGTGCCGCCACCCGCTCGGCGAGCGACCGGTCGGCGATCTCGCGGTACACCTGATTGGTGAGGAACGGGTTGAGCGTGCACTCGAGCCCGAGGATCAGCCCGACCGCCCGCGGCGCCACCTGGCCGGTGATCACGAGTCCGTCGGCGTTGGCCTCGGTGATCCGGTGGAGCAGGCCGCGGAACGCGTCGGGCACCATCGGGTTCCGGACGATCGAGATCGACATCGGCCGCCCCGAGGTGGCGACCATCTCGCGCAGCATCGCGAACTCGCCGTCAGGCTCGAGAAAGTCGGACACGACCTGCAGCACCCCGGTGCCCGTGGCGCCGACCCCCTGGGCGATCCCGATCAACTCGTCGGGAGCGGCCGTCAAGGTGGGGGTGTACGCACCGGTCGACGTCTTGTGGTTGCGGGTACGGCTGGTGCTGAACCCGAGCGCTCCCGCCTCGATCGCCTGGCGGGCGAGGTCGGCCATCGCTGCGATGTCGTCGGATGTGGCGTCTTCGTGGTTGGCGCCGCGCTCGCCCATGACGTTCAGGCGGAGCGCACCGTGGGGCACCTGCATGGCGACGTCGATGTCGTGGGGGATCGAGTCGACCGCGTCGAGGAACTCGCCGAACGAGTTCCAGTTCCACTTCAACCCTTCGTGCAGCGCGGCGCCGGGGATGTCCTCGACCCCCTCCATCAGCTCGATCAGCGTGTCGTGGTCGGCGTCGTGCACCGGTGCGAAGCCCACGCCACAGTTGCCGGTGACCACGGTGGTCACGCCGTGCCACGACGACGGCTGCAACCGCTCGTCCCACGTGGCTTGCCCGTCGTAGTGCGAGTGGATGTCGACGATGCCCGGGATGACGAGCGCGCCGCCGGCGTCGATCTCGCGACGACCGCTCCCTCCGATGATCCCGACCTCGGCGATGATGCCGTCGCGCACGGCGACATCGGCGTTGCGGGCCTTGATGCCGGTGCCGTCGATGACGGAACCGCCCCGGATGATCAGGTCGTAGTCGGCCATGCGTCAGTCTCGCGCTTGCAGGCGACGAGGCGAGACCCGGGCGCACTCCATGCGCATGAAGTGTGCCGGTGGTCGAATCGTCGGGTTTCGTAGGATCTCGACGTGGACAACTCGCGGGGTTTCTCGGGCCCGACCGGATTCGAGGGCGCCGGGCGCGAGGTCGAGAACCCCGACGACCCGAGTTTGGGCATGCACCGGCGAATCAGCCGGCGCTGGTGGCACCGACACCTCGATTCCTCGGAGCGCCAGCGGGTGATGGCCGAGCTGGCGATCAAGCGCCAGGACCACTGGGCGTTCCGGTTCACCGTCATGATCACGTTGTCGGTGATCGTCGCCGTGATGGGCTTGTCGGCCAACTCCGCCGCGGTCGTCATCGGCGCAATGCTCCTCGCGCCGCTCATGCAGCCGGTGCTCGGCACCGCAGCGTGCATTGCGATGGCGCTGTTCCAGAAGTCGTTGCGATCCTTCGGGGTGGTGGTCGCGGCGACGCTGTGGGCCATCGTGCTGTCGTACGTACTCGCCGCGCTCTTCGTGAACGGTGAACTCCCGAACGAGGTCACGAGCCGCACAGCGCCCGACATCCGCGATCTGGTGGTGGCACTCGCGGCGGGAACCGCTGGTGCGTACGCCACGGTCCGAAAGGATGCCTCGGCGTCGTTGCCCGGCGTCGCAGTGGCGGTGGCGCTCGTTCCACCGCTCGGCGCGGTCGGGATCTCGTTGGAGGCCGGCAACGCAACGTTCGCCTGGGGCGCGATGTTGTTGTACACGACGAACCTCTTCGCCATCGTTCTTGCGGGTGTGGTGGTGTTCGTGGTGACCGGGTTCGTTCCGCCTCGACGACTGGCGAACACCTTCCGTCGGACGTCGGCGGTCGCGGCTGTTGTCGGCGTCGTCGTCATCGCGATCGCGCTCCCGCTCTATGGCGCGTCGACCGCCGCCGTCGAGCGCTCGGAGCGGGAGGTCGACGCGCTCGAGATCGTCTCGGTGTGGCTCGGACCCACCGATCGCCGGTCGGCCCCATCGGTGTCGTTCGACGAGCAGCGGATCACGGTTGCCGTGCGGAGTTTCGACACGCCGCCAGACCCCGACCCGTTGATCGAGTCATTGCAGGCAACGTTCGGTGCGGATCGCATCGTGTCGATCGAGTGGGATCGTGTCGATCAGGCGACCACGACGACGACTGCGCCGCCGACCACCACGATCGTCTCCGACGAGGAGCGCCTTGCGAGCGCTGTCGAATCGATCGTTGACGGTTGGCTCTTCGATCTCGGCGCCGATGCGGGCGGACGACGTGATGCGCTGTCCATTGCCGACAATGTCATCCGGCTCGACGCAAGTGGCACGATCGATGCGCCGTCGCTCGGGTCGCTCACCACGCTGCTCGACACCGAACTCGACCGGACCTTCGAGGTGCAGCTGACCTGGCTGAAGCGTGAGAGCGTGTCGGGCGAGGAACTGCCGCCGACACCCGACGAGGTACTCGCCGATCGAATCGACCTGCTTGCTCGTGACTGGGCAACAACGCAAGCGGTGTCGGTGACGTCGACCAGTTTCGATGGTCTCGTTGCCATCATCGAAGTGGTCGGCCCGGTCGAGCCCGATGCACGCGCCCTGGTCGCCAGCATCAGCGAGCTGCTCGACCCTGACGATCAGATCACGGTGCTCTTCGTCGAACGCCGTGACATCACGACCACCACTACGACCACGTCGACGACCATCGCGAACTGAGCGATCTCGGGCGGACGGCTCGACGATCGGCCCGGGTGCAGCTGATTGGCCCCGTCGGAATACGGTCGCCCTGTTGCCCACTGCGCGGCGCAGCACGAGGAGGGGACATGAACGAACAACGCGAGCAGCGCGAGATGCCACCGGGGATCGGATTGCCGGCCGACGACGACATCTTCACCGACAATGTCCGCTTCGGCGACATCGACGCCTGGAACCTGGCGGCGGTTCGGATCCACGAACAGCAGGGCGGCTTCTACCGCATCGAACGGGAGGGGTTCCCGCGGATCCTCGCCGTGCTCGACCACGCCTCGGTGCTCGAGGTCGAGCGCCAGCCCGAGCTGTTCACCAATGGTCCCGCGCCGGTGCTCACCACGCAGGAGGCGCTCGACAATCCGCCGCCGGTCGAACTGAAGACGCTGATCCACATGGACGGCGACGAACACACCGCGTACCGCAAGCTCGGCCTCCCGCAGTTCAAGCCGGCCAGCCTCGACCGGCTGCAGGAGCGTCTCGACGAGCTCAGTGAACGCGCCGTCACCACGATGCGTGAGGCGGGTGGTGAACTCGACTTCTCGATCGACGTGGCGCTGCCGTATCCGCTGCACGTGATCCTGAAGATCCTCGGGCTGCCCGAAGACGACTACCCGCGCCTCTTGCAGCTCACCCAGCAACTCTTCGGCGGCGAGGATCCCGACCTGCAGCGAGAGGAGCTGAGTCCGGAGGCGATCGGAGCGATCCTGATGGACTTCATGACCTACTTCTCCGGGATCACCGTCGACCGGCGGACCAACCCGACCGACGACCTCGCCTCACTGATCGCAAACGGCCGACTCGGCGACGGTCCAGATGCTGCTCCGCTCGGCGACCTGGAGACGATCGGCTACTACATCATCGTGGCCACGGCGGGCCACGACACCACGTCGAGCGCGATGGCCGGCGGGTTCAGGGCGTTGGTGGAGCACCCCGACCAGCTCCGCCTCGTGCAGGAACGTCCCGAGCTGATGAACAACGCGATCGAGGAGATGCTGCGCTGGACCGCTCCGGTGCGTCACTTCATGCGCTGCGCCACCGCCGACACCGAACTCGGCGGGCACCCGGTGGCACAGGGCGAGTTCGTCTACCTGTCGTACAAGGGCGCGAACCTCGACCCGAAGGTGTTCGACGATCCGTTGAGGTTCGACGTCGAACGCCCGAACGCGGACCGTCAGATCTCGTTCGGGTTCGGCAAGCACTTCTGCATGGGAGCCCAACTGGCACGGATGGAGCTCCGGTCGCTGTTCAACCGGCTCGTGCCGCTGCTCGACTCGGTCGAGATCGCCGGCGACGCCACGATGGCGCAGACCACCTTCGTCGGCGGCCCGAAGGCACTCCCGATCCGCTACACGCTTCGCGACGCCTGATCGCCGCAACGCTGTGAGCGATACGCGTGGCATGTGCGTGGATCGCTCACAGCGATCAGGTTTCGATGTGGGCGAAGCGTTCGATGTCGCCGCGGTGGCCGGCGACCACGATCAGGTCGTGCTCGCCGAGCACCGTGGCGCTCTCGGCATAGGTGAAGGCATGGCCCTCTGGTTTGATGCACACCACGGTGACCTTGTACGTGGCGCGCAGGTCGGTGTCGCCGAGTTTCCTGCCGGCGAGGTTCCGCGGGACCTGGGTCTCGATCAGCACGAAGTCGTCGTCGAGTGCGAAGTACTCGATGAGCGCCCCGGTGACCAGACGTGCGACACGACTCCCCATCTCGGCTTCGGGGAACACGACGTGGTGCGCTCCCACCCGCTGCAGGATGCGCCCGTGTGATTCGGTCAGGGCCTTGGCCCAGATGTTGGGGACGCCGATGTCGACGAGCGCCCCCGTGGTGAGCACGCTCGCCTCGACGTCGGCGCCGATCGCCACCACGGCGGTGACGGCGTCGGCGACGCCCAGCTGGCGGAGCGTCTTCTCGTTGGTCGTGTCGGCCTGGGCGACGTGGGTGAGGAGCTCGGCGTGCTGTTGGACGCGGTCTTCGTCCGCATCGAGGCCCAGCACCTCATGGCCCATCTCGATCAGGGTCGACGCCAGGGCCGACCCGAACCGGCCCAACCCGATGACGACGATCTCACCTCGGTGTTGGACGTGCGGGCGCATCCCGCCCAGCATCGTGTGAAGAATTTTGTCAGCCAATGATCGGTCGCTCCTCGGGATAACGATACGCAGGGATTCGCTCACGCAGCGCGAGTGCGGTGACGAACGTGACGGGACCGACGCGGCCGGCGAGCATCACCAGCACCAGCAACAGATGGCCTGACGCGCCGATGCTGCCGGTGACTCCGGTGGAGAGTCCGACGGTGCCGAACGCCGAGGTGATCTCGAACAGTGCCGGGGAGAGCGCCAGGTCCTCGATGCTCATCAGGGCCAGGGTGGCGCCCACCACCAAACCGATCGCGAGCAGGGCGACCGTCAGCGCTTGGCGGATCAGGTTGGCCGGCAGGCGGCGCCGGAACACGTTCATGTCGGTGTTGCCTCGCACTTCTGACCAGAGCACGTAGCCGAGTACGGCGAACGTCGTGACCTTGATGCCGCCGGCGGTGGAGGCGGGGCCGGCACCGATGAACATCAGGGTGGTGATCACGAGCAGGGTCGGTTCGTTCATGCCGCCGATGTCGACGGTGTTGAAGCCGGCGGTCCTCGGTGTCACTCCTTGGAACCAGCCGGCGAGGATCTTGTCGAACGTGTCGAGCGGTCCGAGTGTGGCCGGGTTGGTCCACTCGAAGGTCATGACGACCAGGGGTCCGAACACCAGCAGTGCAGCGGTGACCATCAGGGTGATCTTGGTGTGCAGCGACCAGTGGGCAGCGCGAGTTGTGGTTCGACGCTGGGCGGTCCGGCGCCAGAACTCCACCAGGATCGGAAAGCCGAGACCGCCGATGATGAAGCCGCCAGACACACTGAGCACCACGACGGGGTCGCCGACGAAGCGAGCCATGCTGTCGGAGTACAGCGAGATGCCGGCATTGTTGAATGACGAGATCGCGTGGAAGATGCCGGAGTACGCAGAGGCGATGGGCCCGTCCTCGTAGCCCTGCTGCCAGAACCGCAGCGAGAGGATCAGGGCGAGCCCGCCCTCCACTGCGAGTGTGATCTTGGCGATCGCGAGGATCAGGCGACGCAGATCGCCGATGTCGACGGCGCCGATCTCTGCCTGAGCGAGCATGCGTTGGCGCAGTCCCACACGATGCGACGCGACGATCGCGAGCACGGATCCGATCGTCATGATGCCGAAGCCGCCGATCTGGATCAGCACCAGGGTGACGAGTTCACCGAACAGCGAGAAGCGGGAGATGTCGGTCGAAGCGAGTCCCGTCACCGTCGCTGCCGACGTGGAGCTGAACAAGGCGTCTTCGAGACCGATGTGTCCCGGACCGTCCGCCGAGATGGGCAGCCACAAGAGCCCGGTGCCGACCAGAATGAGGGCGGTGAACGCGCCCACCACGAGCTGGGCGGGGTTCCTGATCTCAGCGAGCAGTCCGCCGCGTGACACCGAACGAGCATAGAAGGCGGCATCCTGTGGGGATGTTCCTCGGAGAAGATCTCCTGGCGTGGTTGACGCTGGCGTTCGGAGGAGCGCTGTTCGTCGGGAACTTCCTCGCGATCGTCAAGCCACCGACGAAGCAACTCGACGAGTCGAATCTCGAGCGGGCGCCGGTGTTGCGCAGCGCGATCTACGCCGGCCTCGGCCTCGTCGCCGCGATCTGGGCGCTGGCGTCGCTGGTCAGCGGATGACGGGTCAGCAGCGGATCAGTTGCTGCTGTAGACCGAGACCGTGACCTGGTTCTCGCTGGCATCGCCGAAGTAGACGACGCCAACGGTCCAACTGTCGTTCGAGTACACGTTGTTGATCGTGCTGCCCGACGTGAACGTCGAGTCCTCGTTGAAACCCGCTGACTCGAGTGCACTGCCGTAGCTCTCGACGAAACCATCACCGTCGACCGTGCCGGAAACGGTGATCGCCTGCTCGGCGTCGGACCCGATGACGGTGGCGCTCGTGATCGCCAGTCCGCTCGGGTCGGGGATCTCGCCTGGCCACTCCTCTGGGAGTTCGGTGGTGGCACCGGCACTGAAGCTGCCGTCTTCGCTCTCCACCGAGAACTCACCGGTCTCGGCGTCGGCGTTGCCGGTGACCACCGAGCCATCGGCGTCGGTGATGATGAAGTTCCCGTCCTCGTCGATCGACATGCCGCCCTCTTCGGTCTGCACCGAGAAGCCACCGTCACCGTCGAGGTCGAGATCGACGTTGCCGCCACCCTGCGACTCGACGAGCTTCTCGATGCCGGTCTCGGTGGCGTTCCCGCAGGCGGTGATCGCGAGAGCGAACCCTGCAACGCCGAGCATGATCAGAGGTCGTCGGTTACCTGCCATGACTCGAACAGTACGACTGCCCTCCGAGGCGATGCGAGCACTTCTTCTCCGGGGTCGGCAAGTGTCATTCGTACTGCTCGACGCGCCGAGGTTCCGCGGCCGAGGCGATGATGCGAGGATGACGCCATGAGTGGTCCCCTTCGTCTGACGTTCGTGCAGTCCGCCAGCCGGGTCGACCAGCTCCCCGAGTCGCCGGCAGAGGTTGCCTTCGTCGGACGGTCCAACGTCGGCAAGTCGTCGTTGGTGAACGCGCTCGCCAATCGCAAGCAGCTCGCCCGGGTGTCGAACACCCCCGGCCGGACGCAGCTGATCAACATGTTCGAAGTCGACAGTGCCCGGCCCGAGACCGCCACGATGGTCGATCTGCCCGGTTACGGGTTCGCCAAGGCGGCGAAGAACATCAAGCGGGACTGGCCGGAGATGATCGAGGGCTACCTCCTCGAGCGCAGCAACCTGGCGATGGTGTTCGTCCTCGTCGATGGCCCGATCGGCCCGACGAAGCTCGACGAGCAGATGCTCGACTGGCTGCGGTACCACGGCGTGCCGCACACCGTGGTGGCCACCAAGTTCGACAAGGTGAAGTCGTCGAAACGAGCGACACGCAAGAAGGATCTGGCCGGTGGCTGTCAGCTCGATCAGGGAGACATCGTCTGGGTGAGTGCCGCGAAGGGTGACGGCATCGACACGCTGCGGTCGCTCGTGCGGACCTGGGTGGGCTGACTTCGTTAGCGTCGGGCCCATGCCGCTCGTCGAACTGCCGTCCGTCTCGATCACCGGAACGGGACTGTTCACGCCGCCCGAGTCGGTGAGCAACGCAGAACTCGTCGCGTCGCTGACCGAGGCGGTGCTGAAGTGGAATGCCGAGCATGCCGAGGAGATCGAGCGTGGCGAGGCCGTCGAGCGGGCCGTGCCCGACGAGGAGTTCATCGTCAAGGCGTCGGGGATCCAACGGCGCTACGTGATGGAGAAGTCGGGGGTGCTCGATCCGGCCCGGATGCGCCCGCGCCTGGAGACGCGCAGCGAGGACCAGCTCGGAATCCAAGCCGAGATGTCGATGCCGGCGATCCACCAGGCGCTGGCCCAGGCCGGTCGCGCGCCGGGTGATGTCGATGCGGTGATCGTCGGGTGCTCCAACCTCCAGCGCGCCTACCCGGCGGTGGCGATCGAGATCCAGGACGCGCTCGGCGCCGACGGCTGGGGCTACGACATGAACGTGGCGTGCTCGTCGGCGACGTTCTCGGTGCAAGCAGGCGTCGACGCGCTGCGCAACGGGTCGGCCAGCTGTGTGGTCGTCGTCAACCCCGAGATCACGTCGGGGCACAACAACTTCGAGATGCGCGACTTCCACTTCATCTTCGGTGACGCGTGTACGGCGCTGGTGCTCGAACGCACTGCGGACGCGGTGGGGGCGGAACAGTGGGAGGTGCTCGGCACCAAGCTGGTCACCAAGTTCTCGAACAACATCCGCAACGACTTCGGGTTCTTGAACTCCTCGGAGGTCACCGAACGCGATCCGCAGGAACTCGTGTTCCGCCAGAACGGCCAGATGGTGTTCCGCGAGGTGTGCCCGATGGTGGCCGAGCACATCACCGATCATCTGACGCAGCTCGACCTGGCCGCTGAGGACGTGCGCCGTTTCTGGCTGCACCAGGCGAATCTCAAGATGAACCAGCTGATCGCGAAAGGTGTGCTCGGTCGTCTGCCGACCGACGACGAGGCCCCGGTGATCCTCGACGAGTTCGCCAACACCAGCTCCGCTGGGTCGGTGATCGCCTTCCACCGCCATCGCGACGACCTGGCTCCCGGCGACGTCGGTGTGCTCTGCTCGTTCGGTGCCGGCTACTCCGTCGGCAGTGTCGTCGTCCGTCGTCGCTGAGCCGGCCGCCCCTCACGCTCCCTTCACGTTTGCGTTGCAGTTCGGGTGGCCCGCCCCACCGAAAATGCCACGCACACGGGGATTGGGCGCAGTGATCGGTGCTTCACTGGTGGGTCATGAGCTTCAAGGTCGGTGTCCAACTCCATCCCCAGGCAACGTCGTACGTCGAGATTCGTGACGCGTGGCGCCGAGCGGAGTCGGTCGGGGTCGACTCGATCTGGACGTGGGATCACTTCTTTCCGTTGTACGGCGATCCCGACGCTGCGCACTTCGAGGGGTGGACGATTCTGACGGCGATGGCTGCCGACACCGAGCGGGCGAAGCTCGGGATGTTGGTCACGTGCAACAGCTACCGCAATGCGGAGCTGCTCGCGGACATGGCCCGCACCGCCGACCACGTGTCAGGCGGACGTATGTATCTCGGCATCGGTGCCGGATGGTTCGAGCGCGACTACACCGAGTACGGGTTCGAGTTCGGCACGGCGATCAACCGTCTGCACCAGTTGCGCGACGATCTGCCCCGGTTGAAGTCGCGCCTCGCACAGCTCAACCCGGCCCCGATCGGTGACCTGCCGCTGTTGATCGGCGGCTCCGGCGAGAAGGTGACGTTGAAGCTCACCGCCGAACACGCAGACGCCTGGAACTCGTTCGGCCCGCCCGAGACGTTCGCCCACAAGAACTCGGTGCTCGACCAGTGGTGCGTCGAACTCGGGCGCGATCCGAAGGAGATCGAGCGCACGGTCGCCATCTCACCCGGTGACGTCGACGACCTCGATGCGTATCTCGAAGCGGGAGCGACCCACATCATCGTGATGACCGGTCACCCGTACGACCTCGGCGCGGTCGAGGCACTCATCACCCGACGCGACGCCTGACGGCCGCCGCTCAGCGGGGAGTGTTGACGCTGACGAAGTCGTCGAGCACGTTGTCGGCGTAGGCGCGGTCGAACCCGTCGGTCGACATGAATCGGGCGAACAGGAAACTGCCGACGATCGAGGCCAAGCTGCGGTGGACGTCGATGTCGGGGCGCAGCTCGCCACGCTCGATCGCCCGGTCGAACGCCACGCGGAAGGCCTGCTCGAAGAGGGTGACGAACTCGTTGCGGACCACGACCACCGTGGGGTCGTGTAGTGCTCGTTCCATCATGTTGGCGATCATCGGTGCCCGCTGGTCGTCGATCAGGTCGTCGATCAGGTGCTCGCACAGGGTGTCGAGATCGGCCCGGATCGGGCCGGTGAGATCGTGCTCGTCGGGCGTGACGCGTCCCACCGAGTCGATCGCTGCTCTGAGGAGGTCCTCGCGGGTCGGCCAATGGTTGTAGACGGTGGTCCGGCTGACGTTGGCCGCTGCCGCAACGTTGACGTGGGTGATCGCACTCGGTCCCTCGGCGACCAGGAGGTCCGACGCGGCCTCGATGACGGCGGCACGCGTGCGCTCGACTCGTGGGTCGTCGCTTCGGGGGGCGCTGAGCGCGTCGGAGGTCGTGGTCATCAGTTGGTGCGAGGTGTCGGTCGGTGATGGTGGCGATGGTGGTGTGTCGTGCGACACGTTGACCGATCATTCGTTGCGATTGCACATTCTACTGGTCAGAATGTCCAATAATGAACATGACGTCCACTTCCCCCCCGGACGCGGCGGGTCAGCCCGATGACGCCGATCGCCCGTACGAGCCGGCCCACGGCGCCCCTCACATCCCCATCGAGGTGCCCGACTCCGCGTGGGGCAAGCTCGGCCGGTTCGGCTTTCGTCGCCGCTGGTTCGTCCTCGGCGCCTGGGTGACCGCGCTCGTCACCGTGTTCGCGCTGGTCGGCACGATTGGCGCGTCGAGCGACAGTTCGTTCTCGATCCCCGACTCCGAGTCGAAGAGCGGCTTCGACACGCTCGATGCGTACTTCGGCGGTGCCGGCAGTGGACGCTCGGGCACGATCATCTTCCGCGCCGATCAGGGTGTCGACGACCCCGAGGTCCAAGCAGCGATGACCGAGCTCTTCGACGAGGTCGGCGCCATCGAAGGCGTCACGCTGACCAGCCCGTACTCGCCGCAGGGCCAGGCGCTCGGTTTCGTCGCCAACGAGGGACCACTGGCTGGTCAGGTCGCCTACGCGCAGATCGATCTCTCCGAGAACCTCAGCGAGACGGAGACCGGCGAGATCGGCACCGAGATCGCCGACCTCGAGCCGACCGACATCGATGGTCTGCAGGTCGAGATCGGCGGCCAGGCGCTCGGCGAGTTCGAGCCACCCGAATCCGAACTGATCGGTCTCGGGTTCGCGATCGTCATCTTGATCCTCTCGTTCGGGTCGGTGCTGGCCATGGGTCTGCCGATCGGCGTCGCCCTGTTCGGTGTCGGCATCGGTGCCGGCATCATCACGTTGCTGTCCAACGTGATGTCGGTGCCCGACTTCGCCGTCACCCTCGGTGCCATGATCGGCATCGGCGTCGGTATCGATTACGCACTCTTCATCGTCACCCGATACCGCGAGGGCCTGAAGGCCGGACTCGATCCCGAACAGGCCACCGTGGTCGCACTCGACACCGCCGGTCGAGCGGTCGTGTTCGCCGGGTTCACCGTGGTGATCTCGCTGCTCGGCATGTTCATCATGGGCCTGTCGTTCATCAACGGTCTGGCCACCGGCGCCGCGGTCACCGTGTTGGTCACGATGATCGCCTCGGTCACCCTGCTGCCGGCGCTCCTCGGCTTCGCCCAGCGCAAGGTCGAGGTGTCCCGCTGGCGCGGTGTGATCGCCGCTGGACTGGTGGCGATGGCGCTGGTCGGGGTCGGGCTGAGCATCCAACCGTTGCTGATCGGCGTTCCGCTCGCCGTCGTGGTGATGCTCGCATCGTTCGCCGTGGCCCCGCTGCGCAAGGAACTCCCACCCCGCAAGGAGAAGCCGCTCCGTCAGACGTGGGCCTACAAGTGGAGCCGCTTCGTGCAGCACCGCCCGTGGCCGATCGCGATCGCCACCACGCTGTTCCTGCTCCTGATGGCGGTGCCCGTGCTCGGCCTGCGACTCGGCTTCTCCGACGAGAGCAACTTCGCCGAGGGCACCACGACGCGCGAGGCCTACGACCTCACCAGCGCGGCCTTCGGTCCCGGCACCAACGGTCCGTTGCTGCTCACCGCCGAGCTGGCCTCGCCGCAGGACCTCCAGGTGCTCGCCGAGTTGACCGCAACGCTCGGCGCGACCGACGGCGTCGCCGACGTGGTCGGCCCGCTCCCGAACACCGGCGATCCGGCGACTGCTGAGGCAGCGATCATCCGGCTGACCCCGACCACGGGGCCGCAGGACGAGGCGACGGCCAACTTGGTGAACTCGCTGCGCGACGACGTCGTGCCGTCGGTCACCGAGGGCACCGATGTGGTCGTCAACGTGTCGGGCTCGGTCGCCGCGAACATCGACTTCAGTTCGTACCTCGCCGAGCGGATCCCGTTCTTCTTCGCGGCGGTGCTCACCCTGTCGTTCCTGCTCTTGATGATGGTGTTCCGATCGGTGCTCGTACCGCTCAAGGCGGTCATCATGAACATGCTCTCGATCGGCGGCGCCTACGGCATCGTGGTCGCGGTGTTCGGCTGGGGCTGGGGAGCGTCGCTCTTCAACACCGCAGGCGGGCCGATCGAGCCGTTCCTGCCGATGATGATGTTCGCCATCGTCTTCGGACTGTCGATGGACTACGAGGTCTTCCTGCTGTCCCGTGTGAAGGAGGAGTACGACCGCACCGGCGACCCGAAGGGGTCGGTGGCCGACGGCCTGGCAGCAACCGCACGGGTCATCACCGCAGCGGCGGCGATCATGATCGTCGTGTTCTCCGGGTTCGTACTGGAGGACAATCGCATCATCAAGATGTTCGGCCTCGGTCTGGCGTCAGCGGTGTTCCTCGACGCGACGTTCGTCCGCATGCTGCTCGTGCCCGCCACGATGGAGCTGCTCGGCGCCAGGAACTGGTGGTTGCCGAAGTGGCTCGACCGGATCCTGCCGACCCTCAACGTCGAAGGCGGCACGCACACCAGTGCGATCGCCCTCGCCCACGAGGAGGAGCAGCGCGAGCAGGACGAACGCGAAAAGGAACTCGTCGAGGCCTGACCGCTACGAGCCGGCTCGGCGCATCTGCATCGACACCCGGATGCCGTACGGGGTGTCCTGCTGGCCGACCTCGACGAAACCCCGTCGGGCGTGGAACGCGAGCGATGGTTCGTTCGGCGGGTCGACGTTGACCTCGAGCGCGAGTTGTTCGACGCCGGGAAGCTCGGCCATCAGCCGGTCGACCTCGGCGTACAGCAAGGTGCCGAGCCCACGTCCCTGCGCCTCGTTCACCAACGCGACGCGATCGAGGTACATGAACTCGTCGTAGCGGGTGGTGAACCATCGGTAGTTCACCGAGTCGTAGGCGCTGTCGGCCGGAAGCACCAGACAGAACCCGACGATCTGCCCATCGAGTTCCACGACCAGCGCAATCGGACTCTCGGCCACGAGAAACCCCATCCGATCGGCATCGACCGAGCCCACCTCGGGCACATTCTCCTCGTTGATCTCCAGGATCCGTTCGAGGTCGGCAGACACGATCGAACGGATCATGACGGCGGGGGAGGCTGGCACGACGCCGCACGGTAACCGCGTTGGCCGTCCGCCACCGACTGCCGTACGGTGCGACTTCGTGTCGTCGTCGGTGATCAGCGCTCGCAACCTGCGCAAGGAGTTCGGCGAGTTCGTGGCCGTCGACGGCATCGACTTCGACGTCGCCCCCGGGGAATCGTTCGGGTTCCTCGGGCCGAACGGTGCGGGGAAGACCTCGACGATGCGGATGATCGGCTGCGTCTCACCGAGCACGTCGGGTGAGTTGGAGATCTTCGGCCTCGACCCGGCGGTCGACGGCGCGCAGATCCGGAGCCGAATGGGCGTCGTCCCCCAGGCCGATCAGCTCGACTCGGAGTTGACCGTCGTCGAGAACCTGGTGATCTACGGCCGGTACTTCGACATCTCCCGAGCCGACTGCAAGCGGCGTGCCGCCGAGCTGCTCGAGTTCGTGCAACTCAGCGAGCGAGCGAACGAACGGGTCGATCCGTTGTCGGGTGGCATGAAGCGGCGCCTCACGATCGCCCGTTCACTGATGAGCGAACCCGACCTCTTGTTGCTCGACGAGCCGACCACGGGCCTCGACCCGCAGGCCCGCCACATCCTGTGGGATCGCTTGTACCGACTCAAGCAGCGGGGTGTCACCCTGGTGCTGACCACGCACTACATGGACGAGGCCGAGCAACTCTGCGATCGGCTCGTGGTGATGGACGGCGGTCGAATCGTCGCCGAGGGCTCGCCGCGTGGGCTGATCGAACTCCACGCGACCCGAGAGGTGTTGGAGTTGCGATTGCACCGTGACTCGCTCGGCGACACCACCACCACCACCACCACCATCGACGACGCTGCGGCCGTCGCGTCGATCGAGGGCATCGGCGACCGCCACGAGGTCTTGCCCGACCGCATCTTGATCTACGCCCACGACGGCGAAGCGGCACTGTCGGAGGTGCACCGGCGCGGGATCGAGCCGGTCGGCAGCCTCGTGCGGCGCAGTTCGCTCGAAGACGTGTTCCTCCGTCTGACCGGGCGCACCCTGGTCGACTGAACGACTCGAACGATGAGCACACCGACAACGATCCGAGTCTGGGAGAGCGAGTTCGCGGTCTACCGCAAGGTCTGGAAGTCGCACGTGCTGCTCGCGTTCGTGCAGCCGCTGCTCTACCTCGTGGGAATCGGTCTCGGTGTCGGCGCCCTGATCGACGTCAACTCCGGCTCGACCGCCGCCCTCGGTGGCATCTCGTACTTCGCCTACCTCGCGCCGGCCCTGCTCGCCACCACGGCGATGATGAGTGCCGGCCAGGCATCGTTGTGGCAGGTGCTCGACGGGTTCTCCTGGAGCAACCGCTACCGGGCGATGGCGGCGACACCGCTCACCCCCGGTGACGTTGCCACGGGTCTCGCGTTCTGGCACGGCACCCGTACGGCCATCGGGGTCACGGGCGTGGCCGCGGTGCTGGCCCTCTTCGACGAGACCCGTTCGTGGGGGCTGTTGGTTGCGGTGCCGGTCGCCGTGCTGACCGGGCTCGCGTTCGCGCTCCCGATCTCGGCGTGGTCGTCGACGCGATACGGCGGTGGCTCGTTCCCGACGATCATCCGGTTCGGGCTGCTCCCGATGTTCCTGTTCGGTGGGGCCTTCTTCCCGGTCGACGAACTGCCCGGATGGCTGCAGCCGGTTGCGTACGTCACGCCGCTCTGGCACGGCATCGAGCTGTGTCGTGGGGCGGTGATCGAGTCGGTCAGTCCCGGCAACGTCGGCGTGCATCTCGCCGTGCTGATCGCGTACATCGTCGCCGGCTGGATCGCGTGCCGGGTGTACTTCGCGAGGCGGCTGGCGCCGTGACGATCGCCCTGCGCATCGTGCCGATCGAGACGCTGCTGCGGGCTCGGCGTCCCCACCGGATGGTCGAGCGCAGCGTGATGTTCTACCGACACGCCTGGATGGTGCTCGTGTCTGGCTTCTTCGAGCCCCTGCTGTACCTGTTGTCGGTGCAGGTGGGCTTCGCCGTGCTGGTCGGCGACATCGTCGTCGACGGTGTCGCATACGACTACGCCCAGTTCGTCGCGCCGGGGCTCCTCGCCGCCGCGGCGATGAACGGCGCGATCTTCGACGCGACGGGCAACGTGTTCGAGAAGCTCAAGCACACCAAGCTGTACGACACGGTGCTCGCGACGCCGATGACCGCCGCCGACGTCGCGGTCGGCGAGATCCTGGCCGCCGTCAGCCGAGCGGTGATCTACTCGGCGGCGTTCATCGTGACGATGTGGGCGCTCGGCCTGGTCGCCTCGTCGTGGATCGTGCTGGCGATCCCGGTGTGCGCGCTGATCGGTTTCGCATTTGCTGCGATCGGCATGGCGTACACCACGTTCATGCGCGCATGGTCCGACCTCGAGTACGTCAACGCGGTGACGTTGCCGTTGTTGCTGTTCTCGGCGACGTTCTACCCGATCTCGAGCTACGGAGCGTGGGGTTGGCTCGTGCAGTTGAGCCCGCTCTATCACGGTGTCGCGGTGGTTCGGGGCCTCAATCTCGGCCAGTTCGACTTGACGATGTTCGCCCACCTCGCCGTGCTCGCCGCGGTCGCTCTCGTCGGTCTCGGCATCACCGCCCGTCGCATCGAGGGCCTCCTCCTGCGCTGACGACTGCCGGCTCGGTCGGGCCGGTTTCGGGATCCACTCCTAGGCTGAAAGGATGCTTTTCCGCAAGAACGCCTCCATGGTCGCCGCCGAGGACGCCCTGCCGGGCCGGACCGACCAGACGATGCCCGTTCCGGACGCGCACTTCGTCAACGGCCACCCGCTCACGGGTCCGTGGCCCGACGGGATGCAGACCGCTGCGTTCGCGATGGGTTGCTTCTGGGGTGTCGAGCGCAAGTTCTGGCAGCTCCACGGCGTCTACTCGACGTTCGTCGGATACGCCGGTGGCTACACGCCGAACGCCACCTACGAAGAGGTCTGCTCCGGCCAGACCGGGCACACCGAAGCCGTCGTGGTGGTCTACGACCCCGAGCTCGTCAGCTACGACCGCCTGCTGCAGACGTTCTGGGAGGAGCACGATCCCACCCAGGGGATGCGTCAGGGCAACGACATCGGCAGCCAGTACCGCTCGGCGATCTTCCTCACCGACCCGTCGCAACAGTCGGTGGTCGAGTCGTCGAAGGCCATGTTCCAGGATCGCCTGAGTGCCGCCGGCTACGGCGAGATCACCTCCGAGATCGAGCCGCTCGATCTCGAGTCGGGCTTCTTCTACGCCGAGCCGTACCACCAGCAATATCTCGCGAAGAACCCCAACGGGTACTGCGGCGTCGGCGGCACGGGCGTGAGCTGCCCCATCGGCCTCCCCACCTGACTCGCGACAGCCCGACCAAGCTCCCCAGCGGTCCCAGCAACTCCGAAAAATCGCGTCGGTGTTGCGCTCAGCGGGACGAATCCGCGCCATTTCGGGTTGAGAGGGGTCGAATCAGGTCCAGCCGGAGTAGCGGATCTTGTCGCCATCCGCGTCGAGCGCCCTGCCGGGCCACGACAAGCGGCCGGGTGTTGCCGACAGTCGGGCGATCAGGCCCTGCATCGGGGTGCCATCGACGTCGGCGATCGCTCCACGGGCGGCGTAGTGCGGATCGTTGGCGATGTCGGCCATGTCGTACACCGGGCCGATCGCGGCCTCCGCGGCGGTGAAGGCGTCGAGCACCGCGGCCTGCGTCCGCTCGAGGCACCACTCGGTCATGATCTGCTCGAGTTCTTCGCGGTGTTCGGTTCGTCCGGCGAAGGTGGCGAACCGCACATCGTCGCCGACGCCCAGCAACTCCATCACCCTGGCCGCGACCGAGTCGCTGCTCGTCGACACCGCCACCCATCGGCCGTCGCTGCACTGGTAGGTGCCTCGCGGCACCGTGTACGGCAGGCCGGCCCCGAGGCGGGGTTGCTGTTCGCCCCGAACCGCGTACACCGACGCGAGCGGCCCCATCATCTGGAACATCGTCTCGAGCAGGTTGGCGTCGACCACCTGGCCGACGCCGGAATGCAGGGCGACCATCGTGGCGAAGGCGGCAGCGAGGCCGGTCACCTCGTCGGTGAGCGCGATCGGCGGGAGCAGCGGCTGCCCATCTGGCTCGCCGCTCGAGCGCGGCAAGACCCGACATCGCCTCGGCGATCG
This sequence comes from Ilumatobacteraceae bacterium, assembly GCA_963705485.1. Lineage (GTDB taxonomy): Bacteria > Actinomycetota > Acidimicrobiia > Acidimicrobiales > Ilumatobacteraceae > Sva-07. The sequence continues at coordinate 30,663 of CAVPJT010000016.1, forward strand.
TGGCGAAGCCGGGCCGGGACGCGTAGGGCCCGTCCTGACCGAACCCGCTCACCCTGGTGATCACCAGCCCCGGATTGCGTTCCAACAACACGTCGGGGCCGAGCCCCAGTCGTTCCATCGTGCCGGGACGAGAGTTCTCCACAAGGACGTTCGCGTTGTCGACCAGCGTCAGCAGCACCTCGCGGTCGGCGCCGTCCTTCACGTCGAGCACGACCGTGCGCTTGTTGCGGTTGACGAGTTTCCACCACAACCCCTCGTCGTCGCGGGGGTCGCGCCAGGCCATGTTGCGCAGGCTGTCGCCCCCGGGGCGCTCGACCTTGATGACGTCGGCGCCGAAGTCGGCGAGATATCGGGCGCAGTTCGGCCCGGCGAGCACGGTCGACATGTCGATCACCCGCAGGCCGGCGAGCGCGGTGGTCATGGCGTCCACCCAGCGATGAGTTCACACGCGTCGGCCAGGTCGGCGCCCGTGCCTGCGTACGAGAACCGCACGTACTCGTGGCCGCGTGCGAGATCGAAGTCGACGCCCGACGTTGCGGCGACACCGAGCTCGTGCAGCCAGCGGGCGGTGAGTCGCAACGAGTCGATCCCGAGCGCCGTCGTGAACTGCGGCACATGGGCGTACACGTAGAACGCCCCGTCGGCGGGAGCGATCTCGGTGACGCCGGCGGCAGCCAGACCATCGATGACGATCGATCGGTTCTGGCGGTAGCGAGCGACGTGGCCGTCGAGTTCCTCGGTTGCATCGAGCGCAGCGAGCGCAGCCACCTGCGACACGTGGGGCGCACAGATGTAGAGGTTCTGCTGGAGCCGCTCGACGACGCCGACCAGCGAGTCGGGCACGACCACCCAGCCCACGCGCCATCCCGTCATCGACCAGTACTTCGAGAAGCTGTTGACCACGAACGCCTCGGGATGATGATCGAGCACCCGCGCCGCCGCCGGCCCGTCGACGACGCCGTGGTAGATCTCGTCGGCGATCACCGCGATCCCGTGTGCCCGGCACGCGGCGGTGATCTCGGCGAGGGCGTCGTCACTCAGCACGGTGCCCGTCGGGTTCGACGGTGATGCGAGCACCAACCCGTCGAGTTGGCCTGCTGCGTCGAGATGAGCGGGGGTGGGCGCCCAGCGGCTCTCCGGCCCGACCGGGATGGCCACCGGTTCCATTCCGAGCGCGATCAGTGCGTTGCGATAGCACGGATACCCGGGCTCCAGCACGCCGACCCGGTCGCCGGGCTCGAACAGGGTGAGGAAGGCGAGGGTGAAGCCGGCCGACGCCCCGGCGACCACCAGCACCCGTTCGTGGTCGACGTCGTCGTAGCGCTCGGCGAGTCGCCGACGCAGCGAGTGCAGCCCCGCAGCGTTGGTGTAGCCGAGTGGTTCGTCGAGGTGCGCTCGAACGGCGTCACGAGCGATCACCGGCAGTGGCGTCGACGGTTGACCGACCTCGAGATGCAGGATGCGCCGCCCGGACGCCTCGAGCAACGCCGCCTCGCGGCTCATCGCCATCGCATGGAACGGTGGCACCGCAGCAGCGCGGAGAGCAGCTTCGATCACTCATCGAGTCTCGCACCTCGGCCTTGCCGCACCCACAAACGCTCCGTCGTGCGCCCGGTTGTCGTCAAGACTCCTTGACTTTGCAGTCTCCTGACCTGTGCCACGGCCACCGCTGACAGCGGTCGCCCTACCGTGCTCGGTGTTCTCATTCCGGCGCTCTCTGCGCCATCTGTTCAAGGCGGAACCCCGACATGCCGAAGACCAAGGGCCATGGATAAGCGATCGATCGCCACTGACCTGCCACCGACGCGTTCGCCGGAGCGTGAACGAGTCCATCGAGACAGCGGCTACACGCTGATCGAGATGCTCGTCGCCGTCATCTTGATGGGCACGGTCGTCCTCTCGATCGTGGGCGGCATGTGGGCAGTCGTTCGGGCGTCGCGCCAGAACGATGAGCAAGCCAAGGTGCAAGCCGTGCTCGGCGCCGCCGGCGACGGCATCTCCAACTACCGGTACATCGCGTGTCCCGAGGTGGACGGTGGGTACGAGGAGTTCGGCCAAAAGGCGTCTGCAGCGGTTGGTTGGCCGCTCGAGAGCGTCGAGATCGTCAACTACCAGTACTGGGATCCGGATGCCAACGGGTGGGCGGAGAGCAACTCGATCCAGGGAACCGACTGCAATCCCAATGTCGGGTTGACCACCTCGAAGACGCTGCAGAAGCTGACGATCCGGGCGACCGCCCCGGGCGGCGGCTACAGCTCGACGATCGACCTCGTCAAAGCCGACATTCGACCCAAGGAGATCAAAGATGTCACCGCACCCTGATCGTGACACGAGCTCATCGCGTCGCCGCGACGAGGGCTTCACGCTGCCGGAACTCCTGATCGCAATCGTCATCAGCGGCATTCTCACTGTCTCGATCTCGATGGCGTTCACGACCGTCCTGCGAACCCAATCGCAGGCCACCGACCGACTCGCCGAGTCCAAGGACATCACGTTCGTCCAGACCTGGTTCCCGGTCGACCTCTCCTCGGCGCTCGACACGTTCTCGATGCCCGACGAGACGCAACTCCACGCGGAACTTGCCGCGTTCAGCCCGTCGATAACGTACAACGCCTCGCTGCCGGGCGTGAACGTCGTCACCGTGATCCGCCCTGACCTCGACTCGGGCCCGGGCACCTACTACGTCGTGGCATACCGATACCACCAGATTGGCGGCAAGTGGCAGCTGAGCCGGTTTGAGATCCGCAACCCTGGCACCGGCTCCGAGGTCGTCAAGCGGGTCGGGGTGGCCTATGAAATGCCGGCCCCGCCACCCGGCTGGGACATCACCCAATCACCCGTTCATGCTGTCGAGATCACGAGTCGCAACCAGGTGATCCTGCGACCGATCGGTGAAGACGTGAAGGTCAATTTCGAGAGCGGTAACGAGTTCCGAACCGGCGGTGCTGGCCTGTCGGCGGAGAACCAGCTGCCGACCGATTACAGCGGTGGTTTCACCGACCCCAGCGCTCCACCCAGCCGATGCGGTGGTCGTGTCGCCATCGTGATCGACACCTCTGGCTCGGTCCCCGCGAACCGGGGCGGTGTTCCCACCGAGCTGGCCGCCGTCAGCTTCATCGATGGATTCACCGGCACGCCGACCACGTTGTCGATCAACGGCTTCGACCGCGAGGCCTACGGCATGATCTGGGACACCACGAAGCCGGCCGGCTCGATCGAGCGCGGTTCGTCGAACGGCGTCCGTGCGCCGTTCGTCTCGCTGCTCAACCCGGGTCCCGCCGTCGAGACCATGAAGACCCGCATCACCGACCTCGACAACCTCGACGGTGCATGGCCGGGTGGCGGGGCCGGCATCAACCAGCGTGACCCCAACGGCGACCGGGTGATGTGGGACCAGATCGGCTCCGGCACGAACTGGGAGGACGGCCTCTACATGCTGCTGCGCAAATCCGACGGCACCCCCTACGGCGTGGAGCAGCCGAGCCTGGTGGTGTTCATCACCGACGGTGAACCGACAGCGATCCGGACCGCCAGCGGCGGTTCGAGTGAGGTCGGTACCAACACCGCCAAGACGCCGCCGATCGCAGTCGCCAACGAGCTGCGTGCCCAAGGCGCACGGACCATCGGTGTGATGGTCGGAAACAAGTCGAACAACAGCACCTACGTCGGCTACCTGAAGAATGTCGTGGGCTCGATCGAATGGAATGGCTCCGTCAACGGAGATGGCTCGATCAATGTGGGCAATGCGGCCACGGCTGACCTGTTCAAGGGTGAGTTCGAGAGCCTCGGGCCGATCCTTCGCTCGATCCTGATTGCCGAATGCGGCGGAACGCTGACGGTGCAGAAGCGCATCGATGACCGGTTCCTCGCTCGACAATCCCACCTCGGGCAAGTGGTCGTACACCACCGACCTCGGCGTTCGCGAACTCGACCGGGCCACCACGTCGTCGATCACCTTCGACTACTCGTTCGGGGCCGGCGAGGTGACCAAGCAGGTCCAGATCGTCGAGGCGCCCACCGCAGGGTATGTCTGGGATCGGGCCGAGTGCACCGCCGGTGGCAACCCCGTGGCTTCGCAACCGAATGCCGACGGATCGCCCGGTGCGACCGTCACCGTCCAAGCCGACCAGGCCGTGTCCTGTCTGATGATCTCGGAGCCAGCATGAGTACCTCCCGTACCCTCCGCAATCCCGCAATGCCGACCGGTGAGGTTCAGCTCCGTGACGAGGGCTCGATTCTCCCCATGATCCTCGCCCTGATGGTGGTTGGATCGCTGAGTGTTCTCGCGCTGTTGAGCTTCGCGACGACACTCTTCATGAACCGTCCACCCATCGAGGTGCGTGACAAGACGTTTTGGACAGCCAAGTCGGCGATGAGCATGGCGATGACGCTGCAGCGTGAGCATGGCCCGGACGGTTGCTATCCGGGGCCCTACGCGTTCACGCTCAATGGATTCACGGCGGATGTCACGTGCACGCCGACCGGCAACTACTTCGGCACGGGTCGTGGCCGCTTCGCGGTGATCACGACGTCGAACGACTTCCAGGCCACGCAGTTGACCGGGAATGGTGCGGGTGCGGCGATCAAGCCGATCGTCGGTGACGTGCTCCTGAACGGGGGTTCCTTCGACGCCAGCAGCGCCGACCTCGGCGTGCGGGCCAGCGGAACTGGTGTCGCCACCGACGTGCTGACGTCGAGCTTCGCATCCACCGCAACGCCGGTGGCCCGCTACAACGATCCCACGGTCGTGCCGACCACGCCGCCGGACCCGCCGGCGACGCCCGTTGGCACCGACTGCACGAACCCGGCGGTCCCGGCCACGATGACCTTCCCCGACCCGGGTGCGGCATGGACCAACACCTGTCAGGCGCAGCCCTGGTGGGAACTCGCGGGAGACCTCGACTCCGGCGGAACCTACGACTATCCCGAGCTCCCACCGTTGCCGGCGTACCTGCGCCCGAGTGTGCCCCAGGCCGATCATTGGCGCCTGCAACGTCTACTTCCCGGGTCGGTACACCACCCCGCTCACCCTGGGCGCAGGTCGGCACTACTTTCCGTCCGGCGTCTTCTACTTCGAGGACGTCGTGACGCTCGCCCCCGGTGCTGAAGTGGTCGCCGGAGAAGGCCGCTGGGCCGGGTGCACCTTCGACGCCGAAGCCGCGTTCGCCCCGACCGCACCGAGCTTCCACGCGATCACCGGCAAGGGCGCGACGTTCGTGCTCGGTGGAAACGCGCGGATCGTCTCGACCAACGCGTCCCTGCGCATCAACCGCCGCGTGTCGGACAGCACCAGCCGTGGCACCGAGACCATCGCGATTCGTTCGGTGAACTTCCGGCCGGCGGCGCCGACCGGGCCGACGGCGGTGGAGATCCCCGATGACATCGTGTACCTCGCCGATGTCTACGATTCTGCGAACTCGGCCTGCGACGCGAGCCTCAGTACCGTGACCTGCCTGCAGCGTGCGATCAACCACACCGTCAGGCCGACGGCATCAGCTCCGATCGCGAGCTACACCGCATCGACGCTCACCCCCAACGAAACCATCATCTCGATCGACCAGACGGGCGGAACGGCGAACAGCAACCAGTTCGTGACCGACGGCTACATCTTCGTGCCGAATTCCCGGGTCGCATTCAGCGGAGCAGCCAACACCGACTACCGGTTGCGGGCCTCGGCCGGCATCGTCGCGAGCTCGGCCCAGTTCGCCTACGACGCGCTCCCGTCCAATGCGTCGAACTGGTTCGTGGGCGTTCTCGATGAGCCGATCCAACGTCAGGTCGAGTTGCTCGCCAGCGTGACCGCCCCGAACGGCCAGCGCACCGAATCGCGGGCGATCATGGAGGTCAACATCGACGAGAGCTACGCCATCAACGGCTGGACGGTGGACCCGAATGTCGGATCGCCGACGCCTCCGGCACCCGTCACGACGACGACGGACCCTGCTACAACGACAACGACGACGGATCCTGCAGCAACGACAACGACGACGGATCCTGCAGCGACGACGACCACCACGACACCCCCCACGACGACGGTGCCGGCCACCCCGGGGGCGCCGTGCACGCTCAGCCGGCCGGATTGGACGAGCGACTTCGGACCTGGCGGGTGGGTCGCGGAGTTCCGGTCGCTGGCAGCATGGGGTTCGAACGACCCCCCAGCGAATCCGTTCGCTGGAAGTCCGACGACCACGCTGAACGTCGACGTGCTCAGTCGTGACAACGGCAACAACAGGCCGACCGACAATGCCGGTACTGCGATCACCGGAATCAATGCCGACAACTTCTCGGCACGGTTCACCAAGACGGTGAACGTCGGTGCTGGCTGTACGTTCCAGTTGCAGGCATCCGGTGACGACGGGTACCGCGTGTACGTCAACGGGGTGCTGCAGAACAGCCTGAGCCGCTGGGAAACGCAGGCGGTCAAGTCCGACTCCGGCACGATCACGCTGGGCCCGGGAGACCACACCATCGCCTTCGAGTACTACGAGAAGACCGGTCAATCCGTGTACAAGCTGGAGTGGAAGGACTGATCCGACTCAGCCGGGGAGCAGCAGCTCCCCGGCGTTGAGTTGGTGGGCGTAGCGCCCGTTCGCGGCGAGCAGCTCGTCGTGGGTGCCGATCTCGGCGATCCGGCCGTCCTCGACGAAGGCGATGCGGTCGGCACTGCGGATCGTCGACAACCGATGCGCGATCACCAGGGCCGTGCGGTCTTGCATCGCATGGTCGAGCGCCGCCTGGATCAGTGCCTCGTTCTCGTTGTCGAGATGGCTCGTCGCCTCGTCGAGCACCATGATCGCCGGGTTCTTCAACAGCAGGCGGGCGATCGCCAGGCGCTGCTTCTCGCCGCCGCTCAAGCGGTACCCGCGCTCGCCGACGACCGTGTCGTAGCCGTCGGGCAGTGCCGAGATCGTGTCGTGGATGCGGGCCGCCTTCGCCGCGGCCACCATCTCGTCATCGGTGGCGTCGAACGCGGCGTAGCGCAGGTTGTCACCGATCGTCTCGTGGAACAGGTGCGGATCCTGCGACACCACACCGATCGTGGCCCGCAACGAGCCGAGCGTGAGGTCGCGCACGTCGTGGCCGTCGATGCGGACGGCCCCGGACGTCACGTCGTAGAGGCGCGGGAGCAACGAGATCGTCGTCGACTTGCCGGCACCGGATGCGCCGACCAGCGCCACGGTCTCGCCTGGTGCGATGGCGAGTGACAGACCGCGCAGCACGTCGATGTCGGGATCGGTGGTCTCTCCGAGGCCGGCGTTCTGTTCCATCGACGCGATCGCCGACTCCGCGGCCGCCGGGTAGCGGAACACGACGTCGTCGAACTCGACTGCACCCTGGGCGTCGACGAGATCGATGGCGCCAGGACGTTCCTGGATCGCCTCCGGAGCGTCGAGCACCTCGAAGACACGCTCGAAGCTCACCATCGACGTCATCAGGTCGACCCGGGCGTTCGTGAGCCCGGTGAGTGGTTGGTACACGCGCGTCACCAGCGCGGCCAGTGCCACGAGCGTGCCGATCTCGATCGAGCCGTCGACCACCATGAACGCACCGACACCGTAGATCGCGGCCGTGCCGAGCGCTCCGACCAGGCCGAGTGCGACGAAGAACACCCGCCCGAGCAGTGCCGACTGGATGCCGGTGTCGCGAACGCCCTGTGCTCGGCGCTCGAAGGCCTCCTGCTCGCGGGCGCCCGATCCGAACAACTTCACGAGGCTGGCGCCGGCGACGTTGAAGCGTTCGGTCATCTGGGTGTTCATCGCGGCGTTGTAACCCATCTGCTCGCGCGAGATCCCTTGGAGACGCAGACCGACACGCCGCGCGGGCACGATGAACAACGGCAGGACCACCAACGTCAGCAGCGTGAGACGCCACTCGAGCGCAAACATCGCGGCGAGCGTGGTGACCAGCACGATCACGTTGCTCACCACGCTGCCGAGCGTGCTGGTGACCGCGGTTTGCGCTCCGATCACGTCGTTGTTGAGTCGGGAGGTGATCGAACCGGTGGGCGTGCGCGTGAAGAACGCGATCGGCATGCGCTGGATCTTGGCGAACAGGGCACCGCGCAGGTCGTAGATCAGCCCTTCACCCACGCGGGCGCTGGCCCAGCGCTGGACGATCGCGAGCGCGGCGTCGCCGAGCGCCGCTGCGACCGCCAGGGAGGCCAGGATCACGATCTGGCGCTTGTCGTCGTCGGGGATGGCGTTGTCGATGATCGCCCGGATCACGAACACCGGCACCAACGCCAGCAGTGCGGCGCCGAGGATGGCGAACAGAAACACGATGATCGTGCCCCGATATGGCCGAGCGAACGCCCAGACCCGTCGCAGGGTCCCCTCCTGCAGCTCGACACCCTTCAGCGCGTCCTTGTCGCCGGGCATCATCGAGTGGGGTGGCATGCGCATGAGCAACCACGCTACGAGCCGAAGTTCTGGATTTCGTCTGCCTGCTGGAGCGCACTGAGCACCAATACGATTGGGCCGATGCGCCGCACCGCTCTGATCGTGATCGTTGCGGCTGCGCTGGCTTCGTGCTCGGGAGGCTCAGACGACCCGCCGGTCGCGACACGCGACGTCACCGGCATCACCGATCCGGTCGTCGACAGCACACCTGAGGTGACGACGCCAACCGAGCCGCTCGACTACTCGATCGAGTGGACGGCCCTCACCGATCGCATCGACGAGGGCACGATCACGGTGCCCGTCGACTACGCCGACCCGCAGGGCGACACGATCGACCTGTACGTGGCGCGCCACCGAGCCGCGGTGGATCCGTCGGCTGGACCGCTGCTCGCCAATCGCGGCGGGCCAGGGGCCGACAGCGCCACACTGGCGCTCGACGCGACCGGTTGGTTCGGCGACGACATCACCGACAACTTCGACGTGATCGGCTGGGATCCGCGAGGCGTCGGCAAGAGCGAGGGAGCCGTCGACTGCATCGACGACGCCGACTACGACACCTACTTCTCCGTCCCCGACATCACACCCGACGACGATGCCGAACGGGAAGCGCTGGTCCAGCTGGCCGAGGACTACACCGAGGCATGCATCGACCGAGTCGACACCTTGCAGTACCTCGGGACGAACAACTCCGCTCGCGACATGGATGCCATTCGTCAGGCGCTCGGCGTCGACCAGGTGTCGTACTTCGGCTTCAGCTACGGCAGCGAACTCGGTGGCGTGTGGGCCACGTTGTTCCCGACCACCGTGCGCGCTGCCGTGTTCGACGGGGCCACCGACCCGAACTCCGACCCGCTCGAGTCGACCTTGCAGCAGGGCGCCGGGTTCGAGGCGGCGCTGACGACGTTCCTCGCCCAGTGCAGCGCCGATTCACAATGCCGCGTTCCACAACGACGGCGACGCCGAGGGAGCCTTCGATCGGCTGATGGCCAGCCTCGACGAGTCACCGTTGCCGAGCGCGGGCGGCCGCGTCGCCGTCAATCGCGGCGTGGCGGTGATTGCAGTTGCGCAGGCGATGTACTCCGAGCGGTACTGGCCTGCGTTGGAACGGGCGCTCGAAGATGCCGCTCTCGGCGACGGGGCGGGGTTGTTGCAGCTGAACGACGCCTATTACGGTCGGCGTGCGGACGGCACCTACGGCAACCTGATCGAGGCGTTCCAGGCGATCAACTGCGCCGACGAGGTCGAGCGCCCCACGGTGGACGAGGCCGACGCCAACGTCGACGAGACGCTGGCGGTCGCCCCACGGATCTTCCCGTACACGACCGGGTCGTACTCGTGCACCTTCTTCCCGCCGGCGCTCGATCCGCGCATCGACATCACCGGCATCGGTGCCGGGCCGATCGTCGTGATCGGTATCACGGGCGATCCGGCGACGCCGTTGGAGAGCTCCCGTGCGATGGCCGACACGCTCGAAGACGGCCGCCTGGTGATCATCGAGGCGAACGAGCACACCGGCTATCGAGGCGACGACTGTGTGCGCGACATCGTGCACGAGTACCTGCTCACGCTGGTCGCTCCCGAGAACGGCACCACCTGCTCGTAGCCGGGTTGCGCGAGTCCCGCTAGCCTCGATCGACGGAAGGCTGCCAGAGCGGACGAATGGGACAGTCTCGAAAACTGTTGAGGTCTTCTGGGCCTCCGTGGGTTCGAATCCCACGCCTTCCGCCAGTACGTCGGTGCTGATCCGGTTGCGGATGACGTGACCGGATCAGCACAGATCGTTGGGACGTCTCTGCGTCAGATCAGGTCGCTGGGCGGCGTTGGCGGGCCAGGTGCCCGTGGCATCGGTTCGGAATCGGGGTCGTTTCGCCGGACCATCCACCAGCTGGCGAGAGCGACCAGCAGGATGAAGCCGACGACCGCGATCGTCGTGGTGGTGGTGTCGATGCTGCTGTCCGGTTCGCCGGCGGCGATCAAGGTGTTGTCCGGCGACGAGGTCTCAGGTGTGTTGTGCTCCGGGTTCGAGTCCGGACGCGGACGGCTCGGGCGAGGTGGGCGCTGTCGTCAGCGTTGGACCCCGTTGATCCGGATGGGTCGTCAACCGTCGATGCGATCGCGCCGGGGGCTCCAACGGCCAGGCGCACCGATCAACATCGCCAGCGCCGTGAGCACGAGCCAGCGTGGAGCGCTACGCATCGGCGTCTCCGATCGTCGCTCGGTTCGCCTCGACCCACGGCCAAGGCGTCGTTGTGGGCCCGACGTGTCGTTTCACCGATGAATGCCGAACTCCGGTACACGTTGTCCGAACCGATCACGTCGGTGGCACCGGTGACCCGCAACTGGCGGATCACCCGCTCGTTGTCGGTGACGAGCATCAGCTTGCTGTCGACACCGCGGAGTGCAGCGGCGTACGTTTGGAGCACGTCGATCAGTGTGGCTCCTGCCTCGTCGGCGCCGCGGACACGCAGGATCACCACCGAGTTTCGCGAGGTCGGAGCCACGGCGGGCATCTGCTCGATCAGCGTGGACGCCGTCGCGAAGAACAGCGCACCATAGGGCTGCAACACGACGACCTCGTCGGTCGGGACCGTCGCGGGAGGCTCCGCCTCCTCGACGCGGCCGTCGTCGTGGAACACGAGGCGCTTGGTGACCAACCGGGTCGACTGGCGGATGACGAACAAGATCGCTGAGATACCGACCCCGACCAGGACGGCGAACTGCAGCGGGATCACCAGGGTGAGCACGAATGTGATCGACATCACGGTCAGCGGCACGGCACCGGTCTTGGCCACCGACATGATCCGATCCGGCTTGACGGTGCCCACGCCGACCACGATCAGCAAGGCCGCGAGCGAGGGCATGGCCACCAACTCGATGACGCCGCCGAACAGCAGGATCACGATCGCCATCACGCCGGCAGCAAAGAACGCCGCGGTCCGCGTCCGGGCACCGGCGGTGGCCATCAGCGAGCTGCCCGACATCGAACCGCCCACCGGCATGCCCTGGAACAGGCCGGCGACGACGTTGCCGGCACCTTGTCCGACGAAATCTTGCGACTCGTCCTGCGGTGAGCCGTCCTCGTTGGGAAAGCCGGCCGACACACCGGCACCTTGCACCAGACCGACGAACGCCAACGACAACGCCGGCACGATGAGTACCACGATGTCACTCAGGACCGGCAGCGTCGGCAGTGGCAGCGATCGGGGCACCTCAGCGATGTCACGGACCTGTGCGATGTCTCTGTCGACCAGTCGGAACAGCGCGCCGATCGCCGAACCGACGAACACCGCAACCACGAGGCCGAGTGCGCCGAGGCGGGTGCGCTGCAGCCCGACGATCAGGGCGATGGTCGCAACGCCGACGATCACGGTCGGCACGTCGACCTTCCAGAAGTTCAGCAACAGATCGACGGCTCGAACGACACGGTTGCTGCCGGTCGCCTGGTAGCCCGTGAAGTCGTTGAGTTGCCCCAGCACGATGTTGACGCCGACGGCACTGATGAAGCCGGTCATCACCGAGTTCGACACGAACCGTAGGAATGATCCCGAGCCGGAGGAGGCCGGCGACGATCATCACCACACCGGTGAGCATCGACAGTGTGTACAGCGCCCGCGCTGGGTCGTCGCGGCCGGCGAGGTCGACGTCGGCGACGATGATCGCCATCGCCCCGGTTCCCTGGATCGCCATGAACGCCGTGCTCGTGAACAGTGCACCGCCGGCAAGCCCGAACAGGTAGCTGTAGAGCCCGGCGACCGGGTTGACGCCGGCGAGGAGCCCGCTCGCCAGGCCGTCGGGCACGCTCTCGACGCCGAGGACGAGGCCCGCCATCGCATCGTCCTTTGACCTTGTCTCGTTGGAACAGCGACCGTGGATTCAGCACCGGAAGGCGCATCGGCCAACTCACGCGTTCCACACCGGAGGTCTCGCCGTCGGGTGAGCGGCATCTGCAGATCGCCACTCGCACCGCTGCCGCGGTTGGGATCGTCAGAAACCTCTCAAGAAGGACTCAGCGGATGCCGATAGCTGCTTTCGTATGGAAAAGGTCAAGGCCGTCACTGACGAAATCCAGGTCGTTCACAGTCGGTGGTCTTCCACCGTTGCCTCGGTCCCGTCGCCGTCTTCCCTGGGCTGGATGGCCCCGACGCGACCGGGTCGCTCCGTCGCCGGCGCCGTCGCGGTGCCCTTGCCTCCGACGAGCCGTCGGCGTCGACGGTCACACCGGCCGATCCGGCAGCCGATCCTCGACGAACTCGTCGACACCGTCGACGGTGTGCATGCCGCCATCTTGGCCTCGGTCGACGGATTCGGTCTCGCCAGGAGCAGTTCGATGTCCGACGAGGCATCGCACCCGGCGATGCTCGCCGCGGCGATCGGCCTGGCCCATCAACTGGTCGTGATGGGCGGTGGCAATCAATTGCGCCAATTGGTGGTCGACCACGATGACGGGCTGATGCTCGTCTGGCCGATCGGCGACCGCCGGGTGCTGGCCGTGCTTGCCACCGCCACCGTCGAGCAGCGTCGCGTTCGCACGTTCGTGCAGACTCGTGCCACCTGGCTCGCCGGAGCGACGCCGTGAGCGTCCAGACGTTCAAGATTCTCGTCACGGGGCCGTTTGCCGCCGGGAAGACGTCGATGATCCAGTCGGTGTCGCAGACCCAGGTGATCTCGACCGATGTCGTCACCAGCGGTGAGGAGTCCGACGTCAAGTCGCACACCACCGTGGCGATGGACTTCGGGACGTATTCCCTCGGTGAGCGATGACACCCGACTGCTGCTGTTCGGCACACCGGGCCAGGCCCGGTTCCGATTCATGACCAACATCTTGAAAGGCGACGTCGATGTCGTCGCCTTCGTGATCGACGCCGAAGCGACCGAGACCCACGCCGCAGCCGGCGTGGAACTCCGGGCGCTGCTTCGTGATCTGCGGGTCCCGCGGTGATCGCAGTGAACCGCTGCGACGACATCGGACGTTGCGCGCCGACTGGCGCGTTCGCTCGGCGCACTCGACGGAGAAGCCGTCGTGCCGTGCCAACTGATCGACCCCGACTCCGGCCGGGAGGTCGTGGTCGAAATCCTCCTGACGCTCCTCGCGTCCATGGAGTCAACGAAGGCGGAGGTTGCCTGACATGATGCACAACACTGGAATCACGACCGGGACGCCGCCGAGACCGCAGCGCTCGCGATCGACGGACCGCAACCGGTCTGGATGACGTTGAACGAGGCGCGCGAACACGCCTTCACCGGCGAGATCGTGTTCGAGTCCGACCCCGAGGTGCTCGCGTACCTCGACAACGGCATCGTCTACTACGCGGAGCGTGCGTCTCGGACGTGTCGCTCGGTCGCCGTCTGCTCGACGCCGGCGTGATCGACATCGCCCAGCTCGAGCGTGGCATGGTACGTGTCGGCGACGTCGAACACCTCGGCCGTCTGTTCGACCGCGATCCCTCCGTCGACCGTGACGCCGTGGTCGTCGTGGCCGAGACGTCCACCGAGGAACTCATCTCCGATCTTGCGAACCGGGCGATCATCACCGTGCGGGTCACGGCGTATCGCCATCATCCGTCTGGCGTGCACCGCTGGTTCGTCGCACCACTCGATCCGGCTCCGCTGTCGGGACCGATCAGTGCGGTCTCGCAACTCGACACCACCGTCGTCGACGACCTGCCCGGACTGCCGTTCGCCGACGCCGACGAGCTCACCATCGAGTGGGACGACGACATCGGGGGCGCCGACCAGACAGCCCTGATCGACGAGTTCGATGTGTCGCTGCTCGAGGTGTTGAGCGAGCCGGGCATCGATGAGTCACCGGAACTCGATGCCGAGGTCTTCGAACTGTCGCTCGACCTGGCCGAGTTCACCGACGACACCGACGAGATGATCGACGAGGTCCTGTCCGACGAGATGATCGACGAGATCGTGTCCGACGAGATCCTGGCCGACGAGATGATCGACGAGACTCTGGCCGACGAGATCGTGTCCGACGAGGTGATCGAGAGTCAGCCGATGGCCGAATTCGACCTCGCTGCGATCGAGGCGGAGGCCGATGCCGAGCCGGAGACGGATCTCGCTGAGTTCGAGTTCTCCGTCGTCTGGCCCGACGGTTCCGAGGAGCTGGCGACCGATGGGACGGACTACGTCGACGAGTCGCTCGACGCCGCGCCGACCGACGTCGACAGCTCCGATGATGCCATCGATGAGGTTGTCGACGAAGCCGAGCCGAGCTTCTCGCAGTCCGACGACGGCGACCTCCACTTCGAGATGCCGCCGCTGGCGCTCAGTGACGAGCCCGAACTGGCCGACGCCGAGGTGCCCGACGACGTGGCAGAGGCCGTGCGGCGAGCGATCGCCGCCATCGAGTCGGCCAGCGTCGCGACGCCCGAGGTTGCGCCGCAGACAGAGATCGCCATCGAACCCGACGTGACCACCCAGCTTCCCGAGATCGCCGACGTCGCGGTCATCGAGGAGACGGACACGATCGAGGTCGCCGAGTCAGCTACACCCGAAGCACCGGCCGCCGAGCTCGGCGGATTTGCTCCGCCGACCATGGCGACACGTGCCGAGGTGCTCTACGGCCAGATGACCGACGACGACGTTGTGGCTCCGACGCTCGCTGAGTCGTCGCCGACTGGCGGTGTGGCCTCGGTGGTGTTCGTCGACGAACCGGTCGAGGGCGGCTCCGGCGGCAACGAGCGCAGCTCGGCGCTGAGTCGCCTGATCGGCAGCTTGCGTCGCAAGGATCACTGAGCAGCGCCGCCGACGCCGGCTGCGAGATCAACGCTCGCGGCCGGCGTTCGCGCGACGTTCGCGGAAGAAGGATCGCAACAGCTCTGCCGCCTCGGCGGCACCGATCCCGCTCGTCACCTCGACGCGGTGGTTGAGCACGTCGCTGTCGAGGAGACCGAAGTGGCTGGTTACCGCGCCTGACTTCGGGTCGTGGGCGGCGTAGATCAGACGTCCGAGCCGTGCGTTGACCGCGGCGCCGGCACACATCGCGCACGGCTCGAGTGTGACGTACAGCGTGCACTCGTCGAGCCGCCACTGCCCCAAGTGGCGGCTGGCATCGCGCATCGCCAGGATCTCGGCATGGGCCGACGGGTCATTGGTGAGTTCACGCTCGTTGTGACGTGAGGCGATCACCTCGCCGCGGTGCACCACGACTGCCCCGACCGGCACGTCGTCGTGGTCGACGGCGGCACGGGCCTCGGCGAGTGCCAGCACCATCGGATCGGGGATCTCCTGGTGGCCAGCGTGCACCGACATGGCGGAGGGAGTGGGATTCGAACCCACGGAAGGTTGCCCTTCACACGCTTTCCAAGCGTGCCGATTCGGCCGCTCTCGCACCCCTCCAGGTGTTGTTCGGTGCCACCCGCCTGCTCGGGGCGCACCGGTTGGCGGATTGTACCGTGCGTCTCCGGTGACCGCTCCGGGTGCGGCGGGGTCGACGATCCCGACCGGTCCTGCTCAGGGGCGCGTGTCGGCTCGGGGGGTCGTGCCTCGTCGCCGCCAGACGAGCTCGGTGGCGACGCCGACCAGCACGCCGAGCGCCAGGATGAGCAGCGACGGTCTCCAGTAGGGCGGCACCCAGGTGAGGATCACGTCGCCGTCACCCACGTCCGGTGGGATGGCGACGCTCAGCAGGCCGGCAGGACCGCCAACCACCTCGAGGACGCGGCCGTCGACCGTTGCCTCGTAGCCGGGCCAAGCCAGGCGGCCGAAGGTGAGCTGGGCGGGTCCGTCACCGGTTCGTTGGAACCGAATGACCTCACGGTGGGCGCGGGTTTCGATGTCGCTCTCGACGGTGATCGGACCGCTGACGTCGGTCAGCCGACCGTCTGGCCACGGGTCGGGGGTGTCGCGTGTCCAGACGTCGACGGTGGCGGTCGACTGGGCAAGCGACCACCCGGCAGGCGGCGCCAGCGCCGACGTGTCGACCACGGCACGTTGCACCACCACGGTGTCGGCCCCGATCAGGTCGGCGAGGACTGGCTCGCCGTTGCCGACCGGCTGCCAGAGCCGCTCCCAGGCAGCGGCACACATCGCCCCATCGAATCGAATGCACAAGGTGGCATCGTGTGCGGAGAAACCGATTCCGCTGTACATCGACAACGCCTCGACGCCGCTGATCGCGTACATCGACGCAAACGCAAGATCCTGGTACGCGAGGTCGGTGTCGCCGTCGGGGGGCAGGGCGGCGTCGAACGATCCGATCTGCACGACGGTGCCGTCGTAGCGGTCGGCGAATCGTTCCACGAACGTGGTCGCCGACTGCGGTGCGCTGTAGTTGCGCACGCTCTCGTTCAGGGGCTTCCACGCGAGTTGGATGGCGAGCACCAGCAGCGTCGTCACGATCAGCATCGGGCCGAGCGCCGCCCGGTACCGGTGGGCGCCGACGATGACAGCCGCGCTCGTGGCCAACACGAGGGCGGTGCCGCCGAGGTGCCATGCGATGTCGACGGGAACATCAGCAGCGGCGAGGTAGGCACCGACGAGCACGATTGCGCACGTGATACCGGCGCGCAGCCGTTTGCGGTCGTCGAGCAACCCGGCGCCGAGCACCACCGCGAGCGCGACGAGCACCGGCAGGTAGACGTAGGGCATCAGTCGCATCGGCCACCTGAAGAACCAGAAGTTCGAGGGGCCGACTGCGAGCAGTAGGGCGACGGTCGCAACCACTGCGGGCCCTGCGAACTCGCGCCGCCACAACGTTCGCCAGCGCAGCCAGGGCGCCAATGGCAGCAGGAACCATGCGAGGTACGAGCCCGGGAATCCGAGCCTGTCGGCGCCGAAGTTCCGCACGAACGGGCTGGCCGTCGGGGTGCTCATCGTGAGCAGATCGCGGGGGCGGAGGACCCACGACCCGTCGTTCAGGTTCTCGGATCCGCGTGGCCCGACCGCCGACGTCTGCTGGAACGGGAGATACACGAAGACCGCGACCAAGCCGATCGCGACCAGCGCACCGAACAAGGCGCCGAGCGCGATCGGTCGCCGACGATCGGCGAACTCGACCGCGACCCCAACCACGATCACGAACACCAGGATGTTGCTGTACGGGTTGCCGGCAGTGACGCACAACGCTCCCGTGAGTACGAGCCACCCCGGCCCACTCACGCCGCGGGCCACTCGCCGGGCGGCGATCCACACGAACGGGGTGAATGCGAGCGACGCGAGGTGTGGCGTCCACCATGCTGCGTCCATCCAGAGCGTCCAGCCGGCAGTTGCCGCGACCACACCCACCACCGCCGACGGCCACGCCTCGGCTCCGTACTCGCGGGCCAGGAAGTAGACCCCGATGGCGAGCAGCAACAGATAGGTCAGGCTGACCAGGAGCATCGCAACGGCGAGGTCGTCGATCGACGAGATGGCGATGTCGATGAGCAGGGTGATCGGGTTCCACACGCCGAAACGTGCCTCGCCGATGAAGTTGCCGCCTCGCCACATGGTGGGATCCATCAGGTGCGACTCACCGTTGCGAAGCAGTTCGCCGATTCGCCGGTTGACCGGAAGCCACTGTGCGATCGAGTCTCCCGACAGGTAGAAGCTCCGGTCGGCGAGGAACGCAAGCATGGCGGCGGTCGTCACGGCCGCGAGCATCGTGGCGAACGGGCGGCGTCGACTGGCTGGTGCCGTCACCCCGTCACCTGGTGTGTCCGGCGGGGCAACTCGGTCGCCTGCCTCGCGGGGAGTTGTGCGGTCGGTCGACGTGTCATCGGCGACGGACATCGGGGCGAATCCTACGTGACGGGCCGCAACGGGCCGGGACTCGCCGTCTGCCAATCCGTCGTGGGTGCGGTAGCGTGAAGATCGCAAGGCGGCGTGCCGCCGAGTGAGGTGGCGACCGGGCCCTGTGCAACGGACGCCCGTGAATCAGGTCAGGCCCGGAAGGGAGCAGCCTTCATCGGCATCGTCTGTGTGCCGCAGATCGCCTGGTCGTCACCTCAGTCGGCGTCGCAACATCCGCCGCTCGACGTGTGAACGTTCAGCGGAGTCGGTTGGCGTAGGCGACGAGTTCTGGGGCGTCGAGATCGGCCGCGACCGCGGCGAACCCGTCCGTCGGGCCCTGCCACTGCCAGTCGTCGACCGATCCGACGTCGAGGTCGGTGTCGACCGTGGCGATCTGGCGGAACAGCAATGCGTCGGCGAGCTGCGCCTGCAGGGTCGCTGACAGCTTGGCCGCCCCGCGCAGCCCGGGCACGTCCCATTGGCCGGCGGCCGGGGGAATGTCCTCGATGTGGCCGTAGCGGGCCAGCACGAGTGCGGCACTCTTGGCGCCCCAGCCAGGCAGGCCCGGGAACCCGTCGGCGGTGTCGCCGACCAGGCCGAGGTAGTCGGGAATCGATTCCGGCCCCACACCGAACTTCGCCTTCACGCCGTCGGCGTCGATGATCTCGCGCTTGCGACGATCGAACTGCACGACGCGTTCACCGCGGACGCACTGACCGAGGTCCTTGTCGGCGGTCACGATCAACACCTGCTCGACTCGCTCGTCTCGGTCGGCGACGGCGGCCGCGGCGCCGAGCGCGTCGTCGGCCTCATGATCGACCATCGGCCACACGGTGAAGCCGGCTGCGGCCAGCGCCCGCTCCATCACCGGGATCTGCTCGAGGATCTCCGGATCCATCCCCTCCCCGGTCTTGTAGCCGGACCACATCTCGTTGCGGAAGCTCTCGATCGTGTGGTCGGACGCAACACCGATGTGCGTCGCTCCGTCCTCCACCAGGGCCAGGGTCGAGGCGACCACGCCAGCCGCCGCGTCGAACGGGCCGCGGTCGCTGTGACGTGAGGCCATCCCGAAGTGCTGACGGAACAGTTCGTAGGTGCCGTCGACGAGATGGACGCGCATGGAGCGCACGTTAGGTCGTCTCAGCGACAGGGCTGTGCCCGGACTGTGTCAAGTCCGTCTCAGTGAAGCCTCAAGATCCGTCCCGAGGTGGTCGATAGAGGTCATGCGAAGCACAGCAAGCGAGCACTCGAACCCACTGAACCCATGACGACACGACTCCTCTCCTCCGCCCGAATTCTCTGTGGCAGCAGTCGCAGGTGTGCCCCACCTTGCTCCCACGGAAGGACGCCCGATGACCGACCAGCCCGACACCACGCGGTCCAGCATCGTCGCCGCCGTCCAGCAGGAGCTGAACCGGTTCAGCAAGCAGGTCTCGACCGAGGTGCAGCGCCTCCGGAGCGAGCTCGCCACCGAGCGTGCCGCCCGTGCGAAGACCGAGGAGACCGTGCAGGACGCTGCTTCCGGCGATCGAGCAACGTCTTACCGACTTCTCGGCACAGAACAAGCGCCGTCACGACGAGGTCGATCACCGCATCGGTCGGGTCGCCGACGAGACCAACGTCGGCCTCGCCGCCGCCGTCGAATCAGCGGCACAACCCGTCGTGAAGCAGCTCGAACATCGCCAGGCCCAGCTCGAACAGGATCTCGCCGGCCTCGACCGCAGCGTCCGCAAGTTCGACGAACAGGCCGGCGCGATGGTGCAGCACTTCAACGTGATGACCGAGGCCACCGAGGCCCGTATCGACGAGATCTCCGATCAGGTCGCCGAGCAACTCGACGGCCGTCTCGCGTCGATGTCGATGCGCATGGACGAGGTGTCGGCGCAGGCCGCACGCCAGCAGGCCGAGGTGTCGAACATCGTCGGCGCTCGCGTCGACCAGGCCGAGGACCGGATCAACGATCGCATCGTCACCGCCGAGGCCCGTGTCAACGAAACGGTCGGCCAGCGAGTCGCCGACATCGACGCCTACGTCGGCCGGGTGAGCGCCGGACTCGACGACGCGGTCGCCACGCTCAGCGATCGGATCGCCGGTGCAGAGTCCCGCTTCGGCGAGGTCAACGCTGCGATCGACGCGATGGCAGCCCGACTCGACAGTGTCGACGTCGACGCGATCGACGAGATGAAAGACCGTGTCGCCAGCGCCGCCGGTGAGGTCGAACTCGTCCGCATCGAAGTCGAGCGGTTCCAGAAGACGATGGGCGAGTCGATGGACAAGACCGTTGGTCGCATCGTCGAACTCGAGACGCAGATGCAGGATCAGCACCTGGACGTCGAGACCGCCGTGCAGCTCGAACGACTCGAAGAGGTCGAGCGAGCGCTGCTGGCGCTCGATCCCGAGCCAGTTCGTTCGCCGAGAAGAAGCGGGCCCCCCAGCGGCCGATGCCAACCCACTGAATCCGTTGTCCCCACCGACGCCGTTCGAGCCACAGGCAACCGCCCAGTTCTGAGATCGAGAGCATCACCATGGCACTCCGAAAGCCCCGACCCGACGACCTGGCCCCACCCGGTGGAGGCACCGCAACGGCACTCGCCGAGCCCCCCCGGGCCACGCAGGGCGAGTCGGTCGACGAATGCAACGCGGTCGGCCAGGCGCTGATCGCCGGTGGACATCTCTCGCAGGAGTCGTTCGACACCGTGTCGGCGACCGCCAGGGCGACCTGTTGAAGTTCATCACGCTCCTGCTCAGCCATCACGGCGTGGGACGCAACGAGCTCGCTGCTGCCGTCGCTGCGGTGTGTCAGGTGCCGGTGGCCGACATCTCGATGGCCGCGCTCGACGAGGAGATCGTCACCCGGTTCCCCGAGCAGGTCGCCCGCACCCACAAGGTGATGCCGATCCGTGACGAGGGTGGCCAGATCCTGTTGTTCGCCGCCGACCCGTCACCGTGGCGCCGACAGCAGGTCGAGTCGGCCACCGGTCAGCGCTTCGTGTGGCAGGCGACGGACGAGAAGACCGTCACGTCGTTCATCGAGCAGATGTACCGCTCGACTGCCGACGTCGACAACATCGTCTCCTCGTTCGCCGCCGAGGACGACCAGCGCCACGCTGCCGAGACACTCGCCGAGGTCAGCCTCGACGACCAGGCGCCGGTGGTGCAGTTGGTGGCGAAGATCGTCGGCCAGGCGCTTCGTGACCGCAGCTCTGACATCCACATCGAACCGCTCGACGATCGACTGCGCATCCGGTTCCGTGTCGACGGCAACCTGGTCGAGGCGTTCTCGCTGCCGCTGTCGGCGCACAATGCGCTGATCAGCCGACTGAAGATCATGTCGGAGATGAACATCGTCGAGAAGCGGGCACCACAGGACGGTCAGTTCTCCACCAAGGTCGACGGTCGCCCGATCGACGTTCGCGTGTCGTCGGTGGCGACGGTGTTCGGCGAGAAGATCGTCATGCGTCTGCTCGACAAGTCGAAGTCGATGGTCAGCCTCGGCCAGCTCGGCATGCCGTCAGAGACCTACAAGACCTATTCCAAGCTGGTGCACGCACCGTTCGGCATGGTCATCTGTGCCGGCCCGACGGGGGCCGGCAAGACGACCACCCTGTACGCCACGCTCCTCGAGATCAACTCGACCGGCAAGAACGTCACCACCGTGGAAGACCCGGTGGAGTACGTGTTCCCCGGCATCAACCAGGTGCAGACCAACACCAAGGCCGGCCTCACGTTCGCCACCGGCTTGAAGGCCCTCCTCCGACAGGACCCCGACACGATCCTCGTCGGCGAGATCCGCGACGCCGACACCGCTCGCATCGCCATCCAGTCGGCCCTCACCGGTCACTTCGTGTTGTCGTCGCTGCACGGCACCGACGCCGTCGCCGCCCTGCACCGACTGCTCGACATGGGCATCGAGGCCTTCCTCGTCGCCTCGGCGATCGTCGGCGTGGTGTCGCAGCGTCTGCTGCGCAAGACGTGCGAGAACTGCAAAGAGGAGTACACGCCCGGCGCCGAGGAGTTGGCGGTGTTCCGCCAGCACTCCGGCGGCAGCGACAAGACCGTCTTCTACCACGGCAAGGGCTGCAGCTACTGCAGCAACACCGGCTACCGCGAGCGCATCGGCGTGTACGAGCTGCTGCGCATCACCCCCGAAGTGCGTCGTCTGATCGTCGGTTGGGCCACCACCGAGGAACTTCGTCGTCTGGCAGTTGCTCAAGGAATGCGCACGATGCTCCGAGAAGCAATGCAGATGGTCGAAGACGACATCACGACCATCCCCGAAGTCGTCCGAACCCTGTTCGCCCACTGAGTACCGAGAGACACGGAGCATCCCATGCCCAAGTTCGCCTACGCCGCAATCGACACCGCCGGCGCCCCCGTCGAGGGGGTGACCAAGGCCGACACGATCGGTGCGGCGCGCGCCATCCTGGTCGAGCAGAACCTGTTCCCGACCAAGATCGAGGAACGCCGCGGGATGCTCGACTTCGAGCTCACCAAGGAAAAGGTGAAGAAGAAGCACCTGATGCACTTCACGCGTCAGCTCGCGGTGTTCGTCAAGGCCGGTATCCCGATCACCGACGCGTTGATCACGATCGGCGACGAGACCGAGGACGTCGCGCTGCGCCGTGCGCTCGGCAACCTCGTCGACGATCTCCGCAACGGTGGGCTGTTCTCGGCGGCTGCCGCGACGCATCCCGAGGTGTTCCCCGACTACTACGTCGGCATCCTGCAGTCGGCCGAGCTGACCGGTCAGCTCGACGTGGCCCTCGAGAACCTCGCCGAGTACCTCGAGCGTGAGATCGACACCCGCTCCAAGGTGGTGTCGGCGCTGTCGTACCCGATGGTGGTCATGGTGATGGCGGGCGTGACGGTGCTGATCCTCGCCGGCTACGTGCTCCCGCAGTTCAAGCCGCTGTTCGAGGAGCTCGGGGCCGAGCTGCCCCTGCCGACCCGGATGATGTTGTTCTTCTCGCGGTTCTTCACGGACCTGTGGTTCATCACGGCCGGGTTCTTCATCACCGTCACTGGAGCGCTGATCTTCCTGTTCAAGCACCCGACCGGCAAGCTCTGGAAGGAGCGACTCGTCTTGAAGATCCCGATCATCTCGGGCATCGTCGACTACGCGATCCTCGAACGGTTCTGCCGCATCCTGTCGGCGATGCTCGCCGCCGGCGTGCCGCTGCCGGAGGGCCTCAAGACCACGACCGACGCCACCAGCAACGTGGTCTACCGAGAGCGCCTCGAGGTCGCCCGCGCACAGATGCTCGAGGGCCAGGGCTTCTCGCAGCCGTTGATCGACACCGAACTGTTTCCCGGCGCTGCCAGGCAGATGTTCAAGGTGGGCGAGGAGACCGGCACGCTCGACATGCAGCTCGAGGTGGCCGCCACCTACTTCGACCGCGAGCTCGAGAGCCGGATCAAGAAGTTCACGACCATGTTCGAACCGATCATGATCATCTTCGTCGGCGTGATCGTCGGCTTCGTCGCCTTGGCCCTGGTGTCGGCGATGTACGGCGTGCTCGGTGGCCTCAAGGAGACCGCCTGACCGGCGTCGCCGGTCAGCGCGCGAGGACGAGGTCGACGAAATGCTGACCCACGAAGATCGCGACGACCGTGCCGAGGGCCAGGAACGGCCCGAAGGGCACCGCGGTGCGACGTCCCGCGCGATCGACGGCCATCATCGCCACGCCGACCACGGCACCGGCGACGAAGCCGAAGAACAACCCGGGCAGCACGATGCCGGGGTTCAACCAGCCGAGGTACATCCCGAGCAGCGGAGCGAGGCGCACGTCGCCGTCGCCCATACCGCCCTTGCTCAGGGCGTAGATCAGCCACATCGCGAGCAGTGCGATCGAGTGCGCCGAGCGCCATCATCCAGATTCGTTCGGGCTCGTCGATCACGATCGCAGCGATCGCCAGCGCCACCGCGCCGAGGACGATGCCGGTGTAGGTGATCTCGCGGGGCAGGCGTTTGGTCTCCAGATCGATCCAGGTCTGCGCCACCAGCACCGCCATCAAGATGCAGTACGCCGGGATCGCCGCCCGCATGTCGTCGAAGCGGATCGCCATCAGCACGAACAAGGTCGCCGTTGGTCAGCTCGATCACGATCGGGTCGATGCCGATCGGGGCTCGACACTGACGACACTTGCCGCGCAACGCGATCCAGCTGAGCACCGGCACCAGATCGAGCGGGCCCAGGCGGAGCCCGCACGAACCGCAACGACTCGGTGGCGCGTTCACCGAGCCGCCCTGCGGCACCCGATCCACCACCACGGTCAGGAACGAGCCGATCAACAGACCGGCCACGACCACCACCACGATCAACAACGAAAAGCTCATCAGAATGCGGCCCGTACGGGGTTGGCCCGAGCGGGAGGTTAGCCAACCATGTCCAGTCCAGATCCGATGCTCGAAGCATTGCTCAAGGCCACCGTCGATTCGGGTGCGTCCGACCTCCACCTCACGGTGGGACGTCCGGCCACCGCGCGCCGCGACGGCGTGCTGGTGTCGTTCGAGAACGTGCCCGTGCTCACCATGGAGGAGGTGGACCGCATGGTGTATTCGCTGCTCGACGATCGCAAGCTCGCCGAGTTGAAGGAAGACCGTCAGGTCGACTTCTCGTTCGGCCTGCCCGGCATCGGCCGGTTCCGTGCCAACGCGTTCCGCCAGCGGGGCCACCTCGCGCTCGCCCTGCGTGTCGTGCCGTTCCGTGTGCGCACACTCGAGGAGCTCGGTGCGCCGGCGGCGTGTACGACGCTGCTCAACAAGCCCTACGGCATCGTGCTGGTGGTGGGACCGACCGGTTCGGGTAAGTCGACCACGCTCGCCGCGATGATCGACCGCATCAACGACACCAAGCCGGTGCACATCCTCACCATCGAAGACCCGGTGGAGTACCTCCACCATCACAAGATGGCGATGGTCAACCAGCGCGAGGTCGGCACCGACGTCGGGTCGTTCACCGACGGTCTGCGCAGCGCGCTGCGTGAAGACCCCGACGTGGTGCTGCTCGGTGAGATGCGAGACCTCGACTCGATCCAGATCGCGTTGTCGCTCGCCGAGACCGGCCACCTGGTGTTCGCCACGCTGCACACCAACGACGCCGCCCAGGCGCTCGACCGCATCATCGACGTCTTCCCCGGCGAGCGTCGCGACCAGATCCAGATCATGCTGGCGGGCGCGCTGCAGGGCGTGATCTCCCAGCGGCTGCTGCCGTCGATCGGCGGCGGGCGCGTCGCCGGCTACGAGGTGATGATCGCCAACGAGGCGATCCGCAACCTGGTGCGCGAGGGCAAGTCGCGCCAGATGCGCAACATGATCTCCACCGGCGCCGCTGAGGGCATGCAGACCATCGAGATGGACCTCGCTCGCCTGGTCGCGGCCGGGTTGATCTCGATCGAGACGGCGATGGAGTCGAGCCAGTACCCGAAGGAGGTGCAGGCCCAGCTCGCGACTGCCCGTGCGCAGATGCACGCCCACTCGACGTTGTCGTCCGGCCAGGCCGGCTCGTCCGGTTCCGGCACCTACGGCGGCGCACCGGTCGTCGTCGCCCGCACCGCCGCCCCCGCCGGCCCCGGTCGGTTCCTCCAACGGCGCCTGACTCATGTGTCAACTGGGGTCTGACCCCAGTTGACACATGCGTCCTCCCAGCACTCGCACCCGAAAGGTCACCGTGGTCGTCAAGAAGAACCCGTACAAGAACCTCGCCGGGGTCACACCGTGTCCCGGCGGCTGGTTGGTGCTGCCTGCCCGGCTGTCGGGCATCACCGTGGCCGCCGAGGAGGCGTTCGTGCTGCCCAAGTTGTTCGAGGTGCTCGACTTCCGTCCCACGTTCGAAGCGGCGGCGATCAACGTCCCGATGGGCTGGTTCGAGACACCGACGGGTCAGTACCGCCCGTGCGACAGCGAAGCTCGCGAGTACGTGGGCTGGCCGCGCATCACCGGCATTGCGGGCACGCCCAGCCGGGCGGCCGTGCAGGCGTCGAACGGTGAGGCTCGCAAGTTGGAGCCGTGGATGACCAAGCACGACATTCGCCGGCTCCGGTGGCTTCGCGAAGCCGAACGTGAACTCCAGCCGTACCATTCGCGCAGCTTCTTCTCGGCGAATCCCGATGTGTCGTTCACGGTGATGAACAGCGACGAACCGTTGAAGACCTCGCCGTATCACGAGGACGGGCGCCTGGAGCGCCTCGAGCTGATCCGCGAGCGTCTGCCGGGTGTCGACGACGTGGTCTCCCGAACCCCGCCCAACGGTGCCGGGTCGGTGCACATGATGCAGGCCGGAGCGTTGCTCTTCACGGCACGCCGTGCGTCGGGCCGGGCGATCAGTCGCATGCCACTCGACCCGTTCTGGGACGAGAACGGCATGCGCATGGAAATCGTCCGCTGACCGCGAGTATCACGCTGGTCCTCCGCGGCCAGGTCGCTGGACCTGTGACCCGGTGGCGGCTACCGAGCGCCGGGATGGATCCGACGGGATCGATCGGTTCGACTGATCAGTCGTTGAGGGCGAGGCCGCTGATCGGGCCGTCAACCTCAGCGGTGTCGGCCACCGTGGGCTCGATCGTCGGTGGCCCGAATTCGAGCAGTGTGAGTTCGAGCGGCGCGAAGAGGGGCGGCGCGAGCGGCGCTGGTTCGGCTACCGGTGCCGTGTCGTCCACGGGTGCGGGTTCAGTGTTGGACGGTGACGGTGACGGTGGCGCAAGGCGATCGAACATCGCCGTGATGGCGACGGCGAGTTCCTTCTGCTGCTGGCGTGACTCGTCGAGCCCCTTCTGGATGCGGGCCACCGAATGCTCGAGTGCGTCGAGCCGCGCCGTGATGTCGGGCGAACCCTCAGGAGCTTCACCGGTGAAGGAGGTGATGCGGTCGGCGCGCTCGCGCTCGATCAGCGAGGTGAGGCGTTGCTCGGAACGTTCGGTGGCTGCCTTGGCTTCCGACCGGGCGAGCTCGACCTGTTCCTGGGCGATCTGGGCGTAGGTGGCGAGTGACGTGAACTGACTGCTGATCTGCGACTCGACCTGCTCGACACGATCGCGCAGGTCGTGGATCTCCACGCTGTTCTCGGCGGCGGCCTCGTCGCCGAAGAACTCGTCGATCGCGCTGCTGTCGAGCGTGTCGGTGTCGTTGATGTCTCGTGGCTTGCCGAACATGTCCTGCCCTCTTGCGGTAGTGAGGTGCGCCGCCTGGTGCAGGCGCATGTACGTACATCGGCGCGACTTACCGGCGTCTTGAGACCTCACTGAGGCGCCGTTGATCTTTGCGGAAAAAGTTCGAACTTCCACTCAAGGTCAGCCACGAGGGACCGAAGAAACAACTGCGCAACGGGAGCTGGTTCTCACGGAGCGCATTCGTGAGACACAGCTCCTCCGGGAGCACCAACCAAAGAGCGGAAGGAACCATTCAAATGGACAACAAGCAGGACAAGGGTTTCACCCTCGTGGAACTCCTCATCGTCATCGTCATCCTCGGCATTCTCGCCACCGTTACCGTGTTCGCCGTCCGCGGCATCACGCAGAACGCACAGGACAACTCCTGTGAGGTGGAAGGTCGGACCATCGCCACGGCGATCGAGGCCTTCTACGCCGACACCAATGCGGCACCGAACGACTCCGACGCCGCCACGAGCGGCTGGACCCAACTGGTTCCGACCTACGTGAAGCAGACCACCCCCGCACTCGATACCCGTTGGGAGTTCACCGGCGGCGACGCGACAACGGAAGCCACGGTCACGGGAATCGGCGACTGCGCCTGATTCGTCACTGACGAACTCAGTCATAACCTGATCGAAGACCCCGCCTTCGGGCGGGGTCTTCGTCGTTTTCGCCTTCGGGTGCGCCGCTCCTTGTGCCCTTCTTGACTTGTGCTTCGCGGGCAGGCGCCGATGAAATTCTCGTGAGCGCATTCCCATCACCGCAGCGACCGAGGCTTCACGATCGTCGAGATCCTCGTGGTCATCGTGATCCTCGGGATCCTGTCTGCGCTTGTGGCGTTCACGGTGCGGGGCGTCAACGATCGAGGCGAGCAGAGCGCCTGTGCCACCGACGCCCGCACACTCACGATCGCCGCCGACACCTACATGGCCCAGGAGTCACTCGATGAGGTCCCCGCGCTCGGTGTCAGCGCCGACCGCTACGAACTCTTCCTCGTCGACGCCGGCATGATCCGCCAGGTGTCGACCTACTGGAATCTGAACGCCGATGGCACCGTCACCACCACCGGCGAACCCTGCGATTGACACGCCTGACTCTGGTAGAGCAGATCACACGTAGCGACGGATCGCTCGGGTTGCTCGCACCGACGTAGCTCCCGCCGAACTTGATCGCGTGGACGACGAGCGGCGCGATCTGGTGCAGTTCGATGCGGTCCTGCCAACCATCGGCGAGAGCGGACACCTCCTGGTAGCCGTCGATCACCTCGGGGCCGTAGCCACCGAACAGGTGCATCATCGCCAGATCGAACTCGCGGTGCCCGCCATGGGATGCGGGATCGATGAGCCAGCTCTCGCCGTCGAGACCGACGAGC
This sequence comes from Ilumatobacteraceae bacterium, assembly GCA_963705485.1. GTDB lineage: Bacteria > Actinomycetota > Acidimicrobiia > Acidimicrobiales > Ilumatobacteraceae > Sva-07. The sequence continues at coordinate 59,304 of CAVPJT010000016.1, forward strand.
CGGTTCCCGGCCCACAGGTCGCCGTGGAGCCGAGACGGTGGTGCGCCGTCGTCGAACCGGTCGAGCGTGGACGCCAAGCGGTCGAGGTCGTCGATCACGTCGTCGGGCAACGAACCGCGATCTCGTGCAATGCGGGCCAGGGGCGTGAAGCGACACGTCGCGACGAACTCGGCCCACGTGTCGGCCGGAGTGTTCGGGAGCCCGAGACTGCCCGTCGTTCGCTCGTCAGCCCGGCCGAAGTGCGGTGCCCCGGACGCATGGAGCTCGGCGAGGCTCCGGCCGAACGCCGCTTCGTCCGGCGGAACGGACCCTTCCTGGATCCACTCGAGTACCAGGTGGCCCGACCGGCCGTCGACCCCGTCGGAGACAGCGACGACGGTCGGGACGTGGACGGCGCCGCTCTCGGCGAGCCATGCCAGGCTCGCCGCCTCCGTCGTGAAGAACCCGGCGGGCGGCGAGGGGTGCGTCTTCGCGAAGAACAGCCGCCCATCGCTCGTCTCGACGCGGAATGCGGCCGAGGTGTCGCCCCCGTGCACGACGGTCGACGACACCACCGTGTCGCCGCTGGCCCGTTGCACGGCATCGGTGATCACCGCAACGGCGTGTCCCTGCATCCCCCCATTCTCCCGCTCCCCCGATTACATCAGGGGTCAGACCCGCGATGTAATCGTCAGCCGGCGGTGTACTGGGCGGCGAGTTCGAGGACCTGCTCCTCGGGGAACCGGCCGACCCAGCCGGTGATGATCGTGCCGTCCGGGGTCAGCAGGATGGCCGTCGGCTGCGACGACACACCGAGTTCGATCCACGACTCGAACGACTCGTCCCACAGCATCGTGAACGTCGTGCCGCGGTCCTCGACGAACTCTCGGGCCTCCTGCAGGCTGTCCTGGGTGCCGAGGCCGATCACTGCGACCTCTGATTCGTGTGCTCGAGCGAACTGCTCGACGTCGGGCGCTTCGGTCCGACAGGTGGGTCAATGCGGTGCGTACATCCACAACAGGATCGGCGTGTCGGCCGGTGCCACGTTGCGCAGGTTGACCTTGTTGCCGGCGATCACGTCGTCGACCACCACGTCCGGCAGCTGATTGGCGGCGGTGTCTGCGGCCGGATCGAGCTCGACCGCATCCGGGGGCGCAGGCAGCGTGCTGCCGGCCGGCTCGCTCGACGACGACTCGCCCCCGCCGCACGCGGCCAGCAGGAGCGTCGCTCCGACCGCCGCGGCGGCCACGCGTGAACGACTCGAACGAGGAAGACGCATTGGAACAGTGTGGTCCTTTCGGCACGGCGAGTGCACCCGGTTCACCGAACGTTTCGACATTGCGCCCCAACCACGTTTGGGTTGCATTCCGGGTGACCCGGCCCACCGAAAACGCAACACAAACGTGATTGGCGGGGTGGTGGGCGGCGTGTCAGGAGCTGGACGGGCTGAGGAGTTCACGGCGCAGGGCGAGCAGCTTGGGGGCGGGCTCGCCATCTGACCAGGCGTCGGCCACGAGCACCCGCTCGTACGACTCCCACTCCTGGCGGACACCGGCGAGGTCGCCAGCCCGCGCATGGGCTTGCATCCGCAGTGCGATCAACTCTTCGTGGCCGGGAAGCACCCGCAACCCCTTGCCGGTGGCCCAGAACACGCCGTCGGTGTCGCCCAGCGACAAGGCATGGCCGGCGAACTCGGCGGTAGCGGTGATCGCCAGCAGCACGAGGTTCGAGGTGATCCCCTCGGCGTCCGGCCACAGGTAGCTCGTGCCCGAGAAGGGCATGTCGCGCACGAGTTCCACCGCTGGCCGAAGCGTCTCGACGGCCTGGCTCGGCGGTTGCAGTCGGGCGTGAGCCAGTCGATCAGCCACCAGGTCGGCGTCGGTGACCACGAGGTCGTGCACCGGCAACTGTTCGGTGAGCGTGCGGGCGACCCACTCGTCGTCGCCGGGCGGCGGCACCAGCCGGGCGAGCGCTCGCCGGGCCTCCGACACGACGTTGGCGAACGTGGCGTCGCGAACGTCAAGATCCCACAGCGCCGTGCGGGCCCCGGATCGCGTCGCCCGATCGCGATGCGTCGTCAACCAGGCGATCAGCTCGACCGTCTTCGATCGCTCGAAGCTGCCCGCTTCGCCAGTGCGCGCACGCACGTCGACCCCACCGAGCAGCCCGACGACGATCTCGTGGTCGCGTGGCTCGAACGGCAACGCCAGTTCGGTGTCGGCGACTGCGGCGTCGCCGGATCGGTCGCTGCGGACGACGCCCTCGTGGTCGCCATCGCGGTCGTCTGCCCACTGGATCGCCTCGGCGGTATCGGATGGTTCGAGATGGCGTTCGGCGTCGATGATCAGCTCGGTGATCTCCTGCAGGTCGGCGGCGCTGACCCCGATCGGGCTCACGTCGATCGAGCCCCCGAATGCTTCGAGGTGCCATCCATCGGTGCGGGCGACGAGGCGGGCAGGGGGAGCGACGACCGAGGCGTGCTCGTCGGCAATCACGATCGCCACGCCATGGCCGGGATGCGGTACCTGGCCCGCCCCGCAGACGGCGCCGCCGTCGTCGGCCGATCGCAGCATGACGACGGAGGGCTCCCACATCTCGCCGCCGGTGCGAAGCGAACGCAGCTCGAACGACGTCCGTTCGTTCACCGCCGTACTTCCGGCAAGGGCGCACGCCACCTCCAATGCCGCGTCGGCCGACCCGGTGATGTGGGTGTTGCGATGACCGAGCAGCGCAGCCTCGGGCAGCGAGACCGCAACCAGGTGGGCGACCTCGGCGAACAGCGACGATGCCAGCGCTGTTGCCACGGCGGTGACGACCTCGTCGGCCTGATCGGCACGAGCGGCGACGGCGAGCACACCGCACGCCTCGAGGTCGACCAGCAACTCGTGTCCGTCGGGCGTGACCCCGAGTTGCACGAGGGCCACACAGGGCTGTCCGACCTGGCGGGCGTCGTCGCCGAGGATCTCGACCGGTACCTCTGCACCGAGGCGCCACGAGTGGCCGTCGCCCGTCCATGGCGGCGGAAGCATCGCCGGGGCGGTCAACCGGACGTCGAGATCGCCGTCGGTGGAGACCTCGACCCACCCGATCTGGCTGCCGGTGTCGATGAGCGACCGGGCGGCGGCCCGCACTCCGACATCGACGCGCAGCACCCGCTCACCGGCGTCGATGGTTCGCAGTCGTCGTTCGGTGCTCGCCACCTCGGCACACGGCTCGGGCACCCGGTGGCGTGGCATCGCCGCCCGCAGACGCTGACGTCGCCGAACTCCGACGAGGGCGAGGACACCGGCAGCCACGAGCGCAGCGTGTTCGAGTCGGATCGGCGACGGCGCATCGGGTGCGGCGGTACTCGGCGTCGCATCCGCCGCCCCGTCGCCGGGGTCCGCGGCCACTGGTGCGATCGTCGTGTCTGCGGATGGGACGAACGTTGTCGTTGGGGCCATCGTCGACGCTGGTGGCGTCGGTGTCAGGGGCAGGGGGCCGGTGTCATCGACCGGGATGGTCGCGACGGCCGTTTCGGTGCCGTGTGGTGAATCATCGGTGGGCGGCTCTGGGTCCGTCGTGTCGACTGAGTCCACCGCCGGTTCGCCGATCGGTTCGACCGCGACCGGTTCGGTCCCGACCGGCGCCGGGTCGGTGAGGTCGAGTTCCCAGCCGGGCAGGATCAGGTTCGGGTCGTCGAACGTTCGACCGCCGCCCATCTCGTCTCCCTCGTTGCGTTCCCAGATCTCCGGCCACGCCGTCGGATCACCCAGTTGCTCGTCGGCGATCTCCCACAACGTGTCGCCCCGTTCGACGGTGTACGTCGCTGGGACGGCTGCGCCGGCGTTCTCGCGCACTGCCACCTCGGCGGGGAGTTGCAGCGTCCACCCCACCTCGATGTAGGCCGGACTCGTGAAGCGTTGTCCGCCCGGCATGACCGCGCCGAGATTCGCCTCGATGATCGCATCGGCGATCTCGAGCACCCGCGCGGAATCGCCGCCCGCCAGACCGACCGCGATCGCGTAGATCGACTCGCCCTGCGACACCACGTGCACGTTGCCGGTCGCTTCGTTCGGTGATGACGGGCCCAGTGGTGTCGGCGTGGTCGACCGGATGGTGGCGGTCGCAGCCATCGGGGACGCGGGCGCCGCCGGCGCGGCGACGGCACGTGCACCGAGGGTCGATGCCAGCGAGGTGGCCGACGTCATCGTCGGCAGCACGGCGATGAGCCCGACGGCGATGAACCGGGCGATCGACTGCACCCACCCGACGCCACGGACGTCAGGGAACCAAAGACCATGGTGGCGAACGGCGTGGATGACCTCGACCAGCGTCGTCACCAGGATGATCGCGACGGCAACCCACACCACACACAGGCTCACCCGGATGATGCCGTCGATGATCGTGTCGTCGGCGATCGGCCCGGAGAGTGCGTCGCCGACGTTGCCGGATCCCCACGTCCACGGCGGGTCTGCGCCGGCGAGCGGGTTGCCCGACCCGAACCGTGTGCGCGACGCAGCGATCAGCCCGGTCGGCACGGCAACGACCAGTGCCACCAGCGCGGTCAGTGACGCAGCGAAACGGGCCCAGCGGTGTGGATCGCGTTCGCTCACCTGTCCTCCTCTCCGTTCGGTTCGATGTGGTCGGCGCCTGTCTTCCGAACAGTGGGGCGTCGCAGGAGCAAAGGGGAAGGTCCGGCGGCGCTGACCATCAGGGTCGTCACGGCGCTCGCTCCGCTCTCACCGTGCCCGCGCCGGTGACCGTGCGGCCGTCGTCGGTGATCGTGACCGACACGGACACGCTGTCGGCGACGACGTCGATCGAGGTGACGCTGCCCTGGACCCCGTAACTCGCGAACAGCGCGGCGGCGGTCGAGGTGGCCGCACGACTCGCCGCCGCCGGGTCGACGAGCGTGGTGCCGGATCGCAGATCGGTGACCGCGGTCGACTGTGCACCGGAGCGGGCCGCTTGAAAGGCGATCGACTGGGCTGCCGATCGGTTCGACACGCCCCGGTCGACGTCGCGTGCGAGCCACACCAGCCCCAGGAACGTGAACGCGAAGATCAGCGCGATCCCGGCAACCAGTCCCGAGCCCCGTTCGCCCCGCAGCCGGCACGTCACGGCGCCTGCTCCGTCGCTCGGAGTGGATCGATGGTGGCGAACGCGGTGGCAGTGGTTGCCCCGGTCGACGGCGGGTCGATCAGCTCGAGACCGTCCGATGAGACGGTGCACGACACGGTCACCGCGACCTGGCCGCCGGGCCGAAATCCGGAGACGTCGACCGACACCTGGGGCGAGGCGCACGAGGTTGGATCGACGAGCATCGCCCGCCCGACCTCCTCGGCCGCGGCGATCGCTGCCGGTACCGAGCGCTCCTGCGCGGCGGCCTGGGCTGCGGACTCGGCGGCGCTCTGCACGGTGGCGCGGCTGTCGACGCCGCGCCCGAGGAACACGATCACCACGGCCAGCCCGATCGCTGCCGGTGTCAGCAACGCGAGCCCGAGGGCGTCGGACGACCCTCGCTCGTCGCGCACTCGCCGACTCATGGGGTGATCTCCTCGATCGGCACGGCGGATGTCACCGAGACCGAGTTGGTCGTGCCCCGAATGATCCCCGGCGCATCGGCGGTGACGGTGACGGTCACCACACCCCCGGTCGAACTCACGACCACCACCACATCGCGCAGGTCGGTGTCGGCTTCGAGGACGGCCGCCGCCGAGGCCTGAGCATCGCCTGCGGCAACCCCTGAACGGGCCACCAGCGCTGCGGTGTCGCGTGCGACCACTCGCGCCTCGGTGCGGGCGTGGCTCCACAGCGCCGCCTGGAACGCGGCGAACGCGAGGAAGACGAACATCGGGGTCAGCAACGCCACCGCCAGCGACGTGGCAGCCCCCCGGTCACCGCGCAGGCGCCGCGGCCCCGGGGTGAGCGGTTCGTCCGGTCCGATCATGGGGTTTGTCGACGGGTCAGGGAGCCGAGGGCGACTGGACGGGAGTGCTCGCCGTGTCGCGGATTTGGCTCCAGATGATGGCGGCGACCACCGCCACACTGATCGCCGCCGCGGCGTACCACAGCACCTGCTCGATCGAGACAGCGCCTCGATCGCCGGGCTCGCCAGACGTGTCGTGCACACGAAGGGCGCGGGTGATGGTGGCGAGAACGCCAGTCAGCATCAACATCGGATCGTGCATGTTCGGTTCCTCCTGGTGGGTCGGTCGGGTGTGGTTCGGTGCGGTGTCGGATCAGTTGAGATTGAGGGCGGGATAGATGATGAGTGCCATGAACAACAGCGCCATGGCGACGAGCGGTGGGGTGACCTTGTCGTTGCGCACGCGGGCATCGGCCTCCTGCTCGGCGGCGAGGGTCGAGCGCAGCGTCGAGCACTTCGCCGCAAGGCTGCGAGCGACGGGGGCTCCCTCGGCTGCCGACAGCGTGGCGGTGGCCGCCACCTGTTCGAGTTCGACGATGCCGTAGTCGTCGGCGACGCGTTCGAGTGCGCGCACCAGGCTCTGGCCGGTCGTGCCCGCCTCGCGCATCGCTCTGCGTAGCTCCCGGAACAGCATCCCGTCGCCCGCGCGGGCTGCCTGGTCGAGGGCGCCTTCGTAGCCGGTGTTGCCGGCCAGCAGCATCGTCACCATGTCGAGGTAGGCGCCGAGTTGGTGACGAAGGTCGATGGCCACCTCGTTGCTGGCAGCCATCGTGGTCGAGTGCACCAGCATCGGGGCCATCACGGCGCCGGCAAGGGAGAGGGCGGTCGGAACCCAGATCCCGAGCGACACCGCGCCGACCGCCTGGAGCAGGCCGAGCACCAGTGCCGGGATCACGAGGCCTCCGAGCGAGGCGAGCACGAGGTACCCGACGTGGACGTCGACACCGCGGCCGACGAGGCGCAGTGGTCGGGTCCACGCCAGCGTCCACGTCGACGCGCCGTGATGCTCGACGAAGGCACCGACGGAACCGAGCGTGCCTCGTGCGTCGCGTGACGCCGACGTCGTCGGCGGTCGACGGAGATGAGCCATTGCCTGGTCGAGGCCGGGACGCGGCTGTTGCCATCCCGTCAGCACCAGCCACGCCCCGAGGCAGAACACGACACCGCACAGCACCGAGCGCGCCGCCCGGCCTCACCGCACGACCCCTCTCGTTGTCGCCTCGCTCGCCGTGAGGAAGCGGCTGGGCCGGGGGAACCTCGCGAGACGCTGCACGCGCAGCAACAACATCGCGTAGACCGCGAGGACCAGACCGAGGAACAGTTGCCCGCCGGCGGTGTCGTACGGCTCGAGGTATTCGGCGCGGCCGAACACCAGGAGCCCGACGACGAGCGCCCCCATGATCACCGTGAGCAAGACGACCTCGCGCTGAATCGGCGCCCGCTCGGCCTCGACGAGGCGTCGGCGGTCGGCCTGACGTCGGGCCTGCTCGGCCAGCGAACCGAGCACAGCAGCGGTGCGGGCGCCGCGCTGCACCGCGATCAGCAGACCCGCCGCAACGAGATCGCCCAGCGGGTCGTCGATGTCGTCGGCGAAGCGCCGGAACACGATGGCCGGGTCCTGCCGTCCCAGCCCGGCCGCCAGGCGCCGCACCTGCGGTTTGATCGCTGCCGGGCACGTGGAGACCGTGGCGTTGATCGCACCCACCGGCTGATCCCCGGCGATCAGCACATCGCGCAGGTTCTCGATCCACGACGCCAACGCATCGATCCGTTCGACATCGCTGACGCCGCTCGTGTCGCGCTGCTGCCACGCAGCAATCGAGTACCAGCTCCCCACCGCCACGATCACGGCCGCCACCACCCAGCCCGAGGCGGCGATCACGACCACGGCCGCAGCGCCGGCCCCGGCGAGGCGCACCCAGCGCCCTGGCCGGGCGACCTTCCTCGGCGCGGGGACCATGTCGTCGCCAGTGAAGAGGACCAGCACTGCCAGCACACCGGCGAGGGTGGACGCCACGAGGAGCGCAACCGTGAGGCTCATCGCAGGGGGCCCTCCACGGCGAACTGGTCGGCCGGGTACCCCGACAGCCGAAGTCGGTCGAGGTGTCGTTGTGACAGTGGCGCGACCTGGACGAGGTCGTCGCTGCCGTCGAGCGCCCACACCTCGGTGCTCGACACGCCACCCGCCTCGCCGAGCCCACCCACTTCGATGATCGAGGTCACTCGACGGACGGCTCCCTGGTCTTCGACGGCGTTGCGAACCAGGTCGATGTGCACCACGAAGTCGACGGTCTGGGCGATCAGGCTCCACACGGCGAACTCGGGGAGGCTCGTGTTCGATTTCGACACGTAGTAGGCAAGGCGTTGGAGGACGATGTCGGCGGTGTGCGCGTGAATCGTCGCCAACGAGCCGCGCTTGCACATCGACGCCACGTCCAACATGTCGAGCGCCTCGTCTTCGACGAGTTCGCCGACCACGACCCGATCCGGGTTCAATCGACGGGTGAGTTCCACGAGCTGGCGGGTGGTGATCTCGCCCTCGCCCTCGGAGTTGGCGTGACGGGTGAACAGCGCCGGCGCGTCCGGATGGCGAGGATCGTCCTCCAGACGCAACTCGAGCAGGTTCTTCTCGACGGTGATGATGCGTTCGAGCGGCGACACCTCGCCGAGGAGTTCGGTCAGGAGTGTCGTCTTGCCAGCGCCCGGAGGACCGGACACCAAGATGGTGAAACCGCAGCGCACCAGTGCCCGCAACCGGGCGACGAGCGCTCGGGGGAACAGGCCGAGTTCGGCCAACCCGCTCAACCCGACCTGTCGCACCACGAATCGCCGGATCGCCATGCGCGGATGGGTGGACACACCGTGTTCGCTGGTGCCGCCGAGCACCATCACGATGCGCGCACCGTCGCGCGACTGCAGCGTGAGCATCGGCGACGACGTGTCGAGTCGGCCCTCGCCGGTGCCGGTCATCCGCAGCGCCATCCGCTTCTGGAACGACGTCAGCTCGGCCGTCGACGCCCACAGCTTCCCGACGTTCACCTTGCGACCGTCGGTGTAGGTCACCCACGTGGAGTCGGGGCCGTTGACGTCGATCTCCTCGACCATCGGGTCGCTGAGATACGGCTCGAGCGGTCCGGCACCGGTGAGCTCCGCGACGACCCGAGCGCGCACATGATGTTCGTCGCGCTGGGAGAGCGGACGGGTGCCTCGCTGCAGCCGTTCGTCGTTGACCGAGGTGACCTCCTCACTGATCCACGCGCCGACCAGGAGCTGCTGGCGGCGCTCGTCGGTGGCCAAGGCCGCACCGGGCGCTCTCGATGTGCTCCGCGCGGCGTCGTCGTGTTCGATCGCCTCGATCAGACGGTCGGCGACGCGGTCGGTCACCAGCGCGATCGTGACGTGGAGATCCTCGGGGCGTTCGGCGCCCGAGGTCCACGGTGACGAGGCCTGCTCCAACGTCACGTCGACTCCTCCTCCGTCGCGGCCCGGGTGTTCGACCGCTGCTGCCCCTCGACGTCGACGAGCTCGAACAGGTCGCGAGCGAGACGCGACGCGTCGCGCATCAGCGGGAGTCGCCGGAGCCGTTTGGCGGACACCCCGCTCCGTCCGGCGATGGTGGCTGCGGCAAGCGGGTCGTCGGCGAGCGCTGCCGTGGTCCGGATCGTGTCGGGAACCGACTGGTCGACGAACGATCCGATCTCGACGGGATCGAACGGTGCGTGTCCGATCACCGCGAGGACGACGACGGCGTCGAGGAGTGCCAAGTCCTCGACGGTCTCGACGAGTCGTTCGATCCGCACCGTCGCCGCCGCAGCCGACGCGGTGGCCTGACGGTGCACGATCACCACGACATCGGCCGCCAGAAGCGCTGGCGACGGATGGTGCCCGGCGCGGTGGGCGCCGACGTCGGCGATCACGGTGTTCGCAGCGGCAGCGATCGCCGGCAGAACGGTTGCCGCCGCCTCCTCGACGGCGCGATGGGCGGCTCGGGCCCGCACGGCGTTGGCGACGAAGCGCACGCCGGTGTCGCTTCGGTGCGTCATGACGTCGAGCGTCTCCAGCACCGACTGATTGCCGCGCCCGGCGTTCGCGACGATGGTCCCGAGCGACGGGTGTGCGGGCGTGTCGAGCCATCCCGCCAGCGAGCCCCCGCCAGGATCGGCCTCGATCACGATCGCTCCGTCGCCCGCGGGCCAGCCGACCGCGAGCGCAACCGACGACGTGGTGGCAGCGTCGCCGGCCACCGCGACGATGGTCATGGCTCGCCCTCGGCGGTTGCGTCCCCATCGATCGGCGCGGCATCCAGGTCCAGCGACGGTTCGACGAGTACGACGCGCACGTCGTCGGCGGCCGCGACCGTGGCGGCATCGCCGGCAGCGACCTCGACCGACAAGGACAGCAGGCCGAGCGCTGACGAGGTGTTGGTCGGAAGCCCGACCACCTGACCTGGGATCGACGTGCTGTCGGCATCGTCCCCGGCGCGATCGGCAGGTACGACCAGTACGACGGGAACCCGTTCGCGTAGTCCGATCGGCAACGACCCGTCGGCGACCTGGATCGCCACCACCGAGTTGCCGGGTGTCACGAGTGGCGATGCCTGTATCGATTCCGGTGTCACGAGCGAGCCGGCGACCAGGCGGACCTTTGCGTAGTTGCCGACGAGCGACGGGAGAAGATCGCCGTCGATCAGGTTCACCGTTGAGTCGGCGTCGATCTCGACGGTGCGGAACATGTCGTTCGTGAGCTGTTCACCGGCTGGGATGTCGCGAACCGCCTGGACGACGGGTTCCTTCGAGTCGAGCGATGCGTAGACGAGCACATTGCCGCCGACTGCGATCGCCGCAAGGGCCACCCCGGCGGCAATCCGGCTGCGACGTCTCGACGCCGGGCGGAACCCGCGCTGCGGCGCAGCGAGGTCGGACTCGGATCCGGGTGAGGGTCGCGTCGCCGTCATGGGGTGACCCCGCTGTTGAACAGTGAATCGAGGATCGGGTCGTGTGCGAGGAGTGTGAGCGCCGCTCCGACGACCAGGAAGGGACCGAAGGGGAGGGTGCGCCGGCGCGTCAGTGGGCCGGTGACCGATGCGGTCAGTGCGGCGATGCAGAGCGCCACTGCGCCGAGCCGCCAGTCGATCGTTCCGACTGCGCCGCCGAGCACGACAGCAGCCTTGACGTCACCGAACCCCATCGAGGTCGGTGAGACGAGATGCAGCGCCAGCACCGGGAGGGCCGTCGCAAGAGCTCCGACGACCGGGTTGCCAGCGTCGATCGGTTGCCCGCTCACCTCCTCCAGGGCGAGCGCGACGATCAGGACGACCAGAGCGGCACCAACCCATGCGTCGGGGAGGCGGCGTTGTTCGACGTCGACCACCGCAGCCGGAACCAGTACGGCGATCGCTGCTGCCCCGGCGATCGGGGCGACGCCGACCCCAGCGGCCACCAGGAGCGAGCCGATGGTCACCGCCGCCGCTGCAACGATCCTCGGGTCTCGCGTGGCGAGCACGTCGAATCGCACGCCCGACGATCGAGTCCGACTCGATCGGGCCATGGCCCGAACGGGAATCAGTGGAACCCCCAACCGTGTCTCCTCTTCCCCAGGGACGTCCCCGCAGACGTCCTGAGGGCACAGTAGCCCGTGTTCAGCACCGGGTTTTCCGGCGGCGTGGTGGTCCACGCCGTTCTGGTCCGTGCCGTTCTGGTCCATGTCGTTCTGGTCCATGCCGGGGCAGTGGGCGACCCGAACCGAAATGGGGAAGGCGAACCGGCGGGGTCGGATCCTCCGACTCTCCTGGTGCTACGTCGGCGACAACGAGCGCACGGTCCACTCGAGCAGCCAGCTCAAGAAGTCGTACAGGTGGTGTTCGGGGGAGTCGGTGTCGTCGGCGGCGTCGGCCGACTCGTCGTCGGTGATGCCCAACATCGAGCCGAGCACGAGGCGGATCGCGTTGATCGACTGCATGAACGCGATCGTCTCGCCCTCGTCGAGGAGGTCGCTCGCATTCGCCGGGTCGATCGTGCGGGCCACCGAGTCGATTGCCGACAGCCGGCTGGTGACGAGTTCCTCGCGCATCAGGCGCTGGTATTCGACCTCTTTCTCCTCGTCCTCCGGATAGGCGACGGGGAAGAGGCGCCGGATCAGCTCGTTGTCGTCGGGGCCATTCAGAAGGGCACGCAGCTCGCCCATCAGCCGCAGCAGCAGGTTGCGCTCCTCGTCGTCGAGCGTGATGCGCCAGCCGCCACGGACCGCTTCGACCGGGGCGACGAACTTACGACGAAGGGCCATCGTGTTCCATCGTGGCCCACAGGCTGTGCTCGTGGAGCCGGAACACGTGCATCTCGGCCTCTTCGCGACCGCACGAGGCGACGACGGCGCGACCCTTCTCGTGCACGTCGAGCATCAGTTCGGTCGCCTTCTCGAGTGAATAGCCGAACAGCTTCTGGAACACGTAGGTGACGTAGCTCATCAAGTTCACCGGGTCGTTCCACACCAACACCACCCACGGACGGTCGATCGCGACCTCGTCGTCGAGATCCGGCTCCATCACCTCCGTGGGTTCCAGCGTGGTCGGCACCGCACCAGTGTGCCCCTGACCAGCCAACACCGCACGCGGTGCCCGCAGACCTGGGCGCGGGTGACCAGAGACGGCGCGATCGGCTGGGCCGAGCGTCGGGGGCCCCGGTACGCTGACGCAGTCATGTCCGTCGGCAGTCGCCCCCTCGTTCCGTCCCGGCTTGCGCCCGGTGGCGTGGCCCACGGCAGCCGGCGCACACCCACCACCGTGGTCGGCGCCTACGTCGCGCTCACCAAGCCGCGGATCATCGAATTGCTGCTGATCACGACGGTGCCCACGATGGTGCTCGCCGAAGGCGGCTGGCCGGCGTGGTCACTCGTGGCGGTCACCCTGCTCGGCGGCACCCTGTCGGCCGGGAGCGCCAACGCCGTCAACATGTACGTCGACCGCGACATCGACGCTCTGATGGCCCGCACGCAGGGCCGCCCACTCGTCACCGGGGTGATCGAACCGCGCAACGCGTTGATCTTCGCGATCGCACTGCAGGTGCTGGCGTTCGGGGTGCTCTGGGCCGGCGCCAACCTGCTGTCGGCCGTGCTGGCCTTCGGCGCTGCCGCCTTCTACGTCGGGGTGTACACCCTCTGGCTCAAGCGCACGAGCCGTCAGAACATCGTGATCGGCGGAGCCGCCGGTGCCGTTCCGGTGCTCGTCGGTTGGGCTGCGGTGCAGAATTCGCTGGCGTGGGCGCCGATCGTGCTGTTCATCGCCATGTTCCTGTGGACGCCACCGCATTTCTGGGCGCTCGCGGTGAAGTACGCCGACGACTACCGGGCTGCCGACGTCCCCATGCTGCCCTCGGTGGTGCCGATCGAGGTCGCCGTTCGACAGATGATCTGGTACACGGTCGCCCTGGTGATCACCACCTTGATCCTGATCCCCGTTGCCGACCTCGGCTGGATCTACGGCGTCACCGCCGCGGTCCTGGGTGCGCTCTTCCTCGGCGGCACGATCGCCCTCAAACGGCACCCCACCCCGGCTGCCAGCATGCGGCTGTTCGGGTTCTCGATCACCTACGTCACCGTGTTGTTCGGCGCCATGACCGTCGACGTCCTCGTCCGCAACGGCTGGTGACACCAAACGCCACACCGTTCGTCCGTCGGCGCCGCTTGGTCGGCTCGCTGCAGATTCGCGAGGATTTCGGGCGCACGGACCCGTTCCAAGTAGTCTCGGCGCTGTCGTGCCCTGCCACGTTTCGAGTCGCCCGCTGACCACAGGGGCAACAGACAAGTGAGACACCACCCTGTATGACCACCATCGAATCAAGTCCTGAATCGGTTGCCGTCGCCCCGAGCGACAGCGACGCCGACGCCTCCATCGCGTTGGGCGCCATTGCGGCCGTCTTCACCTCCACCGACCACAAGGTCACCGGACGGCTGTATCTGGCCGGCGGACTCCTCGGCCTGATCGCCACCTTGGTGATCAACCTGCTGATCGCCATCGAACGCCTCGACGGTGCTGACGCCCTCCTCGACGTCGAGGTGCTCCCGCAGCTCGTCGATGCACAGCACGTCGGTCTGGTCTTCGCCACCCTGCTCCCGCTGGTGATGGCGGCATGCGTGTTCGCCGTGCCGTTGCAGCTCGGCGCCCGCTCGATCGCCTTCCCCCGGCTCGCGTCCACCGGTTTCTGGATGTGGTTCGGCGGTGTCGTTCTCACGTCGATTGCCCTGATCGGCAACGGTGGCACGCTCGGCGGCGATCCCGACGCCGTCGACCTCTTCATCGCCGGCCTCGGCCTGATGGCGATCGGCCTCACCGCAACGGCAGGGGCGGTTGCGACCAGCATCCTCACCACTCGGGCACCAGGGATGACGATGCGTCGGATCCCGCCGTTCTCCTGGTCGGCGCTGGTGTTCTCGCTCGGCGTGATCCTCGTGATGCCGGTGCTCCTCGGCACACTCGCCTACCTGTTCCTCGACCACCGCAACGCCCGCACCGGCTTCGGCGGCAACGAGGGCATCTTCGTGTGGGCCGGCTGGGTCGTCACCCAGCCCGTCACCTTCCTGTTCGCCATCCCGGCGATCGGCGTGCTCGTCGAGTTGGCGCCGGTCGTGTTCGGCCGTCGCACGCCGGTACGTGGTGTGATGTTCGGCGGTCTCGCCCTCGTCGGTGTCGCCGCCCTGGCCGGGGTCACCCAGCAGAACATCCAGAATCTGCCGTGGGCGGGCAGCCAGCTCAACGTCGACGACCTCGAGACCAAGGTCCGCGACCTGGTGCCGTTCCTGTTGTTCAACGCCCTGCCGATCCTCGGCATGTTGCTGGTGTTGCTGGTGGTGCTGCAGACAGCGCGTCCCAGCGACGACACCCGTTTCCACTTCTCCCCGGCGATCCTGTTCGCCTTCTTCGGCTTCGGCATGATCCTCGTCGGCATGCTCGGCAACGTCCTGCACGCGGCCGATGATCTCGACCTGCAGGGCACCGTGTTCGAGGAAGCCACCCTGATCTACGTCGTCTACGGCGCGGTGCTGGCGTCGATGGGCGCCGTGATCCACTGGGCGCCCAAGTTGTGGGGCTCCACCATCAGCTCGTCGAAGGCGATCCCGCTGGCGCTGGTCGGCGTGACCGGCACGATCCTCGCCGCGTTCCCGATGTACATCGCCGGCTTCCTCGACCAGCCGGCCGGCCTCTCGTACCTCGACGACGATCTCGTGCTGTGGAACATCATCGCGCTGGTCGGTCACGCCCTGATGGCGCTCACCGTGCTGGGATTCGTCGGGCTGTTGCTCACCTCGCTGCGAGCTGACGATTCGGTCGGCGACGACCCGTGGGACGCCCAGACCCTCGAGTGGACCACCACCTCGCCGGCGCCGCGCGACAACTTCGTCGACGTGCCGGTGGTGCACTCGGCCGAACCCCTCCTCGACCTCAAATCCGCTTCGGGATCCAACGATCGGAGCAACGCCTGATGCAAGCCCTTCCCGCAGCCCCCGCACCGGCGCCGCAGCGCCAGATGCTGGTCGGCTCGTCCCTGGCTGTCGTGGCCATGGTGATGCTCACCGGCAGCATGCTCGCCGTGTGGGCGCTGCAACGCCGCGAAGCGATCGATGCGACCGGAACCTGGCTCCCGAGCGGCACCACGGTTCCCGAGGTGCCCACCAACGTGATGCTGATCGCCTTCATCGGGATCTGCGTGTTCGGCCAGTGGGCCGTCTGGAGCGCCAAGCGCAACGACCGGCCGCACACGGTGCTCGCCCTCGGTTGCACGGCACTGGTGGCCCTGCTGGTCATCAACGCTCAGGCGTTCGTGTACTACCGCATGGATCTCGCCATTGCTGACGGCACCTACGCCGTGATGTTCTACGCGATCACCGGGATGTTCATGGCGCTGATGATCATCGGCATCCTGTTCACCACCGTCACTGCCTTCCGATACATCGGCGGTCGCTCCGGCGACCAGGAAATCCTCGTCTCCCACGCCATCTACTGGTACGCGATGTCGGCGATCTTCGCCGCCATCTGGTTCCTCGTCTACGTCACCAAGTGAGCGACTGAATGTTCACCACCGGTTCAAAATTCCTCATCGGCTCCGCCGTCCTGGCCACCATCTCGGCAATCGCGTACGGGGTTGCCCAAGACGGTGTGATGGGCACGATCGGCCTGCTCTCGGCAGCGGTCGCGCTCGCGTTCCTGGCGGGTGTCAACGTCTACACCCGAGACTCGAACATCTGGGCGGACGAGATCTCCTCGGTCGAGACCGCGCCGGCCGCCGCCAGGCCCCCGGCCAACAGCATCTGGCCGATGGCGTTCGCGCTCGGCGCCGCCGTGCTCACCGTCGGCCTCGTCACCTACCAGGCGGTGTTCATCGTCGGTGTCGTCCTGCTGCTGGCAGCCGGCGCCGAGTGGACGGCCGAAGCCTGGGCCGAGCGGGCATCGAGCGATGCCGCATACAACGCCGCGGTCCGCAGCCGTATCGCCAACCCGCTCGAATTCCCGCTGGCGGCCGCCATCGGCATCGGCATCATCGTGTTCTCCTTCAGCCGCATCATGCTGTGGTTGTCGAAGACCAACACCGTGATCGCGTTCGCAGTGTTGGGCGTGATCATCCTCACCGTCGCCTTCTTCCTGGCGTATCGCCCCGGTCTCAAGTCGCGAGCAGCGTTCGGCGCGATCGCCGTCGGCGTGCTCGCCCTCGTCGCCGGTGGCGCCGCTGCCGGTCTCGACGGCGAACGCGAGATCCACGAGCACGAGACCACCGAGGGCCTCACCGAAGAGGGCGAGGAGATCTGCCTGAGCCCCGACGAGTTCGAAGCCGACGAGAAGGCCTCCCAGTCGGTCGGCGCCGTCGCCGCCGTCGCAGCCACCATCACGCTCGGCGAGGACGGCCAGCTCACCTACGCCGTCAACGGCCCGATCGAGGAGGGTGCGGCCGAACGGCTCACGCTGCCGCGGTCGAACCCCAACAACGTCATCTTCTCCAACGATTCCGATGAAGCGCGTCGACTCTCCGTCGACCTCACCGTCCCGCCGGCGGCGGCCGCCGAGGACGTAGGTCCCTTGTTGAAGTGCACCACGCTGGTCGAGCCTGGCGGCAGCCAGAACATCACCCTCACGATCGGCGCGCCGAGCTTCGCCGCCCCTGACGGCTACTTCTTTTTCGTTCCAGGTGTCGAGTCGGCCCGGCTTGAACTGATCGTGCCATGAGTAACTCCCCACTGAAGAGGCATCCGTTGACATCCGCGAGTACCGTCGGGAAAATGAGTCGTCGAGCACGAATCGGACTGGTCGCCGGGCTCGGCGTCCTGGTCGCAGGCTGTGCGCAGGACGCCCCACAGGACACGTGGGATCCTGCAGGACCGAACGCACAGATGATCCACAACCTGCAGTGGCCCGTGTTCGCCATTGCTGGGGTGGTCGGCGTCATCGTGCTCACCTTCGTCGCCATCATCATCGTGAAGTTCCGCGACCGTGGTCAGGCGATTCCCGAGCAGACCCACGGCAAGCCCGCGCTCGAGATCGGCCTCACCATTCTGCCCGCACTGATCCTGATCGGCGTGGCGATTCCCACCGTCGGCACGATCATGGCCCTCAACGAGACCGACGACACCGAGTGCATCATCAACGTCACCGGCCAGCAGTGGTGGTGGGAGATCGACTACGCCCAGCAGGACGGCTGTGGTGGGGTCTCCGAGCCGATCGTCACCTCGGGCCAGATGATCATTCCGATCAACACCCCGGTCCTCGTGCGTGGCACCAGCCGTGACGTGATCCACTCGTGGTGGATTCCGCGCCTCAACGGCAAACGCGACATGGTCCCCGGCCGTGTCCAAACGGTGCGTCTCGAAGCCGACGAGCCGGGTATCTACGCCGGCCAGTGCACCGAGTTCTGCGGCCTCTCGCATGCCAACATGCGCATGGAGGTCATCGCACTGACCGCCGACGACTTCGAGGCATGGAAGGCGCAACAGCTGGCGCCGTACGAGGCGCCTGCAGCGGGCACCCTCGCCGCCACCGGCGAGAGCACCTTCATCGCCCAGTGCTCGCGCTGTCACCAGGTGAACGGGCTCGAAGACGCCAACGGCGAACCGGTCATCGCCCGCCCCGATCTCCAGGTGTACTCGGGCGCCGCTCCGAACCTGTCGTACTTCATGACTCGCAACACGTTCGCCGGAGCGTCATGGGACCTGCTCCGCCCCGGCGAGTGCCGTAGCAACGTCTGGGACTCCAGTCCCGAGACGCTGGGCCCGAAGTACCTCGCCGGTGTCGATGCCGACTGCTTGAACTCGGTGCAACTCCGTGAGTGGCTGCGCAACGCGCCGGCGATGAAGCCGATGTACGCAGACCCCACCAAGCTCGAACAGACCGACGGTCTCGTTCGAGGCATGCCGAACCTGGCCCTCAGTGAGGACCAGATCAACGAACTGATCGCTTACCTGCTGGAACGCAAGTGATGGGAGCCCGATAGATCATGGCCATCATCGAACGACCCACCGACACTCCGGCACTGGCCGGCGGTGGCGGCGCCGTCGTCACTCCGACCACGTCGTACGGGTATTTCCGGCGCCCCGTGCAGACCACCGGCTGGAAGTCGTGGGTCTTCACGGTCGACCACAAGAAGATCGGCATCATGTACGGCGTCGTCGCGATGCTGTTCTTCTTCGTCGGTGGCTTCGAAGCACTGCTCATCCGGGCCCAGCTCGCACAGGCCAACGGCACGATCTTGTCGGCCGACAAGTACAACCAGATGTTCACGATGCACGCCACCACCATGGTGTTCCTGTTCGTGATGCCGATGGCCGCCGCGTTCGCCAACTACATGATGCCGTTGCAGATCGGTGCCCGTGACGTGGCGTTTCCACGTCTGAATGCACTCAGCCTGTGGACGTTCGTGTTCGGTGGCATCTTCATCAACACCTCGTGGATCCTCGGTGGCGCCGCTGACGGCGGCTGGTTCATGTACGCACCGAACAGTTCGGTGCCGTTCTCGCCGACCCACGGAGTCGATTTCTGGGTGCTCGGTCTACTGATGACCGGTGTCGCCTCACAGGTCGGTGCCGTGAACCTCATCGTCACGGCGCTCAACATGCGCGCACGAGGGATGACGCTGATGCGCATGCCCATCTTCACGTGGATGGCGCTCGTGGTGCAGTTCCTGCTGCTCTTCGCCATCCCGATCATCACCGTGGCGCTGTTCCTGCTGCTCTTCCAGCGAAACTTCGACGCCACCTTCTTCTCGGTGGCCGACGGTGCCGACCCACTGCTGTGGCAGCACCTGTTCTGGCTGTTCGGTCACCCCGAGGTGTACATCCTCGTCCTGCCGGCGTTCGGCATCATCTCCGAAGTGCTCCCCACGTTCTCCCGCAAGCCACTGTTCGGCTATCCGTTCGTGGTGTTCTCGGGCGCGGCGATCGGCCTCGTCGGTTTCGGTGTGTGGGCGCACCACATGTTCGCTGCCGGCCTCGGCCCGATCTCCGTCGCCGTGTTCTCGGTGGCCACCATGGCCATTGCGGTGCCGACCGGCGTGAAGATCATCAACTGGACCCTCACGATGTGGGGCGGCAAGCTGTGGTTCTCCACGGCGATGCTGTTCGCCGTCGGGCTGATCGTGCAGTTCACCATCGGTGGTCTGTCCGGCGTCACCCACGCCGTGGCGCCATCCGACACCCAGCAGACCGACACGTACTACATCGTGGCGCACTTCCACTACGTGATCTTCGGAGGCGCCGTCCTCGGTCTCTTCTCCGGCCTCTACTACTGGTGGCCGAAGGTGTTCGGCAAGATGCTCAACGAGAAGTGGGGACGCTGGAACTTCTGGTTGATGATCATCGGCATGAACCTCACGTTCGGCCCGATGCACATCATCGGTCTGCAGGGTCAGCCACGGCGCATGTACGTCTGGACCGAGAACCGTGCCGGTGAAGGCCTGTTCAACCTCGGCTTCTGGAACCTGATCTCGTCGATCGGTTCGCTGGTGCTCGGCATCGGCGCCGTGTTGTTCCTCGTCAATGTGTGGGTCAGCCGCAAGAACCCGCCGGCCCCCGCCGATCCGTGGGACGCCCGCAGTCTCGAGTGGATCACCGAGAACCCGCCGAAGGAACACAACTTCGACCGGATCCCGACCGTGCACACGCTCGACGAGTTCTTCCACCGCAAGTACGAAGACGTCGGCGAAGACGGTCAGCACGACTACAAGCAGGTGCGCACGGGCGAGCAGGTCATCGCCGAAGAAGCAGCGAACGCCGACGCGCACATCCATCTCCCGTCGCCGTCCTACTGGCCGATCATCCTGTCGTTCGGCATGTTGGTGATCTGCTACGGCGTCATCTACAGCACACTCCTCCTCGCTGCCGGTGCCGCGATCATCGTGCTGGCGCTGTTCGGTTGGGCACTCGAGCCGCCAACCGCTGACGATTCCGAGTTCGACCCGCCATCCGACGGTGGCCAGCCGAGCAAGGAGCTCGCGCATGTCTGACACGACGACTGAACCACCGGTCACGCCGGAGCCTGCTGCCGCTGAGCAGGTCGTCCCAGCCGGTTACGACGACGGTCAGGACCACATCGGTCTCGCGCACCACACCACGACCGGCCTCTCGAACACGAAGTTGGCGATGTGGTTGTTCCTCGGGTCGGAGTGCCTGCTGTTCGGTGGGCTGATCTCGACCTACATGCTCTACCGCAACCGGCAGGGCGACGCCATCGGTCCCGACCAGTTGTGGGACATCCCCTTCACATCAGCAACCAGCTTCGTGCTGCTGATGTCGTCGCTGACCATGGTGCTGTCGGTCTCGGCGGCCAAGCGACGGGACGAACGGCGCACTCGCCTCTGGCTCACTGTGACGGCGTTGCTCGGCGGGCTGTTCCTCGCCGGCCAGGTGTACGAGTTCACGGTCTTCTACCGAGAGGGCCTCGGCTACACCACCAGCTTGTTCTCGTCGAGCTTCTACACGCTCACCGGATTCCACGGCGTCCACGTGGCGGTCGGCATCATCATGTTGATGTCGCTGGTGGGAATGCTCGCCAAGGGCCGCGTCGCCGGCGACAAGGCCGAGACCGTCGAAATGATCGGGCTCTACTGGCACTTCGTCGACGTCGTCTGGATTGTCATCTTCACCCTCGTCTACCTGATTCCGGCCTGATATGAGCATCGACACCGACACCACAGCGACCAATCCCCAAGCCGAGCACGACGATCTCTACGCCCACGAGATCTCCGACAAGAACTACATTCTGATCGCGCTCCTCCTCGCTGTCCTCACGGCGATGGAGGTGGCCGTCACCGAGATCTCGAGCGTGCCGGACGCGCTGCTGATCCCGTCGCTGCTCATCATGATGGCGATCAAGTTCTTCGTGGTCGTCAGCTACTTCATGCATCTCAAGCACGACGCCGCGCTCTTCAAGTTCGGCTTCTACATCGGCCTGGCCGGAGCAGTCGTGCTCTACGCCGTGATGCTCACCACGTTCCACTTCTTCATCAACTGACCGACCCCTCGGAGGGGCGCCCCCATGCTCGCCCAAGTCCTCGATCCCTGGCGCTACCAATGGCACCCGGAAGTGTGGGTACTCGTCGCCTTCCTCACCGGTGCGTACCTCTACATGGTCCGTGTGATCGGGCCGAAAGCGGTGGCACCGGGACAGCCCGTCGTCACTCGTTTCAACATCGGGTGCTTCATCGGTGCGATGGTGATGCTGTGGGTGGCCAGCGACTGGCCGATCCACGACATCGGCGAGGAGTACCTGTACTCCGCTCACATGCTCCAGCACATGATGCTGAGCTACTTCCTGCCACCGCTCGTGTTGATGGCGACCCCCGAATGGCTGCTCCGCGTCCTCGTCGGCGACGGCAAGCTGTACCGAGGCGTCGCTTTCATGTGCAGGCCGGTGATCGCCGCCGTTGTGTTCAACGTGGTGGTCATCGTCACCCACATCCCCGGGATGGTCACCGCGTCGGTCGACAACGGCCCGCTCCACTACTCGTTGCACTTCGCAGTCGTGCTGGCATCGCTGCTGATGTGGATGCCGGTCGTCGGGCCCTTCCCGGAACTGCAGATCGGTCCGCTCGCCAAGTGCATCTACCTCTTCGTGCAGTCGCTGGTGCCGACGATCCCGGCCGCCTGGCTGACCTTCGCCGAGGGAGCGGTCTATGAGACCTACGACCAACCGGTACGGGTCTGGGGACTCTCAGTGCAACACGACCAGCAGCTCGCCGGCGCGATCATGAAGACCGGAGGCGGCATCTTCCTCTGGACCATCATCGTGTTCCTGTTCTTCAAGCGGTTCGCTGCCGGCTACAACGCCGCCAACAACGACAGTTACCGGCGCCCGCGTCCGATGCCCGACGCGGAACTCACCGGCGACCACGACACCGATACGGGACACCCGCTGACCACCGCCGACGTCGAGCGTGAATTCGCTCAGGTGCCTGCCGCACCGGACGAGCGTTCGTCGTAACCGATGGACACCGGCTCACCACCGAGCGGTAGCGTTCGTTGACGTGATCGACCAGCGGCTCCTGCGCACCGACCTCCCCGCCGTCAAGGTGGCGCTGGGGCGGCGTGGGCGGCCGTCGATCATCGACGACATCGACGAGGCCGCCGGGCTCGACGCACGCCTCCTCGACATCACCGGCCGCCGTGACGCCATCCGGGCGCGGGTGAACACGATCTCCAAAGAAGTCGGCCAACGCCGCCGCGATGGCGATGTCGACGGCGCCGAAGTCCTGCAGGCCGAGAGCCGGGAACTCGGCGACGAGGAACGGGCACTCGCGGGCGAGCACGATCAGGTGTCGTCCGCGCTGCGCGAGCTGTTGCTCGGCATCCCCAACCTGCCGCATCCCGAGGCGCCCGACGGCGCCGACGAGGCGGACAACCCCATCGTCACCGGCCCTGTCGGTCTCCTCGACGAGATTCCCGAGCACCTCCGGGTTCCGCACTGGGAGACCGCGACGGCGCTCGGCATCCTCGACAACGAACGGGCCGTGAAGATCTCCGGCGCGATGTTCACCATGCAGCGCGGCGCCGGCGCGACGCTCGCTCGAGCGCTCTGCCAGTACGGACTCGATCTCAACGCCGACGTCCACGAAGAAGTCC
The DNA here is from genome assembly GCA_963705485.1 of Ilumatobacteraceae bacterium. Taxonomy (GTDB): domain Bacteria; phylum Actinomycetota; class Acidimicrobiia; order Acidimicrobiales; family Ilumatobacteraceae; genus Sva-07. The sequence goes on from CAVPJT010000016.1 coordinate 82,285, forward strand.
GGCCACCGTCGTTGGTCAGCACCGCCACGCTCACGGCGACTGGGCAGCTGCCGAAGTTTGCCGACGATGCCTACGCCATCGAGCGCGACGACCTGTGGTGCATCCCGACCGCCGAGGTCCCGCTCACCTCGATCTATGCCGACGAGACCCTCGACGACACCGTCCTGCCGATCCGCGTGATGGCGCACAGCTCGTCCTATCGGCGTGAGGCGGGCTCTGCTGGCCGCGACACCCGTGGCATGCTGCGTGCGCACGAATTCGACAAGGTCGAGATCCTCGCATTCGCCACGCCCGAGCAGGCCCCGGCGCTGCTCACCGACATGGTCGCACGGGCCGAGCGGGCGATCGTCGGCCTCGGGCTGCCGTACCGCATCATCGAGATCTGCACGGGTGACATGGGGCAGAGTCACCACCGAAGCTTCGACATCGAGGTCTACGCGCCGGGTGCCGACACCTGGCTCGAAGTGTCGTCGATCAGCTGGTTCGGTGACTACCAGGCACGCCGCGGCAACGTTCGCTTCAAGCGCCACGACGTCGACGGGAAACCGGTGAAGGGCACCGAGTTCGTGCACACGCTCAATGGTTCGGCACTCGCCGTGCCGAGGGTGTGGGCGGCGATCGTCGAGAACTATCGCAACCCCGATGGTTCGGTCTCCGTCCCGGAGGTGTTGCGGCCCTACATGCGTGGCATCGAACGCATCGAGCCCCCGACGGGGTCGAAGGTCGAGTGACGAGATGACCGACTGGGCTGCCCCCGACAAGCGCGCGGAGCTGTGGGGTCGTCGCGTCCAGTACGAAACGGCGGGCCTCGACATCGCCGGCATCGATCCTGACCCGGTGGTGCAGTGGAATCGCTGGCACGACGACGCATTCCAAGGTGGTGTTGCCGAGCCGAATGCGATGACGCTCGCCACGATCGGCGACGACGGTGTCCCCGATCCGCGCATCGTGTTGGTTCGCACTGCCGACCAGCATGGCCTCGTCTTCTACACCAACTTCGAGGGGGCGAAGAGTCGCCAGCTCGATGCGGCTCCGGTTGCGTCGGCGGTGTTCTCGTGGCTGGATCTGCATCGCCAGGTCCGCATCCGAGCGCGCGTCGAGCGGGTGACCGACGCCGAGAGTGATGCATATTTCGCGTCGAGGCCGCGGGCCAGCCAACTCGGTGCGTGGGCGTCGCCGCAGAGCGACGAGATCCCCGATCGATCGGTGCTCGAGGAGCGCCTCATCGCGTTCGACGAGCGCTTCGCCGACGCTGACGTACCTCGTCCTCCCTTCTGGGGCGGCTGGCGGCTGATCCCGTTCGAGTGGGAGTTCTGGCAGGGCCGCCCGAGCCGTCTCCACGACCGCCTTCGCTACCGCCGGACGCCCGGCGCCGGCGATCCCGCGAGCGGTGACGCTGCCAGCGCACCAGCGTCGTGGACCATCACCCGCCTCGCCCCCTGACGAGCACCCTCGGTCCCGAAAAATCCCGTGATGATTGCGCTCAGCGCAACACCCACGCGCCATTTCCGGTGAGGGCCCAAAGGATGCGTGAAATGGCGCGTCAGCGTTGCGCTGAGCGCAACGGCCGCGCAATTTTTCGGGTGGGGGTGCGGGTGGGGGTGCGGGTGGGGGAGGTGGGCGGTGTGGGAACGATCGGGAAACTGCTGCGTTCGGGGGTTGAACACGACCGGCTGAGGGGCGAGGCTGTCGCGATGACGAAGGTGCTGGTGGTCGACGATGAGCCGACCGTGCGCGAAGTGGTGGTCGGATACCTGCGTCGAGATGGTCACGAGGTTGCCGAGGCCGGTGACGGCACGACTGCGCTGGAGTTGCTCGACGCCGACCCACCCGATCTGGTGGTGCTCGACATGATGCTGCCCGGGGTGCACGGCCTCGACGTGTTGCGTCGGGTCCGCGCCACCAGCGACGTCCCCGTGATCATGCTGACCGCTCGCGCCGAGGAGTCCGACCGTGTCGCCGGGCTCGAACTCGGCGCCGACGACTACGTCGTGAAGCCGTTCTCACCGCGTGAGTTGGCGGCCCGTGTCAACGGCGTGTTGCGGCGCACCAACGGCCGCCAGGTGTCAGCGCCCGGTCCGATCGTGCACGGTCCGCTCACGGTCGAACCGCTGAGCCGACAGGTCACGCTCGACGGGCGCGAGATCGACATGACGCCGAAGGAGTTCGACGTGCTCGCGTTCCTCGCCGCGTCGCCGCGTCAGGTGTTCTCGCGGGCGCAGCTCCTGGAATCGGTGTGGCAGTCGTCGCCCGAGTGGCAGGACCCGGCGACGGTCACGGTGCACGTGCGCCGGATTCGCAACAAGATCGAGGACGACCCCGAACACCCGCGCTGGATCACCACGGTGTGGGGCGTCGGCTACCGGTTCGAGCCATGACGGCTCCGGTCGATCGCGCTCGTCGTCTTCGTCCGTTCGACCGCATCGGCGTGCGCTTCGTTGCGGCGATGCTCGCCGTCCTCGGCGTTGCGGTGCTGATGATCGCCATCGCGGCGCAGTCGATGTTCATCAACGAGCACGATCAGCGGCTCTTGATGTGGGTCCTGGTGCCAGCTGTGCTCGGCGCAGCATTCGTCGCGATGCTGATGGCCCGTCCCGTCACCGCGTGATGCATCGAAGATCTGCGACGCGGCGATGCGCGTCGCCGACGGCGATCTCAGCGCCCGTACCGGCGTGGTGCGCTCGGACGAGCTGGGCGAGGCGGCGGCGATGTTCGACACGATGGTCGACCGGCTCGATGCGATCGAACGCGAACGCGCGGTGATGCTGTCTTCGATCTCGCATGACCTACGCACCCCTCTCGCTGCGCTGCGCGCCTCGGTCGAGGCGATTCGCGATGGTGTGGCGCCCGATCCCGATGCGTATCTCTCGGGTATGGAGCGCCAGATTCGGGCGCTCGCCTCGCTCGTCGACGACCTCCAGCTCCACAGCCGCATCGTCAGTGGCACCTTCGACATGACCCGTGCACGGCTCGATCTCACCGAACTCGCCGACGAAGCCATGGAGACGCTGCGCCCACTCGCCGAGAGCCGGCACGTGTCGCTGCTCCTCGAAGCCGCTGAACGTGTCACGGTCGACGCGGACGCATCGCAGCTCGCCCGGGTCATCCGCAATCTGCTCGAGAATGCGATCCGGCACGCGCCTGATGATTCGGTGGTGCTGGTGCAGGTTGCTGCCAACGCGACGGCGGCCACGTTGCGGGTCGTCGATCAGGGCGATGGCTTCCCACTCGACTTCCGCGACCGAGCGTTCGAGCCGTTCACCCGCGCCGACCCCGCTCGCGACCTGCGCACCGGAACCGCTGGTCTCGGACTGTCGATCGCTCGCGGCATCGTCACCGCCCACGGAGGCACGATCGGTGTCGCCGATGGACCGGGCGGCATCGTCGAGATCGCGCTACCCGTCTGACCTCGATGTCCATGACGTCGCGGCGTCGGCCAGACCGTCGATGAGCGACTCGGTGTGCGGTGTGAGTCCGGGGCCCTCCCAGTCCCACCACAGTGGGCTCGACCCGCGGACCCGCGGCGGGAGTTCGATCTGTACACCGCCGTCACGCGGGAGGTTGACCGGGTTGGCCGGATGCAACCCGCGCAGTGGCTGGGGGATCGCGTCGATCTCGGTGCGGATGTCGTAGGCCGGCAGCGTTCGGCGGAGCGCGTGACCGACGTGTTCGGCGAACGGGCGATTCCCGCCGCCCAGGAGCAGCGACCCGAAGAGGCCCCGGCGGCCGTACCCGTGGACCGTGATCACGATGTCGACATGCTCGACGAAGGTGGCCAGTGCGTGGGACTCGTCCGGGTTGACCTTGATCGACGGGAGGTGATCGCGCATGCCCGGCGGCTGGATGACGCTGTAGCACGACGCATCGGCTCGCGCTGCGGCCCGACGGGCGATCACGTCGGTCATCGCCTCCAACGCACCGCCGTGATACGCCATGAACCCCACGCGTCCGCGCAGTTCGCTGACCTCCTCCACCCCCGGCTGAGCGAGGAGGGTGGCGAACGCAGTCACGGCCCCATGATCGCAGCATCTCGGCCCTACAGTGATGTCGATGCTGGTGTGGATGGACCTGGAGATGACCGGACTCGATCACACGTCCGACGTGATCGTCGAGATCGCGACGATCGTGACCGATGACGACCTCGCGATCATCGCTGAGGGCCCCGACCTCGTCATCCACCAACCTGACGATGTCCTTGCGACGATGGACCCGTTCGTGGTCGACATGCACACCAAGTCCGGACTGCTCGATCAGATCAAGGCATCCGAGATCAGTCTCGAGGCGGCTGGCGCAGCGACGTTGGAGTTCATCAAGCAGCACGTGCCCGAACCGGCCAGCGTGCCGCTCTGTGGCAATTCGATCGGCACCGATCGGCGGTTCCTCGCCGCCTATCTGCCCGACATCGAGAACCACCTGCACTACCGCTCGATCGACGTGTCGAGCGTGAAGGAACTCGTCAAGCGGTGGTATCCCGGCATCGATGCCAGCCGTCCCCGGGGCCAGGGCTCGCATCGGGCGCTCGACGACATCCGTGAGTCGATCCTCGAGATGGCCTACTACCGCGAGCATGTCTTCGTGCCCGTCGCATCCGTGGACCCTGCGGTCACCGGCGACGACCCAGCCGCCGAATAGGGACCAACGGCCCCTGCACGCCGATACCCGCGGGGGTACGTTGGATGGCGAAGGGTCGAGGCCGGGTCCTCCAATCCCTGGTCTTCCCGCCGTCTGCCGGAACCGATAGGTTCCGGCAGATGCGCGCTGTTGTTCTTCGTTCCCATGGTGGCCCCGACGTCTTGACGATCGAGGAGGTCGACGGCCCGACCCCGGGACGCGACGAGATCGTCGTCGACGTCGAACACACCGCGATCAACCGTGCCGACATCCTGCAGCGCATGGGCATGTATCCCGACCCGCGCAACCAGGCGCTGGAGATCCCCGGCCTCGAGTACTCGGGCGTCGTGTCGGCGGTCGGTGAGGACGTCAGCGGCTGGTCGGTCGGCGACCGGGCGATGGGCATCGAGGCCGGCGGTTGCTACGCCGAGCAGGTGGTCACGCACGCACGCCAGGCGCTGCCGGTTCCGGCGTCCGTGGGGTCGGCGGATGCCGCGGCGATTCCCGAGGTCTTCCTCACCGCGTGGGACGCCCTCGTGGTGCAGGGCGGACTCACCAGCGGTCGCTGGGCACTCGTGCACGCCGGTGCGTCCGGAGTCGGCACCGCGGGCATCCAGATCGCGAAGGCGATCGGTGCACGCATCGCGGTCACGTGCTCGACCGGGAAGATGGATGCGTGCCGCGAACTCGGCGCCGACGTCGTGCTCGAGCGGAGTCCGGCCGACTGGCTCGGTGCGCTGTCCGAGCAGGTGCCCGGAGGTGTCGATGTCGTGCTCGACGTGATCGGCGGCGAGGAGACCGATCGCAACCTGCGAGCGGTCCGCACGGACGGCACGATCGTGCAGGTCGGGCTGATGGGCGGCGGGCAACACGTCGGTCAACGTCGGGCTCATCCTGGCGAAGCGGATCACCTGGATCGGCACCACGCTCCGCGCCCGTCCGATCGAACGCAAGCTCGCGCTGAGCCAGCGCTTCATCGATGAGATGCTCCCGCTGTTCGACAGCGGGAGCCCTGCATCCGGTGATCGATTCGCGCTACGCCTTCGCCGACATCGCCGACGCCCACCGGCACATGGAAGCCAACGCGAACGTCGGCAAGATCCTCGTCGATCTCTGAACCCCGGTCGCACGTCAGTCCGGCCGAGCGGCGACCGAACGCTGCTTCCAGGTCACCTCGCGTCGGAAGACGATCGCGAACAGGCTGCGCAGGAAGATCCAGACGAACACCGCCACCGCCAACGGATACAGCAGAGCGGTCACGGGGTGGAGCGACCCGGCTCGCCGTCCGAGCACCCAGAACTGGAGCGGCGCTCAGCGGGTACACCAGCGGCTCGGCGAGCCAACCGCCGGCGAGCGACCACACCCAGAACACGACGGCGAGCGACAGCCACCACGGGGTGAATCGGGCGCCGGTGGCGATGCTGCGAGTCCACCCCTGGACGAGCTGGCCGAGACCGTTCGGGTACATGCGAAATGACGTGTCAGGCCGCCCGGTGTACAGCGTGGTCTGACCGACGCAGTCGAGCCAGCCCGATGTCCTCGGTGTGCATCGTGCGCACGGAGGCGTGGCCACCGACCGTGTCGTAGGTCGTCCGACCGATCGCCAGGACCGGGCCGAATGCCACGGTCGGTGCCAGTCGCGAACCGGCGGCGGTGAATCCCCCCGATCCCATCAACGCCGTGACATTGGCGAGCAGGCTCGCCTGCTCGGCCCAGCCTCCGGTCTGATGCCATGGCTGCATCGAGACGACGCTGTCGGGTGTCGCCGACCAGGCGAGTGCGACCCGGTCGATGAGATCCGGAGCTGGGCGTACGTCGGCGTCGACGAACAACAGCAGCGGGGCCGTGGTCGACTCGACGCCATGCCAGCAGGCGTGGGGTTTGCCCAACCAGCCCTCGGGAAGTTCGGGTGGTGTCACCACTCGGGCGCCGAGCCGCGTCGGCGAGGTCGCCGGTGGCATCGTCGGAGTGGTCGTCGACCACGACGAGCTCGTCGCCCGCTCGGAGCTGGGCGACCAGCCCGGGCAGCAGGTGGGGGAGCGCGTCGGCCTCGTTGCGCGCTGGGATCACGATCGGCAATCGACAACCGGTCGTCGTCCACCGAGTCGACGACGCGGTGATCGAGGGCGGGGAGCGGGCGCAGCCGCCACAGCAGCAACCATCCGAGGATCCAGCCGACGGCGTACAGCGCGAGATCCACGGCATCACTCTTGCCGCCATGGTGGTGGTCGGCCAACGACCACGGCGAGAAATCCGACGAGTTCGTGGAAACTCCCTTGACCCACTCGTCCGGGACGTGGTTGTGTATTCATCCGGGTCAGCACTCCGGCGCCCACGATGACACGAGAGGATCCATGATGAGCATCACGGCCACCGCCATCATCCGCTCGGCATCGCCGCGCCCGTACGCCGACGCGGCACCGCTGTCGGTTTCGGCGTACTCGGATGGCTTCCTCCAGATCTCGTCGTTCGGCGGTTCCTGGGTGTGCTGCGACCACATGTCGACCGAGCACAACCCGACCACCGGCAACACCACTGGGTCGAAGCGACTCAGCCCCGGCTCCTTCGCAGGAGTTCTGACGTAACACCAACGTCAGATCACCTCTCATGAGGCCGCCGGGTTCCGACCCGGCGGCCTTTTTGGTTTTCCCGCACCGTTCCATCCATCCCAACCATCCCGAACCACACCTGAAAGGCACCACCATGACCCTCACCGACTCCCTCGTCACCGTCACCCCGTCCACCCCCAACGACATCGAACAGGAACACACCATGTACAGCTCCACGCTCACCGAACCTCGCGCTCGGCGCAGCTCGAACCGCGAGAACCGGACAGTCCGAGACCGCCCGGCGAGGAACCGGCCCGACGACTGGTCGCTCGCTGCGCGGACGGCCACGGCACCTTGAGTGCGTTGTTCTTCTCCGACAACGTCATCGACATCGCGAGAGCGAAGGCGATGTGCGGCCTGTGCCCGCTGCAGGCCGACTGCCTCGCCGGCGCCCTCGAACGCGAGGAGCCGTGGGGTGTCTGGGGCGGTGAGCTGCTCTCGGGCGGTCGGATCATCGCCAACAAGCGCCCGTGCGGGCGCCCACCCAAGCACCCCCGTCCGGAGATGGTGATCGACGAACTCGGCCCCGTCGAGGCGCCGGTCGCCGTTCCGAGCCCCCAGTCCACGTTTGCGTGGCAATTCGGGTGACCCCCCGCACCCGGAATGTCACGCAAACGTGTCGTGCTGGCTGGCTGGCGGGCGGTGAACGAATGCGAACAACTGTCGGGGCGAATCGGCGGTCGGAGGTCGTGTCAGTAGCCTCGGAGGCGTGAAGATTCGTCCTCGACTCCTCGCCGGGTCGCTGCTCGTCGCAGTCGCCGTGATCGGGATCTTCGTCTGGACGCAACGTTCCGACGGTGACGACACCGAGTTCGACGCGACACTGCAGGACCCCGGTGCCGTCGTGACGTTTCCCAACGACGGGCTCGGCAACGACGATGTGCAGGGTGACCCGTTCCCCGACATCGTGCTGGTCGACCGTGACGACAACGAAGTCACCACCGCCGACCTGCTCGGCGAACCACTCGTGGTCAACCTCTGGTACTCGACCTGCCCGCCGTGCGCCAAGGAGCTGCCCGAGTTCGCCGAGGTCGACGCCGAGACCGACGATGTGCGCTTCGTCGGGGTCAACACACTCGACTCGGTCGAGGTGATGGAACGCTTCGCCGGCGAACGCGGCGTCGAGTACGACCTGTTCCGCGACGAGTTCGCCGAACTCGCCGACGCCATCGGTGCCACGGCGATGCCGATCACCTTGTTCGTCACGTCCGATGGCACGATCGTGGAACAGACCGGGCCGCTCGATGCCGACGAACTCCGCGGCAAGATCACCGATCTGCTCGCCGCCGACCAAGGGGCGGCATGAGCCTGTCGTTCATCAGGGGCATGGTCGCGGCGGTGAACCCGTGCGGGTTCATCCTGCTGCCGACGTACCTGATGTACTTCCTCGGCCTCCAGGGCACGATGCCGGGCTCGCAGCGCGCCACGATGCGACGCGCGGTGATCGTCAGCGCCGCGGTGTCGACCGGCTTCCTGTCGGTGTTCCTGATCGCCGGCGTGATCTCGTACAACTTCACCAGCTGGATCAACGAGAACGCCAAGTACGCCACCGGAGCCATCGGCGTGGCGCTGCTCGTGCTCGGCATCGCGATGGTCTTCGGGTACAAGCTGCCGTTCATGACGCCTCGTCTCGACACCGGCGGCGAGGGCCCCAAGCAGACCGTCGGCGCCATGTTCGTCTACGGCATCGCCTACGCGGTCGCCTCGATCGGCTGCACGATCGGGCTGTTCATCGCCACCGTGTTCAGCACCACTCGACGCGACGGTCTGGTGTCCGGTGTCGGCAACATGCTCGCCTACGGAGCCGGGATGGCCCTGCTGGTCAGCGCATTGACCATTGCGCTCGCGTCGGCCAACACCGGCCTGCTCAAGCTCCTTCGCGGCAGCCTGCAGTACGTCGACCGGATCGCCGCCGTCTTCGTGGTGCTGTCGGGGCTGTATCTGCTCTGGTACTTCTACTGGGTCGACATCCGAGAAGAGGGCGACCCGATCACCGACTGGGCGAGCGAACGCCAGGTCCAGGCAACGGTGTTCCTCACCGACCACTGGCAGGTCGTCGGGATCGTGCTGGCAGCGATCGTGGGCGGAGCCATGGCCTACGCCTGGTCACGACCCAATGCCGCCGATCGATGCGACGTCGGCGCCCATCGACGAACCGTCGGCGTCGTCCGGCCCCGCCTGACAGTGCGCCGAGTCGACGTCGATCAGAGGTAGTTGATCGTCTCGGCCTGGGCCGTCAGCTCGTCGCGATGGTCGGGGTGGGCGACGGCGATCAGCGCTCGGGTGCGCTCGCGGATCGAGCGCCCGCGCAGTTCGGCGACGCCCCATTCGGTGACGATCTTGTCGACGGTGTTCTTCGGCGTGGTGACCACGTCGCCGGCGGCGAGCTGTGGCACGATGCGCGAGTCGCCGTGTGACGTGGTCGAGTGCAACACCACGAATCCCTGCCCGCCCTCGGAGTAGACGGCACCACGGGCGAAGTCGTTCTGGCCGCCCGACGACGAGTAGTACTGCCCGCCGATCGTTTCGGACGCGCACTGGCCGAGGAAGTCGACGGTGAGCGTGGCGTTGATCGACACGAAGTTGCGTTCGTTGGCGATGATCCGCGGATCGTTGACGTACCGCACTGCGTGCAACTCGATGGCGGTGTTCTCGTGGAGGAACTCGTGGAGGCGACGGGTGCCGAGCGCGAACGTGCCCACCACCTTGGTGCGGTTGAGGCGCTTGCGCACACCGTTGACCACGCCCGACTCCATCAGGTCGACGACACCGTCGGAGACGAGTTCGGTGTGGATGCCCAGGTCCTTGTGTTCGGTCAGCGACGCCATGATCGCGTTCGGGATCGCACCGATGCCGGTCTGGATCGTGGCGCCGTTCGGGATGCGTTCGGCGACGAGTTCGGCGATCCGTAGGTCGGTGTCACCGGGAGCCGCAGGAGCGACCTCGACGAGTGGGCGGTCGCTGCGGCACCATCCGACCACCTGCGACACGTGGATCTGGTTGCGGCCGAACGTGCGGGGCATCTCGTCGGTGACCTCGAGAAAGAAGCGGCCGCGGCCGATGAAGCTCGACGTGTAGTCGGCCGACACGCCGAGCGAGAAGTAGCCGTGACGGTCCGGCGGCGACGCCGCCGCGATCACGAGCGGATCGTCGGTGCGCATCCGCATCAGCGCATACACCTCGGAGAAGTGAGCCGGCACCAGGCCGATCGTGCCGTTCGCGAAGGGCTTACGGGTCACGTGTGACAGGAAGTACGAGATGTGCTTGAGCCGCGTGCCGTATGCGCCGTGCAGGTAGGGACGGTCGTGGATCGCGTGCATCTGGTGCACCCTGACCTCGTCGATGCGCGGTCGCCAGCGGCGGCTGCGGCGTCGAGCTGCTCCATCACCGCGGTTGGCTCGCCGTTGCCGAGCGGCACGATGATCTGCGTGCCCGGCGCGATGTGTTCGAGCACGTCGGCTGGTTGGTTCGGCGCGGTCAGCGGTACCGGGTTCATGCCCCACCGTAGAACCCTTCGGCTCGATCCGAACCCTTTGGTTCCCGTTGGCTACCGTCGATCGAGCATGACCGGCCCGTCGTCCAGCTCGCACATCGATCCCGCCTTGGTTCCGGTGAAACCTGCAGCCACCGTGATGCTGGTGCGCGATGCCGCCGACGGTGAGCCCGGGCGTCGAGGTCTTCATGTTGCGCCGTACGGCGAACGCGGTGTTCGGTGCCGGCATGTACGTCTTCCCGGGGGGTCGTGTCGACGGGGTCGACGGTGCCGACGACATCGCCCCGTTCTGTCGTGGCCTCGACGACGTCACAGCCAGCGAGCAACTCGGCATCGACCATGGCGGGCTCGCGTACTGGGTCGCTGCGGTGCGCGAGTGCTTCGAGGAGGCCGGTGTGCTGTTGGCAGAGCGCCGGGACGGCGGCCCGCTGGAGTTGCGCAACGAGGACCGCCACGAGATCCACGACCACGACAGCTCGCTGTCGTTGGTCGAGCTGTGCCGCCGCGACGACTTGGTGCTCGACCTGTCGACGACGCACTACGTCGATCACTGGATCACGCCGATCGGCGAACAGCGCCGCTTCGACACCCGCTTCTTCCTCGCCGAGATGCCGACCGATCAAGAGCCGTTGCACGACGACAAGGAGACTGTCGACAGTTTGTGGGTGCGTCCCACCGACGCGTTGCGTATGCAGGCAGCTGGTGAGCTGATGATGATGCCGCCCACGATGGCCAACCTCCGATTTCTCGAACCCCATCCGACGGCCGCCGCAGCGTTGGCCGCCGGAGCTGCGATCGACCAGCCGCCGTGCATCCTGCCGAAGCTCCGGCGCGACGCCGACGGTCGCCTGGTCGGCGTCGCGATGCCGGGCGATCCCGACTACGACGAACTTCCGTGAGCCCTCACCCCGTCAGGACCGCAGGGGCCACGGCGATGAGCGAACCCTCCGAATGGCCGGGCTCGGCTCATCGCTGGGGGTGGGGTGATCAGCTGCGGCTGACAGTGACGGCGGTGACCGACTCGAACTCGCGGGCGGTGCAGCCGGCCATGTCGAGATCTACCGGTGGGGTCGGAGGTGCGATCTCGGTCAGGATCTGCTGCGCGATCGAGCGGAACTCGTCGGCGGCGGCGCCGGTGCCGTCGAGCGACACCGGATCGCCGGCGTCACCGCCCGCAGCCACCGCAGCTTCGAGCGGCACCTTGCCGAGCAGGGGTGCGCCGATGGCGTCGGCGAGTGACTGTCCGCCACCCTCGCCGAACAGCGCATACGACTCGCCGTGTTCGCACGTGAACGCACTCATGTTCTCGATGACACCGATCACCTCGAGGAAGCTGCGCCGCGCCATGTCGGCGGCACGCTGTGCGACCTTCTGCGCAGCGAGCGCCGGTGTGGTGACCACGATGAGCGACGTGCTCGGCAGCATCCGTGCCAGCCCCATCTGGACGTCGCCGGTCCCCGGCGGCATGTCGATCAACAGGTAGTCGAGCTGGCCCCACTGGACGTCGCGGAGGAACTGTTCGACTGCTTTGGTCAGCATCAGTCCACGCCACATCAGGGCGGTGTCCTCCTCGACGAGGAAACCGGTCGAGACCACCTTCAGCAGGCCATCTCCCACGGGTCGTTCGTTCGGCACGATCTTCGGTTTGTCGGATCCCTCGACGGGTCGGGCCTCCATGCGATCGGAGATGCCCGAGGAGTCGGGGCACCGAGAACCCCCAGATGTCGGCGTCGAGGACCCCGACGGTGTGTCCCGTCGCGCGCCAGGGCGGCTGCCAGGTTGACCGTGACCGAGCTCTTGCCGACACCGCCCTTGCCGCTGGCGATGGCCAGCACCCTGCACGTCATCGGGATCTCGGTGTCGGGAGCGTTCTGGCGGGCGTTCCAGCGGGCCTTGGTCATCACCTCGGTTCGTTCGTCGGCGTTCATCTCGCCCCACGAGATCTTGACGTCGGAGACCCCAGGGTGCACCGAGACCTTGCTCTCGACTTCCTTCTTGATCTCGGCCCGCAAGGGACATCCACGGATCGTGAGCTTGACGCCGACGGTGACCAGGCCATTCGCGGCGATGTCGACGGACGGCACCATGCCGAGCGACACGATGTCGGCGCCGAGCTCGGGATCGATCACGGTGCCCAGCGCTGCCATCACCTCGTCGTGTGTCGGTGGGGCGACCGCACTGACCGGGCTGGTCGCGTCGGGGGCAGTGTCGGCGGGCATGACTGGCATTTTACCGGCCGATGCCGTGTAATCTCCGGGTGTGGATCAAGAACACCGGAGAACGTCACCTCGGCGGTACCCGGACCGCCGCAGCTCGACCTGCTCAAGGCGCTCGGTGACAACACCCGCTACGCGATCTACCTGGAACTCGCTCGGTCGCCCCGGCCCCTCGCGACCGCCGACATCTCCGAATCGCTCGGTCTGCACCCCAACACCGTGCGTCCACACCTCGAGCGGATGCGCGAGGCCGGCCTGCTCGAGGTCGAGGTGGGTGGCCGCGGTGACGTCGGGCGTCCCCAGCACCGATATGCGGTCGCACCGAACGCACCGTCGCTCGGCTTCGAGCCCCCGACGATGCCGGTGCTCGCCCGCATGGTGCTGTCGATGGCGGCACGGCTGCAGGCGAGCGCCGACGACGCCGAGGCCGTCGGTCGCACCGAAGGGACGACTCGCGCCCGGCCGTACGCAGCAGGCGCCATCGACGCTCGAGGCGCTCGTGTCCGATCTCGATCGGCTGGGATTCGATCCGGTTGTCACCGACGCCGTCGACGATCCCGATGCGGCCGTGGTCGCGTTCAGCCACTGCCCGTTCGCGGAGCTCGCCGAAGCACACCCTGAACTCGTCTGTGGGCTCCATCGTGGGCTCGTCGCCGGGTTCGTCGCCGAGATGGGCGACGCCGACGTCGACGAGTTCTGCACCCTCACCAGTCGCACGCCATGTCGTGTGACCGTCGCTTCCCGCTAAATTGAAAGACCTGCAACCCAGGAGGTTCCGAATGATCACGCTCACCGACACCGCTGCTGTCAAGGTTCGCCAGCTGCTCGCCGACGAAGGTGCCGAGGATCTGGCACTGCGCGTCGCCGTGCGCCCGGGAGGCTGCAGCGGGTTCTCGTACGAGATGTTCTTCGACGGCGACATCGCCGACGACGACAACCAGGCCACCTACGGCGACGACGGATTCGTCAAGGTCGTCGTCGACCCGGCCTCGGCGCAGCTGCTCGAAGGCGCGACGCTCGACTACAAGGACGGGCTCGATCAGTCCGGGTTCGCGATCACGAACCCCAACGCGTCGCGCACCTGCGGCTGCGGCTCCAGCTTCTCCTGAACTGAGCCGAGCCTCGACCCGACGGCCGGCGCACGGGCGCGGTCGTCACGACGACGCGCGCTCGAGCATCTCGACGAGTTCGGTCTCGTCCCACATCGGCGTCGAGCCGTTCGATCACGTTGCCATCGGCCCCGATGACGAACAACGCGGGCTCGAACGTGAGGTTCGCCGCGCCGACCGCGTCGGTCGTGACGGTGGCGCGTGTTGTCGGTGTACACCTCGGCGTGGACCCAGGTGAACGTCTCGCCGAAGCGGTCCTGGACGTCGATCATCGACTCGAGCGCCGGCGCGCACGTGCCCGTCTGGCAGAACGCCGGCGTCCCGACGAGGTAGACGACCGGTTTGCCGGCTCGAGGAGCGCGTCAGTGAGCGTGACGTCGTGGAACGGGCACGGCTCGGGCTGGCGAGTGCACAACGGGTCGACGCCCGTCGATCATCGAACGGTGGGCGTGTCGAACGGCGGCATCGCGTCACCCGGCCCAGGTACGGCGACAGCACCCGGTTCCATCACCTGGAACGCAGCGCCACCCTCCGGCCCTCCCTCGACGATCAGGTAGTAGAACCCCGGTGTCTCGATCGGTACCCGAAAGCTGTAGTACGGGCTCGACTCGAGGTCTCGGCGGGTTGCCGAGACGCTGATGCCGAGCGGGACGTCGTCGATGTCGTGGACCTCGGCGCGCAGCGTGTCCGGCCCGTCGGACACCAGTCGACCGTCGGCGGACGCCAGGCTGATCGGGAGGCGTTGCAGGCCCGGCTCCTGGACGTCCTGCGGGAACCGTTGCGCCAGGACATAGGTCCCGAACGCCATGCCGGGAGAGCGACGACTCGTCGCCGCGTCGGTGGGCGAAGTCGACGATCCGTCGTCGCTGGACCCGCAGGCTGCGAGGACTGCGCTTGCGGCCGCGCCGGCGAGGAGGACGCGGCGCGAGACCCGGAACGACTCCGGGCCGGGAGTGGGGGTGGTCGGAGGGTATGCCATGCAGGTTCGACGATAACGGCTCGCCTGCCCGTGGCTCCGGCGCCCCTGGCACGGGTGGCGGTGGTCGCACTAGGTTGCAGCGCCATGAGCAAGCCCCTTGGTCCCTACACCCCGGTCGTCCGCGCCGGCGACTTCGTCATCGTCTCGGGACAGGGTGGTATGCGCGATGGCGTGAAGGTCGACCGGTGGTGTGCGCGCCGAGACCACGCAGACGATGGCGAACGTCGCCGCGCAGTTGGCGACGGTCGGCGCGTCGCTGACCGACGTCGTGAAGACCACGTGCTTCCTCACCGACATGGAGAACTTCGGCTCCTTCAACGAGGCGTATGCCGAGGCGCTCGGCTCGCACCGCCCCGCTCGTTCGACGGTCGGCGTCGCGTCGTTGCCCGGCAACTTCCTGGTGGAGGTCGAGGCCTGGGCCTACGTGCCGCAGGGGTGAGTTCGTCGCCGGTTCGCTGCGACTGGGCGCTCTCGGGTGGCCCGAGCATCGGTGACGCGTACGTCAGGTACCACGACGAGGTGTGGGGCGTCCCGGAACGGGATCCGCACGTGTTGTTCGAGTTCCTGATCCTCGAGGGTGCGCAGGCGGGGCTGTCGTGGTCGACGATCCTGCGCAAACTCGACGGCTACCGACGCGCCTACGACGATTTCGACCCCGAGACGGTCGCCCGATACGGCGACGACGACGTGGCCCGTCTCCTCGCCGATGAGGGCATCGTCCGGAACCGGGCAAAGGTCGCGGCATCGATCCGCAACGCCCAGGCCTGGCTCGACCTCGACGACCCCGCCGAGTACCTCTGGAGCTTCACCGATGGCGCAGTGATCCAGAATGCCTGGCCCGACATGGCGGCGGTCCCCGCGGAGACCGAACGGTCGGCGGCGATGAGCCGCGGATCTGAAGCACCGCGGCTTCGGCTTCGTCGGCCCCACCATCTGTTACGCGTTCATGCAGGCGACCGGCATGGTCAACGATCACGTCACGAGCTGCTTTCGCCATCACGAGTGCAGCGAAGTAGCCTGACTCCATGCCCGGTGCCATCGCCATCGTGATCGTCCTGTTCCTGATCCCTGTCGTGGTGATCATGAGCGGTGCCGTCGCTTCTGCGATCATCGGCGAGGTCTTCTACCGAGATGGTCGTTCCCGCTTCAAGGACAGCGAACTCCTCGATCTTCCCGACTGAGCCCGGCGCATGCATTCCCATGATCGGGCGACCGAGGAGTTGACCGAGGCGATCGTTCGCTACTCCGTCGAGCGGATGCGTCTCGATCCGCCGCCGCTCGATCACCCGCGATCACCGAACGAGCTGCGCGAGGCTGCGGGTGTCACGATCACGCCGGCCGGCATCGGCGGGCTCGACGCATTGCGCGTGTTCGAAGAGGTGCTCGCGCCGGCGTGCATCTCGGTCGACCATCCCCGCTTTCTCTCCTTCGTCCCGGCGGCACCCACGGAAGCATCGATCCTGTTCGACCTCGTCGTCGGTGCCTCCAGCGTCTACGCCGGCTCGTGGCTGGAGGGTGCTGGCGCCATCCACGCCGAGAACGAAGCGCTGCGCTGGATCGCTGATCTCGCCGGACTGCCCGAGACCGCGGGCGGCGTGTTCGTCAGCGGCGGCACGGCCGGCAACCTGAGCGCGCTGATCGCCGCGCGATGGCAGTGGCGAAATCGGGCCGCTGGGGCGCATGACCGGACACGAGGGCTGATGATCGCATCGGCCGGGGCTCACTCGTCGATCGTTCAAGCCGCTCGGGCGATGGACGCCGACGTCGTTGCCGTGCCTGCCGATGACCGCGGCCGAATGACCGGCGCTGCGCTGCGTTCGACGGTCGATGGACTCGCAGTCGCCGATCGTGAGCGACTCTTCGCCGTGGTCGCCACGTCGGGGACCACGAACGTCGGCGTGATCGACGACCTGACCGGAGCGGCCGACGTGGTCGCTGATCTCGACACGTGGCTTCACGTCGACGGCGCCTATGGAGGCGCGGCGCTCGCTGCGCCGAGCGTGCGTCACCGCTTCGATGGCATCGAACGCGCCGACAGCTTCATCGTCGACCCACACAAGTGGCTCTTCGCCCCGTTCGACTCGTGCGCACTGTTGTACCGCAACCCCGCAGTCGCTCGCTCGGCCCACACCCAGCACGCCGAGTACCTCGACGTGCTGCACTCCGACGGCGTGGCCGACGAACCGTGGAATGCGAGCGACTACGCCCATCACCTCTCGCGTCGGGCCCGAGGCCTGCCGCTCTGGTTCAGTCTCGCCACCTATGGCACCGATGCCTACGTCGAGGCGGTCGAGACCACATTGGAGACGGCCCGGAGTGCCGCTCGGCTGATCGACGAGTGCTCGGTCACCGAACTGCTGATGGAGCCCGAGCTCTCGATCGTGCTGTTCCGGCGTGTCGGGTGGACGCCCGAGCAGTACCAGTCGTGGAGCGATGCGGAGCTCGAGGCGGGCCGGTCGTTCGTCGTGCCGACGACCTGGCAGGGCGAGGTCGTCCTGCGGTTCTGCATCGTCAACCCCCGCACGACCACCGACGACCTCCGCGCGATCCTCGCGACACTCGACGAGCCCGACGCGAGCCCGACGTGACCGCAACTCCGCCAGCCGCCGATCTGGTGATCGCGAACGCCCGCAGCGTCGCCACCGTCGACGCCGAGCGGCGTGAACTCGCCGGCGGTTGGGTGGCGATCACCGATGGTCTCGTCAGTGGCATCGGGACCGGCCCGCCGCCAGCGGCGACCACGGTGCTCGATGCCACCGACTGTCTGGTCACGCCGGGCCTCGTGAACGCCCACCACCACCTGTACCAGAACCTCACCCGGGCCTTCCCGCCGATGACCGACAAGCCACTGTTCGGTTGGCTGCAGTCGTTGTATCCGCTGTGGCGGGGACTCGACACCGAATCGGTCCACGTGTCGGCGTGGGTCGGCCTGGCCGAGCTCGCGTTGGCAGGCTGCACCACGTCGACCGATCACCTGTACCTCCATCCGCATGGCGCTGGCGACCTGCTCACCGCCGAGATCGAGGCGGCCAGCGACCTGGGTATCCGGTTCCACCCGACTCGTGGCTCGATGTCGCTGTCGCAGAAGGACGGCGGGCTGCCCCCGACGACGTCGTTGCCGACGACGATGAGATTCTCGCCGCGTGCGAGGACGCCGTGCACCGGCACCACGATCGGTCGTTCGGCGCGCTGACCCGAATTGCGCTCGCTCCGTGTTCGCCCTTCAGCGTCACCGAAGACTTGATGGTGCGCACCGCCGAGCTCGCCGAACGGCTCGACGTGCGCTTGCACACCCACTTCGCCGAGAACGCCGAGGATGACGAGTTCAGCTTGGCCACGTTCGGGTGCCGGCCGATGGAGTACCTCGAACGCACCGGATGGTGCACCGATCGCACGTGGGTTGCCCACTGCGTGATGCCCGACCACGACGAGATCCAACGCCTCGGCGCGGCGGGTGTGGGAGCGGCGCACTGTCCGTCGAGCAACATGATCCTGTCGTCGGGAATCGCCCCGGTCGTCGAACTCCGGGCTGCCGGTGTTCACGTCGGCCTCGGCGTCGATGGGTCGTCGTCAGCCGACGCCGCATCGCTCTGGTTGGAGGCGCGCCAGGCCATGCTGCTCGCAAAGCTTCGCAGTGGTGCAGCCGCGGGCACGGCGCGGATGGCCCTGGAGATGGCGACGATCGGTGGAGCCGGTTGCCTCGGGCGTGTCGGCGAGATCGGCTCGCTCACACCGGGCGCCGTCGGTGACGTCGCGGTGTGGCCGCTGACCGGGCCGTCGTTCGCCGGCGCAGTCGCTGATCCGATCGAAGCGTGGTTGCGCTGTGGTCCGGTTGCCGCCCGCCACACGGTCGTGCACGGTCGCCCGGTCGTGCGTGACGGTCAGCTCGTGTCGCCTCGCCTCGAGGAGATGCTCGTCGCCCACGACCAACTCGCACGGCGCATGCAGGTCGGCTGAGGCGGTGACCGCACAGGTGTGACCAACGTCGGGTGACACCGCGGACGCGCTGCGGTTGGCCAGACTGTCCCCTTGTGAGATCACACCGTGTCGCGATCGCCGCCGTGGCAATGGCGGCGTCACTGCTGGCCGGCTGTCGGCACGACCGAGTCAGGGCCGACGGCGGTTGACGCAGCGGTTCCCCCGCCGGCGATCGGCGTGTCCGGTGATCCGGCGGCGATCAGCGGTGCGAGCGAATCGAACGCCGACGCAGCCAACGACATCGACAGCGTGGTGATGGTCGGCGATTCGATCACCAAGGGATCCATGCCGTATCTCGACGAACGGTTCGGATTGCTCGGCCTCGATCATCTGATCGAGGCCGAGAACGGCAAGCGGATGGCGGTGTCGTCGCAGAACAACCCCAGCGGTGCCGCCGTGGCAGCGTTTCTCGCCGAGAACGGCGACGGTGATCACACCGATGAGGTCTGGGTCGTGGCGCTCGGCACGAACGACATCAGCCAGTACTCCAGCCCGGACGACATCGCCGCCGCCGTGAACGAGGTGCTCAGCGAAGTTCCCGATGATGCTGCACTCGTCTGGGTCGACACCTACATCAGTGGTCGTCCGGAGCAGACCGAGGCGGTCAATTCGATCATCCGTCAGCGAGTCGAACGACGCGGCGACAGCGTCATCGCCCCGTGGACCGCGTTCGTCGAGGGCGATGGTGTCCTGACCAGCGACGGGATTCATCCGACCAATGGTGGCGCCGACGTGTTCGCGTTCGTGGTCACCGACACGGTCCGCGCCTTCCTCGACCGCTGAATCTCCGCCGTCCAACACGTTTGCGTGACGGTTCCGGTGGCGCATCCCACCCGAATCCGAGCGCAAACGTGGGTTGTCAGGTGTCCCAGCGGGACTGGCCGAAGCGGTAGCCGACCGAGCGCACCGTCTGGATGAGGTTGGCGTACTCCTCGCCGAGCTTGGCGCGCAGGCGCCGGACGTGGACGTCCACCGTTCGGGCACCGCCGTAGTACTCATAGCCCCACACCCGGCTGAGCAGCATCTCTCGTGTGAAGACCTTGCCCGGGTTCTGTGCGAGGAACTTCAGCAGCTCGTACTCCATGTACGTCATGTCGAGCGGCCGGCCGGCGATGGCGGCTTGATACGTCTCGAGGTTGAGCGTCAATTCTCCGTACTCGACCAGATCGGCACGATGCAGATCGATGTCAGCCGCCAGCAGGTGCCGCAATCGCGCTTCGAGTTCGGCGGGATGGAACGGCGTCAGACAGAAGTCGTCGAAGAGTTCGTCGCGGTGTTCGAGATCACCGAGCTGGCCACCACCCACGAGCAACATCACCGGGACGGTTCGGTCGCCGCCCTTGCCGATGGCACGCAGGAACGCCCACCCGGCGTCGGCGTCGGCGGCGATGTCGACGATCGCCCCCGACCAGCCACCTGCAGGCTCGTGCTCGGCGCCGTCGGCAATCGACACTGCCTTCCAGACATAGCCGGCCAGATCGAGCGTGCGCGCCAGGTCGGGTGAGGCCGGATCGGGCACCACTGCCAGCATCGACTCGAGAGCAGCCACGGTCACAACGTCCCGAGGTAGCGGTCTCGCTCGAACGCGGTGACCTGGGTCTTGTAGCTGCGCCACTCGCGTCGCTTGTTGCGCAGGAACCACTCGAAGATGTGCTCACCGAGGGCTTCTTGCACCAGTGTCGAGTTCTCCATCACGATCAGCGCATCGTTCAGCGACTGGGGGAGTTGGCGGACACCGAGCTTCGCGAGCACGTCGTCGCCGATCTCGAACAGGTTGGCGTCGGCCTCGTCGGGCAGTTCGTAGCCCTCGCGGACGCCGCGCATGCCGGCGGCCAGCATCAGGCTGAACGCCAGGTACGGGTTGCAGGCCGGGTCGGCCGAGCGGTACTCGATGCGAGTCGCCATCGGATTGCCCCGCTTCGGGATCGGCACCCGGATGAGCCCGCTGCGGTTGTTGCGCGCCCAGCTGATGTGTACCGGCGCCTCGAAGCCGGGTACCAAGCGCTTGTAGCTGTTGACCGTCTGGTTGGTGACGGCGGTGATCTCCGCGGCATGGTGGAGCAAGCCGGCCATGAACGCCTTCGCCGTCGGCGACAGGAGGTACGCGTCGTCGGCATCGAAGAACGCGTTGTCGTCGCCGCGGAACAACGACAGGTGCACGTGCATGCCGGAGCCCTGCACGCCTTCGAGCGGCTTGGGCATGAACGTCGCATGCACCCCTTGGTGCGAGGCGACCTCACGAACCGCCAGCCGGAACGTCATCATGCTGTCGGCCATCGTGAGAGCGTCGGTGTGGCGCAGGTCGATTTCGTGCTGGCCGGGAGCGTCCTCGTGAAAGCTGTACTCGACGGGGATGCCGAGCGCCTCCAGGGTGCGGATGGTCTTCTTGCGCAGTTCGCCGGTCGCATCGCTCGTCGTGAGATCGAAGTAGCCGCCCTGATCGATCGGTACCGGTGGCTGGCCGGCCACCAGTGGCTCGAAGTAGAAGAACTCGACGTCAGGGGCGACATAGAAGGTCATGCCGTCATCGTGCAGCTCTTGTACATGGCGACGGAGCACCTGGCGAGGATCGCCCTCGAACGGCGTGCCGTCGAGGTGATGGATGTCGCAGAAGATCCGTGCTTCGGGAACCTTCGAGTCACCCCATGGAAGCAGTTCGAACGTGTCGGCGTCGGGCATCGCGAGCACGTCGGCCTCCTGCACGCGGGAGAACCCGTCGATCGACGACCCGTCGAACGTCATGCCGTCGTCGAGTGCGTTCTCCAGCTCGGCCGGTGAGATCGCGAGGCTCTTGAGCGAGCCGAGCACGTCGGTGAACCAGAGCCGCACGAGGCGGACGCCGCGCTCTTCCACGCTGCGTAGGACGTAGTCGCGCTGCTGCTCGCGCATGTCGGTCATCTCCTGAGTCTCTCGCGGTCGGCGTCGAAATGCGACAGGACGGGAGCCGTGGCCCCCGTCCTGTCGTCGATCAATCGGTCGGGGCAGTGCCCCGAGGTGTCACTTCATGGCACCGCAGACCGTTTCGACCATGAGACGGGCGACGATGTACGGGTCGATGTTGGCGTTCGGCCGACGATCTTCGAGGTAGCCCCGCTTGTCGACGGCGACCTGCCACGGGATGCGGATCGAGGCACCGCGATCGGACACGCCGTAGCTGAACTGGTCGTGGCGCTGGGTCTCGTGGGCGCCGGTCAGGCGGTCCTCGATGCCCGTGCCGTAGTTGGCGATGTGCAGGTCGGTCTTCTGGCCCAGCGCCTTGCAGCCGGCTTCGATGTACTTGTAGCCGCCTTCCTCGCGCATCTCCTTGGTGGAGAAGTTGGTGTGAGCGCCGGCACCGTTCCAGTCGCCCTTGGCCGGCTTGGCGTCGAGCGTGGCGGCGATGCCGTAGTCCTCACCGATCCGGTAGAGCAGCCAGCGGGCAATCCACAGCTGATCGGCGACCTCGAGCAGGCCGAGCGGCCCGACCTGGAACTCCCACTGGCCGGGCATCACTTCGGCGTTGATGCCCGAGATCGACAGCCCGGCCGCAAGACACGCGTCGAGATGATCTTCGACCATGGGACGTCCGTGGATCTCGTCCTCGCCGACGCCGCAGTAGTAGCCGCCCTGCGGCTCGGGGTAACCGGCGGGCGGGAAGCCGTACGGTCGACCGTTCTTCATGAGCGTGAACTCCTGCTCGATGCCGAACATCGGCTCGTGCTTCTTGTACTTCTTCGCCGTACGGGCCGCAGCGGCGCGGGTGTTGGTCGGGTGCGGCTTGCCGTCGACCAGCATCACCTCGCACATCACGAGCACGTTGTCGCCGCCGCGAATCGGGTCCGGGTAGCTCGCGACCGGCTTGAGCACGCAGTCACTCTTGTCGCCGGTCGCCTGGTTCGTGCTGGAGCCGTCGAAGCCCCAGATCGGAAGTTCGGCGCCGTCTTCCAGGATCTTCGTCTTCGAGCGGAGATGGTTCGTCGGCTCTTGACCGTCGATCCAGATGTACTCAGCCTTGTAAACCACAGTTGTCCTCAATTCAGTCGGGTTGGTTCGGGGTACAGGCGATCCAACCTAGATGGTCCGGGTCGATGTCGCCCGACAGCAGGCGGCATCGTCGCAGCGTCCGGTTGCGGAGTCGTTGCCCAGTTGTAAACGGCGTGTGAACTGGCCAGGGCTCAGTGCTGCCGGCTCAGTGCTGCCGGCTCAACGACCGAGGACCGTGTAGGTCTCGAGGTCGGGGTCCGCTTCGATCTGGTCGTCGGTGAACGCGACCTGTCTCCACTGTTTCTCGCTGAAGTCGACGGTCTGCGAATCGAACAGCGGCGACGTTCGATCACCGGTCTGTCCGTAGACGAGGAGTGCCCACGCCTGGACCTCGTCGCCGGTGAAGTCGACGGTCATCACGAAACTCGTGCCGTAGTTGATCCGGTAGCCCTCGCCGCGCAGCGAACTCCCGACCGCAACGGCGTCGCCCCGCTGAGGTGCCGGTTCGCTCGATGACGACCGTGCGCTCCAGGTGACGATGTTGGTGACACCGTCGACGCTGTTGCCGCCGTGGATCGGGATCCTGGTCTCGGAACGCTCGGTGAACTGTGATGCCCCGAGTGTGGTGTCGAGCTCGAATCCCGCCGTCGTGATCGTCTGGACGGCTCGTGCCATGGCCTGCAGCAGCGGCGCGGTGTCAGCGGCGGGAACTGCAGGTGTCAGTGTCGGTTGGGCAGGGTCGAAGGGATCAGCGAAGAGTGCACCAGCGGTCTCGAATGCTCGGGGGTCGAATTGGCTCATCGTTTCGCGCCAGATCATCGGACCCGATCGATCGAGGTCGTACACGCCGTCCCATGCCGCGAGCACGTTGCACGCAGCGCTGAGGTCGACCGCAGCGGCAGGCAAGCTCACCGTGCCGTCGGCGGCGAGCAGTTCGGGCACGTCGACGATCGGCGTGGCGGAACAGGCAGTCACGGCGGCTGACCGCAGCAGCGCCGCGGACCTCCCGGAGTTCTCGAACGCTGCCGTGCGGACCTCGTCGGCGTCGAACAGACCGTCGGGACCGGCAAGACCGGCGTCATTGGCGGCGCCGAGCACCGCGGCGTTCTGACGGGTGCGCAGACTGAGCGGGCTGTTCTGCTCGCCCTGCAGGATCGTGTAGGGGCCGGTGAGGGTGAACTCGGCGCTCGGCACCCAGAAGCTGTCGTTCGCGTTGAAGACGTAGTCGGTGCGCTGCACCATCGGCATCTCGGAGAACGGGACGAGCCCGGGGTCGCGGGCACCCTCGACCACCTCCCACTGGAAGCGGCTGTCGGATCCGTCGAGGAGTACGAAGTTCTGCTCGTAGGCGATCTGGGTGAGCGGGTCGGTGAACAGCTTGTCGACGTAGGCCTGTTCGGCCTCGGCGCTCAGATTGGGTGTTGCCGAGGTGTCTGCGTACCAGGTGGTGCCGTCGTCGCCGACGGCGACGGTGTTGAAGAGCGGAACGCCCTGATACTCGGCGGTGAGCGCTTGGAGGTCGGCGATGCTCTGGATGTCGAGCATGCGCGAGTACTGCTCGAGGAACTCGTTGTTGTCGATGTTCGCGTCGCGGTAGGACAACACGTTGGCGTCGGTCCATCCGATCCCCGGGAAGTCGATGATCGGGCCGTACTGGCTTCGCCACAGGGTGCGGGTCTCGGTGTCGACCGTGCCGTCCGGGCGCAGGATGTCGATCGTCGCGTCGGTGGAGGTCATCGGCACCGACTGGCCATCGACGAGGTACGAGGTGGGCGAGCCAGGGTCGAGCGCGAGGTTGTAGCCGGTCATCCGTTTGCCGGCGGACACCGTGTGGGTCCATGAGACGCCGTCGGTGAAGCCGATGCCGACGCCGGGCAGCCCGAGCAACTGCGCGCCGTAGACGTCGATCTCTCCCGGCACCGTGAGTTGGACTTCAGCGAACCGCAATTCACCTTCCCACGGATAGTGGGGGTTGGCCAGCAGGAGGCCACCCTCGTTGCCGGCCACACGGTCCTGGCCGATTGCCCACCCGTTGCTCGCGAGGCCGGCGTCGTCGGCAAGCTCCAGGTCGACCGACGCTGCGGCGTCCAGGTCGACCTCGCTGGAGTCGGCGGTTGAGCCTCGAGCGGTGCCCGGACGCAGACGGACCCCGACGGGCTCGGTGGTCGGGGGCTGGGCCGAGCCGAGGAATTCGATGATCGCTGCGCTGCTGGCCTGGAGCGCGATCGAGCGACCGTAGGTGTAGATCTCGACGGCCGTGATCGGACGTACCCAATCGGCGCCGGCACACCACCCGGTCAGTCGCTCACCGCCCACGTCGGCGAGCTGATCGTTCCAACCCGCTGCGAACGCCTCGAACTGTTCCACCAGCGCAGCTGACGCCGTCTCGAAGTCACGGGCTGCGATCTCGACGATGCCGATCGCCGTCCAGGCGAAGTCGCTGTCGACGTTCTCGCCCTCGGGTCCCGGCCCGAGCGCCGCTGAGCGAGTGCTGGTCACCTTCAGGATCTGGTCGATCAGCGTGCAGCCGTGGTCCTCGCCGCTCGTCCAGCCCTGCCCGTAGGCGACATCGGCGATGGTGTCGCCGCTGATGTGGGGAACGCCGCCGCTGGTTCGTCGGATCGTGGCCTCGTACCGTGGTGGCACCGTCGTGGTGGTCGTGGTGGTCGTGGTGGTGGTCGTGGTGGTCGTGGTGTCGGGTGAGGTCGGAAGCGGGATCGATTCCGGCCCGTCGCCCGGCGAGCAGGCAGCCACGAGCAGCAACCCGATGATTGCCACCCGACCGACGCGCACGTGGCCATAGTGCCAGATCAGGCCCACCGTTTCGCAGCGAGGCCCGTCGCCGTCGCCACGGGTAGCCTGATCGATCGTGACGGTGCTGCGAGTGGGGCTCGCTCAACTCAATCCGACGGTGGGCGACCTCGACGGGAACCTGGCCAGGATGCTCGACGCCTACGACCGGGCCGAGGCTGCGGGATGTGACGTCGTGGCCTTCCCCGAGCTGTCGACCACCGGTTACCCGCCCGAAGACCTGGTGTTGAAACCGGGATTCGTGGTCGACAACGCTGCGTCGTTGGCGAAGCTCGCCGCTCGGACAGGGCGGTGCGCTGCCGTGGTCGGGTTCGTCGACCAGGACCGCGACCTGTACAACGCTGCCGCCGTCTGCGCGAACGGCGAGATCGTCGGCACGTACCGCAAGCGCCTGCTCCCCAACACCACCGTGTTCGACGAGGCTCGTTACTTCACACCCGGTGCCGAATCCGATCCACTCGAGCTGTTCGTCATCGGCGGCGTCAAGGTGGGTGTCTCGATCTGCGAAGACATCTGGAGCCCGTTTGGTCCGGTCGCCGAACAAGCTGCCGCCGGGGCCGAGGTCAGCATCAACATCAATGCGTCGCCGTTCCACGCCGGCAAGGGCGCCGAGCGCGAGCGGATGCTGGCGACGCGAGCGTCGGACTCGCACACGGCCATCGTGTACGTCAACCAGGTCGGTGGCCAGGACGAGTTGGTGTTCGACGGCGGGTCGGTCGTTTTCGACCACGAGGGAACGCTGCTGGCGCGGGCAGCGCAGTTCGTCGATGACCTGCTCGTCGTCGACGTGCCGGTTCCGCCGGTCTATCGCAAACGACTGCTCGATCCCCGGGGTCGTCTCACCGAAGCACTGCTGCCGACGGTCATGGTCACGGCCGAACCGGTGGTGCACGATGATGTGTCGTTCGGCTCGATCGCCACGCCGCTCGACGCCGACCGCGAGCTGTACGACGCACTGGTGCTCGGCACGAGGGACTACTGCACGAAGAACGGATTCGACGACGTCGTCATCGCGCTGTCCGGCGGGATCGACTCCACGATCGTGGCCTGCATCGCCGTCGATGCGCTCGGGCCCGAACACGTGCACGGCGTGTCGATGCCGTCGCGCTACTCGAGCGAGCACTCCAAGAGCGACGCCCAGCTGCTCGCCGAGAACCTCGGTATCGACTTCCGGACGATCTCGATCGAGCCCGCGTTCTCGGCCTACCTCGACATGCTCGCGCCGTCGTTCGAGGGGCGCGAGCCGGGCCTGACCTACGAGAACATCCAGAGCCGATGTCGCGGGTTGCTGCTGATGGCGCTGTCGAACGAGTTCGGTTGGATGGCGTTGACCACCGGCAACAAGAGCGAGGTCGCCGTTGGCTACTTCACCATCTACGGCGACTCGGTCGGTGGCTTCGGCATCATCAAAGACGTGCTCAAGACCCGCGTGTACGACCTGTGCCGCTACGTCAATCGTGCCGCAGGTCGCGAGATCGTGCCCGAGGACGTCATCACCAAGCCGCCGTCAGCCGAGCTGCGCCCGGATCAGCGAGACGATCAGAGTCTGCCGCCCTACGAGGTGCTCGATCCGATCCTGCGGCTCTACGTCGAGGACGATCGAACGGCGGGGGAGATCGTCGAGCTGGGTCACGACGAGGAGATGGTGCGTCGCATCACGCGGCTCGTGGACATCGCCGAGTACAAGCGCCGCCAGACACCGCCAGGCGTGCGCGTCAGCCGCAAGGCGTTCGGCAAGGATCGGCGCATGCCGATCACCAGCGGCTACCGCGGCTGAGGATCTGGCCGTGTCGACTGCCCACGCCGAGATCCACCGCACCGTCAGAGACCGCCTCGACGAGAACGATCAGCGCTACACCTCCGGCCGTCGAGCCGTGGTCGATGCGTTGGCCTCGGCAGACGGCCCCGTGACGCTGCCGGAGCTGATCGATCTCGCCCCGGCGCTGGCCCAGAGTTCTGCGTATCGCAACCTCGCCGTGATGGAACAGGTGGGCGTGGTGCGTCGGCTCGTGCACTCGGCCGACCACGCTCGCTACGAACTCGCCGAGGACCTCACCGAGCACCATCACCACCTGATCTGCGGGGTGTGCGGCACCGTTCGCGACGTCACCCTGACGCCCGCACTCGAACGCCAACTCGACGCCGCCTTCGACACGCTGTCGAGCGCCGAGGGCTTCGAGGCAACCCACCACACGATCGACCTCTACGGTCGCTGCGCCGACTGCCGCCCCTGACCCCCTGACCCCCCGAAAATTGCGCCAGCGTTGCGCTGAGCGCAACGTGAGCGCGCCATTTCGGGGAGTGGGTGGGGTTCAGGCGGGGGCGAGCGTGCGTCGCTGGGCCACGGCGCGTCGTGCGACCGAGCCGGCGAGCACGACGAAGAAGATGATCACCGACGTGAGCGCCATCGTCGCGCCCGCCGCAGTGGCGTGGTGATAGCTCACGAGGATGCCGATGACGGTGGCGAGCGAACCGAGCCCGACCGAGACGACCATGATCATCGGTACCCGGCGCACGAGCAGTGAGGCGGCCGCTGGGGGAGCGATCAGGAACGCGAACACGAGCAGGTTTCCCACCGACTGGAACGACGACACGATCGAGATCGCCAAGAGCGCCAGGAGCGCAGCCTGTGCGAGACCAGGTCGCAGGCCCAGCATCGAGGCGAGCGAGACGTCGAACGTCATCACGAGAAATGCTCGATACAACACGACGACACCGATGAGCGCGATCGCCGCAGCGATCCCCTGACGGATCACGTCGGAGCTGTCGAGTCCGGTGATCGAGCCGAACAGGAACCGGTTCAGGTCACCGGTGTAGGACGCTCGCTGCGTCGACATGATCACGACGGCAAGCGCCAGGAATCCGACGAACAGCACGCCGATCGACGTGTCGTCAGGCAGCGGCGAGTGCCGGCGGATCACGGCGATCCCCGCCACCATGGCGCCAGCGGCGACAAGAGCGCCGATCGAGGTGTCGACACCGATGATGAAGGCGATCGCGATGCCGGGCAGCACGCCGTGGGCGAGTGCGTCGCCAAGGAAGCTCATCCCACGCAACACGACCCAGGTGCCCACGAGTGATGTGGTGACGACGGTCAAGAACCCCGCCAGCAGAGCGTCGCGCATCAGCTCGGAGTCGAGGAACGGCGTGATCCACCAGCCCCAGGGATCGGTGAGGAATTCCACCGCCTCAGCTTGCCGCGGTCCGGGTGAGCGCGTCGACGATGGTCTGGGCGTTCGCTCGGAGCCAACCGACGTACGTTCCGGCCTCGCTGCCCGGTTCATCGAGGGTGCCGGTGAGCAGGCTGACCACGTCGACGCCGCCGAGGCGGTTGGCGAGTGCGTCTGCGTCGGTCGAGGAGTTCTGGGTGTCGGCGAAGATCGCAGCGACGCCGGTGGCCTCGATGTCGGCGGCGAGTGCGTCGAGCTCGGCCGGGCTGGTCGCCGCCAGCGAACTCGACGACGGGATCACGCTGCCGAGCACCTCGAAGTCGTAGCGGTCGGCGAAGTAGCTGAGCGAGTCGTGGTTGGTGACCAGGAGCCGCTCGTCGAGCGGAAGCGCAGCGACGATGTCAGCGACGTCGGCGTCGAGTGCCGTCAATTCCTCGACGTACTGCTCTGCGCAGGCGTCGAGTGCCGCTCGATCCACGCCGGCGTCAGCGAGTGCGTCGGCGATCAACGGGACCGTTGCGGCCACGCGGGTGGGATCCCACCACACGTGCGGATCCGAATCGCCAGCGTCGTGGTCGTCGTGGTCGTCGTCCGTCTCGCCCTCGTCGTCGTGGTCGTCGTCGGTCGCCTCGCCGACCGGGAGCGGATCCAGCTCGTCGGCCACTCGCAGCACCGTGACGCCGTCGGACTCGACGGCGTCGATCGAATCGTCGAGTGACTCTTCGAGGAACAGCCCGTTGGCCACGACCAGGTCGGCCGTTGTCCATCGTCTCGCGGTCGCGCAGCGACGGCTCGAACGAGTGCGGATCACCGCCCGGAGGAATGATCGTCTCGATCTGGGCGAGCCCGCCACACGCCACGTTGGCGGCGACGTCAGCCCAGATGCTCGTGGTCACCACCACGTCGGTGCAGCGGGGTCGACCTCGTCGGAACCCTGCTCGCCGTCCGAGCCGCAGGCCGTGATCAGCAGCGTCCCGAGTGTCAGCACGGCGACACCTCTGTGTGCATGAGACGTGAACATGTGGCCAGTGTACTGAGAATGACTCTCATTCCAAATTGCGCTAGCGTTTCCGACCGTGGCCACCGACGACGACGATCGCCGAACTGACCGGCGTGTCCGTTCGATACGCCGACGTCATCGCGCTCGACACGACCACGACGTCGTTCCATTCGGGGACGTCGGTGGCACTCGTTGGCGCCAACGGCAGCGGCAAGAGCACGTGCTGCGCCTGTTGGCGGGCCTGCTCGCACCGACCACGGGAACGGTCGAGCGCTCGCCCGACGTGGACGCATCGTTCATCGCCCAGCAGCACGAGCACCACGATTGGATGCCGCTCCCGGTCGATGAAGTGATCCGTATGGGCTGCTACCGAACCCGCGGCCTGCTGGGTCGAATCACCCGTGAAGATCGTGCCGAGATCCACTCGGTTGCCGAGCGGCTGGACGTCGGCGATCTGCTCCGACGATCGTTCAGCGAGCTGTCCGGCGGCCAGCGCCAACGAGTGCTCGTCGCCCAGGCGTTGATCGGCTCGCCGAAGCTGCTGTTGCTCGACGAGCCGATCACCGGACTCGATCTGCCCAGCCAGGAGACGATCCTGTCGATCATCGACGCCGAGGTGTCGACCGGCTCCACCGTCGTGTTCTCGACGCATCACCTCGAGGAAGCCAAGCGTGCCGGCCGCGTGATGTTGCTCGCCGGCTGCGTGATCGCAGATGGCACCCCCGACGAGGTGCTGCGGCCGGGGCACCTCGCCACCGCCTTCGGCGGCCGGCTGTTGCGCATCGGCGGCGAAGCACTGCTCGTCGACGACCACGGCCACGGCCACAGCCACGACCTCGGTGACGACCACAACCACGACGATGTCGGACACCGGCACCTCCACCAGCCCGAACACGCAGCCGAACACAGCAAAGCAACGGCCACCGAACCCGCTGAGCCTCCCGCGCCTCGAAGCCGTTCGTTGCCGTGGCGCCTCCCGCATCGTGGATGCGGGCGTCTCGGATGGTCACCCATCGTTCGCTCACCGTCGATCAGACTGGACCGATGGGTTCTGGACACGGACATGGATGTCGACGACGGGCACGATCTCGACGGATCGGTGCGCCCGGAGATTCGCCGGGCGATGTGGATCGCCGTCGGCGTGTGCGCGTTCCTGGTGCTTGTCGGCCTCGTCGTGCTCTGGCCCAGCAGCGGTGGTGGCTCGACTGATCCGTTGGGCCTCGACGGCGAGCCGGTGAAGGCGAACGTCGAGGCGGTCGAGGAGGTGCCGTGCTCGTTCGACCCGCTGTTGGCGTGTACGAGCATCGAGATGGTCGTGACCGACGGCGAGTTCGACGGCGAACGCTTCGTGATCGAACAGTCGATCGACACGACCATCTCGACCGGCGACGGCATTCTCGTCGACCTCGTCGACATCGGCGGCGGAGCTCGCCAGGCAGTGTTCTACGACTTCCAACGGGGCACCCCGATGCTGTTGTTGTCGATCCTGTTCGTGGCCGCGATCGTGGTGCTGGGGCGTTGGCGCGGCGTCGGTGCGCTCGCCGGTCTGGCGATGAGCCTGGTCGTGATCGTCATGTTCGCCCTGCCAGCGTTGCTCGACGGTTCGAACTCGATCGCGGTCGCACTCGTCACCGTGGGCGCGATCGCCTTCGTGGCGCTCTTCCTCGCCCATGGACGCGGATCTGGCGACCGCTGCCGCGTTGCTGTCGACGTTCGCCAGCCTCGCCCTCACCGGCGTGCTCGCCTGGATCTTCCTGGCGTCGTCGAAGTTCACCGGGTTCGGCGACGAGAGCGTCGGGTTCCTCGACGCGCTCGGTTCGGGGATCGACCCCCGGGGTCTGCTCCTCGCCGGCGTGGTGATCGGCTCGCTCGGCGTGCTCGATGACGTCACCGTCACCCAGGTGTCGGCGGTGTGGGAGTTGAAACGGGCCGCCCCCGACGCCGGGTTCGGCGAGTTGTACGGCAGGGCACTGCGCATCGGACGCGATCACATCTCGTCCACGGTCAACACGCTCTTCCTGGCGTACGCCGGCGCCGTCGTTGCCGCTGCTCTTGCTGTTCAGCGAAGCACAGCAGGGCCTCGGGTCGGTGGCGACACGCGAGGTGGTGGCCGTCGAGATCGTCCGGGCACTCGTCGGTTCGATCGGGCTCGTCGCTTCGGTGCCGATCAGCACCGCGTCTGGCTGCCAAGGTGTTGGCATCGACGACTCCACCCGCACCCCGAACCGATCACCGAACCACCGGACGCGACCGCCACCGACCGACACGACGAGCCCGTGATCGAGTTCGACGACACCCTGCGATCGACCATCGCGGCCAACCTCGCAGACCACGATCGTCTCGAACTGCCGCTCGAAGGACGCCGACACGCGGCGGTCGCGATCCTGCTCGTCGACTCGGTGGCAGGCTCCGACCAGGTCGATCCGTTCGGGGCGACCGCCGAGGATCTGTCGGTGATCCCGTCGGACGTGTCCGACCTCGACGGTCGGATGGCCGACGTCGCCGGCGGTGCCTCGTTCGTGCTCTGCCGTCGCAGCGCCGGGCTCAATCGCCACGCGTCGCAGTGGGCGCTGCCCGGGCGGTCGTCTCGACGCCGGGGAGACCGCCGATCGATGCAGCGCTGCGCGAGACCGACGAGGAGATCGGCGTGCGTCTCGGCGCCGACTCGGTGCTCGGGCGTGCTCGACGACTACGCCACTCGCTCGGGCTACGTGATCACACCGGTCGTCGTGTGGGGCGGCATCGGAGTCGAGATCGTCCCGCACCCGATGAGGTGCTCGCTGCCTATCGCATCGGACTGCACCAGCTGACTCGTGACGATTCGCCACGGTTCGTGACGATTCCCGAGAGCGACCAGCCCGTCGTGCAGGTACCGCTCGGCGGCGATCTCATCCACGCCCCGACCGGCGCCCTGCTCGTGCAGTTCCGCTGGGTCGGCCTCGACGGTCGCCTCAACGAACGTGTGGCCGACTTCGAACAGCCGGTCTTTGCCTGGGGCTGACGTCCATCCGCTCCGTTTGGGTGACAATTGCGGTGGCCCGGATCACCGGAACCGCCACGCAAACGGGGTTTCAGCGGCCGGAGTGGCCGAAGCCACCGCCGCGGTCGACGCCGTCGAGCGAGTCGACGACTTGCCAGGCGACCGATTCGACGCGCTGGATGACGAGCTGGGCGATGCGATCGCCGCGCTGCACCTCGTAGTCGGCGTCGGGGTCGGTGTTGATCAACACGACCTTGATCTCACCGCGGTATGCGGCGTCGATCAGCCCGGGCGCGTTCACCACGCTGATGCCGTGCTTGACCGCCATACCGCTGCGCGGCAGCACGAACCCGCCGTGGCCCATCGGGATGGCGATCGCGATGCCGGTCGGCACGAGCGTCCGGCCACCGCCGGCAGCGAGTGTCACCGACTCGCGGGCGTACAGGTCGAGGCCGGCGTCGCCCTCGTGGGCGTACTCGGGCAGTGGCAGGTCGGGGTCGAGTTGGACGATCGGTACCGGGAGGCTCACACAGCTGAGGCTAAACCGGCTCGACGAGCGTGCGCGTGCCCCAGTGTCACATCAGACCCGGCACGGTGTGACGGTGTGACAGTTGCGACGCTGTGTGATGGTCAGGGGGTGAGTTCGACGATCGTCCAGTCGGTCAACCCGCTGGTGTCGCACGATCCGGCGGTGGTGATCAGGATCCGCTCGTCGGCGGCGCCGCCTCGGGGAACGAGTCGATGCCGTCGAACGAGCACGGGGCGAACAGCGGCGTGTTCGTCCACCGCAACTCCGTCTTGCCACGAGTGAACCAGTTCGCTCGCCACGGCTCTGACCCCGGGCGAGCGCTGAACTCGCTGTCGCTGCGGTCGTCGATGCGATCGAGTTCGACGATGATCTCGTTCTCGAGCAGCGTCCATCGGTTGCGACGAGTCGACGAACACGAAGACCTGTTCGGTCTCGCGCAGCAACGTCGTCACCAGTGCATACCCACCGAAGACGACGGCAACGATCGCGACCCAGATCGCGAGCGGCTTCACGAACGAGCCGATCGGGGCACTGCTCGATCAGCCACCGGCGTTGAACAACGCGGCGATCTTGAACTCGACGTCGT
This sequence comes from Ilumatobacteraceae bacterium, assembly GCA_963705485.1. Taxonomy (GTDB): domain Bacteria; phylum Actinomycetota; class Acidimicrobiia; order Acidimicrobiales; family Ilumatobacteraceae; genus Sva-07. The sequence goes on from CAVPJT010000016.1 coordinate 116,319, forward strand.
CCTCACTGGCATCGATACTGGCAGCTTCGACCAGCGACGACACGCGACCGAGTTCCTCGAGGTCGGCTTCGAAGCCCACGGTGTAGATCGGGATGCGCAGCCCGTCGATCATCTCGTCGACGTCGTCGAACTGCAGCCCGTCGGTGGTCTCGCCGTCGGTGAGCACGACGAGCAAGGTCTTCAGATCGGGGTTCGGCAGCGCGTTGGTCCTCGAGCATCTTCAGCCCGAGCACGATGCCGTCGTACATCGCCGTGCCGCCGCCGGGGCTGAGGTCCTCCGCGATCGCGGCGTACCGCGCCCTGCTGGTTGAGGTCGAACTCGGCGACGTCGAGCCGCTTCATCGCGGTGTCGTTGAACTCGACCACACCGACCTCGGTCTCGGGCTTGATGAACTCACGAGCCGAGATCATCGCCTCGCGAACGGACTGGATGCGCGTGCCCTCCATCGAACCACTGACGTCGACGACGAACACCGTCGCCACTGGCCGCCCGCCGTCCTTCTTGTCCTTCCAGACGTTCTGGACGTCGATCAACGTCGCGCCGGATGGCACCTCGACGGTCGGTGTGTAGGCCGGTGGATCGAACCCGAACTCGGTCGCCAACTCCTGGTACTCGGGCGCCTCGGCGAACTGAGCGAACAGCTCCAACGCCTCGCTCTGATCAGAGGAGAGATCTCCCACTGCGTAGAGCGGGTTGTCGTGGCGCGGCCCGAACGGGATGAACTCGAAGCCCGACTGCAGCGAGTCGGTGTTGGTGTAGGTCTGCCACTCCATCACGAACGTGTCGAGCGTGCCGGTGTCGTTCTCGACCGAGTCGCGCATCTGCAACGTCGTCAGTGCCACGAACGGCACCTGACGCTGGAACTGCTCGAACACACTGGCGACGTCGGGCGACGTGAGTTGCGCCTCGTCGCCACCGGCGATCGAGTCGAGCACGGTCAGCAGGAAGTTCAGCCCAGTGCTCGACGCGAATGGGTCGGTGTAGCCCATGACGAGATCGCCGGCGATCACCGCGTCGACGAGGTTCTCGGCGCTCAGGTCGCCGTAGTTCGCCCGGAGCTCGTCGGCGGTCTCGTTCTTCATCACGATGCCCGCCACGTTGTCGACCATCCGCGGGCGCACCTCGGTCATCGTCTGGAACTCGCCGGCCATCTCGATCCACAACTGGTTCGATGGCGAGAACGCCTCGGGTAGCTCCTGGCCGCGTGCGATGTACTGGTAGCCGGTGCCCGATGGAATGCGCCTGAGGTCGACGCCCACCGGCGTGCCGTCGGCGAGCGTGATGCCTGCGTTGTTGAAGTCGGTGACGACCTCGGTCATCCACCCATCGGTGTCATCGCCCGACTTCTCGGTCGATGCCCAGATCTCGACGACCTCCGATGCGCTCCCCGGTGCCGCCACCTTGATCTCGAACTGGTCGATGTCGGGCAGCGTGTTGGACAGATTGGCGCCGGTCGGTGGGGGGATCGATGCGCTGCGGGTGACCTGGTTGTCGATCCACCCGATGTCGTCCGCGAGTTCGTCGAGACGCTGCGTTGCCTCCGCAGGGTCGAGCGGTTCCGACGAGTCGTCGGTTCCGAGATCGCCGCAGGCGGCGGCGATCAGGGCGAACCCGGCGAACGCAGCGATCAGGGGGACGCGGGAGCGGCGCACCGTCACTCGCTCTCCTTCGCGGTGATCTCGCCGATGTCGATCGCGCCCCCACCACCACCGCCGTCATCGAGACGGGTCGTCGCGGTCCGGCCGCGTTCCATGTTCTCGATCGCCGCTTCGCTCTCGGCGGTGAGCTCGTCGAGTTCGAGGATCGTGCCCGCCATCGTCGGCAGGGCTTCTCGTCGATAGCGAGAGATCTCGTCGAGCGCGATGTCGATGTCGGTGAACGCCTGGCGCAGCGACTCCATGTCGAGCATCGTGCTCGATGCCTGCTGGTGGATCGCCGTGCCCTGGGTCTTCAGGCGCTCCGCCGTGCCGGCGATCATCGCCGAGGTCGTGGTGTTGATCGCCTCGATCTTGTCGAGGACGATCTTCTGGTGGGCGAGTGCCAGCGCGACGGTCACGGCCACCTGCAGCGCGCTGATCGTGACGTCGATCGCCCGATCGACGCCTCTGATCAGCTCACGGTTGTTGCGGATGATGATCTCGATCGCCAGCACGCCCTGCTGGTTGACCGCGAGTTGCTGCTGCAGGTCGAGGGTGCGCTGGCGCAGGGCGAACAGGATGTCCTCCTCGACGAATTGCCGACGTGGATCGTCGGGCCCGATCTCGGTCGCCAGCTTCTCGACCACGGCGGCGTCGAGCGCTTGGGCCAACGCGATCTGATCGGTGAGCAGATGGGTCAGCTCGCGCATCTGTTTCTGGTCGTCGCCGAGCGTGACGTTGTCGCGCTTGAGCTGATCGCGCCCCTTCTCGAGTGAGTGCACGATGGCGTCGATCTGGGTCTGGGAACTCTCGTAGCGCATGAAGTAGCGCTTCAGCGGTGTGCCGACGCCGGGAATCTTGCCGACGGCCCGGGTGAACCAGCCGGCCTCGGTGTCGAGCCCGGACGGGTCGAGCTTCTCGACCTCGATGCGGAGATCGGAGAGCGACTTGGCGACCTCGCCACCGTCCTCGGTGCCGTGGGAGATGTCCTTGAGTGGCGCCTGCAACATCCGGCTGCGCGTCGCCGAGCGAGTCTGGAGGTCGCGACCCATCGAGTCGACCGCGTCGCGAGCTGCTGCTCGGGCGTCCTCGTTCGTCGGGTCGACGGCGAGGAGCTGGTCGACTTGGGCAATCGCCTGCGCTCGGAGTTCGTCGGTGGGTTCCGGCTCGACGACGACGATCTCGGCCTTCGCGGCGTCGACGTTGAGGTTCAGGTCCAGCACGGTCGTCCCGTGGCCATTGGTCGTTGGTGCGGTGTCACTCATGGGTGGGGCCTTTCGGGGTGTCGGTTCAGGCGTACTTGGCGGCTCGGTCGGCGAGTTCCTCGAGCGCGGCCATGGCAGCGTCGGCATCCTCGGGCTTCTTGCCGATGGGGACATCGGCGAGCGCCGTGGTGGTCCGGTCGAGCGCAGTGAGGGCCGACTCGTTCTGTGCGAGCAGCTGGGCGATGCGGCGACGTTGCGTAGTGCGCAGCTCGCGGCGCCGTTCGAGCGTGGCACGCTCGCGTTCGGCTGATTCGACGTCGCTGTCGTCGGCAACGAGTTCGGCGAGGCGACGGTCGATGTAGGTCTCGTCGATCGTGCTGATGCTCTCGTAGGCAACCGCCACCTCGTGGAGGTTGTCGAGTGCGGAGCTGAACACCTGCTGCGACGTCGAGAGATATCGGGCATAGGTGAGCTCGCCGGCATCGAGGCGTCGTTGCAGCACGTTGATCAGGCTCTGCCGCTTGGACAGCAGTGCATCGAGCTGCTCGGTCGGTTGCGTGTCGACGAGCGCGTCGAGTTCGGCTCGCAACGTGGCGATCTCCGTGGGATCGATCTCCTCGACACGGGGGATCTCGAACTGCAGCTTCGCCAGCGTGCCGGTTGCTGACATCGTGAACGGCCAGGCGATCGCTGCGACGACGGCCAGCACGATCAGGACGATCACGAACACGCCGGGCGGATCGAGCACGGTGAGGACCAGCCAGACCGTCGCACCGAGCAGTACCGCGGCAATCCACGTCGGCGGATAGCTGACGATGGCCTTGCTCCAACTGGTCACGACCCGAAGCAGGATATCTTCCTCCGGCGCTCGTTGTCCGCGGGTCGGCGCAGGGGATCGTGTGATGGAATCCTGTCGCGATGCGCCCCGACCGGTTCCCGCTCACCTATGACGAGTGTCGCGAGCGTTTCCGGTGGACCTGTCGGGCCGCCGGGTTGGGGTTCACCGCTCATCCGATCACCGCCCGGGGCGAACACGGCCAGGAGCTGACGATCGACGTGACGTCGTTCGGAGCGACACGGCCTCGTCGGGCACTGCTCGTGATGGCCGGGGTCCACGGGGACGAAGGCTTCTCGTCGTCGACGTTGATGTGCGACGCGATCGAGCGATGGGTCGTCGACGGTTCCGATCCCGACCTCTCCGACGACGCCGCAGTGCTGCTGGTGCATGCCGTCAATCCGTGGGGGATGACCTACTGGCGTCGTCAGAACGAGTCCAACGTCGACCTCAACCGCAACTGGGGCCGTGACGAGCGCACCGAGGTACCCGAGAATCCCGGCTACGAGGTCCTGCACCCGGTGCTGGTGCCTGCCGGCGACGAACCGCCCACGGCCGAGTCGCTGCTCGAGGTCACCCGGGCGTTGATCGACGAGCACGGATACTCGTGGGTGAAGTCGGCGGTGAGTGAGGGGCAGTACTCGCATCCAGACGGCCTGTACTTCGGGGGCGATCGCACCGAGGAGTCGAATCGGATCCTGGCTCAGGTGGTCGGTGAGCGACTCGCCGGCACCGAGGAGGTGCTGGTGCTGGATCTGCACACCGGCCACGGTGAGTTCGGCACCTACACCCTGTTGTCGCACGTCGCCGAGGATCATCCCGACGACGCGTGGCTACGCCGGGTCTTCGATGCCGACCGCATCGAGCGCACCGCTTCTGCCGATGCCACCACCGGACCGAAGCACGGCCAGATCGCCTCCGGCCTCGCCGAGGTCGTGCCCGGCGCCAACTGGCGCACCGTGACGATGGAGCTCGGCACGGTCTCCGACACCCGGATGATCATCAACGAACGCGCGGAGCACTGGGTGCATCTTCACGGCGTCCGATCGAATCCGGACCATGCCCGGATCGTCTGGGATCATCGCTGCGGTTCGACCCCGGACGATCCGCACTGGGAACGGTCGGCTCGGGCCCACGGTGTTGCGGTGCTGGACGCCGCCCGCCGATCAACGTTCGAGCGCTAGGCCGATTTGCAGTACGGTCGCTGGTGATTCGCCAACACGAAAGGACTCTCTCAATGGGATTCATGGATTCGATCAAGTCCAAGCTGGGCGGCAACAAGGCCCAGGTCAAACAAGGCATCGACAAGGCGGCTGACGTCGCCGGCGACAAGGCCGGCGCTCACGCCGACAAGGTCCAGCAGGGTGCCGAAGCGGCCAAGGACGCCGTCGACAAGCTGCCCGACGCCTGAGCCGAGACATCTCGTAGGCTCGGGTCGATGAGCGCTCCGGGGGACCGTCAACGGCCACCCTCGGTCGACGCGCTCGCCCGATCAATGGCGTCGACGGGGCTGCCGCACCCGATCCTGGTCGACATCGCGAGGGCGGCGATCGAGGCCGGCGACGTCGAGTCCGCTGCCGCTCGCGCCGACGCGTTCCGACGAACCCTGCTCACTCCGGTGGTCAATGCCACCGGCGTCCTGCTGCACACCAACCTGGGCCGGGCGCCGCTGCGACACCACCAGCCGGCAGCCGCCCAGACCGTCGAGTTCGACCTCGCCTCAGGAACCCGTGGGTCGCGTCAGCACGCGGTCGGCCAGTTGCTTGCTCGGCTGTGCGGCGCCGAGGCGGCAATGATGGTCAACAACAACGCGGCAGCAGTGCTGCTGGTGCTCGCCGCGCTGGCCGAGGGCCGCGATGTGCCCGTCAGCCGTGGAGAAAGTGTCGAGATCGGCGGCTCGTTCCGGGTCCCCGACGTGATGGAACAGTCCGGTGCCCGACTCGTCGACGTCGGCACCACGAACCGCACCCGACTCGACGACTACCGCCGAGCACTCGACAAGCCCGGCGTCGACGCAGCGCTCGTGCTCAAGGTGCACCCGAGCAACTACCGGGTCGAAGGATTCGTCGAGGAGACCTCGGTGCGAGAACTGGCAACGCTCGATGTGCCCGTCGTCGCGGACATCGGCAGCGGCTTGATCGATGCGAACTGCCCGTGGCTGCCCGGCGCGCCGCCGGCGTGGCTCGCTGGCGAGCCAGCAGCATTGCAGACCCTCGCCGACGGCGCGGCGCTCGTCACCTTCAGCGGCGACAAACTGCTCGGCGGACCGCAGGCGGGCATCATCGTCGGCCGCGCCGACCTGGTCGAACGCTGCCAGCGCCATCCGCTGGCGCGGGCACTGCGGCCGGGAGGGCTGGTGCTCGCGGCGATGCAGGACACGGCGCTGGCGTATCTCGACAAGCGTGCCGCCACCGACATCGCGTTCTGGGCGATGGTTGCCGTGCCCACTGCGTCGTTGCGTGGGCGCGCCGACGCAGTCGTCGCGGCGGTGTCCGACGTGCACCCGTCCGCCGTTGCTGCACCCATGGAGTCGTTGCCCGGGGCCGGTTCGGCGCCCGGTGTCACGATGCCGTCGTATGGCGTCGAGATCGAGCGGTGATCTGCTCACCGCATTGCGTCGCCATGACCCGCCGGTGATCGCCCGGTCGCGCGACGACCGCACGATGCTCGACCTTCGTTCGGTCGCTCCGGCCGACGATTCGACCGTCGTCGCGGCGCTCACGGCGTCACGCGCTCCGTTGTGACGGTCCTTGCGACCGCCGGTCACGTCGACCACGGCAAGTCGTCGCTGGTCCTGGCGCTCACGGGCACCGATCCCGACCGGTTCGAGGAGGAGAAGCGTCGCGGCCTCACGATCGATCTCGGCTTCGCACACACGACCCTGCCGTCGGGCGAGGAGCTCAGCTTCATCGACGTGCCTGGGCACGTGAAGTTCCTCCGCAACATGCTCGCCGGTGTCGGCGGGGTGTCGGCGTGCGTGTTCGTCGTCGCCGCCACCGAGGGGTGGAAGCCGCAGTCGGAGGAGCACCTGCGCATCCTTGAATTGCTCGGCATCGACTCGGGACTGATCGCCATCACCAAGTCGGACCTCGTCGACGACGACCTGCTCGAGTTGGCGCGGATGGATGTCGCGGATCACGTCGCCGGCACGTTCCTCGCCGATGCACCGGTCGTTGCGGTCTCGGCGACGACGGGGAACGGGCTCGACCAGTTCCGCGGTCGAGCTCGACGCGCTGGTGGCACGCACCGATCGGGTGGGTGACCGCGGGCGCTCCCGGTTGTGGATCGACCGGGTGTTCGCGGCCAAAGGGAGCGGCACCGTGGTCACCGGAACACTGACCGGAGGACGCCTTGCCGTCGATCAGAACATGGTCGTCGGGACACGGGAAGTGCGAATCCGTGGGTTGCAGACCGCTGGTCGATCCGTCGGTGAGATCGGACCCGGCAACTCGCGTCGCGGTGAACCTCTCCGGCGTCGACCACCGCGACCTCGCACGCGGCGATGCCCTCGTCGCCCCTGCCCAGTGGCGGTCGACCGATCGCTTCGATGCGTCCGTGCACGTGCTCGCCGCCCTCGATCATGACCTGTCGCGGCGCGGTGCCTTCGTCGCGTACATCGGCTCGGGTGAACATTCGGTACGGCTCCGCGTGCTGGGCACCGAGACCCTGGCTCCCGGTGCCGATGGCGCCGTGCGTGTCTTCCTGCCGCAGTCGTTGCCGTTGCTCCCCGGCGATCGATTCGTGCTGCGCGAGTCGGGCCGTGACGAGACGGTCGGCGGCGGCGAGGTGCTCGACATCGACCCGGTGCTGCGGGCCTCGCGAGCGGCACCCGACCGCACGATCGAACGGGTGGTCCGCGAGCGGGGCTGGGCGACGGTCGCCGACGTCGAACAGCTCACCGGCGAGCTCGTCGAGCCGACCGTCGGCGAGTGGCTGACGACCGCCGACGAGTTGTCAGCGATGCGAGCTGCGCTCGTCGAACGCGTCGACGCTGCCGGACCGACCGGGCTCGACCTGGCCTCGTTCGACGATCGCGAACGCGCCGTGCTCGCAACGATCGATGAGGTGGTCGTCGACGCGGCGACGGTTCGGACTGCAGACGTCGTCGACCCCTACGTCGATCATCCGTACCTCGACGCGGTCCGATCGGGCGGCTACACCCCACCGCAGCCCGACGACATCGACCGTGCCGAACTGCGCGAGCTCGTGCGTCGCGGCCATGTCGTGACGCGTGACGGGATGTACTTCCACGCCGACACCATCGACGCCGCTGCAGCGCTGGCGGCGCAGCTGCTGTCCAGCTCGCCGACCGGTTTCACGGTGGCCGAGTTCCGTGATGCCACGTCCACGAGCCGGAAGTTCGTGCTGCCGCTGGTCGCCGAACTCGACGCCCGCGGGGTCACCCGTCGCCGCGACGACCTGCGCATCGCCGGCCCCCGACTTCCAGACGTGTGACACCTTCGCGGTCCTCCGTGCACTGCGCACGGGGCCCGGATCAGCCGGCGTCGGCGGGCTGGTTGTCGTCGGTCGTACTGTCGTCGGCTTCGGTCTCGCCGTCGGGGGTCTTCTTTCGCATCTCGCGGTAGTCGCGAGCCGCCCCTTCGAGCGGTTCGACGTCGAGGGTGACGCCGTCGATCGCCGCAACACGAATTGGCTCGCCCGCCGCGATCGGGGTCGCACGGTTGGTGCGAGCCCGCCAGGTGGCCGAGCGGACCATCGACCAAGCCCTCCGGGTCGACTGCGTCGATGGCGGTGCCCTCCTGGCCGATCATCCACTCGCGCCCGATCGTGGGAGTGGCGAACCTCGTGCGCACCATCGACGGCATCCCGACGATGAAGGTCAGCGAGATGCCCCCGACACCGGCGATGAGCGCAAGCCACGATGGACGCATCGACGAGCCAGGGATCGATTCGAACAGGAACCAGCTCCCGATGATCGTGAGCACGATGCCCAACCCGGTCCAGAATCTGGGAATCCCCACTTGCACGTCGATCGCGAACGCGATCATCGCGAGCATGATCAGCGCGACCGCCCACGTGCGCGTCGGGAGCACCGCCAGACCGGTGAAGGCGAGCACCGTGCACACGGCGCCGACCGCGCCGGCGATGCCGACGCCGGCGGTGAAGAACTCGAACACCAGCAGTGCGAGGCCGGTCAACAGCAGCAGGTACGCAACCGGTGGGCTGGCGACGGTGTGGAAGAGCTGATCGACCAGCGTCAGCTTGGAGAAGCGCACGACCGACACGGTGTCGAACCGTGTCGAGCCGTCGTCGAGCACCACGAGTTCGGTGGTGACCAGCACGACGCCGTTCTCCTCGTAGCCGTCCATCGCCGCCACCATGTTCGTGATCGTCGGGATGCCCTCGTCGTCGATGCGCTGCTTGAAGACGCCGAGCAGGCGGGCATCGGACAAGCCGACCGAGCCGTTGCGTAGACGTTCCTCGGCCACACCGAAGTCGACCGTGACACCCTCGGGCAGGCCGGCCGGGTCGAGCGGGACCCCGATGTAGCCGACCCGGGCCCCTGGTGCCATACCGGTGACATCAGCGACGGCCAGCAGTTGCGCTGCGGTGCCGTAGAACCGGGCACCGCTCGGGCCGACCCAGATCCCGATCGGGACGGGGGCGTTGGCGACGCGTACGAGGAGGTCGTCGACCACGTCGTCGTCGACGACGGTGCCGTCGCTGTTGACCTGCAAGATCAATGCCTGCGAGCCGTCCTCGACGGCGCCGTCGATGGCATCGTCGATGGCATCGACCAGGATCGGGTCGATGTAGCCGCTCACCTGCAACACGTCGATTCGTCCGATCGCTGCGCCGGCGTCACCGTCGTCCTGAGCTGCGATGTCCGATCCGAACAGTGTGAGCCCGGCCACCAGCGTGAGCATGCCGATCGCTAGTCTTCGCACAGGTGCCTCCAGAGAGCGAGTTTCCGCTGCAGTCGTTGACTGCCGCCCGCGTCGTCGTGGTGGCGGGCAAGGGCGGTGTGGGGAAGACCACGGTAACGGCTGTGATCGCCCGTGCCGCATCGGATGCCGGGCAGCGCGTACTCGTGGTCGAACTCGATGGCAAGCCGACGCTCGCCGACCTGCTCCCCGAGGTCGAGGTGCTCGCCATCTCCGCCCCCGACGCGCTCGATGAGTACCTGCGCGACCATGGCTTTGCCCGGATTGCGAAGCGACTGAACCGTACGGGAGTGATCGACGTCGTCGGTACTGCGGCTCCCGGGATCGACGACATCGTCGTGCTCGGCAAGATCAAGCAGCTCGAACGTTCGGGCGACTACGACCTGATCGTGGTCGACGGCCCGGCAGCGGGTCATGCGATCACCTTCCTCACCTCGGCGGCGGGGCTCGCCGACGCGGTGAGTGCCGGCCCGGTGCGCGCACAAGCGGACGAGGTACTCGAGCTGCTCCACGACTCGGGGCGCTGTCAGGTGGTGCTCGTCACGCTTCCCGAGACGACGCCGGTCAACGAAGTGGTCGAAACCGCGTTCGCGCTCGAAGACGAGGTCGGGGTGCAACTCGGACCGGTGGTCGTGAACTCCGTCGACGTCGGCGATCCGCTCCCCGACGATGCCGCTGCTCGCCGGGCCGTTCGCGACCTCGATTCCTCGACGGCGCAGGCGCTGGTGGACGCCGCAGCATTCCGTCGTTCGCGTCGGGCGATGGAGACCGGTGAGATCGCCCGTCTCGCCGCCGAGCTGCCGATTCCCAAGGTGACCCTGCCGGCATGTCTGGCCGCTGGCCTGACGCCGTCGGACATCCAGCGTCTGGCCGACACTCTCGGAGCACAGCCATGATCCGGACCGACGACGCGAGCTCGCCCGTCGACCCACCAGCGGGGCCCGACGGCGACATGATCGATGCGTCGAGCGTGATCGTCTGCTGTGGTTCGGGCGGGGTCGGCAAGACGACGACCGCAGCCGTGCTGGGCCTCGAAGCGGCTCGTCGCGGGCGGCGGGCCGTGGTGGTCACGATCGATCCGGCGCGTCGGCTGGCCGATGCGCTCGGCCTCGAGGACGGCCTGGCCTCCGAGCCACAACGCATCGAGCCGCCCTCGGACAGCGAGTGGAAGCCGGGCGGTGAGTTGTGGGCGATGATGCTCGACACGGCCGCGACATTCGACGGGCTGGTGCGCCGCCACGCCGACTCCGACGAGCAGATCGAGCGGATCCTGACCAACCCGTTCTACCGCAACATCGCCGGGGCGCTGAGTGGCACCCAGGAGTACATGGCGGCCGAGACACTGCACGAACTCCACGGCGACGACCGGTTCGATCTGGTGATCGTCGACACGCCACCGAGTCGGAATGCGCTCGACTTCCTCGAGGCGCCCGGTGTGCTCGCCCGATTCCTCGATCACCGGCTGTTCCGGCTGCTGATGCTGCCGACCCGCGGCGGCCTGCGAGTGATCAGCACCGCCACCCAGCCGATCCTGAAGGCGATTGGCAGGGTGGTCGGCTCGGACGTGTTGGCCGACTCGGTTGCGTTCTTCCAGGCGTTTGCCGGCATGGAGACGGGCTTTCGTGAACGAGCAGACGACGTGGTGCAACTGATCCGGGCCCCGGAGACGTCGTTCGTGGTGATTGCGTCGCCGCGTCACGACACGATCGGCGAAGCGGTCTGGTTTTCGACGCAGTTGATCGACCAGGGAGTGGGCGTGACCTCGGCGATCGTCAATCGGACCCATCCCCAGTTCGGCGACGGCAGTGCGGGCACCGCGACCGATGCTGCGGCCGCTGCTCGCGAGGCGGGAGACGACGAGCTCGCTGCGCTGTGGGACAACGTGGCAGCGCTGCGCACGATGCGCAATCTGGAACTCGACGTGATCGCGCCGCTCGCCGAGATCGTCGGAGGCGACCGTCTCGTCGTGCTGCCGCTGCTCGATGGCGACGTGCACGACCTCGACGGCCTACTGGTGATCGCCGGCCATCTCTTCGACCATCCGGTCGCCGACGGGTAGCGTCTGCGTCGTGCACATCCTGCTTGCCACCGATGCCAACTGGATCGTCGACGAGGTCACCGCCGCGCTCGGCGACGATGACGTCCATTTCGCCGTGTGCCGTGACGGCCGCGCGGTGTCGCGTCAAGTCGCCGAACAGATGCCCGACCTCGCCATCCTCGATCTTCAGGTCGGCTCGATGGGTGCGATGGCCGTCACGATGTCACTTCGGCTCGACGAGTCGGCCGGCGTGGTCGATCACGTTCCGGTGTTGATGCTGCTCGACCGTCGGGCCGATCTGCACCTGGCTCGCCGCAGCGGCGCCGAAGGCTGGTTGGTGAAGCCGCTCGATGCGCTGCGTTTGCGTCGTGCCGCCGATGCGATCCTCGCTGGTGGGACCTACACCGAAGGGCTGGCAGCCGATGCGGCCCCGGTGGAACCGATGGTGCCGCTCCCCGACGGAGATGTCGCCGAGTCGGAGAATTCGTCAGAGGAAGAACCGGCCACCGCTGGATAGCATGGCCAGCCGCTACGGGGTGTAGCGCAGCTTGGTTAGCGCGCCACGTTCGGGACGTGGAGGCCGGAGGTTCAAATCCTCTCACCCCGACCACGAGGGCCACTGGCCCCCGGCCAGACCCTGAGGGCGTGTCGCTTCGGCAAGATCCTCAAGTCGTGGCCTCGTCGTGCCGATGACAGCCCGTCCGCCTGTACCGAACGGGAGCTGCCGTGGCCATCATTCGACCGTCCATCGAACATCTCGACGAACTCCAAGAACCGCTCGGCGATGCTGAGCGGGAGGTGTTCGATGCGTTCGCTGCGCTGGGTGACGACTGGACGATCTATGTGCGACCCAAGGTCGGCCAGGACGTTCCCGACCTCGTGCTGGTCCACGACGTTCGAGGCGCGATCACCGTCGACGTGGTCGACTGGCGCTCCGCCGATCATCGTCGTTCCGAGCTGGGTGATGTCGAGGTGCTGGGTTCGGATGGCGTCTGGAGTCCGAGCACCGAGCAGCCCCTCGCCGTTGCTCGTCGCCATCGCAGCACCGTGTACGAACAGTTCTTCGCATTCCCAGGGGACTCGCGCGAGCCGGGGGGTGTCGTTCGGTCCGTCGTGGTGCTTCCCTGGTGCACGGGTGCCGAGGCCGGCGCGCTGCTGGCCTCCGGGCAGGGTGACCCCGCGAATGCCGTGCTCGTCTGGTCGGGCGACGATCTGTCGGGACGTCTGCAGTTCCTGGTCGACGGTCCCGTCACGGCGCCCGCACCGACGGCATCGATCAGGCGGTTGCATCGCGAGCTCGTCGTCGACGGCATGGTCCACGACGCGGTCATGCCGGTGCAGCTCAGCGACAACGCTCGCCGGGTCGTTGCCAACCCCGGGCGAGCTCACGTTCGTGGCGTGACCGGCACCGCTGGTAGCGGCAAGTCGTTCGCTCTCACTGCGCGGGCGGCCCGACTGGCCGCCGAGGGCAAGAGCGTGCTGGTGCTGTGCTTCAACCTGACCCTGGCGAACCATCTCCGTCGACTGGTCGTCGAGCGGTGCGCCGAGTACGGAGCGAACCCCGCCCGAGTGACCTGCACCAGCTTCCACACGTTCTGCTCGCGGGCGGTCGACGACGCTGCGCAAGAGGGCATCGTCGCCGAGGAGCCCGCTCGCGGTACCTGGCCGGTGAAGATCGTCATCAAGACTCGCGACGTGTTCCAGGCCGGCTTCGAACGCCGCTTCGACGCCGTCCTCGTCGACGAGGGCCAGGACTTCACCGTCGACTGGTGGAATCTGTTGCGCGAGCACGTCGTGCAACCCGACGGCGAGATGTTGCTCGTCGCCGACTCGACCGTCGATCTGTACGGCAAGTCGACGTGGGACGATCCGGACGCGCTCGCTGCGGCCGGCCTCACCGACCCCTGGATCCGCATGACCAGCTCGTACCGGATGGCGCCAGATCTCGTCCGCTCGACGAACGAGTTCGCACGGTCCTTCGTGGCCGACGATGCCGTGGTGCCGGAGATCGCCGACGATCAGGCTGTCGTCGTCGGACACGTGTCAGCGGCGGTTCGTTCGTGGCGGAACGTCGAACGCGTCGCCGATCTCGGCGTGGCGGTCGGCCGAGAGGTTGTCCGCCTGCTGCGGGAGTATCCCGAGCTCGCCCCGCGTGACGTGGTGTACCTGTGCGAGTACCACCACGACGGGTTGGCTGCCGCTGGCGAGATCGTGGCTGCCGGCTACCCCGTCCATCACGTGTACAGCCGCGATCCCGACGAACGCCACCGCAGCAAGGGCCGATTCTGGCCGGACGCCGATGCAGTGAAGGGGTGCACCGTCCACAGCTACAAGGGCTGGGACAGCCCGGCCGTGGTGGTCGGCGTCGGGATGGAAGAGCGCTCGCGGCGTCTGGCGTATGCGTCGATGACCCGGGTGTCGTCGACGGTCCCCGGCTGCGACACGTCGTATCTGGCGGTGGTGAACGCCGACCCTCGGATGGCCGACTTCCAGCCGACGTTCGAACTGGGAGCGGCGCTGGCCGTCGACGCCTGACGACGCTACGGTCGCCGGTCGTGGACTTCGCCGAGCTGCAAGACGTCATCGAACGCACCTACGGAGACCGCGATCGCGAGCGGGGCGTGTCGGCCACCGTCGCGTGGCTCACCGAGGAGATCGGCGAACTGGCCCAGGCGGTCCGCAAGGGCACCCACGAGGACCGGGTACACGAATTCGGTGACGTGGTCGCCTGGGTGGCGACGCTCGCCAATCAGCAAGGCGTCGACCTGAACGAAGCCATCCAACGCTTCGCGCACGGCTGCCCCAAGTGCGGCAGCATCCCCTGCACCTGCTGAACCCAGTCGGTCGTCCAACCCCCCGAAATGTCGCGTCAGTGTTGCGCTCAGCGCCACGCTCGCGCGCCATTTCGGTTTCCCGAGCGGCTCGGGGCTGTCGCTGGAACTCTCTTCACTCGACCGCTCGCCGCAGCGCTGCCATGAGCTCATCGAGACTCGGCTGGAGCGGGCTGAGTTCTGCGAGGCAGCGCTGGATGGCTTCGTCGATGAGGTCGGTTCGGTCGTCGGGTTGATTCGGTCGAGCGGTGACGATCGTGCCACGACGGCCCTCGCCGAGGACCAGACCGGCTTGCTCGAGTTCCCGGTAGGCGCGCACCACCGTGTTCTTCGCGAGACCGAGGTCACGCGCGAGTTGCCGCACCGTCGGCAGGCGATCGCCGGCGGCGAGTCGACCTGAGCGCACCTGGAAGGCGAGCTGACTCCGAAGCTGCTCGTACGGCGGAACCGTCGAATCGGTGTCGATCGTGACGACCGCGGTCATACGCGTCGCAGTCGTGCCTGATCGACGTTCCAGCGTTCGGTGGCGGCGAGGCTGTACCACACCCCGATAACGGCATAGAAGGCCAGCCCGGACACGACGCCGAGCACGCCGCCGAACGCGGCGGTCAGGGTGAACGACGTCGCTGCCCCCGCCATCGCGAAGGAAGCACCAACGATGTGGTGCACGCCATCTGCTCGGAGGGCATCGTCGAGGCGAAGGTCCTGTTCGCTGCCCGCGAATGATGGGCGGTTGACGACGTGGTGGACGCCGACGGTCATGGCCGCGAGCGCGAGCGCGCTCGCTATCGGGCCGACCCACGGCCATGCCCAGGGTCGGAGTGCTTCCACGCGGGCGGTGGCCACGATCGCTGCGACCAGCGAGATCGGCACACAGAGCGCCACGCAGCGGACCCAGAGGGCGGGAACGTAGTCGGCCCATCGACGCACCGTCACTGCTGCGGTGCGGCGTCCTCGAACGGGGCGCCGCACGACGGCCAGTTCCGCCGCGACCGATCCGAGTGCTGCGGCGATGAATGGCGCCTGCACGGTCAGTTCGTTCGAGAAGTCAGCCGCTCGTTCGACGTCGATGACGTTCATGTACATCGGCAGCATTCCGAGGTTGACGCCCACCACGAACGCTGTCCATCGGATCGCCCGCGCCCGTCGAATCTGTGGTCGGATCAACGCCGCCGAACCGTCGCGGATCAACACGTTGAACCGGATCGACCAC
Source organism: Ilumatobacteraceae bacterium (assembly GCA_963705485.1). Lineage (GTDB taxonomy): Bacteria > Actinomycetota > Acidimicrobiia > Acidimicrobiales > Ilumatobacteraceae > Sva-07. The sequence continues at coordinate 131,985 of CAVPJT010000016.1, forward strand.
TTGGTCAGCTGCCCGTCGGAGATCGGCCGGGCGCCCGCCACAACGACGAAGAGCGAGACGCTCCACAGCACGATCAGGAAGCGCCAGTCGTTGCCCACCGCTCGATTGTCGCAACCACCTGATACAAAGTCAAGCGGCTGCCGTCCGGGTCAGCGTCGAGCCTGGACCAGCTCCGCGATTTGGATGGCGTTGAGGGCGGCACCCTTTCGCAGGTTGTCGTTGCTGACGAACATCGCCAGCCCGCGACCCCCGGGAGCGCCCTCGTCGACTCGTAGGCGGCCGACGTAGCACGGGTCCTGCCCGGCGGCTTCGAGGGGGGTCGGCACGTCGGACAGCACGACACCGGTCGCCGCGCCGAGGAGTTCCGTGGCTCGCTCGACGGAGATGGGTCGCTCGAACTCGGCGTTGATCGACAGCGAGTGGCCGGTGAAGACCGGGACGCGGACACACGTGCCCGACACGAGGAGCTCCGGGATGTCGAGGATCTTGCGGCTCTCGTTGCGCAACTTCTGTTCCTCGTCGGTCTCGAACGAGCCGTCGTCGACGATCGAGCCGGCCATCGGCAGCACGTTGAAGGCGATCGGCTTGATGAACTTCGACGGCGCCGGGAACTCGACGGCGGCGCCGTCGTGGGTGAGCTCGGCGGCCCGATCGACGACCTCGCGTGCCTGCTTGTCGAGTTCGTCGACACCGGCGAGCCCGCCTCCGGACACCGCCTGGTAGGTCGAGACGACGAGTCGGGTGAGCCCAGCTTCGTCGTGGAGCGGCTTGAGCACGGGCATGAACGCCATCGTCGTGCAGTTGGGGTTGGCGATGATGCCCTTCGGTGGGTTGCCGGCCAAGTCGCCGTTGACCTCGGAAACGATCAGCGGAACCTCGGGATCCATGCGGAATGCCGATGAGTTGTCGATCACGATCGCACCGGCGGCGGCGAACTTCGGGGCCAGGGAGCGCGAGGAGGTGGCGCCGGCGGAGAACAGCGCGATGTCGAGCCCACTCGGATCGGCGATCTCGGCATCTTCGACCACGATGTCGGCGCCCTTCCACGGCAGGGTCGTCCCTGCGGACCGTGCGGATGCGAAGTACCGCATCTCGCTCACCGGGAAGTTGCGTTCGTCGAGCAGCCGGCGCATGACGCTGCCGACCTGACCCGTGGCTCCGACGACACCGACGCGAAGTGCTCCAGACATGATGTGAACGATAACGGTCGGGATCGGTGCGCCCGCCCCAGGTTTACGTCTCGGGTGTCGCCGCGCTGGGTGGATCGTCTGCGGCTCTGGCACAATCTGTCCTCTATGCGTCGTCGTCCCCAACTCGTCCCGTGGAAGGCCGCGGGTCAGACGAGCGAACGACAGTCGAGCGGTGACGATGTCGTTCGCACGACCGGCTGGGTGTTCAACAACAAGACGGGCAGCGAACTGACGCTCGAACAGTTCGTGGCCACCGGCGACTCCGAGGTGCCGGCGTACCTGACGGTGTTCGGGTTGCGAGCTCCCGACGCCGAGGGCCGCACACCAGATCAGAAGACGCTGGTCGAGATCGGCTCGGGGATTGGCCGGATGACCTGTGCGTTCACGCGCGAGTACGCGTCGGTGGTCGCCTGCGACCTCGATGCCGGCTTCCTCGAACGGTGCATCGAGACCGTCGGCCAGTTCGGCAAGGTCGATCGGCTGCGCACCAGCCATGTCATCGACGGTCACACGCTCGACCTGCCGCCGAACTCCACCGACGTCGCGTTCAGCTACATCACCCTCCAGCACTGCGATGCCGACGACGCGCTCGAACTGACGTCGGAAGCGGTTCGCGTCACCCGACCGGGCGGCAAGGTGGTGTTGAACTATCGGACGCGGAGTCCGCAGGACGTCGTGTTGCTGCCGCTCGGATCGGTCACCCGCGGGCTCTTCAGGATCCCGAAGTTCGGGCCGTGGCTGTCGCAGCGACGAACAGCCGCTCGTCTCGGCTGGCAGGCCAACCGTCTGCACCCCGACGAATTGATCGGACCGCTGTCACCGCTGCTCACCGACATCGAGATCTGGCGCAACCCGAAGAGCAAGATCACCGGTCGTGGCGCGGTCAATCAGGAGTTCGACGGCATCAACCGGCATCACTACTGGTTGATCGCCACCGTCCGCTGATCGTCGGCTGGGGCGACCGGCCGGAGCGCCACCTGGGTGATCCGGTGACGACCGACGGTGCGGATCGTGATCTGCCACCCCTCGATGTCGATCGATTCGCCTGGCGTTGGGAAGCGGCTCATGGCCTCGAGCACGAGGCCGGCGATCGTGGTGTAGTCACCGTCGGGTAGCTCGACATCGAGGTCCACGAGGTCGTGAACCGGAAAGGTGCCGGGCAGCAGGATCGTGCCGTCGGCTTCGTGGACGACGATGTCGGTGTCGGGGTCGGTTTCGTCCCAGATCTCGCCCACCAGTTCCTCGACCAGGTCCTCGACGGTGACGATGCCGAGCGTTCGGGCGTACTCGTCGACCACCACGGCCATCTGGGTGCGTCGAGCCTGGAACTCGCGCAGCGCGGTGAGGACCCGTGCAGCATCGGGGAATGCCGGGATGTCCCACATCACCGACGACACCGGCTCGTCGCCGCGGCCGAGGAGACTTCGCAGCCGCACCATGCCCACCGGCCGATCGAGGTTGCGCTTCTCGGCGACTGGGGCTCGAGAGTGACCCGACTCGACCAGGAGCGCCAGTGCCTCGGCGCAGGTGGCCTCGGCGTCGATGACGAAGACATCGTTGCGCGGCACCATCACCTCGTCGAGGGTGCGCTCGGCGATCTCGAAGGCTCCGTCGATGATCTGGCGCTGTTCAGGGGGGAAGGTCTCGTGGATGGCGACCATGTCGCGGAGTTCGTCACCGGTGACCTCCTCGCGTTGTTGCTTCGGGTCGCCGCCGAGGACCCGGACGGCGATGTCGGTCGACTTCGAGAGCAGCCACACCACGGGCTTGGTGAGCGTCGACAGGATGTCGAGCGGACGCGCCATGACCATCCCCCACTTCTCGGCGCGCTGCATGGCGATCCGCTTTGGTGCGAGCTCGCCGAACACCAACGTGAAGTACGCAAGGATCAGCGTGACCACGATCACCGACACCGGGCCTGCCGCTCCGCCGAGGAAGCTCAGGGGAGCTTCGAGTGGCTCGGCGAGCGACACGGCCGCAGCGGCCGACGCGAGGAAACCCGCGAGGGTGATCCCGATCTGGATCGTTGCCAGGAACTGGTTGGGTTGGCGCGCGAGTCGGGCGAGGACGCTGCCGGTCGCCGAGCCCTCTTCGAGCCGTTGCAGTTGGCTCTCGCGCAATGACACGAGGGCGAGCTCGGTGCCGGCGAACGCGGCATTCACCAACACGAGGATCGCGACGAGGAGCAGTTGTGGCCAGACGTCACCCATGTGGGTGTCATTCAATCGCGGCCGGCGCCGCGATGTTCGCCCGACTCAGACGGGCGCGAGCGTTCGGATCGCCGACAACGGTTTGCGAAGCATTCCGATGTCATTGACGAGCTGGAGCGCCTCGGGCGATGTCGCACCGGCGGCCGCGGCTTCGCCGAGTGCCATCAGGTCGGGCAGGTCGGCCTCGGGGAAGTCGCCGGTGCACTTGGGATTTGCGAAGTCGCCCATCGCCGCGAGGATCCACGGGCCGCGCACCCAGTCCTCGGCGATCGGGAAGAACTCCATCGCGACACCGTCGAGCCCTCGGCCGCCAGCGGCGCGATCGGCGAGCAGTGCTGCGAGCCGCGGGCCTGTCCTGCAGCTGACGACATCCCCTGACCGTGCGTCGGATTGAAGAAGCACACCGAGTCGCCGATCGGCACGATACCCTCGGGGAATCGCTCGACCTGTTCGTAGTGATGGCGGACGGCGCGAGGCATCCGGTACGTCTTGATGTCGGTCTTCGGTGTCATGGTGTCGACCATGTCGGTCCAGAACGGATCGATCAAGGTGCGCCCGAACTCGCGGAACCCGTCCCAGTCGGTCGGCGGCGTGTCGCCGTAGCGGCCGCCGAGCTTCACGAACCACTCGTTGTTCGGCAGCTTGACGACAGCGCCGCTCCGCGAGGTGAAGTCACCCTCGGCCGGTGGGATCATGAAGAACACCGATCCTTCGAACGCATTCCAGTTTGCGGTTCCAGATCAACGAGGCGTAGGACACGTCGCAGTTCACGTAGGTCTCTGGCGCTGTCTCGAAACCCATGTCCGGAAGCCACTGGGCGGTGATGCTGTTGCGGCCGCTGGCATCGACGACCAGATCGGCGCGGAGGTCGTCGCCGTCACGGATGCTCACGCCGACGACGCGGTCGCCTTCGGTGAGCGGCCCATCGACGAGCGCCCGGTAGCGGAAGCTGATGTTCGGCACGGAGGCGACCCGGCGACGTACGTTCAGCTCGAGCTGCGGTCGGGTCTGGACGTACATCATCGGGCCGTCGTCGACGGGTTCGGGTACGTGCTGCTGGAGGCTGTACGACTTGCCGAGTGGCGTGAAGGCGTAGAAGTCGCGGCCGCCCTGCATCTCGACAGAACCTGTGTCGATCAGGTCGTCGACGAATCCGGGGAACCACTCGGTCATCGCGTCGAGGCCACCTGGCAGCAACACGTGGAAGTGGTGGCCCTGCGGCACCGTGCCGCGAGGGTCGGCCGTGGTCGGTTCGTGATCGCGGTCGAGGACGATCACCTCGTCGAAGTGATCCGACAGCACCCGGGCCGAGAACAACCCGCCCATGCCGCCGCCGACGACGATCGCTCGTTCGCCGAGATGTGCGCGCTGTGCCATGTACGTGCCCCCTACGTGTTGGTCAATCGAGTGACAGAACTCTCGCGGGCCTCGCCGTCGTGATCAAGCGACGTTGGTCACGTGAGTCGGACGTCACATGTGTCAGCTGGGGGCAGACCCCAGTTGACACGGTCACGTGCGCTCGGGGAGGGGGGCGGAGTAGTCGACGCCCGAGTCGAGGCCGAACGCCGTGTGCAGCGCACGGGCGGCGCGTTCCATGTCGCCGGCCGGGCAGACGATCGAGACGCGGATCGTCGAGGTGGAGATCATCTCGATGTTGACGCCTTCGTCGGCGAGCACGCGGAACATCTTCGCGGCGATGCCGGGAGCGGACTTCATGCCGGCGCCGACCAGCGACACCTTGGCGATGTCGTTGTCGTGCGAGACGCCGGTGGCACCGATCTCGGTGGCAACCCGGGACACGATGGTCTCAGCGTCGCCCATGTCGGCCATCGGCATGGTGAAGCTGATGTCGGTCGTCCCTTGGGTCGAGGTGTTCTGCACGATCATGTCGACGTTCACGTTGGCGTCGGCGAGCGGCTCGAACAGCGCGGCGGAGATGCCGGGACGGTCGGGCACACCGAACACGGTGACCTTTGCTTCGGACATGTCGGTGACGACACCGGAGATGATCGGATCTTCCATCGAGGCCTCCTCGTTGGTGACCCACGTGCCGGGCTCCCAGGTGAATGCGGAACGGACGTGGAGTGGAACGTCGTGATTGCGGGCGAACTCGACCGAGCGCAGCGCCAGCACCTTGGAGCCGGCGCCGGCCATCTCGAGCATCTCGTCGAAGTGGACCTTCGCGAGCTTGCGAGCCTGGGGGACGATGCGGGGGTCGGCGGTGAACACACCGGTCACGTCGGTGTAGATCTCGCAGGCGTCGGCACCCATTGCCTGAGCGAGCGCCGAGGCGGTGAGGTCGGAAGCGCCGCGACCCATCGTGGTGATCTCTTTGTCGGTGCTCACGCCTTGGAAGCCGGCGATGACGCAGACCTTGCCCTCACCGAGCGACTGGCGAACCCGGTCGCCCTTGACCTCGACGATCTTGGCCTTGCGATGGGCGGTGTCGGTGATGATGCCGACCTGGCTGCCGGTGAAGCTGATCGCCTCGATCCCGCGGTCGGCGAGCGCCATCGTCATCAGCGCTGCGGTGACGCGCTCACCAGTGGTGAGCAGCATGTCCATCTCGCGGCCCGGTTGGGTGCGTGACACCGAGTTGGCAAGGGCGAGCAAGTTGTCGGTGGCCTTGCCCATCGCCGACACCACGACGATCACGTCGTTGCCGCGCTTCTTCGTGAACGCGATGTTGTCGGCGACCGCGTTGATGCGATCGGGGTCGGCGACGGAGGTGCCGCCGTACTTCTGGACGATCAGTGCCACGAGTGTTGGAGGCTACAAGCCCGGCGTTGGCGCGCCCCGACGTTTCCTCGACCGGCATCTGGTGGTGGTGCGTCTTCGCAGGCGGCATCCTGGAGGCATGAGCGTCGTCAAGATCAATGCCATCACGATCCCCGAGGGCATGGGCCCGCAGCTCGAAGGTCGCTTCGCCGGGCGGGCGAAGATGGTCGAGCAGTTCGATGGGTTCGAGGACTTCCAGCTCCTTCGCCCGACAGAAGGCGAGAGCCGCTACTTCGTGTACACCCGCTGGGCGTCCGAGGAGCACTTCCAGGCGTGGATGAACAGCCAGGACTTCGAGCGTGGCCACGGGTCGGGCCAGGCCGACGGTAACCAGCCCGCCGAGGGTGAGGCTCCACGCAAGCCGGTCGCCCAAGGTGCCGACCTGATGAGCTTCGACGTCGTCGAACACGTCATCAAGGGCGCCTGACCCGGTCGACCAACCCGAAATGGCGCGTCAGCGTTGCGCTCAGCGCAACGCTGACGGGATTTTTCGGGTTCTTGGCGTGGGGTTGGGGTGCTCGGGGTCAGGCGACCGTGTCGGCGAGCGCGGTGAAGGCGTCGAAGACGTCGACGTAGCTCGTCGTGAGCGGTGACATCCCGAAGCGGAGGATGTCCGGGTCGCGTCGATCGATGATCACCTTGCGAGCGGTCAACGCCTCGTGGAGTTCCCAGCGCGTCGGCGTGACGGATCGCGACATGGCCGCCGCGCTGCGCTGGATCTCGGGGCGTCACGTTGTCGAGGCCGAACTGGTCCGCCAGATCGATACCGAATCCGGTCAGTGAGCGGGCCTTCTCGGCGATCGCGCCGATCCCGGCCGCGACCGAGAGTCGGATGCCTTCGCGGGCCGCGGTGAGCCCGAGCACGGGTGGCGTGCCGTTGAGCATCCGCCCGACGCCCGGCCGGGGGTCGAACGACCGCTCCATCGCGAACTGGTCGTTCTGGGCGAACCAACCCCAGATCGGCTGCGTCACGCGATCGTGGATCTGCCGCGACGCGTAGACGAACGCCGGAGCGCCCGGCCCGCCGTTCAGGAACTTGTACGTGCACCCCACGGCCAGGTCGACGCCGGCGCCCGGGAGGTCGAGCACCAGCACGCCGGCCGCATGCGACAGATCCCACACGGTGATCGCACCAGCCCGGCGCGCCCGCTCGGTTTCGCCGGGGAGGTCCACCAGCTCCGCGGTGCGGTAGTCGACGAGCGAGCGCAGCACGACGTCGACACCGTCTAGGTCGTCGAGCCCGTGCCGAACCTCGACGTCACGCAGTCGGGAGATGCCCTCGACGACGTAGCGATCGGTCGGGAAGTCACCGTCGTCGACAGCAACCACCCTGGTGCGACCTACGTCGGCTGCAAGGTCGAGTGCCACGTTGACCTGTTGGAAGATCCCGACCGTCGTCGACTCGTGCACGGCGACTTCGCCCGGACCGGCTCCGAGCAGCGGCGCCAGCTCGTCGCCGACGGTGAGCGCCAGGTTCAACCAGTCGTGTTCCCACCACGACGAGATCAGATCGCCCGACCATTCATCGATCACCCGGTGAAGCGCCTCGACAGTGCGCTTCGGTGTGCGTCCGAGCGAGTTCCCGTCGAGATAGATCAGGTCGGGGTCCGGGATCACGAACTCGTCACGCCACCTCGCCAATGGGTCAGCAGCATCGAGTTGCAGGGTCATCGATCGGTCGATCACGGCCCCACTCTTCCAGTTCGCCGTCGCTCGAACCCGAAATGGCGCGGCCTCGTTGCGCTGAGCGCAACGGCGGCGGGATTTTTCGGACTGGGTTGGCGCGATGGTCACTTGGCGAGCTCGACGAAGCTGGCGTGGCGGACGAGTCCGTCGTTGGTGAATTCCGCGATCTCGACGACGGCGGTCAGCGTGGGCTCGACCCACGTCGCGGTTCGGGCGATCGAGATCGGCGGTGGCGGAGTGAATGGGCAGTCGGCGATGGCCAGGTCGCGCAGACGGTCGGTGAGGTCGCGCAGCGTGGGTTGGTCGAATCCCGTACCGACGCCGCCGGCGAAACCGAGACCGCCGGAGGTTCGTCGGCCGATGAGCAGCGCCCCGAACGTGTCCGCCCGATTGCCGGCGCCGGCGGTGAATCCTCCGATGGCCAACTCGACGACGGTGCGGTGCTTGATCTTGCGCCAGTCCTTGGTTCGCGCTCCCGGCCGGTACCGAGAACCGATGCGTTTGGCGATCACGCCTTCGAGGCCCTGCTCGGCGGTGGCGGCAACCAGCGCTTCGCCGCCGCCGACGTTGAACGACGGGACCGTCCAGTTGTCGCCGGGCTCGACGAGCTGGTCGAGGAGCCGGCGTCGATCGACATACGGCAGGTCGACGGTGTCGATGCCGTCGACCTGGAGCACGTCGAAGAACTGGATGACCGCCTGGCGATCGGACCCGACGCCGCTGCGCTGCACCAACTCGAAGCGCGGTGTGCCGTCGTCGTCGAACACGACGAGCTCGCCGTCGAGGATCGCGGACGCGGCGTTCACCGAGGCGGGGAGATCAGCGAACTCCGGCCATCGATCGGTCACGTCGTGGCCGGCGGTGCTCTGGAGGCGCACGCCGCCGTTCGCGATGTGGACAATCGTGCGGTAGCCGTCCCACTTGACCTCGAACGCCCAGTCATCGCCATCGGGCAGCGCGCCGGCCGAACCCATCGTGGCCTTCATCGGCAGAACGGGGAACCGGAGCGGCATCGTCACTCAGCCGTCACTCAGCCGTCACTCAGCCGTCGGGGAGGCGGCTCGACAGCACGCCGTCGGCCTCCAGCTGATCGAGACGACGATCGTCGTAGCCCAAGAGTTCGCCGAGCACGGATCGGTTGTCCTCGCCCCGGTATTTCGGCACGCCGCCCACGCCGACATCGGGCGACGCGCCGAATCGCCACGGCACGTTCGGCACGCGGATCGTGCCGCCACCACGATCGTCGACGGCGACGACGGCACCGCGCTCGCGGGCCCAGTCGGTGTCGGTCAACTCACCCGGCTGCCGGACCCGACCGACGGCCAGTCGGTGCTTCGAGAACTGTTCCTCGAACGTCGCTGCGTCGGGCACGGTCGCGGCGTGATCGCGGATGATCTGGCGCAGTGCATCGAAGTTCTCGAGTCGGGCGACGACATCGACGAAGCGGGGATCGTCGGCCAGGTCGATCCGGCCCATCGCGGCGATGAAGAAGTCGAACGTGCCGCGCTCGGCCGGGTGTCCGCTGACCACCAGCGACTCGCCGCTGGCGACCGTGAGCACGAGATAGTCGCCGGGGCGGAAGCTGCGGATCCACTGCGGGTCGTCGTGGCCGTCCCACAGCGAGTCGTGGAGGTGCTCGTTGACGTACAGCATCGTCTCGGCCATCGACACGTCGAGCCACTGCCCGACGCCGGTGTGCTCACGCTGGTAGAGCGCGGCGAGGATCGCCGAGGCGGTCTCGAGCGAGGTGTACACGTCGGCGTGGCTGTGTGGGTCCTTCGCGAGCTCACCGCCGCGAGCGTTGCCCTGCGACGCGACGATCCCGGTCTCGGCCTCGACCACCGGCGCATAGGCGCGGCGCTTGACCCATGGTCCGGTCTGTCCGTACCCGGAGATCGACGCATAGATCAGACGGGGATTGCGAGCTCGGACGGTCTCGGCGTCGAGCCCGAGGCGGGCCATCACACCGGGGCGGTAGTTCTCGACCAGCACGTCGGCGTGCTCGGCCAACCCGAGCAGGATCTCGGCGCCGTCAGGTGTGGCGAGGTCGAGGCTGACGTTGCGCTTGCCGACGTTCTGCTGGACGAAGTAGCTCGAGAGCCCATGTCGGCGCGGGGTGGCGAACCGGGTGAGGTCGCCGGCGGGCGGCTCGACCTTGATCACGTCAGCGCCCATGTCGGCGAGCATGCGGGTGCAGTGCGGGCCCGACAGCACCCGGCTGAGGTCGAGCACCCGGATCCCCGAGAGTGGTCGAGCAGCTGGTGTCGGCGAAGTCACGCCGCCCATCGTGCCCGATCAGTGCACCGTCACACGGTGCCGGGCCTGATGTGCGGGCGTGATGTGACGGTGCACCACACTGTGCGCATGTCGAACGATGCAACCAGCGACACCGGCCCACTTGCCGGGCAGGTCGCCCTCGTCACGGGTGGCGGCTCGGGGATCGGACTCGCCTGTGCCGCGTGCGCTCGCCGCCGATGGCGCCGGGGTGGTGCTCGCCGCGCGCAACGTCGCTCGGTTGGCCTGGTCGGCCGACGACCTCCGCTCCGAGTTCCCCGACGTCGCGGTCGCCACGGTGGCGTGCGACGTGACCGACGAGGCCAGCGTCGAAGCGGCGTGCGCCGCGGCGGCAGCCGTGGGTCCAGTGCGGATCGTCGTGGCGAACGCGGGAACGGGATCGGCCGGGCCGTTCCACCTCACCACGCTCGACGACTGGAACTCGGTGCTCACCACGAACCTCACGGGAGCGTTCCTCACGATGAAGCACTCCGTTCCCCACCTCGCGGCCAACGGCGGCGGGTCGATCGTGGCCATGTCGTCGATCGCGGCGGTGTCGACCCATCGCTACATGACGCCGTACAACGTGTCGAAGGCCGGCCTGGAAATGCTCGTCCAGCAGGTCGCCGACGAGTTGGGTTCGTCGGGCATCCGGGCGAATGCCGTGCGGCCGAGCCTCGTGCCGACCGACATCTCCGCGGGGCTCACGGCGAGTCCCGACATCGTCGACGACTACCTCGAACAGATGCCGCTGCACCGCCTGGGCACGACCGACGACATCGCGTCGCTCGTGCGGTTCCTCGCCGGGCCGGAGAGCTCGTGGATCACCGGCATGTGCATCAGCGCCGATGGCGGGCATCACCTCCGTCGTGGTCCGAATCTCCACGGCGTGATGGAGATGGTCTTCGGCGATCAGCTCGCGCCTCCCGGCCCGCCGTCGGACTGAACACGGACTGAGTGACCACGGACGGGGGTCACAGTGGAATGCGAGCTTCTGGCGGTAGCTTTGACGGTTGGCGCTGGTCGAAATTCGACCAGCGAGCGCACTCGGATTCTTTGTTGCTCCGGTCTTGCGCTGTTGAGCTACACAAGAGGAGTCCCCCCAATGACCATCATCGACGACGCCCGCGCGCGTCATGTTCCCTGACGATGCCGACGCAGCGGTCGCTTTCCGCGACCTCGGTCTGCCCGACGTCATCGTCCATCGGCTCGAGAGCCAGGGCAAGCACAATGCCTTCCCGATCCAGGCCGCCGTCATCCCCGATGCGCTCGCCGGCCGCGATGTCGCCGGCCGCGCCCCGACCGGTTCGGGCAAGACCCTCGGTTTCGGGCTCCCGCTCGTCGCCGGCCTCACCGACGCCCGTGCAAAGCGCCCCGTGGCACTCGTGCTCGCCCCCACCCGTGAACTCGCCGAGCAGATCATGGCCGAGCTCACCCCGTTCGCAAAGGCAGCCGGCCACGACGCCGCGTCGATCTACGGCGGTGTGGGCTATGGCGGTCAGCGCAAGGCACTCGACCGTGGTGTCGAACTCGTCGTCGCCTGTCCCGGCCGCCTCGAGGACCTGATCCAGATGCGGGCGATCGACCTTCGTGACGTCGCCACCGTCGTGATCGACGAAGCCGACCAGATGGCCGACATGGGCTTCCTGCCCGCGGTTCGCCGCATCGTCGAACAGACGTCGAACAACCGCCAGGTCCTGCTGTTCTCCGCAACGCTCGACGGCCCGGTCGCCAAGCTCGTCGCCGACTTCCAGCACAATCCCGTGCGCCACGAGGTCGGCCCGAAGGGCCCCGACGTGCACGCCGCGAAGCACCATTTCTGGCTGGTCGACCGCGAAGATCGCGTCTCCACCACCGCCGATGTCATCCAGCGGCTCGGCTCGACGATCGTGTTCACCCGCACCCGTCACGGTGCCGACCGCCTGGCCAAGCAGCTCGGTCGAAACGGCGTGACCGCGGAGCCGATCCATGGCGGCCGCAGCCAGGGCCAGCGTGACCGCGCCCTCGCATCGTTCAAGAAGGGCCAGGCATCAGCCCTGATCGCCACCGACGTCGCCGCCCGCGGCATCCACGTCAACGGCGTCAACGCCGTCGTCCACTACGACCCGCCGGCCGAGGACTCGACCTATCTGCACCGTTCGGGCCGCACCGCCCGCGCCGGCGCCACCGGCACCGTGGTGTCGCTGCTCGACCACAGCCAGAAGAAGGACGCGCTCAAGCTGCAGCGCGGCATCGGCATCAACGAGCCGGTCACCAAGGCCGCCGTGCGTGATCTCGTGATCCACGCCGCGCCGGAGAAGGCGCACACGGCTCGCACCGAGTCCGTCGACGCCGAGCACCGCGTCACACGAGTCGCCCGCAACGGCGACTCGGCAGAACAGCCAGCCGAAGCCGAAGCAGCAGCAGGCGGCAGCGAACGGGAACTCGACCGGGCGTCCGGTGCCGACCGGTGACCCCGGCGATGCCAAGGGGTCGGTGAAGTTCTTCAACTCCGGCCGCGGCTACGGGTTCATCACGCCCGATGGCGGCGGCAAGGACCTGTTCGTCCACTTCTCCGTGATTCTCAACGACGGCTTCAAGACGCTCGACAACGGTGCCCGCGTCGACTTCGAGGTCCGCGAGGGACGCAACGGTCAAGAAGCGTTCGACGTTCGCGTCGTTCCGTTCAACTGACGGGTCGAACATTGGTCAACTGACGGCTTCGGTCGGCCTCGACTGCGCGGCCTCGTCCTGACGGGTGTTCCCCGCAGGTCGAGGTCCGTCGAGTTGGCGGAGCGATCCGCTCGATGTGGCCACCCTCGCGATGATCCCGAGGGCCGAGCCCACGAGGATCATCACCAGTGCAGCACCTCGTCCGTCGCCGGTTGCGAGTACCCGACCGACCGTTCGGTGCAGTGCACCGTCCGGTGACATCGCGGGCTCCGCAAACACGGAGATGGCGACGCCGGCGACCACCGAGCCGATCGGATCGAGTGCTCTGCTGATACCGCCTCGCAGTGCGAACATCCGACCGTGCATTGTGGCCGGAACCCGTTCGTGCAGCATCGTGGTGGATGCCGTGCTGAGGATCGGTACGGCGGCGAGCGCGACCGCTGCGCCGAGCGCCACGACGGCCAGTGACGGGCGCAACCCGCAGATGCCACACCCGGCCGCGAGCATGAAGAGGCCCAGTCCGATGGCCGGCACCCGTCGATCGGGCAGTCCCCGCCGACCGAGGACGATGCCCGCACCGAGCATGGCGATGCCGCCGGCCGCCAACGGCAGACCTGCCCACTGCTCGTCGATCGTGGCCACGACGGCGACCAGCGCCACGTTGAAGAAGCCGAGGCACAGGTTCACCGTCGCCGACAGCGCGAGCAGCGTGGCGACGCCCTGGCCCGGCCCACGCATCCAGTCGAACACCGGCGCCCAACCTCGTGCCGCTGCGGGGCTGTCGTACCGATCGCTGTCGGCGACATCGCGCTCGAAGCTCGAGATCTGATTGGAACGGGGTCAGTGCCGTGGCGATCACGGCGACGGCGAACGTGACCACGTCCACGATCAGGACCGCTGTGATCCCCCAGCGCGACACGAGCATCGTGGCGATCACCGGTGCGGCCACGATGCCGCCCGCAGGTCCGATCTGGGAGAGGCCGTTGGCGCGGCCGAGTTGGTCCTCGTCGACCAGTGCCGGCACCGCGGCCTGGGCGGCCGGCATCTGGATGGCGGTGCCGATGCCCCCGATGACCGCCGCCACGACGAGATGCCACACCTCCAGCCTCCCGTCGAGCGCAAACGCGAGGGCGACCAGGGTGCCGACGGCAGCGATCGAGTCGCCGGTGATCATCACGCCCGCGCCGGTCGAACCGGTCGATCCGACCGAGCAGTGGTGTGAGCACCACGAACGGCAGGCCGGCGGCGGCGATCAGCAGTCCCAGCCACAGGGCGTTGCCCGAGTCGAGGAAGACGTGGACGGCGATGCCGAAACCCGCCACGGCGCTGCCGAGCGTCGACACCGTCTGGGCGGACCAGATCCGCCAGAACGCGGCACCGAGCGGTCGGGAAGAGGGCGGAGGGTGAGCCATGGCGTTCATTCAAACAGTTTGAACAAGAATGTTCAAGTGATTTGAACATAGAATGTCGCCCATGGCCGACGAGTCCGACGGGTGGACCGATCTCACCGATGGCGCACCGCAGCCCGAGGTCGCCGAACTCGAGTCGACCGACCCGCTCGAGGAGCTGGTCCACCGCACACGGGGACCGCTGCTGCGGCGCCTGCGCACTCCGCACAGCGCAGCCGAGCTCGCCGCCGAGCTCGACGTTCCCGTCACGCGCCTGTACCACCATCTGAAGGTCCTCGAATCCGCGGGCTTGATCGAGGTGGTGGCGACTCGGCGTGTCGGCGCCGCGCTCGAGCGCCGGTACCGCACGGTCGCTCGGAGCTTCCGGGTCGGGCCCGAGGCCGTGCGCGACACCCAGGACCTCGCTCGTTCGCTGGCCTCGGTGTTGGACTCGACCCGTGCCGATCTCGTCGGAGCCGTCGAGAACGGCGTCGCCGAGGACGTCGCTGTCTGGTCGCTGCGTCTCCGGCTCGCCGAGCCGGATCGTGTCGAACTGGTCGAGCGACTGGATGCCCTGCTCGCCGAGTTCCGGATCGCGCGACGGAGGCTGCCGGCACGGCGGAATCGGCGATGTTCGCGATCTCCTTTCCGACAGAGAACGTGGGATCACCACGGCCGTCGGACCCACCGGAAAAGTAGGGTCGTTGGCGTGTACGCCGATCGTGACCTCGTCGAGAAGCGCATCCAGCGCGAGCTCTGGGAGCGGGTGCTTCCGCTCGTGCATCCGCATCGCCAACCGTTGACGATCGAGGCCGGTCCCGACGTCGAGCACCTCGAGCCGTTCGAGGCCGGATCGTCGTGGGGTGCCCCGTGGGCGACCACCTGGTTCCGGCTCAGCGGTGAGATTCCCGCCGAGTGGGCAGGGAGGCGTGTCGAGGCCGTGATCGACCTCGGATTTCACCAGCGCGCCGCCGGGTTCCAGTGCGAGGGCCTCGTCGTCGACCTCCATGACGACGGATCGTTCACGCCACTGCAGGGCATCCACCCGCGTCGCACGAACTACGTCATCGAGTCCTCACCCGGCCCGATCACGTTGCACGTGGAGGCGGCGTCGAACCCGATGTTCCCGCAGTTCACGCCGTCCCCGCTCGGCTCACTCGACACCGCCGGCGACCGGCTCCTCTACCGATTTCGTCAGGCGTCGCTGGTGGTCGTCGACCCCGAGGCCGAAGCGTTGGCCCACGACATCGAGGTGCTCGACGGCGTGATGCGTGCGCTCGCGCTCGACGACCCGCGACGCGCTCGGCTGTTGCGCACGCTCGCCGCCACGCTCGACCGCATCCCCGACGTCGCCGCCGCCCGTCGCCTCATCGCCCCGACGATGGCGGAGGACTTTGGCGACGCCGTGCGGCATCGCGCTGTTGCCGTCGGCCACGCCCACATCGACACCGCCTGGCTGTGGCCGATCCGTGAGACGAAGCGCAAGTGCACCCGCACGTTCGCGTCAGCGGTCGCGCTGATGGACGACTACCCCGAGTACGTGTTCGCAGCCTCGTCGGCACAGCACTACACGTGGATCGAAGAACGCCACCCCGAGCTGTTCGCCAAGATCGTCGAGCGTGTCGAGCGCGGCCAGTGGATGCCCGTCGGTGGCATGTGGGTCGAGGCCGACATGAACCTGCCGTCGGGGGAGAGCCTCGTGCGCCAGATCGTGTTCGGGCAGCGTTACTTCGAGGAGAAGTTCGGCCACCGCTGCACCGAGGTCTGGATCCCCGACGTCTTCGGCTATCCCGCCGCTCTACCGCAGGTGTTCGCGGCTGGTGGCATGGACCGCTTCGTGACCCAGAAACTGAGCTGGAACAAGCAGAACACCTTCCCGCACAGCACGTTCTGGTGGGAGGGCCTCGACGGCACGCGGGTGCTCACCCACTTCCCGCCGGTCGACACCTACAACGCCGAGATCACGCCGGAGGAGTTCGGCTTCTCGATCACCAACTTCAAGGATCACGCCTGGAGCACCGACTCGCTGATGCCCTTCGGTCACGGCGACGGCGGTGGCGGTCCCGACCCGCGAGATGCTCGAACGTGCCCGCCGCCTCGCCCACATCGATTCGCGTGCCACCCTCGAGGTCGGTGCACCCGGCGAGATGTTCGAGCGGGTCGAACGCGCCATCGACCGTGGCGCACCTGCGCCGGTGTGGCGGGGTGAGCTCTACTTCGAGACCCACCGCGGCACGCTCACGAGCCAGATCGAGACCAAGCTCGGCAACCGGCGATGCGAGCGTCTCCTGGTCGAAGCCGAACTGTGGGCAGCCACGCTCGGACGCCCGGCCGAGGTGGACCATCTCTGGAAGCAGGTGCTCACGCAGCAGTTCCACGACATCCTTCCCGGCTCGTCGATCGCGTGGGCCCACGACGATGCCGAAGCCGTCTTTGCCGAGGTCGGCGCCGAGCTGGAAGCTCGTATCGCCACGTTGCTCGCCGACGCGGTGGGGCCCGGCCGTGCGCTCGCGAACCCTGCCGACGCCGCGATCTCCGAGGTCGTCGTGCTCGACGCCGAGCGCATCGATGTCGCCGGTGAACACCGCCAGATCCTGGCCGACGGTCACGTGGCCGTGTTCGCTGAGGTCCCGGCGCTCGGCGTGTCGCTGTTCGAACCACGACCTGTCGACGATCGTGTCGTGCTCTCCGATTCGTCGATGACCAATGGCCATCTCGCCGTGCGCTGGGACAACCTGGGCAACATCATCTCGATCATCGACCTCGCCAGCGCTCGCGAGATCGTGCCGCCCGGCGAGGTGATGGCAGCACTCGAACTCGCCGTCGACCAGCCCGTGGAGTACGACGCTTGGGACCTGGAGTCGTGGACCCGTTCCGGTGGTGTGCCGCTCACCGGACGGCCGACAACGTCGACGTGGCGATCGTCGACGATGGCCCGTTGGTCGGACGTGTCCAGGTCGCCCGGACCTTCGGCCCCTCACGGTCGGTGGTCACCTACGAGCTGCGCGCCGACAGCCCACAACTGCTCGTGCACGTCGAGCTCGACTGGCACCACGACGAACACCTGCTCTCGATGGCATTTCCTCTCGACGTACGCAGCGACGTGGCGATGTGCGACATCCAGTTCGGTGTGGTCGCCCGTCCGACGCATCCGTCGAGTCCGTGGGACGCCGCCAAGTTCGAGGTGTGCGCCCACCGCTTCGTCGATGTCGCCGAACCCGACTTCGGCGTGGCGATCCTGAACACCGGTCGCTACGGCCACGGCGTGTTCGACGGCGCGGTGCGCGTCAGCCTGGCCAAAGCGGCGAAGTATCCCGACCCGAACGCCGATCGGGGCCACCACGAGGTCACCTTGGCCATCCGCCCCCACGGCCGCGGTCTCGCCGACGTGCGTGACGCTGCGGCTCGGCTCGAACGCGCCGCTTCGGCTGGTGTCCGATGGTCGCGCCGTGTCGTCCGCCGCCCCGATCGTGCGGATCACGGGCGTCGACCGTGGTGTCGCCCGCGGGGTCGAGGTCGATGCCGTCAAGCTGGCCGACGACGGGTCCGGCGACCTCGTCGTGCGGTTGCACGAAGCGGTCGGCAATCGCACCCGGATCTCGGTGGCGTCACCCGGCCGGGTCACCGATGCCTGGCGATGCAACCTGCTCGAGGAACGTGGGTCCGGTGAGGAGGTCGGCGACGGCGTGGTGACCTTGACGCTGCGTCCGTTCGAGATCGTCACGCTCCGGCTCCGGCGCAGCGCGACCGACGACGGACGTACCCGTTGACCGCGTTGCGATGAGTTTCAGCGGGCCCCGTCCGCGCCGAGACTCATCGCAACCGATTCAGGTCGGTGCGAGGTGGCGGAGGGCGGCAGCGGCGTAGAGCGCGGTGCCCGTGGCCATGGCCGGCTCGTCGAACATCACGCGGTTCGAGTGGTTCGGTGCGGCGGTCGCCGGGTTCTCACCCTGCGGTGTGCCGCCCAGGAACATCATCGCTCCCGGCAGGTTCTGCAGCACATAGCTGAAGTCCTCGGCGCCCATCACGGGGTGCGGCAGCTTCACGACGTGATCGGCTCCTGCGACGTCGCCCGCCAGATCGAGCGCCCAGTCGGCGAAGCGGTCGTCGTTGCTCGTGACCGGATAGCCGAAGACCACCTCGACGTCGCAGCCACACCCGTGAGCCGATGCCACGCCCTCGGCGACCCGCCGGATCCCGTCGTGGACCTTGGCCCTCGTCCGCTCGCTCGTGGCGCGGATCGTCCCTTCGATCTCCGCCACTTCGGGGATCACGTTGTTGGTGGTGCCGGCGCTGATGCGACCGACGGTGACGACCGATGGATCGAACACGTCGATCGAGCGGGTGATCATGGTCTGCAACGCCTGCACGATCTCGCAGGCCACCGGAATCGGGTCGAGCGCACGGTGCGGCTCGCTGGCGTGACCGCCACGGCCGATCACCCGGATCGTCATCGTGTCGGCCGACGCCATGATCGGACCACGCCGACTGCTCACCCAACCGCTCGGCAGCGCCGAGGTGATGTGCAACGCGAACGCTGCGTCGACGGGCGATTCGCTGCCGTTGGAGAGCGCAGGCACGTCGAGCAGCCCTTCGTCGAGCATGAACCTGGCGCCGTGGTGGCCTTCCTCGCCGGGCTGGAACATGAACAGCACCCGCCCGGCGATGTCGTCCCGGCGCTCGCTCAGGAGGTGCGCTGCGCTCGACAGCATCGCGGTGTGGGTGTCGTGTCCGCAGGCATGCATGCAGCCATCGACGTGCGATGCGAAGTCGAGCCCGGTGTCCTCTGGCATCGCAAGCGCGTCCATGTCGCCGCGCAGCAGCATGGTCGGGCCGGGCGTCGAACCTTCGAGCAGGGCCACGATCCCGCTCGTCGATTCATGGGTGGTGATCGAGAGCGGCAGCCCCTCCAACGACTCCAACACCCGGTCGCGGGTGATCGGCAGTTCGTTGCCCAATTCGGGCCACTCGTGCAACGTGCGCCGCAGCGCGATCGTGTCGCCGAGCAGGTCCTGCGCCTGGGCCTTCACCGAGCCGATCATCGGATCGGAGTCCTGCGCGGGGTGGTTCGAACGGTCGGCCATCGACGCATGGTACGCGTTCCTCTCCGACGCTGCCGTCGCCCACTGCTGGCGCGAGCGACGGCACCGGGTCGTTGCTCGACCGATCGAACGGAGCAAACGATGACGATGTACGGAGCGAACCCCGAACAGCTGACCAATCTCGGCAGCACCCTCAATCGGCAGATCGACAGCATCACGCAGGTGATGTCGACCGTCGATGGCGTACTGAACGGCACCGCCTGGACCGGCCCGGCACGCGACCAGTTCGTCGAGGACTGGAACGGCAGCTTCAAGCAGGCTCTCGGCAAGCTCAACGAAGCGTTCGGGCTGGCCGGACGCGACTGCATTGCGATGTCGGAGGAACTGCGCAGGTTGCTCGGGGCTCGCGGCTGATTCCGCAGCCCCTACGCTGGCGGGAGTGGCATACGTCGAGTTCACCATCGAGCCCTTCGTCGAAGGACGACCGGGCTCGCACGTGACCGCGGCGATCGCTGCGGCCGAGGCGAGAGGGCTCGACGTCGAGATCGGGCCGTTCGGGTCGTCGGTCGTCGTCGAACTCGCCGAGGTCGGCGCCGTGATCGGTGACCTGTCCGATGCCGCGATGGCGAACGGTGCCACCCACGTCAGCGTTCACGTCGCCCGCGAGATGCCCGACGGGACCGCCGGCGTACGAAGTTCCGCACGGGAGCGACGAATGAGCACGACGAAACCGCCGCCCACCGGTCGCGCCGCCGGCCCCGACGGTCGGCCGACGGTGCATCCGTTGCTTCGTTCGGTGAAGCCGGTGGTGGACGCGCTCGGTGCGTCGCTCGTGGCAGCCGACGACATGGAGGCCAGTGACGTCGCGCTCGTGTGGGAGGGCCGCACGGTTGCCGGCGTCCGGATGCCGCCGCTGCATGGTGCGCTCGATCGTTTGATCGATGCCGTCGAGGCCGAATTGGGTGGCCAGCTTCCGTTGCTGTCCCGCGAGGACAAGCAGCGCGCGGTCCGACTGCTCGACGAGCGCGGCGCCTTCATCCTCCGGCGAGCGGTCGAGGACGTCGCCGACGCGATGGGCGTCAGCCGCATCACCGTCTACAACTATCTCAACGCGATCCACCGGTGACTCCGAGATCTCGCCGATCGGCGCATCGACCAGTTCGACGTCGTGGCGTTCGACGCCGACGACACCCTGTGGCGCAGCGAGGACTCGTTCCGGCACGCCGAGCATCGTTTCGCCGAACTCGTCAGTCCCTACGCGCCGCCGGGTGTCGACGTCGACGAGGCGCTGCATGCGGTCGAACGGGCCGACATCCCGGTCACCGGCTACGGCGTCAAGGCGTTCACGTTGTCGATGGTGCGTGCCGCGATCACCATCACCGAGGGCGCCATCCCCAGCGTCGTCGTCGGCGAACTGGCCGACCTCGGGCGGTCGATGCTGGTGGAGGACGTCCATCTCCTCCCCCAGGTGAGCGAGGTGCTCGCGGTGGTGTCGCCGAGCGTCCGGACGGTGCTGATCACCAAGGGCGACCTCGTCCACCAGACCCGCAAGGTCATCACGTCGGGCATCGAGCACCACTTCACCGACATCGAGATCGTCCTCGAGAAGGATCCCGACACCTACGCCAAGATCCTGCAGCGCCTCGGCGTTGCGGCCGATCGGTTCCTGATGGTCGGCAATTCGGTGCGCAGCGACGTGCTGCCGGTGCTCGCACTCGGCGGCCACGCGATCCATGTGCCGTACCACATCACCTGGGAACACGAACGCGTCGACGACCACGGCGTCGATCTCGTCGAACTGGCGTCGATCGCCGACGTCCCGATCTGGCTCGGCCTCACCGAACTCTGATCTGCCGGCGATGAGCGAACCCCGCGCATGGCGGGGGTTCGCTGATCGCTTTCGTGGGGTCAGGCGGGGGCGAGCCCGTTGGTGAACGTCGCCGCGAATCGGGCACCGTCGGCGGGCGGGGCGTCGTAGGCGATCGTTCCGCCGGCGGCGACGACCACGGCGGCCAGCGCGGCGTGGTCCCAGTGCTGGCCGAAGTGCACGGCCACCTCGAGCGAGCCCTCGGCAACCATCAGCGCCGGGTACGTCGTCCACTCGTTCATCGGCACGTAGCGCCCGAGACCGTCCAAGCCGGCGATCAGCGCTCGCTCGTCGCCGTCGAGTTCGTCGACGACCGGTCCGCTCGACCACCGCATCTGTGCCGCGTCCGGCTCGGTGCTGACGCCGATCGACCGTGGTGTCGCTGTGGGCTCGTCGGTCAGCCACGCGCCATCGTCGAGGGTGCCCCACCAGCGCCGTCCGAGGGCGGGCATCGTCACCATCCCGCCGATCGGTTGCCCGTCGAGCTCCAATGCGATCAGCGATCCCCAGGCCCGGCGTCCGGCCACGAAGCTGCTGGTGCCGTCGATCGGGTCGAGCACCCAGCACCGCGCACCCGACCCCGTGTGGCCCTCCTCCTCTCCGATGATGCGGTCATGGGGTCGATGCTCGGCGAGGAGTTCACGCAGCAGCCGCTCGATCAGCTTGTCGGTGGCCGACACCGGTGACCCGTCGGGTTTGATCTCGACCTCGAGGTCGTCGCTGCGCCAGGTGCGCATCGACTCGCGCTCGGCGATGTCGGCGGCGAGCAGCAGGATGTCGAGGTCGGAGACGTCACTCATTCCCGAGACTCTTCTACAGGCGCAGCAGTTGCACTCTGTCGACGCGATGGTCGCCGGTCTTGTGCACGATCAGCGAGGCGCGTTCGCGCGTCGGCTCGATGTTCTCACGCAGGTTCAACCCGTTGATCTCGCGCCAGATCCGCCTGGCGGTGTCGACGGCCTCGTCGTCGCTCAGTTCGGCGTAGAACCGGAAGAACGAGTCGGGGTCCTGGAACACCGAGGCGCGCAAGGCGAGGAATCGGTCGACGTACCACTGCTCGATGTCGGCTTCGTCGGCGTCGACGTAGATCGAGAAGTCGAAGTAGTCGCTGACGAATTCGGGGGCGCCGCTGCGGGTCTGCAACACGTTGAGGCCTTCGATGATCACGATGTCGGCACCGCTCACGACCACCTTCTCGTCGGGCACGATGTCGTACACGACGTGGCTGTACACCGGGGCCTCGACCACGTCGTTGCCGCTCTTGATCTGCGCGGAGCACCTGCAGCAGCGCCTTGGTGTCGTACGACTCGGGGAAGCCCTTGCGGTTCATGATGCCGCGCTCGTCGAGCACCCGGTTCGGGTAGAGGAAGCCGTCGGTGGTGATCAGGTCGACCTTGGGATGGTCGGGCCACTGCTCGAGCAGGGCCTGCAGGATGCGGGCGAAGGTGCTCTTGCCGACGGCGACGCTCCCGGCGATGCCGATGACGTAGGGCACCTTCGGTGCGATCGTGCCGAGGAAGGTGGCCGACACCCGGTGCAGGTCCTGGGTGGCGCTGACGTACAGGTTGAGCAGACGGCTGAGCGGCAGGTACACCGTGGCGACCTCGTCGAGGTCGATGCGATCGTTGATGCCGCGGAGACGTTCGAGTTCCGGCTGGGCCAGGGTCAACGGCGTCGCTGCCCGCAGCTCTGACCAGGCGCCTCGGTCGAAGTCGAGGTAGCGACTCGTGCCGTTGGCCTCTGAGAGGGAGCCGCCGCTCGCGGTCTGGGTCACGGCGCCGACTGTAGATCGTCCGATGCTCGGCTCCCCAAGGCCCGAACGCCCCGACCGGACGCGGCGCCAGGCGTAGTCTGCGCGAGTGGCCAGCGCTCGCAAGCAACTCGGCGCCTGGTACACACCGCCCGATCTGGTCGACGACGTGGTCGATGCGGTCATCACCCCCGAGTTCGTCGCCGGCCGCTCCGACGTCCGCTGACGCTGCTCGACCCGTCGTGCGGTGACGGCCGGTTCCTCGCCGCCGCCGACCGGCGCATCGCATCGCTCGGCTCGACGGCTGCGCTCACCGGCTGCGACGTCGATCCGGCGGCGATCGATGGCGGCACGCTCGACACTTCCCGGCGGCACGCCGACCTCCGTCAGGCCGAATGCGTTGACGACGCCATGGCCTGCGCGGCGTTTCGATCTGGTGATCGGGAATCCGCCGTACCTCTCACAGATGGCGACCGTCACCACCCGTGGCGGCTCCAGCGACCGCGGCGGTGGCCCCTACGCCGATGCCGCGGCCGAGTTCCTGGCGTTGGCCGGCGAGCTGGTCGAGCCCGACGGCGGTCGGGTCGCGCTGGTGTTGCCGCAGTCGCTCCTGGCGTCTCGCGACGCCGACGTCATCCGGAGCTCGATCGGCGACCGGGCCCACATGGTCTGGTCGTGGTGGTCGGACCGGCGGGTGTTCGACGCGCAGGTGTACGTGTGCGTGCTCGCCTTCGAATTCGGCCGACCCGAGCCCGTCGAGCGTCGATCGAACTGGTCGCACGTGGTCACGAGCCGTCGAGGTGTTCCCGCAGTGCCGGACGACGTGCGCGTCGACGGATGCCTCGGCGATCGGGCCCGGCTGAACGCCAACTTCCGCGACGAGTACTACGGCATGATTCCCGCCGTCGGCGATCACGACGCCGGGCCCCCACCTGGTCACCTCCGGTCTCGTCGACCCGGCTCGATCGTGGTGGGGCGAGCGCTCGATCACGTTCGCCAAACAGCGGTACGAGCGACCGCGGGTGGACCTCGGTCGACTCGACGGCGACATGGTCCGCTGGGCCGAGCGGCGCCTGGTTCCCAAGGTGCTGGTGGCCAACCAGACCCGGATCGTCGAGGCGGTGTGCGATCCGCGACGGCGACTGGTTGCCGGGCGTGCCGGTGCTCGGCGTGTACCCGTCCGGCGCTCATTGGGACGACGACGAACCGTGCCCCGCCCGGACGAACTCGCCGAGGCGGCGTGGGAGATCGCTGGCGGTGCTCACCTCGCCGGTGGCATCGGCATGGTTGTGGCATCGCGGCGCCGGCACCGGATTGTCGGCCGACACGATCCGGCTCTCGCCGGTGACGCTCGCTGCACTGCCGTGGCCGACCGGCGACCTCCAACCCGCCGTCGACGCACTCCGGCAGGGCGACGTCCGTGGCTGCGGTGCGGTCGTCGATGCTGCGTACGGCATCAGCGACGACTCGTCGCTGATCGAGTGGTGGTCGGCGCTACTGGAGCGGATCGAGTCGCGTCAGCCGACGGCTGCGTGACTGACGCCGCCCGCGCCAACCCGGCGAGCCTGCCACCATCCACAGCAGTGCGAGGCCGGCCAGTTCGGTGATGTGGATCAACTCGGCGAGCGGCGTCCGCGAGCCGGTGACGATGTCGGCGACGACGCTGACGGTGGTGGTGGCGACGAGCGCGGCGGTGAACGGCAGCAGGCCGAACGCTCGGTGCGGTTTCCAGGCGGCGTAGGCGAAGCCGATGGCGAGCGCTGCGCCGAACGCTCCGAGATGGCGGGCGAGGTGGGGGCTGGTGCCGGACGTGTCGCCGAAGAGCAACGCCGGCAGGCTCTGGACGAGCATCACGGCGGCCACCCAGGCGAGAGCCGGCCGTAGCCAGCCGCCGCGACCGAGTCGGGCCGGCCGTGCCCGGGCGGTGACCGACGCCACGAGGCTGGGAACCGGTTCGGCAGGGCGGATGCGCACCATGCGATCGAGCCGTTCCATGTCGGCAGCGAAGCTCCGACAGTCGAGACAGTCTGGCGAGGTGGGCGTCGGCGAGCGCGATGTCGTCGTTCGGTGGCCTCGCCGTCGGCGCGGGCCGACAGCGCTTCGCGGGCGGTCTCGCAATCGATCGGTTCCATGTGGAGAGTGGTCGCTCGTGCCCGGCAGTTGGTTCCCGGCGTGAGGCGATCGTGTTCAGCGGCCGGTCGAAAATCTTGACGATGGTCTGATGGAGTCGACCGCGAATCGCTGCAACACTGGGATCGTGGACCACCTGACACGTCTGCTCATCGCTGCACGCGACGGCGATCGTGTGGCGCTCGAGCGGTTCGTGGCCGAGACGCAGGCCGATGTCTGGCGGATGTGCCGGTATCTCGGTGACGTCCAGTACGCCGATGATCTCGCCCAGGAGACCTACGAGCGGGCGATCGGTTCGATCCACCGCTTCCGCGCCGACGGGTCGGCTCGTGGTTGGCTGCTCACGATCGCCCGCCGGACCTGCGTCGATCACACCCGTCGGGCCGGTCGTCGGCGACGTCTCGACGATGCCGTGCTGAGCAACACCACGGCCGGTTCGCTCGACGGGTCGCTGATCGCGCCGGACATGTCCGGGCGTGTCGATCTCGACGACGTCGTGGCGCATCTCGACGACGATCGTCGCAGCGCGTTCGTGTTGACGCAGGTCCTCGGGCTGCAGTACGACGAGGCAGCCGAGGTGCTCGACTGCCCGATCGGCACGGTTCGATCGCGCGTTGCCCGAGCACGACGTGATCTGGTGGAGATGATCCGCGATCCTGGAGCCGGGCCCGCGGAACCGTCGCACGATGAGTGCACCGGATGGAGCGTCGGGTACGCGGTGTGCCGTATCCGGGAACCAATGTTCTTCGAACGGCGACTGTGCTCAACAAGTCGTGGGACGTCCTCGCGACCACGCCGATCGCGAGATGACGGAGACGACAGGAGATAGTACGTGCGTGAACGAGCAGGAGTGCGTGGCTGGTCGATGGGCCGCATCGCGCCGCCTCGGCCGCCACCGCGGTGTTGGCGTTCGCCGCCGTCTCCTGCGGCAGCGACGCCGACCAGTCCGGCTCCGGTGGCGCCGAAGACAGCATCGCCGAGGTGACCACACCCGGCGGTGCCTCGGCAGCCAACGGCGAACTCCTGGCCCGCAGCAGCGGGTGCGCGGGTTGTCACGGTCAGAACTTCGGTGGCGGTGCCGGTCCGAGCCTGGTCGGTCTCGCCGGGTCGGAGGTGACGCTCGCCGACGGCACGCACGCTGGTGGCCGACACGGCCTATCTCACCCGGTCGATCGCCGAGCCCGTCGGCTGACCTCGTGGCCGACTACAACCTGAGGATGCCCGCCAATGGTCTCTCCGATGACGAGATCGCCGACATCGTCGCCTACATCGAGACGCTTGCCGATGGCTGAGCGACATGGCGTTCGTCACGTGCTGTCGCGCGCAACCGCCTCCCGACCGAGCGGTGGCCCTCGCCGTTGTTGCGTCGCTCGCCCTGCTCGGATGCGGGAGCGACGGCGACGACGACCGGCGCAACCACGTCCCCGTCGACGACCGGCGCGATCGAGGCGCCCGCAGAGCGTGAACTCGCCGGCATCGTTCGCGAGCCGGCCCCATCGGTCGATGCCACCGCCGTGCCGTCGTTGACCAACCCGGGCGCCGACGTCGAGTTCCGCGCCGAGCCCGGCGGTTTCCAAGCGGTGTACTTCGGCTACACGAACTGCCCGGATGTGTGCCCGACCACGATGGCTGACTGGACGGTCACGCTCCGACGCCTCCCCGAGGACCTCGCATCGCAGGTGCGCACGGTGATGGTCACGGTCGACCCCGACCGTGACAACGAACTGCTGCCCGGCTACGTCGAGAGCTTCGTCGCCGACGCCGAGGCGGCCGGCACCACCGACGCCGACCGCCTCGCCGCCGCAGCCGAGCCGTTCGGTGTGAGCTACGACGTCACGACCACTGACGACGGTGACATCGAGGTGTCGCACAGCGGGTTCCTCTATCTCGTCGACGATCAGGGTCGACTCGTCGTCACCTGGCCGTTCGGCACCTCGTCGGCCGAGATGGCTGCCGACGTCGAGCAACTGTTCGCTGCGCAGGAGTCCGCATGACCCGGGTCGAGTCGTCGTCGCCGACCGGTTCGTCGGACTGCCGGTGTCGCGCGGTGCTCGGTGGCGTGCTCGGTGGCGCGCTCGCCGGTTGTGGCGACGACGACCCAGCGCAGCCGGCGACCGAAGTGGTGAGCGGCAGCGAGACGGCAACGCTCGAGTACGTGATCCCGGCCGGTGCCGGCGAAGCGCTCGACGCCGGGACACCGCTCGAGATCCTGCCGGCCGAGCTGGAGGTCAACGTCGGCGACACGATCCGCATCGAGAACCAGGACGACCGCGGGCACACCGTCGGTCCGTTCTTCGTCGGAGCGAACGAGACGCTCACGCAACGGTTCTCCACCCCTGGTGAGTTCGAGGGCGTGTGCACCGTGCATCCGAGCGGTCAGCTCGTCCTCGTGGTGAACGCATGACCGATTCCCGTGGCGTCGAGCTCGACGCATCGTTGCCGGAATCGTCGTCGGCCTCGGGTTGGCCGGCGCTGTCGGGACTCCGGCCTTCGCCGATCCACCCGGGCCGACCGACTACCAGTCGGAGGTTCGCTCCGTCGAGCCCGAGACGTCGACGATCGAGGTCGGCATCATCGGTGGCGACTCGTTCTTGGAGATGCGCGTCGAGCCCGGGACCGACGCGGTCGTGGTCGGTTACGAGGGAGAGGACTACTTGTGGTTCCGCGCCGATGGTGTCGTGCTCGAGAACCAGAATTCGCCGGCGACCTACCTGAATGCGGACCGGTACGGCAACGACGGTGTGCCGGCGAGCGCTCGTGCCGATGCCGAGCCGAGCTGGAAGCAGGTCGCGACCGGCGGCTACTGGGCCTGGCACGATCATCGTGCGCACTGGATGCAGAGTGCACGACCGTTCGGGCTCGGCGCCGGCGATCAGATCCTCGAAGCGGTGATCCCGATCGTCGTCGACGGCAACACCGTCGAGGTCACCGTGATCAGCACCTGGCAGCCCGAACCGTCGCCGCTCGCGATGGTGCTCGGCGCGGTCGCCGGGCTGGGTGTGGCCGTCGGGGCCTGGTTCCTCCGTGGCCGGCGATTCCCACCGATCGCGGCGACCGTCCCGCTCGTCGTGCTGGCCGTGGTCGTCGGCGCGGCGCAGTATCTGTCGCTGCCGAGCGCGACCGGTCCGCGCCCGATCTGGATCGCCCTCCCGCTGATCGCTGCGGTGTCGGCAGCGGTCGGTGTGGTGCTGGCGGTGCGAGGCATGCGCTTCGCCGCCGATGCCGCGATGTTGCTCGTCGGCGTCGAGTTGGCGGTGTGGGGATTCGTGAAGCGTGACGGGTTGTCCGCGGCGATCGTGCCGACCGACGCCCCGTTCTGGCTGGACCGGTTCACCACCGCGGCGGCGCTGGTCGGCGGTGCAGCAGTGGCGGCCGTCGCGCTGTGGTGGCTGTTCGCGGTCAGCGATTCCAGGGAGCCGTCGGGCTCGCCGCGCCCGGCCCACCCGTGAGCACGTCGTAGCCGTCCTCGGTGACGAGGATGGTGTGCTCGAACTGGGCGGTCCGACGACCGTCACCGGTGACCGCCGTCCAGTCGTCGTCCCACACCTTGTAGTTCACGGTGCCGAGGGTGATCATCGGCTCGATCGTGAACGTCATGCCGGGACGCATGATCGTGGAGGCCCGCGAGTCGTAGTAGTGCAGCACCTGGATGTCGGTGTGGAACTGCTCGCCGATGCCGTGCCCGACGAATGCCCGCACGACGCCGTAGCGGTACTTCTTGGCGTGGTCTTCGATGGCACGACCGATGTCGCTGAGCGGCCGACCCGGCTTGACCGCCTCGATGCCGTACCAGGTGCACTCCTCGGTGACGCGAACGAGCTGGCGGCTCTCGGGATCGACATCGCCGACGAAGAACGTGGCGTTGGTGTCACCGTGGACACCGCCGATCCAGCCGGTGACGTCGATGTTGCAGATGTCGCCGTCCTGCAGCGGCCGCGAGTCGGGGATGCCGTGACAGATGACCTCGTTCACCGACGTGCAGCACGCCTTCGGGTAGCCGTGATAGTTGATCGTCGAGGGGTAGGCGCCACGCTCGACGAACAGGTCGTGGACGTAGATGTCGATCTCTTCGGTGGTGACACCTGGGGCCACCATCTCTCCAGCGAGTCGCAGCACCTCGGCAGCGACCTTGCCGGCGTGGCGCATGGCCTGGATCGTGTCGGAGCTCTTGATGCGAGGCTCATCCCACGGGACCACGTCGCCCGTGTCGGCGTATGGCGGACGGGCGATGGTGTCCGGAACGCTGCGCATCGGGCTGACGATCCCCGGCAGCACACGACCTTCCGACTTCTTGTGGCAGCGCTTGTACTTGCGTCCGCTGCCGCACCAACAGGTTTCGTTCGCCTTCGGCAAGATGGCGGGAGCGGTCGCCGTGACAGACATGGGCCTCAGGATAGGGGCCGCGCGGCCCGAGGCCGACGTGGAGCTCGTGGCACCGTTTCCATCGTTGCTCGGTGCTCGTCCGTGCGTCCTTCGTCGGGCTCGCCTAGCCTGTCCGGCGTGTCCCAGGAAGAGGTGCTGGCCCCCAACGGCATGTCGCCGCTGTTGATCCTTCCGTCGATGGATGCCGACCGCGAGCGCATCGAGGACGCGATGCAGGCGGCGGTCGTCACCCCGGACGCCTATCTCAACGAGATCGCGTCGCACCTGATCGTCGCCGGCGGCAAACGGCTCCGTCCGGTGTTGGCAGTGGCGGGCGCCCAGATCTTCGGCGCGCCGGCGTCCAACGACGTGGTGCGCGGCGGGGTCGCCTGCGAACTCGTACACCTCGGATCGCTCTACCACGACGACGTGATGGACGAGGCAGACACCCGCCGCGGTGTCGAAACAGTCAACGCCAAGTGGGGCAATCTGCAGGCGATCCTCGCCGGCGACTTCCTGCTCGTCGCGGGCGTCGGAGATCGCGGCGTCGCTCGGCACCGAGGTGGCGGGCCTGTTGGCGCGGACCATCGGCTGGCTCTGTGAGGGCCAGATCGAGGAGCTGCGCCACACCTACGACCGGTCGCGCACCGAGGCGAGCTATCTCAGGTCGATCCACGGCAAGACGGCCTCGCTGTACGGAACAGCGGGACGCATCAGCGGCATCGTCGCCGGTCATGACCGCCCGGTCATCGACGTGCTCACCGAGTACGGCAACGCGTACGGCACCGTCTTCCAGATCGTCGACGACATCTTGGACATCACGGCGACCGACGCCCAGCTCGGCAAGCCAGCGGGTCATGACATGGTCGAGGGCGTCTACACGCTGCCTGTGCTGCGCACCTTGGCGCTGGGGAACGCATCGTCGTCCGAGCTGGCCGATCTGCTCGGTTCGCCCCTCGACGCCGCCGGGCAGGACAAGGCTCTGGCGATCGTGCGGTCGAACGACGGACTGGCGTCGGCGGTCGACACCGCCCGCGAGTACGTCGAGCGCGCCGAGGCGTGCTGCGACGACTTCCCCGACTCCGACGCCACCGAAGCGTTGCGTTCGGCCCCCCGGGCGCTGCTCGCGTCGGTGTCCGTCATCGCCTGAGCCGGCGAACACCGCGTGGTGTTCGCGAGGTCGTGTTCGCGAGTGGTGTTCGTGATCGGTGTTCGCGATCGGGCAGTGTGGGGGAATGCATGTCGTGATCGTCGGGGCCGGTGAGGTCGGTTGGTACCTCGCCCAACGGCTCGGGGCCGAAGGCAACGACGTGGTGGTCGTCGAGCAGAACGAGGTGATCGCCGCGGCGATCGGCGCAGAACTCGATGTGCAGGTCGTGATCGGCAACGCTGCCGTGCCGTCCACGCTGCGAGCTGCCGGCATCGAGCGAGCCGGCCTGCTCGCCGGCGTCACCCAGAACGACGAGGTGAACCTCCTCGCCTCGCTGTTGGCCAAGGAATTCGGTGTCGAGCAGACCGTGGTGCGCATCCAGACCGAGGAGCTGCGCGGACCGCTCGGCGAGAAACTGCTCGCCACGATGGGTGCCGACGTGATCATCGATCCCGACGCCGACACCGCCGACGAGATCATGGAGCTCGCCCACGTGTCCGGTGCCGACGAGGTGTACCCGATGTCGAACGGCGAGTTGCTCGTGCTCGGCGCCGTGATCGGCGAGTCGTCTCCGTTCATCGATCACGACCTGGCTGAGATCGGTCGCTCGTTCGAGCCGAACTGGAAGTTCCTCTTCGGTGCGCTGACCCGCGACGGCGAGACCGTGATCCCCCGCGGCGACCAGGTGCTGCAAGCAGGCGACCACGTACGCGTGCTCACCACACGGGCGGCCCGCCGAGAGATCATGGAGTTGCTCGGCGCAGCCACCCGCCAGGCGCGCCGCGTGATGGTGCTCGGCGGCGGTGCTGTCGGCACCCGTGTCGCCGAGCGACTGCAGAGCGAGGGCGCCACGGTCGTACTGGTGGAGAACGACCCGGTGCGCGCGAAGGCACTCAGCGTGCGGCTCCCGCGTGTCACGATCGTGCAGGGCGACATCGCCGACACCGAGCTGTTGCTGGAGGAGTCGGTCGCCCGCATGGATCTCGTGATCGCAGCGACCGGCGACGACGCGTCGAACGTGCTGGCTTGTGCCTACGCCGCAGCCGAGGGTGACGCGTTCACCGTGGCGGTACTGCACCGCCTGGCGTTGCTGCCGCTCGTGCGCCAGTTCGGCATCGACGCCGCGCTCAGCCCGCGCACCGCGTCGGCCAACGCCGTGCTCCGCCACATCCGAGGCGGAACGGCGTCGGTCGCCACCTTCCTCGAGAGCGATGTCGAGGTCAACGAGTTCGAGATCGAAGCCGGGAGTTCGGCCGACGGCACGCTCGTCGCCGACCTGCACCTGCGTCACTCCGTGCTGTTGGGTGCCGTGACCCGCCAGGACGGCAGCGCCGAGATCGTGCGCGGCCACACACTGCTGAACGCCGGCGACAACGTGGTGGTGTTCTCTCGGCCCGACGCACTCGCGGTGACGCGCAAGGCGTTCTCGGCGTGACGCTGGCGACCCATTCGACAGGGCGCGTGTCGTGGTTCGGCGGTCGTGGCGAACGGCTCCTGTCGCCGGGTCGCTACTCGTCGCTCGTGGCGAACGTCGTTGGTCTGACCGTCGCCGTGGTCGGTGTCGGCATCGCGGCGTCGGGTGTCGTCGATGCGATCGACGGCGGGCCCGACGTGTTGGTGCTGCTCGCCACCGGCGTGGTGGTGTGGGCCGTCGGCTCGATCATGTGGCGGGTCACGATCGTGCCGAAGCAGATCCGCATCCTCGACGTGTTCACCACGGTCACCGTGGCATGGCTCGCCATGGCGGCTGTCGGCGCGATCCCATATCTCCTCACTGGCCACTTCGACCGGATCGACGACGCGCTCTTCGAGTCGATCTCGGGCTTCACGACCACGGGTGCCACGGTGACCCCCGACATCGAGGCGACGTCGAAGGGGCTGCTGTTCTGGCGCTCGACCACCCAGTGGATGGGAGGCATGGGCGTGATCGTGTTGGTCGTGGCGGTGCTGCCGACCGTCGGCTCCGGCGGCATGAGCCTGCTCGCCGCCGAGGCACCGGGGCCCACCGGCGAGCGTCTCACGCCGAGGGTGCGCGAGACGGCCCGCCGTCTCTGGGCGGTGTATGTCGGCTTCACGGTGGTGCTCGCCATGCTCTATGCCCTCGCGGGGATGAGCCTGTACGACGCGGTGTCGCACAGCTTCACGACGGTGTCGACCGGTGGGTTCTCTCCGTATCAGGACTCGATCGGCGCGTTCGACTCGGCACTGATCGAGTGGATCTGCATCGTTGCGATGCTGCTGGCCGGAGGAAGCTTCACCCTCTACTACCGAGCGCTCAAGCGCGACCCGAAACCGCTGCTGCGTTCGTCGGAGTTCAAGGTGTACCTGCTGGTCGTGGCCGGCATCACCCTGTGGGCGTTCGTCGCATCCGGCAATGATGGTGGCCAGGCGGCAGGCTTTCGCGACGCGCTCTTCACGACGACGTCGACGGTGACCACCACGGGGTACGTCACCACCGAGTACGGCTTGTGGAGCCAGACGACCCAACTGGTGCTGCTGCTGGTGATGCCGATCGGTGCGATGGCGGGCTCGACCGCCGGTGGCGTCAAGGTCGTGCGGGTGATGGCGATTGCCAGCTTCGCTCACCGCGAGGCACTGCGCCATCTCCATCCCCACCTGGTGCGCCCGGTGCGCGTCGGCAACGGCATCCTGCCGGACGACGTCGCCCGACGGGTGGTCGGCTTCATGATCCTCGCGCTGGCGATCTTCGGCGGTGGCGCCGTGCTGATCTCGGCGACCGGCCCCGACATGATCACGTCGTTGTCGTCATCGGCCACGGCGTTCGGCAACGTCGGCCCGGGACTCGGCAGGCTCGACCATGCCAACGACTTCCTCTCGATCCCGGCGCCCGGACGAGCGATCGCCATGGCGCAGATGCTGCTCGGGCGTCTCGAGATCTACCCCGTGATCCTGGCGCTGTCGGTGATCACGCTGCGCATCCCCGAGCCCTGCATCCGCGCCGTCGCGTCGAGTGACCTGAAACCGATGGGTCTACCAGGACGGCGCGAACTTGCTGATCGTGCTGGCGAGCGCATAGGCGCGCTCGGCGCCGCCGGGATGACCGTCTCGGAGTTCGTTGGTGGCGATGCGCAGGACGGCCCCGGCAATGCGATCGCTGCGAACCCCGAGACGCAGCGCCGGTCGGAGGAAGGCGGGGCGGCCGAGGAACCGTGCGGTGAGTCGGCCCACCTGGTGATAGCGGCCGAGTTCGTCGGCGAGCATCGTCGGGTAGCGCTGCAGGGTGGTGGAGTTGCCCGCCGACAGTGCGTCGTCGAGCACGTCGGCTGCGAGTCGGCCGCTCATCAGAGCCGCATCGACACCGTCGCCGTTGAACGGGCTCGCCGCACCTGCAGCATCGCCGACCACGAGGAACGTCGGACCCATCTTCGGTCCGACCGATCCGGCCAGCGGCACACGGAACCGGGTCGGGCGTCTTGAGTTGCTCGACCGGGGTCGAGCTTCCAGCGATCGGCGACCTGATGAGCAAAGGAGTCGAGCAGCTTCAACGCATTGATGCCACGAACATCTCGGTAGGTCGACAGCACGCCGACGCCGACGTTGACGGTGCTCGTCACCGAGCGGGATCACCCAGCCGTAGCCGGCGATCGGATTGCCGGACGCATCGGGAATGCCGAGGTCGGACTCGATCCACGACTCGGCCGCCCGACTGCTGCGGTAGTAGCTCCGTGTGGCGATGCCGTACGGCCAGTTGCGGTGACGCGTGGTGCCGAGGTCGCGCCCGAAGCTGCTGTTCGCGCCGTCGGCGACCACGACGAAGCGGGATCGCACGACGTCGCGACTGTCGGCGGCCGGGTCGAGGTCGGGGTCGATGTCGAGCGTGGCGCCGCGGACGAAGCCGCGCTCGACGATCGGTGCGGTCGCCTGGTGCCCCATCAGCACCGTGGCACCCGCCTGCAGCAGCCCGCTCGCGGACGTGGGCGTCGAGAAGATCGCGGCGCAGCGCGATGGCGTGATCCGGCAGGTCGCCGTGACGAGGCCAGGGCGCGGTGACTTCGCGCTCGCCGTGTCCGAGTCGCACACCGGCGAGGCGGTGCCCTCCGAGCGAGATCGGATCGACGTCGAGTCGGCTCAGCTCGCTGATCGCTCGCGGTGTGAGCGCGTCACCGCACGCCTTGTGCCGGGCGACCGGCCGCTTCTCGACGACGGTGACGTGGTGTCCTGCTCGGGCCAGCCACGTGGCGACCGAGGCTCCGGCAGGACCACCGCCGACGACGAGGACGTCGGTGTCCAGGGTGCCTGCCGTCAGCCGGCCGATGCGGGCGAGCCGGCGATGGCCTCGGGGCCGATCGGGGTGATGTCGGCCATGGCTCGGCGGCGTCGGGTGACGTGAAGTCGTACGTGCCGGCTTCGAGTTCGGCGAACACCGGCGACTCTTCCGAGCACCAGGTCTCGTACTCGTCGGCCCATTCTTCGCTGGTCGGGTCGGCACCGCCGAGGTCGTAGCGCTCGTGGCAGACCACCGCGACGATCTCGTACTGGGTGAGCTGGCCGCCGAAGGCCGGCATGACTCCGCGCTGACCGGTGACGTGGGGACCGCCCTCGCGGTCAGGGTTGCCGTAGATCTCGACGCCGGCGGCGTTGTAGCCCTCGGTGCCGTAGTACACGTAGCGGATCTGGTCCTCGATGTGTCGGGAACGTCTCGAGCACCGACCCGCCCGGAGAACGGGTAGCCGACGCCGCCGCCGCCGCCTGGCACCGTGGCAGCTGGCGCAGCTGCTGTAGATCTCGGTGCCGATGCCGAGCGGGCCTTCGACGACCTCGGGCGGTTCGGTGACGGCGCGGACGTACATGAAGCCCCACAGCGGCATGAGGCTGAGGGTGGCCATGGCCCAGAACGGGATCTTGCGGCGCTGCTTGGCTGCCTGCACGTACACCGGATCGGGCTTCGGTGGCGGCGGGGCGGCGGGTGCCGGCGCGGCGGTACGAGCCGGCGGACCCGACGCTGCCGGTGCAGCGGCCGGCGTGGTGGTGGCGGGCGTGGTGGCCGGTGCGTTGGAGGCGGCGAGTGGCGTCGCCGGTCGCGTCGGCAGCGGCGTCGCCACCCTGGCCGACCGCGGCGCGCCGCTCGCGCGACCGCTTCAGGAGATGTTCGGGGATCTCGGTCACTTCGCAGATGATAGATGCCCGTGCACCCGAACCGGGAATCTGCCGTCGGATCGATCGCGATGCACTTACGCACAACCTGGCGCGCTCGTGACGACTTGCGTGCCAGACTTCGCACTTCTGGTGCCGACGACTACAGTTCACTGGCGAATGTCCCGGCTCGTCGGCGAGCGATCGGTCCTCCGATCTCCGCAGTCGTCCGGTACGCGACACTGATCAACCACGACAGGATTCACCGCACACATGATCGCAATCGCTCCACTCGAGTGGCCAGGGATGAACCAGGCCTTCCTTGCGTCGCTCATCGCGACGCTCGTGTTGTCGCTCGCGATCATCCCGTACGGCAAGCGCCGCCCGGTCGGTGCACCGTTCTCGTGGGGCGAAGCGATGCTGGGCGTCGACGTACCTGTTCGGTGTGCTGTTCCTGGCGTTCGGCATCCTGCCCCACCAGTTCATCGACCACGCCGACAAGGACCTGGGCTGGTCGAAGGACAAGCTCATCTTCGGACCCGTTCGACATCTTGAAGCCCCAGTCGGCCGGCGGCTGGAACCCGATCACGCTGCAGTACGAAGCCCTTCGTGACATCATCGTCGTGCTGCTCCACGCCGTGCTGTTCGGCTTGTACGTCTACCTGGCGATCTGGTGGCAGAAGCGCGGCGACGTCAAGCCGAAGGAACTGCCCACCTCCACCTACGGTCGCCCACTGGTGAAGAAGGCCTGATCGATGGCTCGTACCGATGCCAACCCCCCGATGATGCCGTTCACCGACGCGTACACGTTGGTGGAGGTCGACGCGGACTACCTGTCGAAGGCCGTCAAGCCCAAGCAGTTCATCCACATCGACCAGAGCGAATGCATCGCGTGTGAGGGCTGCGTCGACATCTGCCCGTGGAAGTGCATCCACATGGTCTCGGTCGATGCGGTCGTCGAGGCCGACGGCACCGAGCAGCCGGGCACCGACCCGTCCGACGCCTTCATGTTCACGATCGATGACGACATCTGCACCAGGTGTGCGTTGTGCGTCGACCGATGCCCGACCGGCGTCATCATTCTCGGCAAGGCGGGCACCGCCACTGCCGCAGGCAACTCCCACGTCCGCACCAACAACCACGGCTACGGCTACGGCATGAGGCTCTGAGATTCATGGCAAAGATCATCGACGACAAACCCCGCCCCACCATCAAGGACCGTGTGAACACCACGGTCGATTCGGTGCAGGGCAGCCAGGCCTGGAGCTCGATCTTCCGGCCCGGTTCGATCTTCCGCAAGGGCTACACCGACAGCCCGCGCAACCGCAGCTACGTGATCATGAACTCGGTGCTGTACCACCTGCACCCGGTGAAGGTGAAGCGTCACGCGGTCAAGGTGAGCTACACGCTCTGCCTCGGCGGGCTCAGCTTCTTCCTGTTCATCCTGCTGACCGTGACCGGCATCTTCTTGATGTTCTTCTACCGTCCCGAGGCAACGGCGGCGTGGAACGACATCCAGAACCTGCAGACCTCGGTGACGTTCGGGTTGTTGGTACGAAACATGCACCGATGGGGAGCGCACCTGATGGTGCTCACCGTGTTCTTGCACATGGCCCGGGTGTTCTACCACGGCGCGTACAAGCCGCCGCGTGAGTTCAACTGGGTGATCGGCGTCATCCTGCTCACCCTCACGCTGCTGTTGTCGTTCACCGGCTACCTGCTGCCGTGGGACCAACTGGCGCTGTGGGCGGTGACCGTCGGCACCAACATGATGGGCTACACCCCGGTGTTCGGTGAGGAGGTCCGATTCGTCTTGCTGGGTGGTGCCGAAATCGGCGCCGAGACCCTCTTGCGATGGTATGTCCTGCACGTGTTGTTCCTGCCGTTCGTGATCGTGATCTTCATGGCGATCCACTTCTGGCGGGTCCGCAAAGACGGCGGAATTTCGGGTCCGTTGTGATTCGCCCTGTTGACTGGAGCATGAGGTAGCCCCATGACCGAGATCCCAGAGCATCTCCTCAAGCGAGCGCAGGCAGCGCGCGACAAGTCGGCCGAAGCGGCGCCGGCTGCGTCCGAGCCGGCGGCCACGGAGGCTGCGCCCCCTGCCGACTCGCGAATCCCCGAGGCGTTGTTGCAGCGCAGCAAGGCCGCGAAGGCAGCAAAGGCCGGCGGAGCAGCCGAGGATGCCCCTGCAGCCGGTGGCGCCGTCGCGGTGGCCGACAAGGTCGGTGCGGTGGTCGCAGCTCCCGCAGCCGGTGGTGGTGTCCCCGTCGGTGCCGGTCCTGGTGGCCACACGCAACGTCTGCTCACCGTGGTCAAGTCCGGCTCGATCCAGGATGTCAAGGCCACCCCGGTCGACAAGGTCCACACGTGGCCGCACCTGCTCGCCGCCGAGTTCGTCTCGGCGCTGGCGATGACCGCGTTCGTCTTCATCTTCTCGGTGTTCGTGCACGCTCCACTGCTGCAGCTCGCGAACACCAACCAGACTCCGAACCCGTCGAAGGCTCCGTGGTACTTCCTCGGCCTGCAGGAACTGCTCACCTACTTCCACCCGATGGTGGCAGGAGTCACGCTGCCCGGCGTGGGCCTGATCGCCCTCGTGCTGGCACCATTCCTCGACCGGAACCCCTCGAACAAGCCCGAGGATCGCAAGTTCATGACCGGTCTGATGACCGTCCATCTCATGTTCTGGGCGGTGCTCGTGTTGATCGGTTCGTTCTTCAGAGGCCCTGGTTTCAACTTCGTCCTACCGTGGGTCGAAGGCCTGTTCTTCGAATTGTGAGATTGCGAAAGGAGACCCCCCAGTCATGAGTACTGCAGCAATCATCGCCATTGGCATCGGAGTCGTCGTCGTCCTCGGCGCGATTTCGTTCTTCACCCTCGCTCGTCGCAGCGACGTCCGCGGCGCCGGTGCGCTCTCGGGCGAAACGATGCATCGCGACAAGTCGGCGCGAAAGAGCGCCGAACCCGTCGCCACGCAGACCACCGCGGCCGATGTCGAGGCAGCAGGTCTTGCGTCACGCAAGCCGACCACCGAGGTCGCGGTGCCGGCCGAGACCGAGGTCGTCACCTGGACCCCGCCCGACCCAGAGGCCATCGGTGTCAGCCGCCGCCAGTTCTTCAACCGCGCAACGGTGTCGTTGATGAGTGTCGGCCTCGCCGGGTTCGCAGCGGCAGCGTTCGTCGCGTTCCTCTGGCCGAGCGGTACCGGCGGCTTCGGTGGCGCGGTCACCGTCGGCAAGCTCGGCAACATCCAAGACGGCATCAAGCAGGGCGGCGGGTTCTTCTACGCCGCCGAGGCCCGTTCGTGGATCACGGACTACCCGGCCGAGGCCCTTCCGCTCGCGGCCACGGTGTACCCGGAGTCGGTGCTCTCGGTCATGCGAGCATGGCATCGTCATCCTCAGCCAGAAGTGCCCGCACCTCGGCTGTCGTGTGCCCGAATGCGCAACCAGCCAATGGTTCGAATGCCAGTGCCACGGCTCGCAGTACAACCGTGTCGGCGAGAAGAAGGCCGGCCCGGCGCCGCGTGGCATGGACCATTTCCCGGCAACGATCGCTGCCAACGGTGACGTCACCATCGACACCGGCACCACGATCCCGGGCGCTCCGATCGGCACCAACACCACGGGTCAGGAGGCCGAAGGTCCGCACTGCACCAGCGGCGGGGAGCACTG
This sequence comes from Ilumatobacteraceae bacterium, assembly GCA_963705485.1. Classification (GTDB taxonomy): domain Bacteria; phylum Actinomycetota; class Acidimicrobiia; order Acidimicrobiales; family Ilumatobacteraceae; genus Sva-07. Next base: position 171,235 of record CAVPJT010000016.1, read on the forward strand.
ATGTCACCACTGTTCGCCTTGACCACGACCACCATCGGGGTCATCGGACTCGCCATCATCATCGCGGGCTGGGTCGTCTACGGACTGTTCAACATCGTCGGCGGGCGACGCGAGGTCGGCTCGGAGATCGAACTCGCCGCCAACCGCAAGGAGTACTACGACGACGAAACCCTGGAAGGCCCGCGTCTCGAACGTGTGCAACTCCTCGGCGTGATCATGCTCGGCATCATCGTGGTCGCCCTGCCGCTGTACTGGGTGTTCGAGCCCAGCCGTCAGGCCGGCGCGCAGGAAGGCTGGGACAACCGCTTCGCGAGCTGGGGTTCGCAGCTGTTCGCTCCCACTGCCGAGGGCGGGTTCAACTGCGCCGGCTGCCACGGTGGCATGGGCGCCGTCGGCGGCGAAGCTCCGTTCACCGTCACCGATCCGATCACCCAGGAGGTGCAGGCGGTCAACTGGAAGGCGCCGGCGCTCAACACCTCGCTCTACAAGTTCGACGAGAGTGAGATCCGGTTCATTCTCAACTACGGCCGCCCGTTCTCGCCGATGTCGCCGTGGGGTCTCGTCGGCGGCGGCCCGATGAACACCCAGCAGATCGACAACCTGATCGCCTACATCAAGAGCATCCAGATCCCGCGCGAAAGCTGCGGTGAGGGCGAAGACGACCCTCGTGTCTGCGATTCGGGCAACCTTCCCGCCGAGAATCAGGCCGCCATCCAAGCCGCTGCTGAGAAGGCGGTCGCCGACGGCGACGCCGACACGCTCGGCGAGGCGTTGTTCAATCTCGATCTCGCAAGCGGCGCCTACAGCTGCGCACGCTGCCACACCCTCGGGTGGAGCTACGGCCAGCCCGGCGTGTCCGGCCAGGGCGCCTTCGGCTGGAACCTCACCGGCGGTTCGGTCAACTCGCACTTCGCCGACGACGAGCAGTTGGTCGCCTTTTTGAAGAGCGGGTCGGAGTACGGCAAGCTCTATGGTCTCAACGGCCAGGGAAGCGGCCGGATGCCGGGATTCGGTTCGTTGCTCACCGAGGAACAGATCCGTGAGATCGTCGATTACGTACGGAGCTTGTGACCATGACCTTGTTGGCAATCGGCTGGGAGCCCGAGCTCCGAGGTCTCCTCACCGTCATCATCGGTGTCGTCATCCTCTGCGGCAGCGTCTACGGCATCCTGGCCACGAACATGGGCCTGCGGCTTGCGTTCTTGGTGTCAGCAGCTGCGCTGGCCGGCTGGATGATGCTGATGGGCATCGTGTGGATGATCTACGGCATCGGCCTGCGGGGTCCTGATCCGTCGTGGCAGGCGGTCCCCGGCGTCGGCGTGCTCCAGGACGTCGACGCGCTCAAGGCGTCGGGCGTGCTCGACCCCAACCCCGATGTGCCCGAGGGTGCAACGCCGGTCGAATCGGCAGAGGTCGTGCGTGACACGTTCCTCGACCAGGGTTGGATCGTGCTCGACCAGGCGTCGCCCGCATTCGGCCAGGCGCAGGCATCGGCGACCGAACTCCTCGTCGAGGAGGGCGCGTTCGCAGCCGGCCAGTTCGAGATCGTCGAGGTCTTCGACATCGGTGGCGAGCGGTACCCGAAGATCAACGAATCGCTCGACTTCTTCGCCTTCTTCCACACGCCGCACTACGTCGTGGCCGAGGCCGCACCGTTCGTGCCGGTGCGCACCGAGCCGGGCCGTGCGCCCGCCCGCCCAGAGATCGACGAGAACCGCCAACGCGAGTACGTCTACATGGTTCGTGACCTCGGTGCTCGCCGTCAGCCGCCTGCGGTGTTGGCGGTGGGTTCCGGTCTGATCTTCTTGGCGCTGTGCTACCTGCTGCACCGTCGTGACCGGGTGCTCGCGGAGAATCTCGCCCAGCCCTTGCCGGCTGTCGTGGTCGAACCGCCTCCCGCCGACGCCACGGCCGATGCCGAGCAGGAGAAGGTCGGAGCCGGGGTCTGACCATGGGTCAGTACCTCCCCATCGTCATCCTCCTGTTCCTCGCTGTCATCTTCGGCGTGCTCAGCTTCGCTGCGTCGCGGTTGCTGGCCCCCCGTCGTCCGTCGGTCGCCAAGGAGGCGCCGTACGAGTGCGGGATCGTGCCGAGTCGGGAACCCCCTGAACGGTTCCCGGTCAGCTTCTACATCGTGGCGATGCTCTTCATCATGTTCGACATCGAGATCATCTTCGTCTACCCGTATGCGGTGTCGCACTCAGCGCTCGGCGCGTACGGGTTCTGGGCGATCTTCGCGTTCTCGGCGGTGTTCTTCGCCACCTTCGTGTACGAGGTCGCTCGAGGTGGGCTCGACTGGGGCCCGATCCATCGTTCTCGCAGCTTGACAGCCGACGCCGCGATGGTCTCACCCGAACGCACGGCCACCACGACAGTTCGTCGCGTGGGCACCGAAGGACGCGTGCCGGCCAGCGGCGGCGCAGCGGCGTAGCGAGACCTCAAAGGAGTCATCACCATGGGCATCGTCAACGATGTACTCGACGACGGACTCGGCGGGCTGTCGCACAACGTCATCACCGGCAAACTCGAGGACCTGATCAACTGGTCGCGGTCGCGCTCGTCGTGGCCGGCCTCGTTCGGCCTCGCATGCTGTGCCATCGAGATGATGGCCACCGGTGGCGCGCACTACGACATCTCGCGCTTCGGAATGGAAGTGTTCCGGGCCTCGCCGCGTCAGGCCGACATCATGATCGTCGCTGGACGCGTCAGTCAGAAGATGGCCCCGGTCCTCCGTCAGGTCTACGACCAGATGATGGAACCGAAGTGGGTCATCTCGATGGGTGTGTGTGCGTCGTCGGGCGGGATGTTCAACAACTACGCGATCGTGCAGGGTGTCGACCAGATCGTGCCGATCGACGTGTACGCACCGGGCTGCCCGCCCACCCCCGAGACGCTGATCCACGCCATCGAGACGTTGCACGGACTGATCGAGACCAACCAGATCCTCAAGCGCCGCGCAGCATCCGGCGGTGGCGCCAACGTCCACGTCGACTACATCGAGCCTGGTGCGTCGGCCACGCCGGTGCTGCTGGGGGCGAAGAAGTGAGCGGCCCCGCTGACGCCAACCCAGACGCCCCGCAGGACGTGCGTCATGTGGCGCGAGACGAGTACCTGGCCACGGTGAAGTCGCTTGCCGATGAGGGCTATGCCATGTGCATCGACCTCACGTGCGTCGACTACCTCGAGCTCCCCAGCCGCCACCTCCCCGAGGATGCCGAGGCCGCTCAACGCTTCGAAGTGGTCGTGAACCTGCTCGACCTCCGCAACCGCCGCCGGACTCGCCTGCGTGTCCAGGTGCCAGCCGACGACCCGACGTTGCCGACACTGTTCGACGTGCATCCCGGCACCGAAGCCATGGAGCGCGAAGTGTTCGACATGTTCGGCATCGAATTCATCGACCATCCCGACCTCACCCGCATCTTGATGCCGGAGGACTGGGTGGGACACCCGTTGCGCAAGGACTACGAGATCGGTCGCATCCCGGTGCAGTTCAAGGGAGCGAACACCTGATGTCCGACACCACCATCCCCGACACGTCGACCGACTACTACCAGCGTTCGGTCGCGGGCACCGACGAGGGTGAGCAACAGCTCCGCCCCCGCAGCGAACTCTCCGCCAAGGAGCTGATGCGCGAGATCGGCGCGGTGCTGCGGATGTCCGAGGCCGAGGTGGCCAAGCTCGGCGATCTCCCCGATGATCCCGACGAGGATCAGACGATGATCATCAACATGGGGCCGCAGCACCCGTCCACCCACGGCGTGCTCCGGCTGATGTTGGAGCTGCAGGGCGAGACCGTCCTGCGGTGCAAGCCGATCATCGGGTACCTGCACACCGGCATGGAGAAGACCGGCGAGCAGCTCACCTACGCGCAAGGTGGCACCAACGTCACGCGGATGGACTACCTGAGCCCGATCGCCAACGAGCTCGCGTTCGCGATGGCCACCGAGAAGCTGCTCGGCATCGACGGCGACATCCCCGAGCGGGCGGTGTGGATCCGCATGCTGATGGCCGAGATGAGCCGCATGGCCAGTCACCTGCTGTTCATGGCCACCAACGGCATGGACCTCGGTGCCGTCTCGATGATGATCTACGGCTGGCGTGAGCGAGAAGAGGTGCTGCGGTTCTTCCAGGAGGTCACCGGCCTGCGGATGAACCACAACTACATCCGCCCCGGCGGCGTGGCTGCCGATCTGCCAGCCGGATGGCGCGACGGGGTGCTCTCGATTCTCGACATGCTGCCCGAGCGTCTCGACGAGTACGACACGCTGATGACCGGTCAGCCGATCTGGCGCGAGCGGCTCCAGGGCGTCGGGGTCATCACGCCGGACGAGGCGCTGGCGCTCGGCGCCACGGGCCCGATCCTGCGTTCGACCGGCGTCGAATGGGACCTCCGGCGAGACCAGCCGTACATGCACTACGACCTGATGGACTTCGATGTGATCGTCGGCTCCTACGGCGACGCGTTCGATCGATATGCGATCCGGCTCGCGGAGATCCGTGAGTCGATGAAGATCGTGCGTCAGATCCTCGATCACCTGCCCGAAGGCGACTACCGCATCCAGGACAAGAAGGTCACCCCGCCGCCACGGGCGCGCATCGACGAGTCGATGGAGGCGCTGATCCACCATTTCAAGATCTTCACCGAGGGATTCAAGGTGCCCGAGGGTGAGGCCTACGTCGGCCTCGAAGGTCCGCGCGGTGAGATCGGCTGCTACATCGTGAGCGATGGTTCGGCCAACCCGTACCGGATGCACATGCGCGAACCGAGCTTCGTGAACATCCAGTGTCTGCCACACATGATGCGTGGCGGATTGGTTGCTGATGCGGTCGCTGTGATCAGTAGCGTCGACCCCGTGTTGGGAGGCGTCGACAGATGAGTCGGTTGAGTGACCACAACGTGGTGGTGGCCAAGGAGATCATCGCCCGGTATCCGAAGAAGAAGTCGGCGCTGATCCCGCTGGTGCACCTCAGCCAGCAACAGAACGGCTACGTCACCGACGACGCGATGCGCCACGTCGCCGAGCTGCTCGACGTGACCCCGGCCGAGGTGTACGGCACGGCGTCGTTCTACGAGATGTTCCGGTTCGAACCGACCGGCAAGTATCTGATCAACGTGTGCGGCACCATGTCGTGTGCGCTGATGGGTGGCGACGATCTGATGCACCACGCCGAGCACACGTTGGGCATCCGAGCCGGCTCGACCACCAGCGACGGCCTGATCACCCTGCAACATGCCGAGTGTCAGGCGGCGTGCACCGAAGCGCCGACGCTGCAGGTCAACTACCGGCACCGCTACCGGGTCACCCCCGAGGCGTTCGACGAACTGGTCGCCGACCTTCGTGCGGGCAAGCTCGACGCCGACGTGCCGCCGCACGGCACGCTCGGTCGCAACCGCCAGCAGATTCCGGCCGATCGGGCCGTGGGCGCGCGTCATCCCGACGACGTCACCGAGGGACCCGCCTGGATCGAAGTGAGCCCCGCATGAGCAGTCACACCGGCGAATCGACCGATCGGGTCGTGAGCCCGTACCCCTGGGCGCCCGGGTACTACCCGAGCGAACGACCTGCAATCGTGACCTCTCGATTTCAGTACGAGGACGGCCACACGCTCGAGCGGTACCTCGCCACCGGCGGGTACGAGGGGCTGCGGGCCGCGCTGGCCAAGAGCCCTGCCGAGGTCGCCGAGGAGGTCAAGAACTCCACGCTGCTCGGCCGTGGTGGCGCCGGTTTCCCGGCCGGCACCAAGTGGGGGTTCACCCCGCAGGGCGTCTGGCCGCGCTACCTCGTCGTCAACGGCGACGAGTCCGAGCCCGGCACCTACAAGGACCGTCTCCTGATGGAGTGCGATCCGCACCAGCTGATCGAGGGCTGCCTGATCGCGAGCTACGCGGCCGGGTTGTCGCAATGCTTCCTCTACGTCCGTGGCGAGATGCCGCTCGCTCACGAGCGCATCGCACAGGCACTCGACGACGCGTACGCCGCCGGGTACATCGGCACCAACATCCTCGGCACCGACCTCAGCGTCGACATCGTGCTGCACACCGGCGCCGGCGCGTATGTGGTCGGCGAAGAGACCGCCCTGATCGAGTCGCTCGAAGGTGAGCGCGGCATGCCGCGACTCAAGCCGCCGTACTTCCCCGCAGCGGTCGGCCTCTACGGTCAGCCGACGATCGTCAACAACGTCGAGACGTTGGCGAACCTGCCGTTCATCGCCAAGGAGGGCTCGGCGGCGTACACCGAGATCGGCACGGCCACCTCGCCGGGAACGCGCATGATCGCGGTGTCCGGCCACGTGAAGCGTCCTGGCGTCTACGAGATCGTCAACGGCTCGACCACCTTCCGCGACCTGCTCTACGGCGACGACTTCGCCCAAGGCATCCGCGATGGCAACGATCTCAAGGCGTTCGTGCCGGGCGGCGGATCAGCCCCGTGGTTCACCGCCGACCAGCTCGACATCGCGTTCGAGGGACCGCAGGCCAGCGCTGCCGGCTCGATGCTCGGTTCCGGCGCGGTGATGGTGATGGACTCCACCACCGACATCCCCGCTGCTGCGCTCACGCTCGTGAGGTTCTACGCCCACGAGTCGTGCGGCAAGTGCGTGCCGTGTCGCGAGGGTGGCACCTGGCTCTACCGCTTGGTGCAACGCATCGTCGATGGTTACGGCACCGATGCCGACCTCGAGACGATTCTGCAGGTGGGCGAGTCGATCTGCCCTGGCGACATGCCGCACGCATCCAGCGAGCGACTCGGCCTCGACGCCGTTCCGTTCCCCTACAAGATGACCACGATCTGTTTCGTCGGTCCGTCCGCGTACGTGCCGATCCACTCCGCGCTCACGCTGTTCCCGGAAGAGTTCGACGCGCTCGTGACCAAGCGCGCCGAGCGGCGCCACATCCCCGTGATGGCAGGAGCCGGCGAATGAGCGACGAGACAACCGAGACCGCCGAGACCCCGACGCCGGACGCCGATCCCTCCACCCAAGCGGTCGACGGCGACGCAATCGACGCGGTCGAGGAGGCCCACGAGGAATTGGCCCCCGAGCCCGAACCGGAGCCGGATCCGAACCTGGTGACGCTCAACGTGAACGGCCGTGACGTGCCGGCGCGCAAGGGCGACATGGTGATCGCAGCAGCGCTCAGCGCCGACGAGTACGTCCCGCACTTCTGCTACCACCCACGCATGTCGCCCGTGGGCATGTGCCGCCAGTGCATGGTCGAAGTCGAAGGCCCCCGCGGCCCCATGATGGTGGTGTCGTGCATGACCCCGGTCGCCGACGGCCAAGTGGTCCGCACCGACACTCCGCAGGTCAAGCGAGCCCAAGAGGGCATGCTCGAGCTGCTGCTCGCCAATCACCCGCTCGACTGTCCGGTGTGTGACAAGGGTGGCGAGTGCCCGCTGCAGGATCAGGCGTTCAGTCACGGTCCTGGCGAGTCGCGGTACGTCGAGGAGAAGCGTCACTTCGAGAAGCCGATACCGATCAGCGACCTGGTCTATCTCGACCGCGAACGCTGCATCCTGTGCGATCGCTGTACTCGCTTCGCCGACGAGGTGGCCGGCGACAAGCTGATCCATTTCATCAGCCGTGGCAACGACACCCAGGTGATGACGTTTCCTGACGAGCCGTTCGTGTCGTACTTCTCCGGCAACACCGTGCAGATCTGCCCGGTCGGCGCGCTCACCGCCAAGCCGTACCGCTTCAAGGCTCGGCCCTGGGACCTCGCCCAGCGCGAGTCGACATGTACGACCTGCTCGGTCGGCTGTCGCACCGTCGTCCAGTCGAGCCGGGACGAACTGTTGCGCTACCAGGGCGTCGATTCCGATCCCGTCAACTGGGGCTGGCTGTGCGACCGCGGCCGATTCAACTTCGAGGCGGTCAATTCCGATCACCGACTCGCCGCGCCGATGGTGAAGACCGACACCGGTCTCTCCTCGACGAGCTGGAACGCTGCGTTGCGTGTGGCGGCATCGCTGGTCACCGATGCGCTGACCAGCGGTGGCGCCGACAGCATCGGCCTGCTCGGCGGAGCTCGCGGCTCGAACGAGGATGCGTACGTCTGGGCGCAACTCGCCGACTCGATCGGCATCTCGTATCGCGACGCACAGCTCGGTGACGGCCTGCCGGCGGAGATCCTCGGCCTCGACCGGGCGACGATCGACGACGCTGCCACAGCGCCCACCGTCATCCTGCTCGGCCCGGACCTCAAAGAAGAGCTGCCGGTGCTGTACCTGCGCCTGCGCGACGCCGCTGAGAAGAAGCGCACCCGCCTCATCGAGTTCTCCACGCTCGACACCGGGATGACGCCGTATGCATGGAAGTCGGTCCGCTACGAACCCGGTACGCAGCAGGCCGCGGTCGCCAAGGCGCTTGCCGACGACGAGATCGCTGAACAGCTCGCTGGCGGCGACGTCGTCGTGGTTGCCGGTCGGCCCAACCTCGCCGAGTCGCCCGAGGCAACGATCGCTGCCCTGCAGACGATCCTCGAGGGCTGTCCTGGCGCCACGGTGCTCCCGGCCCTGCGGCGAGGCAACGTGGTGGGTGCGCTCTCGGTCGGCATGGCGCCGCTCGATGCCGACCACGATGGATTGGCCACACTGCGCGCTGCCGCCGAGGGCAAGCTCGAGCTGCTCGTGCTGCTCGGTGCCGACCCGCTCAACGACTGCCCCGACGCCGACCTCGCGCGCCGCGCCATCGCCGGCGCACGACGCGTGCTCGCCATCGACACGTTCCCGTGCGAATCGAGCCAACACGCCGATGTGGTCCTTGCCGGCTCCGCTTACGGCGAGAAGGCCGGCACCACCACCAACCTCGAAGGTCGCGTCACCACGCTCGCTCAGCAGGTCACCGCCACCGGGACGAGCCGACCGGACTGGATGATCGCCGTCGAACTGGGCTCGATGATCGGCGACCACGCGTTCGGAGCCGACCATCCGCTCCGTGGCGTCTCGACCGTCGACGACGTGACGGCGCTGATCGCGTCGAACGTGCCGGCCTTCGCTGGGGTCACCCTCGACGCGCTCGCAGCAGAGCCGAACGGCGTGCTCACCGCCCCGATGTCGATGGCGATGCCTGCAGCATCTTTCTCCGCGCCGGGTCGGAACAGCTATGACTATCGGTTGGTGGTGAGTCGCAAGTTGTACGACCGAGCAGTGGGAACGCAGATGTCGCGCTCGCTGGTGAACCTCGCGCCCGGTTCCGCACTGCACGTGCACCCCCTCGATCTCGACAGCCTCGGTGTCGCCGAGGGCGACGACGTCAAGGTCGTGAGCGCCAAGGCTGCCAGCGTGTTGCCGATCACCGCGAACGCTCGTGTGCCTCGCGGCGTCGTGTGGTCGCCGTTCAACCAGGGTGGCGGCACGATCGAAGACATCGTCGACGCTGCTGCTGCCACCACCGACGTCAGGATCGAGCGCGTCTGATGCTGGCGATCGACCCGTTGCTCGAAGGCGGTCTGCTGTGGACGCCGCTGTTCATCGTGATCGCCAAGGTGCTGATCATCTTCGTACTCGGCCTGGTGTCGACGATGTTGATGATCTGGTACGAGCGCAAGGTCGTGTCAGGCATGCACAACCGCGTCGGCCCGAACAAGGCCGGGCCATGGGGCATCCTGCAGAGCCTGGCCGACGGCATCAAGGCCTTCTTCAAAGAAGACCTCCTGCCGACCCGCGCCGACCGGATCGTGTTCCGCCTCGCGCCGTTCCTGTCGTTCGTGCCGGGCTTCCTCATCTGGTCGGTGATCCCACTCGGGGGCGACTACTCCGACGGACGTGACGGCACCGTCGAGATCTTCGGCCACACCACCCGGGCGCAACTGGCCGACCCGCCGATCGGCATCCTGCTCGTCTTGGCACTGTCGTCGATCGCCGTCTACGGCATCATGCTCGCCGGTTGGTCGAGCGGTTCGAAGTACCCGCTGCTCGGATCCGTGCGTGCGTCGGCGCAGATGATCTCCTACGAGGCCGCCCTCGGGCTCAGCCTCGCTGCGGTGCTGCTGTCGTCGGGCACGCTGTCGACGGCCGGCATCGTGGCCGGCCAGGACAGCTTCGTCGATTGGAACGTGATCTCGACCGGCATCGTGCCGTTCGTCGTCTTCCTCATCGCTGCCACCGCCGAGCTGAACCGGCCCCCGTTCGACCTCGTCGAAGCCGAACAGGAACTCGTCGGTGGATTCAACACCGAGTACTCCGGCATCCGCTTTGCGCTGTTCTTCCTCGCTGAGTTCATGGGCGTCGTCACGATGAGCGCCGTGATGGTCACGTTGTTCTTCGGCGGCCCGCAGGCGCTGTTCGACATCCCGCTGATCCCCGGCGCGATCGAGGGGACGCTGTGGTTCTTCGTGAAGCTGATGGGGTTCTTGTACCTGTACGTCTGGCTGCGCGCCACGTTGCCACGCCTGCGCTACGACCAACTGATGGATTTCGGATGGAAGATCCTGATCCCGATCGCCCTCGGTTGGTTCCTGCTGCTCGCCGCGCTGCGTGAGTTCTCACCCGATGGCGAGTTCGGCGACAGCCTGCGCGTGGTCTTGATCTCGTTCGGCGTTGCCGTCGTCGCCGTGGCACTGTTCGGCGCAGCGCTGAAGGTCAGCGCCCGCAACCGTGTCGCCGCCTCGGATGCTGCGCACGGCCCGCGACCGAAGAAGGGAGTGCCCGTCTGATGGGATACCTCGAGGGATTCGGCGTCACGATTCGCCAACATCGCCTGTTCGGCGGCAAGCGCGTCACCACGGAGTACTCCGGCGGTCGGCGAGCCGAAGAAGAGGAGCGACGACCGCCCGCGACGTGCAACACGACGAGAAGTTGGCGCGGCCCGAACGTCTCCACGGCCGGCACGTGCTGAATCGGTACGAGGACGGCATGGAGAAGTGCATCGGCTGCGAGTTGTGCGCGGGCGTGTGCCCTGCCGACTGCATCCACGTGCGCGGCGCCGACAACGATCCGGAGAACCCGACCTCGCCCGGCGAACGGTTCGGCTGGATCTACGAGATCAACTACCTGCGCTGCATCCACTGCGACATGTGTGTCGAGGCGTGCCCGACCGAGGCGATCACCGAGTCGAAGTTGTTCGAGTTCTCGTTCACCAACCGCCAGGACGCCATCTACACCAAGGCCGAACTCGTCGTCGACGACGAGGGCATGCCGAAGAAGCTGCCGTGGGAGGACTGGCGCGACGGCGACGACCTGCTCACCAGCGGCTGGATGCGCGCCACGTCGCCGTCCGGCGATGCCACGTTCGAGGGGCAGGTCGGCTGGAGCGGCGAACTCGGCTATGGCGTGCGCCAGCCCGAGCCGGCCCAGGACGTCCGCGACGCATCCGCACGCGTGACAAGACGGTTCGGAGAATCGAGCGGTGAGCGACACGACCTTCCTCGAATACGTCGTCTTCTTCTCTGCTGCGGTGATGATTCTCGGCGGCGCGATCGGCGTGATCACCCTCAAGAACCCGGTGCACGCAGCACTCGGGCTGGTGCTCACCCTGTTCGGTGTGGCCGTGCAGTTCGTCGCCATGGAGGCGAACTTCCTCGCCGCGGTGCAGGTGATCGTGTACGCCGGTGCGATCGTCGTGCTGTTCCTGTTCGTGATCATGTTGCTCGGCGTCGACGAGTCGATCGACCTCTCGATCGAACCGATCCCGATCCAACGGCCGCTCGCTGCGGTCATGGCCGTCGGCCTGGTCGGGTTGCTCGGCGCCGCGATCGTGCGGGCCGAGGATGCACTGGTGATCAACCCGGGCACCGGCATCGACACCGCCGCCGAGACCGGCAACAACGACGCCAACATCCAACAGCTCGCCGCGAACCTCTACGGCGATCACGTCTTCGCGTTCCAGCTCACCTCGGTGCTGCTGATCGTCGCGGTCGCCGGCACGGTGCTGCTCACCCGCAAGTGGCCGCGTGACGCCGGTTCGTCCGAATCAGAGAGCAGCGACGCATGATCGCCGCCATCGGTACCTCGTCGTACCTGCTGCTCGCCGCGGCGCTGTTCGCCATCGGCGCATTCGGCCTGCTCGTGCGCCGCAACCCGCTGATCATGTTCATGTGCATCGAGTTGATGCTCAACGCCGCGAACCTCACGTTCGTGGCGCTCGCCGCACAACTCGGCGACATCAACGGTCAGACCGCGGTGTTCTTCGTGATGGTGGTGGCCGCTGCCGAGGTCGTGGTCGGCCTGGGCATCCTCGTTTCGATCCTGCGCCGCCGCCCCGGCGCCACCGCCGACGACCTCGCGGAACTGAAGGGCTGACGCCATGGCTGACCTCGTGTGGTTGATCCCTGCCTTCCCACTGGCCGGATTCCTCCTCATCCTCGTGTTCGGGCGTCGTCTCGGCGACCCGAAGTCGGGCTACCTCGCGACCGCGATGGTGTTCGCTTCGTTCGCCGTGGCCGCCGCCATCTACTTCGACCTGCTGAGCCAGCCCGAGGAGGAGCGCCAGACGGTCGTCACGCTGTTCTCGTGGGTGCCGGTCGGCACGCTCCAGGTCGACCTGGCCTTCCTGGTCGACCCGTTGTCGATCGCGATGTGCCTGTTCGTCACGTTCATCGCGGGCTGGATCCACATGTTCGCCGTCGGGTACATGCACGGCGATCCCAAGTTCTCCAAGTTCTTCCTCTACCTCAACCTGTTCGTCTTCTCGATGACGATCCTGGTGCTCGGCGAGAACCTGCTGGTCACCTTCCTCGGCTGGGAGGGTGTCGGCACCTGTTCGTATCTCTTGATCGCCTTCTGGCACACCCGTGAGTCGGCGGCCACCGCCGGCAAGAAGGCCTTCATCACCAACCGCGTCGGTGACTGGGGCGTCATGCTGGCGATGTTCCTGTCGTTCTCGGCGGTCGGCTCGTTGTCGTACACCGTGCTCAACGAGAGCGCCGAGACCGGCGAACTCGCCGCATCGACCGCCTCGGCGATCGCGCTCCTGCTGCTGATCGGCGCTGCCGGCAAGAGCGCACAGCTGCCGCTCTACATCTGGCTGCCCGACGCCATGGAGGGGCCGACCCCCGTGTCGGCGCTGATCCATGCGGCCACGATGGTCACCGGTGGCGTGTTCCTGCTGACCGCGCATCAACCCGGTGATCGCCGCGTCGTACGACTGGGTGCCGACCACGATCGCCTGGGTCGGTGCGATCACGGCGCTGTTCGCCGCAACGATCGCACTCGCACAGAACGACATCAAGAAGGTGCTCGCCTACTCGACGGTGTCGCAGATCGGCTACATGATGCTCGCGGTCGGCACCGGCGGGTACGTCGCGGCGATCTTCCACATGGTCACGCACGCCGGCTTCAAGGCGCTGCTGTTCCTCGGTGCCGGCTCGGTGATCCACGGCATGCACGACGAGCAGGACATGCGCTTCATGGGTGCCCTGCGCAAGTTCATGCCGATCACCGCGGCAACGTTCATCGTCGGATGGCTGGCGATCGCCGGCGTGCCGCCGTTCTCCGGCTTCTGGTCGAAGGACGAGATCCTGCTGTTCTCGCTCGCCGAGAGCCCAGCGCTGTACGCGGTCGGGATCATCACGGCGATTCTCACGGCGTTCTACATGACCCGCCAGATCATCATGGTGTTCTTCGGCGAGGCGCGTTGGACGAGCCTCGCCAACGCGGAGGAGGCCCCCGAGGTCGCCGAGGGCGAGGCTCCCGTCGAGACCCACAACGCACACGGGGAGTTCAAGCCGCACGAGTCGCCGCCGATCATGTGGATCCCGCTCGTCGCGCTGGCTGGTGTCGCAGCGCTCGGCGGCTTGATCAATGTCCCCCAGTTGTTCGGCATCCCCGGGGGTGTCTCCCACAAGCTCGAGGACTGGTTGCATCCGGTGATCGAGTTCGGCGAGGCCGACATCACCGGGACCTGGGCCTACGACAACAAGTATCTCCTCGTCGCGTTCGCCGTCGCTGCCGCGTTGATCGGGATCGCGCTCGCCTGGCTGGTGTACGAGCGCAAGCGGATCAAGCCGTGGGAGCCGAGCCTGTTCGCCAACGGCTGGTACTACGACGCCGCGATCTCGTGGTTCATGGGCAAGCCGGGACGTGAGGGCTTCCAGGCGGTGACCGACTTCGACGCCAAGATCGTCGATGGTGCCGTCAACGGTGTGGGTGTCGCCGTCAAGGAGACCGCCACCGAAGTGCGCAAGGGCCAGACCGGCTACGTGCGTCAGTACGCGGGGATCATCGGCATCGGCGTGGTGCTGCTGCTCGGGTGGTTCGTGGTGATTCGAGGGATCCTGTGATGTTGGCAGCCGAAACGGGACCGATCGCGTTCCCGATCCTCACCGCATTGATCCTGGTGCCGGTGGTCGGTTCGCTGCTCGTCGCGCTCGCACCGAAGTCGCGTCCCGAGATCGCCAAGGTGATCGCGCTGATGTCGACGGTCGGCACGCTGGCGATGTCGATCTGGCTGATGGCGTCGTTCGAGACCGGCGACGCCGGGTTCCAGTTCGTGTCGAAGCACACGTGGATCGAACCGTGGGGCATCTCGTGGCACCTCGGCGTCGACGGCATCTCGCTGTTCCTCGTGGTGCTCACCGGCGTGCTGTTCCCGCTCGCCATCATCGGGATCGACCCCCACCACGACGAGAAGCCGTACCTCGCCTGGCTGCTGCTGTTGCAGGCCGGTGTGATGGGCAGCTTCCTCAGCCTCGACCTGTTCGTCTTCTTCATCTTCTTCGAGATCGTGCTCGTGCCGATGTACTTCCTCATCGCCGGCTGGGGCTACGAGAACCGGGTCTACGCGGCGACGAAGTTCTTCCTGTTCACGATGCTCGGCTCGGCGTTCATGCTCGTCGGGCTGATCGCCACCGTCGCGATCGCCAGCAAGGACCTCGGCTACACCACCTTCGACCTCGTCGAGATCGCCGAGGGCGCCGACTTCGCGGCGTCGACCGGACGCTGGCTGTTCTTCGCGTTCGCCATCGCGTTCGCCGTGAAGGTGCCGCTGGTGCCCATACACACCTGGTTGCCCGACGCCCACACCCAGGCGCCGACGGCCGGCTCGGTCGTGCTCGCCGGCGTGATGCTGAAACTCGGAACGTACGGCCTGCTGCGCTTCGGTCTGTACCTGTTCCCCGAGGCGTCGTTCTGGAGCCGCCCGCTGTGGCTGACGCTCGCGGTGATCGGCATCGTCTACGGCGCCATCGCGGCCACGATGCAGACCGACCTGAAACGGCTCGTCGCCTATTCGTCGGTGGCGCACATGGGCTTCATCGTGCTCGGCACGTTCGCGTTCACGACACAGTCGCTGTCGGGCAGCGTGCTGCAGATGATCAACCACGGCGTGTCGACCGGCGCGCTGTTCCTCCTCGTCGGCATGATCTACGAGCGGCGCCACACCCGCTCGATCGCCGAACTCAACGGCATCCAGAAGGTCGCCCCGATCTTCGCCGCCGGGTTCATGGTCGTCATGCTGTCGTCGATCGGCGTGCCCGGACTCAACGGGTTCGTCGGCGAGTTCCTGATCCTCACCGGCTCGTTCCTCACCGCTCGCTGGTGGACGGTCGTCGCAGCGTTCGGTGTGATCCTCGCCGCGCTGTACCTGCTGTGGGCTTATCAGCGTGTCTTCCACGGCGAGCCCGACGAGGAGAACTCGACGTTCCCCGAACTGCGGGTGAAGGAAGGGCTCGTGCTGCTGCCGTTCCTCGGACTGATCGTGTTCATGGGTGTGTACCCCAAGCCGGTGCTCGACCGCATCGAGCCGAGCATCAACGCACTGATCACCCGGGTGGAGGACAACACCGACTACGTCCAGCCCGAGCCGACCATCCAGATCGGTGAGCACTCGCCTGCGGACGGCGAAGGGGAGGGTGACGAGTGATGTTGCAGCAACTCGACACCTTCGTCGGCCCCGAGGTCAACTGGTTCGCGCTGTCGCCGATGCTGACGCTGCTCGGCGGCACGCTCGTGCTGATGCTGGCCGGCGCCTTGACGCCGACGTGGCCGAAGGGTCTCTACGCGTTCGCCACGGCAACGATCGCCGGAGCGGCCGGCGTGCTGGCGATGGTCCAGTGGGACGACATCACCGACAACGGCCCTCGAACACTCGTCGCCGGCGCGATCGCCTACGACACGCTGTCGATGTTCCTGACGATCACGATCTGCATCGGCGTGATTCTCGTGGCGATGCTCAGCGACGAGTACCTGCGCGACACACCCAACGACGGCCCCGAGATCTACGCGCTGTACATGGTGGCGGCGATCGGCGGCGTCGTGATGGCGTCGGCCAACGACCTGATCGTGCTCTTCCTCGGACTCGAGACCTTGTCGCTTGCGCTCTACGTGCTCGCCGCCAGCAACCGGCGCAGCAGCGAGAGTGCCGAGTCGGGCATCAAGTACTTCGTCCTCGGCGGCTTCGCGTCGGCGTTCTTCCTCTACGGCATCGCACTCGTCTACGGCGCCACCGGCACCACCAACATCAGCGAGATGGTCGCTGCGCTCCAGAACGGTGTCGATCCGTTCGGCAACGAGTCGTTGGCGCTCGCCGGCATCGCCCTGTTGATCGTCGGCCTCGGCTTCAAGGTCGCCGCCGTGCCGTTCCACGTGTGGGCGCCCGACGTCTATCAGGGCGCGCCCACACCGGTGACGGCGCTGATGGCCTCGGTCGGCAAGGCAGCGGCGTTCGCTGCGATGCTGCGGGTGCTCGTGATCGCGCTGCCGTTCTACCGCGACGACTGGCGCCCGATCATCTGGGTGCTCGCACTGGTCACGTTGCTGGTCGGCTCGTTCCTCGCCGTCGTGCAGACCAACGTCAAGCGGATGCTCGCCTACTCCTCGATCAGCCACGCCGGCTTCATCCTCGTCGGCGTCGAAGCTGCCGCCCACGGAGCCGGCGACGCCGATCCCGGCCCCGGTATGCCGTCGGTGGTGCTGTACCTGATCCTGTACTCGGTCCTGGTGATCGGGTCGTTCGCCGTCGTCACCGTGGTGTCGCGCAACTCCGGCGGCGACACCAGCCTCGACTCGTTCAAGGGCCTCGCTCGCCGACGCCCGATGCTGGCACTCGCGTTCACCGTGTTCCTCCTTGCGCAGGCCGGTGTGCCGTTCACCAGTGGGTTCATCGCCAAGTTCGGTGTGATCCAGGCTGCGGTCGAGGTCGACAGCTACGCGATCGCCATCATCGCGATGGTCGCCGCCGTCGTGGCCGCATTCCTGTACCTGCGCATCATGGTCACGATGTGGACGTCCGATCCCGCCGAGGACGCTGCGCCGGTCGCCATCCCGTTCTCGATCGGGGTGGCCATCGTGGCGGCGGTCGCCTTCACGCTCGTGGTCGGCATCGTGCCCGGCTGGCTGATCGACGCTGCTGACACCGTCACCGCCTACGCCCGCTGACCCCGCTGACTCGGTCCGTCACCCGCCAGGCCGACCGCTTGCGATGAGCCAGACCCCCGCATCCGGTGGGTTCGCTCATCGCTGAGGTCGATTGCGTTCGGGTGATGAGCGACGTCCCCGCATCCGGTGGGTTCGCTCATCGCTCTGACGGGATCAGTCAGGGTTCGAGCGCGAGGAGGGCGGTGTTGACGATCGATCCGGCGTCGATGCCGGTGAGTTCGTGGAGGTCGGCGATGGTGCCGGACTCACCGAAGCGGTCGACGCCGAGCGTGTACTGGCGGGTGCCGACGGCCGAGCCGAGCCACGCCAGGCTGTGGCTGGCCGCATCATGCACGCTCACGATCGGGCGGCTGCGCTCGGCCAGCGGGATCAGCCGGTCGAGTTCGACGGAGCCCGAGGGTGTGCGAGCGGCTGACGCTGCGGAGGTGAACCGAGTGCGCCAGTCGCGGTAGATCCGATCGGGGCTGGTGAGATGCACCACCGTGACGGCCACACCTTCGCCGTCGAGCGCATCAGCGGCGGCGAGCGCCTCGGGGGCCATGACCCCCGTGGTCACGATCGTGACCGCAGGCCGGTCGTCGGGCCGATCGTCGGGATGTCGCTCGAGCAGTCGGTAGCCGCCGGCGAGCACCTGGCGACGCAGCTCGTCTGCGCCGAGTCGTTCGAGCGCGGCAGCGAATGGCGCCTGGTCGATCGGGCGTGTCGACAGCCGCAGGTAGCTGCTGGTGCCGTTCGGTTGCGAGAGCTGGTCGAGTGCATCACACAGCAGCCAGTCGACCTCGGTGGCGTAGGCCGGTTCGCTGTAGGTGAGGTTCGGGAGCTCCGCGCCGACGGATGCGGTGATCGTCGACTGGTGGGCGCCGCCCTCGGGCGCCAGCGTCACGCCGGCCGGGGTGCCGGCAACGATGAACTTGGCGTCGTTGTAGAGCCCGTAGATGAACGCGTCGAGACCCCGCAGTACGAACGGGTCGTACACCGTGCCGACGGGCAGTAGGTGGTGGCCGTGGTGGTCGTGACTCAGGCCGAGCTGGCCGAGCAGCATGAACAGGTTCATCTCGCTGATGCCCAGCTCGATGTGCTGGCCGCTCGGTGCCGGCGCCCACTTCAACAGGCGGTCGGCGCCACCGTGGTCGTCGCGTTCGATGGGGGAGTAGACGCCGCGCTTGTTGATGAAGCCGCCGAGATTGGTCGAGATCGAGACGTCCGGCGCCGTCGTCACGATCCGGTCACCGACACCCTCGACGTCAGCGAGGCTCGCGAGCACTCGCCCGAATGCCTCCTGGGTCGACGTCGAGCCGTTCGTGACCGGCGGTCGGGCCGCGTCGGGGATCGGCAGGGTTGGCCGGGGTGGCGTCGGCTCGTTGTTGATGTCGCCGC
This sequence comes from Ilumatobacteraceae bacterium, assembly GCA_963705485.1. Lineage (GTDB taxonomy): Bacteria > Actinomycetota > Acidimicrobiia > Acidimicrobiales > Ilumatobacteraceae > Sva-07. The sequence goes on from CAVPJT010000016.1 coordinate 189,924, forward strand.
CGACGGCGTCGCAGAGCCTGCCTGCGGCCGATGCCGGATCGAAGCGGTCCCACTCGGTGTCGGCGTCGAGGCCGACCACGGCACGGAGCTCGTCGATCTGATCGGGGCTCAGCATCGCTGCGTGGTTCATCGGGTCACCGGCGATCGGCAGGCCGTGGCCCTTGATCGTGTACGCGAACACCACCGACGGCCGGTCGATCTCGGCGTCGCACGCCCGGTAGGTGTCGATCAGGAGGCCCAGGTCGTGGCCACCGAGGTCGGTGACGAGCCGCTGCAGTTCGTCGTCGGCGAGTCGGTCGGCCAGATCGCGGACGACCGGGTCGGCGCCGGTGAGAAACTTGCGCCGGGCGTCGGCCGGATCGAGCGAGAAGAGCTGCTGATACGCCTCGTTCGGCATCTCGTCGATGTGCTCGCGCAGCGTGTCGCCGTGTGGCTCGGCGAAGGCAGCGCTCAGGCGGCGACCGTACTTCGCCTCGGCGACGTGCCAGCCGGCGTCCTCGAAGAACCGCTTCAGGCGGATCGCGGCGATGTCGGGGATCACCCGGTCGAGGCTCTGGCGGTTGAGGTCGACGATCATCGTGAAGTTGCCGAGCCCCTGGGTGGCCGGATCGGCGATCGCCTCCCAGACGTTGCCCTCGTCGAGTTCGGCGTCGCCGACCAGTGCGATGAACCGGGCGGGCGGGAGACCGCCGGCGTGTGAGTCGATGTACCGGCGTGTCAGCGCCGAGAACAACGGTGCGACCGCTCCCAGGCCAACGGAACCGGTCGAGAAGTCGGCGACGTCGGGGTCCTTGGTGCGCGAGGGGTAGGCCTGCAGCCCACCACGCTGGCGCAGGGTGGTCAGGTACGAGCGATCGAGTTCACCGGTCAAGTACTTGATCGCGTGGTACACCGGCGACGCATGCGGCTTGACGGCCACCTTGTCCTCGCCGTTCAGGTGCCCGAACCAGAGCGCGGTCATGATCGATGCGATCGAGGCGCTCGATGCCTGATGTCCGCCGACCTTGACATCGGAGCCGGTCGCGGTCGGGCGGCGGTTGGCGTGGTCGATGATCCGCGTCGCGAGCCACAGGACACGTTGCTCGACGGCGCGCAACACCTCGAGGTCGGGCTGGCCCTGGTGCACGTTGCCGTTGGATCCCATCGAGGGAAGTGGATCACGTCACGCATGGCGTTGTCACTTCGGTGGACAGCCCGGTCTCCCCGCGTACACTGGCTCGCCCCGCCCGGCCTGACCTGGGTGGGATCACCCTGGCGGGGGCAGTGCCCCGTCTACGCTCGTGCCCTCAGCGGGCCGAAACGTGGGCGAGGAAGCGGATCGAGATGAAGAAGAACCTGATCGTGGCTGCAGCTGTGCTCATCGGCGCGCTCGCGAGCACGTCGGCAGTGGCCGCCGCGCCGACCGCCATCAATGAGCCCGCGACGACCGCGTCGTTGGCTCGCGCCGAGCGTCTGCGCCCACCAGCACGGCAGGCGTCACTGTCGTTGGGCGACATGCTCGACCGAGTGAATGCGGAACGATCGGCTCGCGGGCTGGCACCGATGCGCTACGACGACCGCCTGATTCTTGCCGCCCAGCGTCACTCCGCTGATCAGGCGGCCCGTGGTCAGATGAGTCATGCCGGTGGTGATGGCTCGACGTTGGACGTGCGCATCGACCGGGTCGGCTACCCGTGGCGCAGTATCGCGGAGAACGTGGCACATGGGCAGCAAGACGCCGCATCGGTGCTGGCGGCGTGGATGGCGAGCGACGGGCACCGACGCAACATCCTGTCGGCGAACACCCAGTTCGGTGTGGGTCTCGCCGTCGGTGCCGACGGTCTGACCTACTGGACCCAGGTGTTCGCCTCGCCGAGCTGAGACCCGGCTCAGCCCATGGTGTCGCCGGCTTGCACATCTGGGCCGGTGGCGGCAGGCTGATCGTCTGTGAAGTGGCCGACGTGGAGTCAGGCGGCAGTCGCCGCGATGATTGCCGGTCTCGTCGCGCTGGCGCTGAAGCGGTCACGGCCGACGCGGCTCGGCGAGATCGTGGGCCCCGCGTCGCTGGAGTTCGCAATCGTCGCATCGCTGTACTCGGTGTGGCGGATGGCGAAGAACCTGCCGCTCACCCAGGCCGACGGGGCGATCGATCGGGCCTACGACATCGTGGCGGTGCAGGAGTTCTTCTTCCTGCCGACCGAGTTGTCGTTGCAGCGTTTCGTGCTCGATCACGACTGGCTGGCCTGGTTCTCGGCGTACTACTACGCCGTTGCCCACGTGCCGGGCATCATCATCTTCCTGGTGTGGCTCTACGCCCGCCACCGAGACGTGTACCCGCACTGGCGCAACGCACTCGCGATCCTCACTGCGTTCTGTCTGTTCATCCGCTTCGTCAAAGTGGCGCCGCCACGGTTCCTCACCGATCTCGGCTACGTCGATGTGTCGGCGATCTACGGCATCGACGTGTACGGCGAGGCCGGCACCGGTGTGTCGTCGCAGTTCGCAGCCATGCCGTCGTTGCACGTGGCGTGGGCTGCGGTCATCGCGTTCGGGGCGTTGGCCGCGAGCACCAGCCGGTGGCGCTGGATCGGCATGGTCCACCTCGTGCTCACGATGCTCGTGATCGCTGCGACCGGACACCATTGGTGGCTCGACGGCATCGTGGCGCTGGTGCTGCTGTGGGTCTCGCTGCAACTCGACACGCTCGGTCGGCGTGCGGTCGGTGCCGTCCGGGCATCGCTGGCCACCGACGTCGCGGACGCTGTGGTTCCGCTGCGGGAACCCGTCGCGGCCCCGGTCGACGGCCTGCAACCGGCATTCGTCGAGGGTGAGGTGACGTGAGCGCTCACCCCGACGTCGTGTCGGATCTCGAACATCTCGGTGTGAGCTACGAGGTGATGGACTGCGACCCGGAGCTGGCCGACACCGCACAGTTCTGCGAGGCCTACGGCGTGGCGCTCGAGGAGTCGGCCAACGCGATCCTGGTGGCCTCGAAGAAGCCGGCGGGTCACCACGTGGTGTGCGTTGCCCTGGCGCACACCCGCCTCGACGTGAACGGCGCAGTGCGGCGCAAGCTCGGCGTACGAAAGCTGAGCTTTGCGGCCGCCGAGGTCACGCGCGAACTCACCGGCCAGGAGATCGGTGGTGTCACGATCTTCGGACTCCCCGACGGTCTTGCGGTCTGGCTCGACGCCCGCGTGCTCGAGTGTGACCGCATCGTGGTCGGAGCAGGTTCACGGTCGGCGAAGATCCGCCTCGACCCGAACCAACTGGTGGGCGTCGACGGCTTCGAGTTCGTCGACGATCTCGCAACCATTCCTGAAGGCTGAAGGCTGAAGGCTGAAGGCTGAAGGGCTGACCGGCTGGATCAGACACAGAGATCCACGCCGGCCGTTTCGCCCCGAGCGCAGACGTCGCCGGCGAGCACTTGACCTGACCGCCAACCGATTGGCCCGCTCCCGTCGAACTCCTGGTCGAGCCACACGTAGATGACCTGGCCGGCGACCGAGTCGTCGCCACCGATGTCGACCTGCGCGACGATCAGTTCCAGCCCAGCCGGCTGGATGTCAACGAGGCGTTCGTTCAGCGGGAACTCGGGGTCGCCGCCGAGCGTCGCCAGCGTTGCGAGGACTTCGTCAGCGAAGGCGTCGACGGTCGGCTGCGTGGGGATGGCGACGATCGGTTCGGACCAGTACGACCGGAAGCCGGGCACTGTCGACTCGGGCCAGGTCTCCCACACCGACTGCGGAACGATGGGGAACGAGAAGTCGGACTCGATGCCGGTGCCGTTGTCGGTGATCGTCCACGTTCCGTTGGTGTCGAGTTGTGCCAGCCAGATCGAACCGTCGGGGGGACCCTGCTGGGTGAGTACCGAACCGGTGGCGAGTGACGCGGTGCCATCGATGCACCCGATCCCTGTCACGATGCTCGACTCGGGCATGGCCTGGATGAGTTGGTTCGCCGAGTTGATCGAGCAACCGCTGCTCGGCGCCATCACGTCGAGCACTCGGGCTGAGGTGATCAGCCCGGTCTCATCGACGGAGATCTCCCAGATCGTCGGTGCCATGGCACCTTCCCGATTCGGTTGGTTCAGGTCGAGCTCGACGAGGGCGGTGCGGACCCAGAAGTCGAGGTAGTCGCACATCTCCTTCCAACTCGACCGGTCTGGTGTCAGCAACACTGCGCAGACCACCCCAGACTGCGATGGCGCAGTGAACGCCAGTGCCCCTGGCAGTCCATCGATCGGGGTGCCCAGGCCGAGGTCGGCGCCGTCCGGCTGGTGCGGTGCCGGGAGCGTGAAGTACGAGACGCTGTAGTCGGCGCCGGCGTTCGGCACCGTGGTCAGACCCATCACCCCGTTGTCGTTGCAGACCACCAATTCGATGATCGCGCCGTCCGGGATGCGAGTCGCGAGGTCGTCCCACTGGCAGTTCGATGCGAAGGCACCGGTGTCGACGACGGCGGTCAGGTCGTCGAACGGGTCGGAGGAGCCCGAGGTGATCAGCACCGGACCGCCGAGGTCTGCCACGAACGTGCGCTGTTCGAGGTGGTCGAGATCGGAGTCCTGTGGGCAGCCGGTGGCGCTGCCGGCTGACGTGGTGACGGTGATGCAGGCGCCGGCCACCACCAGCGACGCACCGGTCGGACCGGGCCCGGTGGTGCTCGGCACCGACGTGGTGTTCGGCTCTGGCGTGTTCGGTGCGGTTGATGGCGGTCCGATCTCCGGAGTCGTTTGAACCGGGGTGAGGGTGTCGGAGTCGTCTGCGCGGATGGCGATCACACCGATCACAGCAGCCGTTGCGAGGCCGGCGCCGATCAGTGCCGGCCACCACGACCGGCGTTGCGGCGGTGGTGCGTCTGCTCGCTGCTTGACCTGGGCGAGCGCTTGGCGGGACGCGACCTCATCGGGGGCCTGCTGGCGCAGGCGTCGCGAGGCGGCCTCGAGCATCGGGTCGCCCGGATCGTTGGCGCCGTGCGTGTTGGGTGTGTCGTCGTGGTTGTTCATCTCGGGGCCTCCGCGTCGGGGGAGATGTCGGTGGAGAGGTGGCTGGCGATCGTGCGTCGCGCCCGTTGGAGATGGGTCTTGACCGTGCCCGCACTGCAGCCGAGCACCACTGCGATGTCGGCTAGCGGAAGGTCGTCGACGTAGCGCATGATCGTGGCATCGCGTTGGGCTGCCGGGAGCGCTCGCACCGTCGCCCACAACTGGTCGTCGGCGGTGGGGATCATGACCTCGGTCGGGTGGGCCGTTCGCAGGCGCGCCATCGCTGCTCGCTCACGTCGCCGTCGACGGCCCTCGTTCGACGACCGATTCAAGGCCACCCGCCGCACCCAGGTACCGGGCCGATCGAGTGTGGTGACGGTCGCCCAGTTGCGGTGAGCTTGGAGGAGTGCGTCCTGGGCGAGATCTTCCGCCACCGACCGGTCACCGCTCCAGGCGGTGAGCATCGACACGAGTCGCGGGAACTCGGCGAGGAAGAACTCGTCGTACGTCACGGTCGGCACGTCGTGGTGCACCATCATCACCACCTTCACACACCGCAGCGCCGAGTTCGGTGGACACGAGGCTGCGATCGAGGCGTGTCGCAGTGCCCAAAGCGCGCGACGCCTCACCGGTGCGCGGCGGAGTGTCTCGAACCCGGCTGGCGGGCGTCTCGTGGTGCCCAACCCGTGGGGTCAGGCGGCGGTTCGTCGGTTGGGTGGGCCGGTGGTGTGGATGGTGCCGTCGGGCAAGTCGCAGGGTGAGTTCGCGGTTGGGGCCGAGTTCGATGATCCAGTTGTCGTGGTGGATCTTGGTGTGGTGCACGCTGCACACGGGGAGCAGGTTGTGGAGGTCGGTGGTGCCGCCGTTGCGCCACCAGGTGATGTGGTGGAGTTTGCATCGGTCGTAGCCAACGGTGCAGCCCGGGATCGCACAGCAGCGGTAGAGACCGCGGAGTGCTCGTCGCTGTGCCCGGTTCGCCAACCGTGTGGAACGGCCGAGGTTGAGTTCGCCTGGTGCGTGGAGCACGACACCGTTGCGGACCACCACGGTGTGGACGTCGGCGTCGCCGGTGAGGGTGGCCAGGACTCGGGCGGGGATCTCGACGGGGATCGAGAACTCGGCGACCGGGCCGGTTGGTGCGGGTGCGTCGGCGTCGATCACGGCCACGTATTCGGGTTTGCCGGGTCGGGCGGCTCCGGCGGTGTCGGTGACCAGCCGGGTGAGTGCTTGTGCAGTCAGGTAGCGCTGTTTCTCGATGGGGTCGGTCGGGCAGTTGTCGGGGACGTGTTCGCTGAACAGGGCCTGGACGGTGGCGTCGAGACGGGCGGCGACTTTCACGCCGGTGACGGGGTCGAACTTCGCGGACAGGTTCCACATGCCGTCGAGGTCGACCCAGGTTCGCGCCCGGGTGTTGCGACGTTGCCGCTCGAGGCGGTCCATGCCGTCGTCCTGCAAGCGTGTGGTTTCCAGATCGAGTCGGCGGGCGAACTCGGCGACGGTGCCCGCCTTGGCCACCTCGGCCAACGCGTTGGCGCGTTCGATGAACTCGGCACGTTTGGCCCCGTCGAGCTTCTTCGAGGCTCGGGTGACGGCGTCGATGTGATCGGCGGTGATCGCACCGTCATCCAACGCGTCCGCAAGCTTCGGCGTTGCGTGCAGGGTCGTGGCGCGTTCGGTGGACTTCGCTGCGTTGTTCAACGAGGTCTTCGACGCCTTCGCGACACGCTGTTCAGGGAACGAGTCGACATCACGCAACTGTGCGACGAGGCCGGCATGTTGGGCATCGCACCACGCCTGCACTTCGCGGACTGCAACCAGGCCCGACTCGATCAGCTCAGCCCCAGCAGACGGGTTCGCACGCACCGCAGCGATGGCCTCGACCCGCTCGGCGACTGCTGCGATCTCCATACCGACAATCCTGAACAGGGGGTGTCATAGAGTTGCCGAGCGCTCCAGTCCGTCGAGGATGCTCGATCATCTCCGAGACGAGATCGGCCATGTCGTCGCCACCGGCCGCAGGAAGGGTCGCCTCGTGCAACGCGAAGCCGCACACGTAGGCGTCGGCCGCAACCTTCGGGCGGTCGTGCTGTCGATGTTCCTTCGTCAGCGGATGACGTTCTTCATCAGCAGCGAGAGTCGCACCCACATCGACCATCCCGCACCCGATTCACGCAGCAGGGCGAAGCCACACGACGACGGCAGTGTCGACACGCTCGTCGAGGGTGTCCCCGTCGAGCGACTTCACCACCTTCGGAAACCGGGTGGCGTAGGACCGCAGCAACGGGGTGACCGCGTCGGGATCCACGCTGCCGAGCAGCGCGTGCGCGGTCATCGGAACCCACGTGCCGGCGAGCAGCACCTGGGTCTGGCCCATCGTGGTGAAGTTGCGCCACCAGGTCTTGGTGTCGGATTCGCCGACCAGCACGACGATGCCATGGTGGGTGTCGGCGTACTGGACGGGCAGCGTGTACTCGGAACCCGTCTGTTGGCCCTGATAGCGGATCAGCACCAACTTGGCGGACATCAGGCGGTGCAGTGGCGACTTCAGGACAAACTCGACGACGGAGTTCGCACGTGATGCCATGACATCGAAGCTACGCGGTTCATGGCCTCGGCGGAACCTCCCGGTCGACCGGCAACACGATCTTCACCGTTCGGGCCTGTTCGTGGCGGCACGACAGGTCGGGCATGATGGGCCGATGGCCCGAGCGATCCAGATCACTGTCGATGCCGCAGGTCCCCGCAAGCTCGCCGAATTCTGGTGCGAGGTGCTCGGCTACGTCGAGCAGCCGCCGCCACCCGGTTTCGACACTTGGGAGGCGGCGCTCACCGCGTTCGGCATCGATCAGTCCGATCCCGATCGGGCGTTCGCGATCGTCGATCCCGATGGCGCCGGACCTCGTGTCTTCTTCCTGAAGGTTCCGGAAGGCAAGACGGCGAAGAACCGGATGCACCTCGATGTCCACGTCGACCCGTCCGAACTGCACGCCCGAGCCGCCGAATTGGTGGCGTTGGGCGCCACTCACGTCGCCGAGTTCGACGAACCCGAGGGCCACTGGATCACCCTGCTCGACCCCGAAGGCAACGAATTCTGCCTTCACTGACCCGTGAGCGGTGCCATGCTGGGCCCGATGGGGGAGACGCACAGCGGCGCCGAATGGAACGCGAACGCTGCCGGCCTGGATCGAGATGAGCCGGGCGGGCGCAGATCGGTATCGGGACCTGGTCAACACGCCAGGGTTCCTCGACGTGCTCCCACCGGTCGACGGATTGCAGGTGCTCGACGTCGGCTGCGGTGAGGGCCACAACACCCGGCTGCTCCGCAAGCGTGGAGCCCGACTGACCGCTGTCGACGTGTCGGAGACCTTTGTCCGGGCGGCCCGCGACGCCGACGGCTCCATCGATCACGTCCTCGCCGACGGCACGACCCTCCCCTTCGCGAGCGGATCCTTCGACGCGGCCACCGCGTTCATGAGCCTCATGGACATGCCCGACCCAGCGGCAACGCTCAGCGAGGTGTCACGGGTGCTGCGCCCGGGCGGTTGGCTGCAGTTCTCGATCACGCACCCGGTCAGCGTGATTCCTCGGCGACGATGGATCGACGACGACGGCGAGCGTTCCATGCTGGCGATCGGCGGCTACTTCGAGGAAGGCGAGATGGTCGATCGTTGGATCTTCGGGTCTGCTCCGGCGGAGATGCGCGACCGGCACGAACCCTTCACGATCACGTGGAGTCGACGCACAGTGTCGAGTTGGATCAACCTGGTGATCGCCACCGGGTTCTCGATCGAACACGTCGCCGAGCCACACGCCGACGAGGCGACCGCGACGGCGCATCCCGAAGTCGCCGACACCCGCATCGTGCCCTTCTGCCTGATCGTCCGCGCCGGGGACCTGATCACGTCAGGCTACGTACGGGCAGTGGCGGCAGCCGCTGTCGCAGCAGTAGCCACGGGACGCCAGGAAGTCGGCGGTGAACACGCTGAGGCCGCTCACCGGGTCGGCGTAGACCGGACCGTTCCGTCGGAGCGCGTCGCTGTGTCGCTGCAGGATCTCGGCTCGGTGCGGGTGGCCCTCCGACAGCCGTCGAGGGTGTGGCACCTCGCGCCAGTCGTCTCGGAGCGTCGGCGAGGTCGGCACGGCGCCCATGATGGCGGGCGGGGGACCGTGTCACACGTTGCTGGCGCGGCCTTCCCAGTACGGCTTGCGCAGATCGCGCTTCAGGATCTTGCCCGAGCCGGTCTTGGGCAGCTCGTCGATCCACGAGATCGAGCGAGGGATCTTGTAGCTCGCCAGGTGCTCGCGCGAATGCGCCTTCACGGCGTCCTCGTCGAGATCGGAGCCTGGGCGCTTGACCACAACGGCATGCACCAGCTCACCCCAGTCGTCGCTGGGGATGCCGAACACGGCGGCTTCATAGATGTCGGGGTGCGACTCGAGCGCGGCTTCGATCTCGGCCGGATAGATGTTCATCCCACCCGAGATGATCATGTCCTTCTTGCGGTCGCAGATGTAGATGAACCCCTCGTCGTCGCGGTAGGCGATGTCGCCGACGGTCTGGAACCCGTCGCGATGGTCTTCTTCGAACTTGTCGTGCTGCTTGTAGTAGTCGGCGAACACCGCCGTCGAGCGCACGAACACCTCACCGGTCGCATCGGGGCCGGTATCGGTGACGATGTTGCCCATCTCGTCGTACAGACGGATCTCGACCATCGGCGCCTCTTTCCCGCACGACCCCGGCTTGCGCATCTGGTCCTCCGGTCGCAGCACGGTGTTGACGCCGAGTTCGGTCGAGCCGTAGATCTCGAACAGCGACTCCGGCGGGAAGTCGGCGACGTACTGCTGCTTGAGCGCGAAGCTCCATGGAGCCGCGTTGGCGATCATCACCCGCATCGACGAGGTGTCGTACTTCGCCTTCACCTCGTCGGGCACGTTGCAGATCATCCGGATCGGTGTCGGCGCCGAGAACGTCGATGTCGCCCGATGGGTCTGCAGGATGCGCAACCAGTCCTCGGGGTCGAACTTGCGCTGCAACACCACCGTCTGGCCCATGGCGATCGCGCTCGGCAGCGAAACCGCCTGGACCGGAGTGATAGAGCGGCCCGGTGGTCAGATAGATGTCGTCGGGGCGGTAGCCGATGTGTTGCATCAGCGCGGCGCCCGCCCGGGGATCGGCTGCCGTGCGCCGGAATGCGCCCTTGGGCTTTCCGGTGGTGCCAGAGGTGTAGGTCATCGTGGCGCCGCCCTCGTCGACGTCGGTCCGCTCCATCACGTCCGTCGACGAGGCCGCAATCAGGGGGTCGACGGCGGTCATCCCGTCGGGAGCGTCACCGTCGAACACCAACACGTTGACGACCTTGGGGATCTCGGCCCGGATCGCGCGTGATCAGATCCGGCGAACTCGGCGTCGATGTAGACCGTGGTCGCGTCGCAATGATCGATGACGTACGCGGCCTCTTCGTCGGAGAGCCGGTAGTTCAGCGGCACGGCGGTCGAGCCGATCTTGCGTGACGCGCTCGTCAGCTCCAGGATGCCGGTCGAGTTCTGCCCGCACCACACCACCTTGTCGCCCGGCCTGACACCGAGGCCGTCGAGCACGTGGACGAGCTGGTTCGCCCGATCTTCGAACTCCGCGTAGGTGCAGGTGCGGACGTCATCGGTGCCGGTCACCCCGGTCCGGTCGTCGATGATCGCAGTCTTGTCCGGTTGTGCGGCGGCCAGCGCCGTGAGTAGATCCCCCATGGGGCAGTCGTAGCACCTCGACGCGAGCCCGCTCGACGCGGACGGTGGGTCAGCCGGCGGGCTTCAGGGCTGTCACTTCGATCTCGATCTTCATGCGCGGGTCCTGCAGGCCGACGACCATCATCGTCGCTGCCGGACGAGCCTCACCGAAGTAGCGCCGCAGCGACGGCCAGCACGCTTCGAAGTCGTCGTCGGCGGCGAGCAGGTAGCGCACCCGCACGACGTCGTCGGCGCCCGAACCTGCCCGGGTGAGCGCATCGTCGATGTTGGCGAGCGTCTGCTCGACCTGGTCGACGATGTCGTCGGAGATCGTCATCGTGGCGTAGTCGAAACCGGTCGTACCGGCGACGAAGACCCATCGTCCGTCGACGATCGCTCGGGAATAGCCGATGGTCTGCTCGAACTCGCTGCCCTGGGAGATCCGTTCGCGGCTCATGGCGCCAGCCTGCCAGCCGACGCTGAGCCAGGTGGCGACGATTTTGCTGCTGCGATGAGTTTCAACGCAACCCGTGCGCGCTCGAGACTCATCGGTGAGCGTCGGCACCATGGTGCGATGAGACTCATCGCATGTCGGCGATCGTTGCCGGCGCCGCCCGACGCGGGACTACGTGAGCCGGACGAGACGTCCCGGGGTGGCGCCGGTGAATTCGTCGCCTTTGCGGGTGACCTGGCCGGCGACGAGCGTGTAGTCGTAGCCCTCGGCATCCTGCAGGAAGCGCGTGCCGCCGGCCGGAAGGTCGGCCACCAGGCGAGGCGCCCGCAGCGTCAGGCGCTCGTGATCGATCACGTTCAGGTCGGCGCGCAACCCGACCTCGATGCGGCCACGGTCGTCGAAGCCGAACAGCGCGGCCGTGTCGGCGGTCATCTTCTTGATCACCTCGGACAGCGCCAGCTGCGGACCTTGCCGGTCGCGGCACCAGTGCGTGAGCATCCACGTCGGCGTCGATGCGTCGCAGATCAGGTTGCAGTGCGCCCCGCCATCGGCGAGTCCGATCACCGCGTGTTCGCTCGAGAGCATCTCGAACAGGGCATCGCCGTCGCCGTCGGTGTAGCCGAGCAGCGTGTTGAGCACGATGGCGTGGCCCTCGCGTTCGAGCAGCGCGTCGTAGTACACCTCGACCGGATCACGACCGGTCGCAGCCGCCATTCCGGCGATCGAGTCGGCGTCCGACGGTTCGTAGTCGACCGGGTCGCCCAGTGGATAGGTGCGCTCGAAGTTCTCCATCGCCTTGGCCAGCAACGGTTGGTCGGCCCGGAGGAGTTCGATCATCGTCTTGTACTCGTCGACGAGCGTCGCCCGCATCGACGGGTCGGTCATGGCCGCCACGCGCTCGTCCAGACTGGCCTCCGTGAGCGGGGCGTAGCTCGGGCACACCATGAATGGGTGGCGAGCGGTCAGCCCGAGCAGCACACCGAAGGGACGCCCCGCCACCTGTGCAGTGACGGAGTGGCCCTGCTCACGGACCCGGCCGATCAGTTCGAGATGCTTGCGGTAGTCGTCGGGGGCGATGTCGGTCTGCAGCATCAGGAACGTGACCGGCACGCCCGCCTCCTCGGCGAGGCGACACATCCAGTCGACCTCGAGGTCGGGCGAGATGTGATCCTCGGTGGGGATCACCCCGGACGGCGCCACCTCGAACAGGCCCTTGCCAGCCGCTTTGACTGCCCGGCCGATCGCGAAGAGCTCCTCCTCGGGGGCGTACGTGCCCGGTACCGGCTCGCCCGACAGCGCCCGGTGCCCCAGCGTGCGGCTGGTCGAGAAACCGCGAGCGCCGGCCCCGATCGCCTCCGCGACGATGCCGGCCATCTCGTCGATCTCCTCGGCGGTCGCCGGTTCGTTGTCGGTTCCCCGTTGGCCCATCACATAGGCGCGCGACGGGGCCGTGGGCGATCATCGCTGCGACGTCGGCGGCGTACTCGCCACGATCGAGCACATCGAGGTACTCACCGAAGCTCTCCCACCCCCACGACATGCCCTCGCTCAACGCGGATCCGGGGATGTCCTCGACGCCTTCCATCAGTTCGATCAGGAACTGCTCGTCGCCGGGCCGCACCGGGGCGAACCCGACACCGCAGTTGCCGAACACCACGGTGGTCACCCCGTGCGGTGTGGACGGGGCCAGCTCGGCGTCCCAGGTCGCCTGGCCGTCGTAGTGGGTGTGGATGTCGACGAAACCCGGGGTGACCAGCCGGCCGGTGGCGTCGATCTCCGCGCTCGGCCTCGCCGAGATCGGTGCCGATGGCGGCGATCCGGTCACCGTCGATCGCGACGTCGGCGACGAACGGCTCGCCGCCGGTGCCGTCGACGATGGTCCCGTTGCGGATGATGAGGTCGTACATGCGACCACGCTAGGCACACGACGTCAGCCGGGTTCCGACCGGACCGACTCGGATCGACCCGGCTCGCGAACGGTTCGTTCAGTGCGTCGGCCAGGTGGCGATCGTCTCGTACACGGCGCCGGTGTCGCGCAGTGTGCTCTCGACGAGTGCCACCTCGGTCACGTCGAACGTGGCATCGAAGCGGCTTCCGGCACTGCGCCTCGGGCGGGCGTTCCGGGCGAGTCGGGCGACGGTGATGTGGCCCTGGAAGCGCTTGCGTTCACGCTCGGTGCCCAGGCCGCGGAGCGCCTGCAGGACGACCGCGGCGAGATCGTCGACGCCCGTCACCGGCGAGATCAGCGATCGCTCGCCGAGCAGATCGAACGCGGGGCCGACCACGGCGGTTGCTGCCGGGAGGAGCACGTGATCGAGCCGGTCGATGACCTCGTCGACGTCGGCGTCACCGAGGAACCGCAACGTGATGTGCAGGTTCTCCTGCGGCACCCACTTGACGCCCTGATCCTTTGGGCGTTCGACGTCGGCGAGCCGGTCGAGCACGTCGTCGGGCGGCCAGAGCGCCACGAAGAGTCGGGTCATCGGAGCCAGTCTGCCGCGAGCAGTGGTGGAGTTGACGGCTGGATCGATGGTGGGGGAAACCCCACCATCGATCCGCCAGCGCGCTCCATGGCTGCATCGGTCACGAGGGCGCACGATCGTCTCATGGAACTCACCGCACACGTCTCACCGCTCTCGCCACTTTCACCGCCCGTGCAGTTGCCGGCACCCCATGCCACCCAGGCCTTGGTTCGCGCCGTCGACCTCACGCGCCGGTGGGGCAAGGGTGCCACCGCCCAGCTCGGCATCGATCGCGTCGACCTCGACATCGACCGTGGCGAGCTCGTCGCCATCGTCGGGCCCTCCGGATCCGGCAAGTCGACGCTCGGCGCCCTGATCGCAGGTATCGATCGGCCGACGTCGGGTTCGCTCGTCGTCGACGGGGTACGGATCGACCAGCTCGCCGACGATCGGCTCGCCCGTTGGCGTGGCGGCAACGTTGGCATCGTCTTCCAGGACTTCCATCTGCTGCCCACCCTGAACGCCCGCGAGAACGTGGAGCTGGCCCTGCAGTTCGGCGACCGATCGGCCTCTCGCCGCAGTCGCCGTCAGCAGAGCCTCGACGCCCTTCGTGCCGTGGGGCTCGGTGGAAAGGCCAAACGCCTTCCGACCGAGCTCAGCGGTGGCGAGCAACAACGTGTCGCTGTTGCTCGCGCCCTCGTCACCCGGCCAGCCCTCGTCGTCGCCGACGAGCCGACCGGCAGCCTCGACCAGGAGTCTGGCGCGGTGGTGTACGACCTGCTCGTCCGCGTCGCTGCGGCCGGCACGACGGTGGTCGTGATCACGCATGACGGGCGCCTCGCCGAGCGAGCGGATCGGGTGGTCGAGATGCTCGATGGTCGCGTCCGCCGGACGTCGTCCGATGACCGCCAACTCATTGCCGTCGGGGGGCAGTGATGCGCCAGATGCTTCGCGAGATCGGACGGGCGCCCGCCCGCATCCTGACCAGTGTGTTCGCTCTTGCCCTGGCGGTCGGCGCGATCGGCGTGTTCGCCATCCCGGCCGTGGCGTCGAGCTCGTTGCGGGCGTCGGTCGACGACGACCAGATGTCGAACCTCGTGCTCTCGATCACGGACTCGGGTCCGGTCGACCTCGAGGCCATCGTCGGCGATGCGGCAAACGTCACCGTGTACGAGGGTCAGGTGCTCGTCGACGTCGGAGTCGGCACCGGGCCGCAGGGCGCGGTCACCCTTCCTGTCGTCGGCATCGATCCGACAGCGCAGGACGTCGACATCGTGTCGGTGACGGCGGGCCGCCTTCCTGACGGTCCCGATGAGATCGTCGTGACGAACGGGGTCGCCGACGTCGGCGATCGGGTCGCCGCCACCGCATCGGACGGCCACACCGTCGAGCTGCGCGTCGTCGGGATCGGCGGCACCAGCTACTGGTCGGCGGCCGATGTCGGCTTCACCACGGTGACGACCGCCCGCGATCTCGCCGGGATCAGCGGATTCAACCGGGTCGCAGTGCGAGCCACGGACGACTCCGCCGATGCACTTCGTGAGGTCGCCGATGACCTGCGATCGCGTTTCGCCACCGAAGAGGTGACGTTCACGGAGATGCCGGTGTCGATCCCGGACGGGACCCACCCGATCGAAGGCGACATCGACCAGGTGAGCACGCTCATCGGATTCCTCGGCATCGTCGCCGGCCTGGTTGCGCTGGTGCTGCTCGGCTCCACCACCACGACTCTGATCACCGAGCGCACCCGCGAAGTCGCGGTGATGCGTGCGCTCGGTGCCCGCAACCGCGAACTGCGGCGTCGGCTCCGGCGTCTCGCCGTCGGGATCGCTGCGGTCGCGGTGGTCGTGGGCGTGCCGCTCGGGATCCTGATCTCCAACGTGATCGCACGACTGGTGCTCCAGGAGTTCGTCGGCCTCACGCCGGCGATCGCGGTGTCGATACCCGTCGCCGTCGCCAGTGCCCTGTTCGCCCTGGTCGGGGCACGCATCGTCGCCGGCGGCGCGGCGCGCCGGGTGAGCCGCATCCCGCTGGCCACGGCGCTGCGCGATCGCGACGGCCAACCATTCGGGCGACGACGCACCGAACGGCTGTCGGCCCGCAGCCGACTCGGCGGGCTGCTCGATCGGGCGGCGCTCCGCAACCTCGTCCATCGTCGTTCCCGCTCGGCGGCGATCTTCGCCGAGATCGCCGCTGCCGTCGCGGCGCTCCTGATCATCGCCTCGCTCGCCACCACGATCAACGCGTACAACGCCGCCGAGTACGAACCGTGGACCTGGACGAGCCAGACCGCCGTCGCCGGCGATGGTCTCGACATCGACACCGGATCGGTCGCCTCGGACCCCTCGTCGGAACCCGGCATCGAGACGGTCGGCGAGTTCGACGGGTGGGAGGTCGAGCTGGTCGGGCTGCGCCCCGACACTGCGATGATCGATCGTTCCGTCGACGCCGGTACCTGGCTGAGCGGACCGAGCGACGTCGTGCTGGCGACCGGATTCGCCGAACGTGTCGGCGTCGGCATCGGCGACGACGTCACCGTTGCCATGGCGACCGGCACGGCGACCTATCGAGTGGTCGGGCTCCACCCGTTGCGCGGCCGAACCCTGTTCTTCGACGTCGACCGGTTGGCTGCCGACCTGGGTCAACCGGGTCGCTCGAACGTGGTGTACTCCGCCGGTGGCGAACCCGCCACCGACGTCGGCACCCTCACCACCACGACCCTGCTGGCCGACCGCATGGCCGACGATTCGGGCCGCTCGGCGATCCTGCTGATCTTCGGAGCCATCGGGGTGATCGTCGTCTCGGTCGCCGGGCTCGCTGTTGCGTCTGGCGTCGCGGTCAACGTGTTCGAGCGCCGACACGAGTTCGCGGCGATCCGGGCGATCGGCGGTCGTTCGCGTGACGTGATGCGTGTCGTCTCCGCCGAGCTGCTCCCGCTCGCGGTCGCCGGAGTCGCGGCGGGTGTCGTGGCGGGCTACGTCGGCAGCGGCGCCATCATGGCCTCGTTCGAGAACGCCGATGCGGTCGAGATCGGCCTCGTCTTCGCCTCGGCGGCGGTCCCTGCCGCAGCGGCTGTCGTGCTGGCCGGATGTGTCGTGATCTCGGCGCTCATGGTCCGCCGCATCAGCCGGCGCTCGCTCGCCGAGACCCTGCGGAGCGCGGCGTGAGCACCGACGGTCTGCCCACGGAGCGCGACACTGTCGCCGTGAGCGATCCGCCGACCGACGAGCGCGATGTGCCGTTCTCGATTGGCGGGGTGCTGGGATGGTGGTTCGGCCCGCTCGTGCAGCGGTCGAGTTGGGAGGCGCTCTGGTACGTAGCAGTCGGCGTGCTGTGGTCGATCGTGATGGTCGCAGCGATGGTCATCGCGATGGCGATCACCTTCGGTCTGATGTTCGTCGTGGTGGGCCTGTTGCTCGTGGTGCCGACGTTCGCCCTCGTCGACGCGATGGTGTCGGTCGAGCGTCGCCGCGCCGAATGGATCGGCCGACGGATCGCTCCTCGCCCGCGCCGCACGATCGCGGACGGGGCCCGTTGGTGGCGCTCGATCCCGTCGACCATCAGCGATCCCGAACGCTGGCGCCAGGCGGGCTTCGTTGTCGCGTACGCCGTGGTGGCACCGGTGCTGTTCGCGCTGGCGCTGGCGGTGTGGATTGTGATCCTCGTGGTGGTCGGTGGCGTGTTTGCCGACCTCGGCGGCATCGATGTCCTCGGGGTGGTGCTCGTGTTGGTCCTCCTCGGCGTCGCCCCACGGATCACCGTCGCGGTGGCGCAGCTCGCCGGGTCGTTCGTGGCCTGGTTCCTGGGCCCTGACCCGACGGTCGAGCTCGCGGGTCGGGTCGAGGAACTGGCGACCCAGCGCGACGAGATCCTGGAGGCCGTGGCGACCGAGCGGCGTCGCATCGAGCGCAATTTGCACGATGGCGTGCAACAACAACTCGTCGCGCTCGGCATCGACATCGGGCGAGCACAGGCGAAGCTCGACGACGATCCCGACGCCGCTCGCGACCTGCTCGAGGCTGCGAAACACACGCTGCGGGCAGCGATCGGTGAGATGCGGGTGATCGGCCGCGGTCTGCATCCGGCGGTGCTCGACGATCGTGGGCTCGACGCCGCGTTGTCGTCGATCGTGTCGGCATCACCGATCCCGATCGCGGTCGACATCGACGTCGCCGGAAACCTCCCCGACGACACCGCCGCGACGGCGTACTACGTCGTCAACGAAGCGATCGCGAACGTCCTGAAGCACGCGGACGCGAGGTCGGCGTCTGTCCGGGTGACCGACGAGTCCGTCGACCCGCGGGTGATCCGCATCACGGTGCACGACGACGGTGGCGGTGGTGCCGAGCCCGCCGCCGGAACCGGGCTGGCCGGCATCCGCGCACGCGTCGAGGGCGTCGACGGGACGATGCGGATCGATTCCCCAACCGGTGGACCGACCACACTGGTCGCCGTGCTCCCCGTGCGTGCCGCCGCATCACCGCTCCCACCTCCACCACCATCAGCCCCGGTGACGACGTGACCTCGACCGATGCGATCCGTGCCGTCGTCGCCGACGACTCGGTGTTGTTGCGCGACGGCGTCGTGCGGTTGTTGCAGGACGCCGGCATCGAAGTCGTTGCCGCCGTCGGCGACGGCGATGCTCTCCTCCGGGCAGTCGACGCCGAGTCGCCCGACATTGCCCTGGTCGATGTCCGCATGCCGCCGACCCACACCGATGAAGGCATCCGTGCCGCGGTGCAGATCCGCCGTGATCACCCGGGCGTCGCCGTGCTGGTGCTGTCGCAGTACGTGGAGGAGCGGTACGCCGCCGACCTGCTCAGCGGTGACACGTCGGGCGTGGGCTATCTGTTGAAGGACCGGGTGGTCGACATCGACGAGTTCGTCGGGTCCGTGCGACGGGTCGCGGCCGGTGGGAGCGCGGTCGACGCCGAGGTCGTACGCCAGATCATCGGGCGCAGCGCCCGCACGTCGGAATTGGATCGTCTCACCCCTCGAGAACTCGAGGTGCTGGGCCTCATGGCCGAGGGGCTCTCGAACGGCGGGATCGCCGAGCGACTGGTCGTGTCGCTCGGGGCCGTCGAGAAGCACATCTCGAACGTGTTCACCAAGCTCGACCTCGAACACGAGCAGACCGCGCATCGGCGGGTGCTCGCCGTGCTCACCTATCTTGCCGACGGGAGGTGAACCCGGCGCCACGCCGAGAAGCTGCGGATCGAGCCGTCGTGGGGTCGGCGCAACCACGGCCACGGGTGCAGCTCGACCACGTCGAGCGACTCGCGGAGCCGACGTGCTTTCGGCACCGGCGTGAACGTGGTGGCGAGCGCTCGACCGGCGAGCACGATCGCCGGGTCACCGAGATGGATGTCGATCGTGCGCGACTCGGCGAGTTCGGCGAGGCGTTCGGCGAGGAACACGAGCCGCTTGGACGAGAGTTGCAGACGGGCCAGCAATGGTTCGTCGAACACGAACACCGCCGGCAGTTCGGGGTGCGCGGCGAGCGCAGGGTCGCCGACGCCGAGGCTCTCGGCGGTCAGCCAGACGACGTCGGCGTCGCCTGAGATGACGGCGTCGACCGGCCCGGCTGTGGCGGCGAGATCGGTGTCGTGATCGAGTCGTGGGTCGTCGTCGACCGCGGTCAACGTGCGTTCGGACGGCCAGTCCTCGATCGGGCAGTCGTCGTGGCGAGCGCACCCGGCGCACAGCTCGGACGCCCGCTTCTCCACCTGCCACCGGCTGAAGCCGTACGGCTTGCCGGTGCCCGCGCCGATCGTCCACTGCCAGCCCAGCCGGTTCGCTGCCCGCGACCCGTCGAGCAGGTGCGTGAAGAAGCGGTCCTCGCCGTCGCGCCAGTCGGCCCCGTTGCGCACCGTCCAGTGCGACGCCAGCCACATCCGGGTCTGGTTGACCAGCCACCCGTCGCGCTCGAGTTCGCCGATGGTCGCGTCGATGCACGCCATCGAACGGTCCCATGGATCCGAGAACGCGGGGTCGCCGTCGTCGGTGACGGGCTCGAACCGCAGGGCACGACCGGTGCGAGAGCCGAGGCGGGCGTAGACGTGGCGGGCGTACTCCTGCCACATCAGCTCGTCGCGGAACTTCTGGCGGTCCTTGCTCGGTGCTGTTGCGACCGCCGCTGACACCTGCGGCAACGACAGGAGCCCGTGACGGATGTAGGGCGACAGTGCCGTCGCCCCTCGACGTGACTCGGGCAGCACCTCGTTGCGTCGACCGGCGTACCCCGCAATGTCGAGCGCGGCGAGCGCGGCGTCCGCAGCCACCTGTGTGCCCCGGAAGCGCGGGAGATGGCGACATGTCCTCCCGGGCCAGGTCCCCCAGGCGCTCGCCCACCCAGGCGGTGACGTCCTCGGGCCGCGGCACGGGCAGCAACGTCACGATCGACCCACCACTCGTCGACCCATTATTTGTGTCAGCACGAACGGGTGATTCGGATTTCGGTGCTGACACAAGATTCGGCCGTCTGGTTCGTGTCAGCAACAACCGCGTCGGTGGATATGTGTGCTGACACGAGGAGAGCGGAGCGGCAGGCTCAGACGCCGGCGAGGGCGGCGTCGCGCTTGTCGGCGAAGCGCTTGGCGACCTTCTCGCTCGTGGCGAGGCGCTTCATCAGCTTCTCCTGGCGCAGCGGCACCCTCACCGGAGAGACCGCCGATCTTGTCGGCGCCCCACTGGCGCAGCACGACCGGAACGAGGATCTGCTCGTGGTGGATCTGCAGGTCGTAGATGCCGGCCTTGGCGATCAGCGGCGGCGTGACGATCGAAGTCGGGGATGCCGGTGCCGGGCATCGCGAAGCTGCGGACCTGCTTCTCCATGGCGATCATCATCGTGTTCGGGTCGGCCTCGATCGCGGCGGCGGCGAGGTCGCGGTAGAACAGCTGGTGCAGGTTCTCGTCGGAGCCGACCCGCTTCATCACCTCGTAGCCGACCGGGTCGCCGAGCAGGGCACCGGTGTTGCGGTGCGAGATCCGGGTCGCCAGCTCTTGGCAGCGCGAGGTAGATGAACCCTTCGTGCAGTGTCCGGGTCGGGCGTCTGGCCACCCGACACCTGCGCCATACGCGAGCGCTCGAACTCGATCGGGATCGATTGCCCGGGTGGTCATCAGGTAGCCGTAGATCGCCATCGAGTGGCGACCTTCCTCGGCGGTCCAGCGGCGCACCCAGGTGCCCCACGCTCCGTCCTTGCCGAACATCCGCTCGACCGACCGGAAGTAGTACGGCAGGTTGTCCTCGGTGAGCAGGTTGACCAGCAGGGCGCTGCGGACCTCGGGCCTCGATCTCGTGGCCGCCGAGGTCGGCGTCGTCGGGTGACCACTGCTCGCCGGGCTCGTGGTCGCGCCCGCGTGCCGTACGGTACGTAGTCGTGGGGGAACCACTCCTTGGTGGTCGCGAGATGGCGCTCGAGGAGCGCTTCCGACGCACGGGCGTCAGCTCGTGCAGGATCTCCGTCTCGTTCACCCCGTCCACCCTACCGACCAGTAGGTAGCCGATCCAGTCGTACGTCAGATGCCGTCGGCGGCGGCGGCCCCGGCAGCGTCTTCCTTGCCAGGTGAATTGGACGGCGCGTTCGCGTTGTCGCGCAGGCGGGCGAACACGTCGGGCGGCTCGCTCCACGGGTCGGGCAGGGTCCCCGCCCGGGCGTCCCGGATCGTTCGCCACACCCGCTCGGGCGTGCACGGCAGGTCGATGTGGCGTACCCCGAGGTGGGCCAGAGCGTCGATCACCGCGTTCTGCACTGCGGGCGTGGCGCCGATCGTGGCCGCTTCGCCGATGCCCTTCGCCCCCAGGGGATTGAGCGGCGTCGGGGTCTCGGTGGAGTGCACCTCGAACGACGGCAATTCGGCCGCCGACGGCATCGCGTAGTCGGCGAGGTTCGAGGTGATCGGGTTGCCGTCGTCGTCGAATCGCACCTCCTCGAAGAGTGCCTGACCGACACCGGCAGCGATGCCGCCGTGCTGCTGGCCCTCGACCAACAGCGGCGCGAGGACCGTGCCGCAGTCGTCGACGGCGACGTGACGCACGAGCTGGACCTTGCCCGTCCCCGAGTCGACCTCGACCACGGCGATGTGCGCGCCGAAGGGGAAGGTGGCGCCCTCCTGGTGGAAGTCGAACTCGCCGTCGAGCTGTTCGCCGGCCTCGGTCGCCTGCGTCGCCAGGTCGCCCCAGGTGAGCGCCTGGGCGGGCACACCGGCCACGCCGATCGTGCCGGCCGTAGTGTCGACGACGATGTCGGCCTCGTCGGCCTCCAGCAGCCGCGCAGCGAGCTGTTTGGCCTTGGTCACCATCGCTTCGGTTGCGCCGCGGACGGCGGAACCGCCGAGCTGCAGCGACCGCGACCCGCCCGTGCCACCGCCCGTACGCACCCGGTCGGTGTCGCCGTCGACCAACGTGATGTCTTCGACCGGGATGCCGGTCTGGTCGGCGACGAGCATGGCGTAGGCGGTCTGGTGACCCTGCCCGTGCGACTGCGTGCCGGCGTAGATCGTCACCGTGCCGTCGTCGTGCACCTCGATCGCCCCGAACTCGTCGCTGCCACCACCGGCGGTGATCTCGACATAGGCGGCCACCCCGATGCCGAGCAACGTCTCGTCGCCGGCCTCGCGACGCCGGGCCTGTTCGGCGCGCAGTTCGTCGTAGCCGACCGCTTCGGCCGCCCGATCGAGCGGGAGGTTGTAGCGACCCGAGTCGTAGGTGTTGCCCGTCAGCGTGCGGAAGGGGAACACGTCGTCGCCGAGGAAGTTGCGGCGCCTGATCTCGATCGGGTCGATGCCCAACTCGAGCGCCGCCTGGTCGACGAGGCGTTCCAGCAGCGCCGTCGCCTCCGGCCGACCGGCGCCGCGGTAGGCGCCCATCGGTGTGGTGTTGGTGACGGCCACGGCGACGTCGAACTCGATCGTGGGGAAGGCGTAGGTGCCCTGCGCCATTCGTCGTGTGCCGCCCGGCAGGAACGCGCCCACGCTCGGGTAGGCGCCGGCGTCGCCGACGAGGCGCACCTTCAGCCCGGTGAAGTCGCCGTCACTGGTGCAACCGAGTTCGGCGTACTGGATCTGGCCGCGGCTGTGGGGGAGCGCCTTCATGTCGTCGCTGCGCGGCGGTACCCACACCACCGGTCGGCCGGTTCGACGGGTGGCGGCGGCCACGACGGTGTACTCGGCGTGGATGCCGGCCTTGCCGCCGAACCCGCCACCGACCTGCGGCGTGACCACCCGGATCTCTGCGGGCTCCATCCCGAGGGCATTGGCGAGCTGGCCGTGAAGGCCGTGCGGCATCTGCGTCGACGCCCAGAACGTGACCCGGCCGTTGTCGTCGACCTCGGCGGCGCAGCAGTCGGGCTCCATCGGCACCACCGCCATGCGCTGGTTGACGTAGCGGCCGCGCACGACGACATCGGCGACGGACAGATCGGTGCGGGGCTTGTCGACGATCGCCATCGCCTCATTCGACCCGTGACCGGCGAAGATCTCCTCGGTCCCGCTCGCGAGCGCGTCTTCGGCGCCGACGTAGGCAGGCAGCGGATCGATGTCGGCCCACACCATCTCGGCGGCGTCCTCGCCCTGCTCGAATGTCTCGGCGAGCACGACGGCGATCGGTTCGCCGACGAAGCGCACCTTGCCCTGGGCGAGCGGTGGTCGAACGAAGTCGTCGTGCACCGTGGCGAACCCGTGGTGCGGCGCCACGCCGAGCTCAGCGGCGGTCAAGATCTCGACGACCCCTGGCATCGCGAGCGCGTCCTCGGTGTGGATCTCGTTGATCGTGCCGTGGGCGACGTCCGACCGGACGAACACCGCATGGAGTTTGCCGGGCAGGGCCAGATCGGCGAGGTACTTCCGACTCCCGGTCAAGAGCCCGGGGTCCTCGGTGCGCAGCACCCGGGTGCCCAGGATCGATCCGGGTTGACGCAGGGCACTCGTGCTGTCGGTCATCGCCGCCGAACCTACCGGCCACCCCCACCGCCGGCGATCTCGTGGGCGACTTCATCATCGATTGACGATTTCATGTCGATGGAACCAAACGGTCGTCTCGTGCGTTTGGGTGTGTGACGATCACCAGGGTGGATGTCGTGCCGAGCGAGCCGGTGGAGTTGGCGCCGCTGCCGATGCCGTTCGACGAGTTCTTCGCTGCCCGCCACAGCGAGATGGTTCGGGCGTTGACGCTCGCTCTCGGTGACGTCGAATTCGGCCGTGACGCGGCGGCCGAGGGGTTCGCCCGAGCGCTGGAGCGCTGGTCGACCGTGTCCGGCTATGCCAACCCCAGCGGCTGGGTGTACCGGGTCGGGCTCAACTGGGCACGTTCGGGCCGTCGCAAGTTTCGTCGCGAACGCACTGGGATGCGGCTCGCCGAACTCGAGGCGCCCGAGGTGATCCCGCACGACGACGCGCTCGTCAGCGCACTCGGTCGTCTGTCGGTCGAACATCGCACGGTGGTGATCGGGCGGTACTACTTCGACTGGTCGGAGGCACAACTCGCCGAGGCGCTCGATGTGTCGCCCGGCACCGTCAAGAGCCGCCTGAACCGGGCGGTTTCCAAACTCGCATCCCTGATGGAGGGACCCAATGTCTGACCACGACGAATCAATGCCCGAGGAGCTCCACGACCGGCTCGCCGGTGTCGCCTCCACCATCGATGTCGGGCAGCTCGAGCACGAGCGCTCGAAGGTCGATGGCGTCGTCGGTCGCCGACGGACGCGCCGGCGGGTGGGTGCCACCCTCGGTGCCGTGGCGGTGGTCGCAGCAGGGGCCACGTTGGTGCTGACGGCCGGCGGCAGCGAGCCGGACACGTTCGCCACCACCGACGACACGCTGTCGCCGGTCACGGTTCCCGACGACAGCGTCGACGCCCCGGAGCCCACCTTGGAGGTCCCTGCGGCCGCGGCCGGACAGCCGGTCGAACTCAGCGACGTCGCCGCGGGTGGGGGCTCGTCGGCTGGCGCGAACGGTGCGCCGCAGTACGGCGAGTGGATGGTCCCGTGGGAGGACGGCTTCCTGGTGGGGTCGCTGTCGTACCAACCCCAACCGCTCCCTGACGAGCTGCCCGAGGAGGTGGTCGCGCTGTTCCCGCAGGAGGTGATCGATCTCTTCGGCGGCGACCTCCCGGCCACCATCTCGGAGGCGACCGAGCAGCTCTCGGACGCCGGCTTGCTCGACACGGTCACCGAGGTCATCCGGAACAACACTGCGGCATCGGAGGCCATCTACGGCGCCGACGCCGCACCGCCGACGCTCGACGTCCGATACACCGTCGACGGCGTCACCTGGGAGCCACGCGACATGGTCGTGCCGCCGGGTGCCACCTACTTCTCGACGGTTGCCGCCGTCGACGATCGTCTTGCCGTCGTGTACTCGAACATCGATCCGGCCACCGGCGCCGCGATCGATGGCACCGTCACCGTGGCGACCACCTCCGACCTCTCCAACTGGACCGAGCAGGACATCGTGGTGCCGTCGCCGGGTGAACTGCCGGACGGGATCAACTGGTCGGTCTACTCGCAAGGGCTCGTCGCCAACGACAACGGCTGGGTGCTGTCAGTGTCGGATTCGATCGACGCCGACCCGTACCTGCTGCTGCCCCCGGATGTTCGCGAGGAGATCGACGCCGGGAACGGGTTCGGGTTCGGCACGACCGACACCGGCATCACCATCGACTACGGCTTCGACAGCGACGGCGGCAATCCCGCAGCGAGTCGAACGTTCACCTGGGACGAGCTCGGCGTGGCACCCGAGGTGGGGCAGTTGGTGTCCGAACAGGACTACTCGCCGACACTGTGGGCTGCGACGTGGGACGGCCAGCCCACCCTGGCCGATGCACCGCCGATGATGGGCCCGATCGCAAGCACCCCCGCCGGATTCGTGCAGTGGACCGACCAGACATGGTTCTCGACCGACGGGATCACGTGGACGGCGAGCCCGCTGCCCGAGGGCGCGTCCTGGATGTCCGGGGCGTTCAACATCGACGGCGGCCTGATCGTGACGGCCTCCACCGAGTCCGGCGAGAGCGTCGTGTATCGCGTCGACGAACGCGGCGAGAATGCCGTGCTGCTCGACCTCCCCCTGCCCGACTCGTCGTCGCTCTCGATGACCAGCTCCTTCGGCGGTTCGGCCACGTCAGGCGCGGTGGTGTCCGTCGACCCGCTTGCCACCCCCGACGAACGGCTCAGCGTCGACGTCGACGGATACCGTCTCGCCCTGCCGGGACCGGCCGGGATGTTCGAAGTGACCGACCTGGCCACTGGCGAAGTCGTCGTCAGCGAGAACCTGTTCGGTCCCGACGAAGAGGGCGGCTGGCTGACGATGGACGAAGCGGGTATCACCGTCACCGATCCGACGACGGGCGACGTGCTCGTCGTGTTCTCGCAGGACGCGCTCGACAGCGCCGAGAGCCTGTACTTCGACCGGGGAGGCGGCGAGTACAGCCCCGACTTCTGGCTGCTCGCATCGCTCGACGGCGAACGGTTCGTGCTCGAGGATCTCGACGACGTGACCGACGGGCCCATCTCGGCGGCGACCAACGGCAGCCGCCTGCTCCTCCAGTCGGGTGGCAACTGGATCACCTACGACCTCGCCTGATCGCCACCGACCCCTGGTCGGACGTGTGCAGTACTGTCGTCCGTGAGACACTTTCTCGGAGATGGGGCCACGGATGAGCGAGTCGAACGGAGCGGGGACGGTCGGCACCGTCACGGTGATGTTCACCGACCTGGTCGGCTCGACGGAGATCCGCTCGCGGGTCGGTGAGGACGCAGCCGAGGCGTTGCGGGCGACTCACGACGCGATCCTGACCGACGCGATCACCGCGCACGACGGGCGGGTCGTGAAGCACCTCGGAGACGGCTTCATGGCGACGTTCGCCAGCGCCGCGAACGCCGTCGCTGCGGCGGTGGCGCTCCAGCAGGATCTCGACCTCAGCAACCGACGGAGTGATCAGGAACGGTTGACCGTGCGCGTGGGCATGTCGGTCGGCGATGTCACGTTCGACGGCGACGACTGCTTCGGCCTTCCGGTGATCGAAGCCCAGCGACTCGAGGCCTCTGCCGATCCGGGCACCATCCGGTGTGCGGAACTGGTGATGCACCTCGGGCGAGGACGCGGCGGTCACGAGTTCCGCCCGCTCGGTGAACTCGAGCTGAAGGGCCTCGCCGAGCCGCTCGCCGCATGTGAGGTGGTGTGGACCCCGGTCGTCGACACCGAACCGGCATCCGTCGAGTTGGGCTTGCCCCCGGTGTTCGCCCACGGGACCGGCCTGCCGTTTTCGGGTCGCTCGGAGGTGTTCGACCAACTCGTCGACGCCTGGAAGCGCTGCGCCACCGGTGGTTTCGAGGTGGTGCTGCTCGCCGGCGAGCCCGGCATCGGCAAGACCCGGCTGGCGCAGGAGCTGGCGATGCGCGTGCAGGGCGGCGACGGTGTCGTCCTCGGCGGGCGCTGTGACGAGGACGTGACCGGGTCGTTCCAGCCGTTCGCCGCAGCACTCGACTGGTATCTCAAGCAGCACGAGACCACCGTGGTGCGCAACCTCCTCGGGTCGTACCCAGGCGACCTCGCCCGCCTCGTTCCGGATCTCGCCGATCGAGTGCCCGATCTGCCACCGCCGCTCGTCGACGAGCCGGGTTCCGAACGGCTCCGTCTCTTCCAGGCGGTCGAGTCGTGGCTCGGCGTCGGTGCCGCCGACAACCCGCGCCTGCTCGTCCTCGACGACCTGCACTGGGCCGACAAGCCGACGCTGCTGCTGTTGAAGCACCTCATCTCCAATCCACCGACCGGCCTGATGGTGCTCTGCACCTACCGTGACACCGACGTCGACCGATCCCACCCGCTCGCAGCGATGCTGGCCGACTTTCGGCGGATGCCGGCGGTCAGCAGGATCGCACTGGATGGCCTCGGAGACGACGGCGTCCGCGAGCTCCTCGTCCGGACCGGTGGCCACGATCTCGACGAGGTCGGGTTGGCCTTCGCCGAGATGGTGCAGCGCGAGACCTCGGGCAACCCGTTCTTCCTCGGCGAGGTGCTGCGCCACCTCGCCGAGACCGGCGCGCTGGTCGAGCGCGACGGACGATGGACGTCGGATCTGCGACCGGAGGACGCGGGCATTCCCGAGGGCATCCGCGAGGTGGTCGGTCGCCGGCTCAGCCGGCTCGGCGACGAGATCGAGGGCGTGCTGCGTTCGGCGGCGGTCATCGGCTACGAGTTCGACCTCGACCTGCTCGCCGACGTGACGGGCAAGGACGTCGACGATGTGCTCGATGCCCTCGACGTGGCAGCGGCCGCGAACCTGGCCATCGAGGTCGGAGTCGGGCGACACCGGTTCGCGCACGCACTGGTGCGCGAGACGCTCCACGACGAGCTGTCCGCAACGCGTCGGGCCCGTCAGCATCGACGCGTCGCCGAAGCCTTGGGGCGCGGCACGCCGGTCACCTCGATGCGGTGATGCCCGAACTCGCCACGCACTGGATCGAGGCATCAGCGGGCGGTGACCCGACCCGCGCGATGGAATGTTCTCGAGCGGCCGGCGAGCAGGCGGCCGAGCGTCGGGCCCCCGAGACAGCGGCTACGTGGTTCGAACGCGCGTTGGAGCTCATCGACGAGGACGACGAGTTCGAGTCCGAGCGCCGTCGGGTCCTGGTGCAGCTGGCGGAGGCGCAGGCCGAGTCCGGATCGACCGTCGAAGCTCGAGCTCATGCACTGCAAGCCGCTCGGCTGGCGATCGAAGCCGAGGACGCCGAGGTCGGCGTGCACTTCGCTGGTGGTCAACTCCCGCTCGAGTTTCGGCGACACGGACGAGCCCGACCTGGAGAAGATCGAGTTGCTCGACGAAGCGCTGCGCCTCGATGGCCTCGCTCCGGCGCAACGAGCAGCACTGTTGGGCCAGCTCGCAACCGAGCTGATCTTCGTTCGTGAGATCGCCCGTCGTCGCGAAGTGGTCGCCGATCTGATGACGCTGTTGCGACAGCTTCCGCCCGAAGACCATGCCGTGGTGCTGTCGTCACCTGGCTCCGTCACGTTCTCGGGTGATCGGCAAGGGTATGAAGAGGTCCTCGAGTTGTCGTCGGCGGCGCTCGCAGCGACGCGAAGTCGATCGTCGGCGATGTACCTCAGTCACCACCGGTTCTTCACAGCGCTCGGCCTCGGCGATCGGGCGACGTGTGACGTGATCGAGGCAACGTGCCGCGAGTCGGCCGGTGACTCGATCGATCGTTTTGCGGCGTTCTCGAAGATGTTCGGTGTGATGACCGACGCGATCGACGGGGAGATCGAACGCGCGAGGGGGCAGGCCCGCGAGATGGTGGCGATCATGCGCGCCATCGACATGCCGGAGACGATCAACTTCCACACCACCACGGGATTCATGATTCGGCGCGAGCTCGGGCAACTCTCGCTGTTGGGGCCGGTGGCCGACGTGGCCGAGACGATGGGCCACGTCACGAGTAGTCCGCGGCGATGTCGGCATTCATCCGGTTCGCCGAGGGCGATGTCGACGCCGTCGCGTCCGCGCTCGCACAGGTGGTCGGTGAGGAGATCTCTGACGACGGAGGTCGAGCAATCGGCGTCGCGTTGTGGAGCGAGCTCGCGGTCGCCCTCGACGCGATCGACCTGTGTCGAACGCTGGCGGATTCGATTGCTCATCAGGGCGGCGTGCACTTCTTGACGGGTGGGATCTATCTCGGCGCCGTCGATCGGATCAGGGCACTGCTCCATGACGCCCTCGGCGAACACGACCTCGCCGATGAGCTGTTCGCCCTCGCCGTCGAACAGCACGAGGCGTTGCGCAGCCCGACATGGGTGGCTCGGACGCAACTCGATTGGGCCGAATCACTGCTGCGCCGCGGCGAGGTCGAACCCGCGGGTGTCTCTCGACTCGGCCGCCGCTGCCATCGGCGATCTCGATCTGACCGACAGCCGCCTCCGACTGGCGGAGCTGACCGAACGGATGACGACAACGTGAGCAGTGAGACCACGGTCGGCACGGTCACGGTGATGTTCACCGATCTGGTCGGCTCGACCGAGATCCGTTCGCGCGTCGGCGAGGACGCGGCAGAGGTGTTGCGGGCGGTCCACGACGAGGTGCTCACCGAGGCGATCGGCTCCAACGGCGGACAGGTGGTCAAGCACCTCGGCGACGGACTGATGGCGACCTTCACGAGTGCGGCCGGGGCCGTGGCCGCAGCGGTCGCCATGCAGCAGGAGCTCGACCTGCGCAACCGGCGCAGCGACGCCGAGCGGATGCAGATCCGCGTCGGTATCTCGATCGGCGATGTCACCTTCGACGGCGACGACTGCTTCGGCCTTCCGGTCGTCGAAGCCCAGCGCCTCGAGGCGTCGGCCGAACCCGCAACGATCCGCTGCGCCGAGATGGTGACGCTGATGTCGCGTGGCCGGGGCGGCCATGAGTTCCGCCCCATCGGTGAGCTCGAGCTGAAGGGCCTTGCCGAGCCGCTGCCCGCATGTGAGGTGCTCTGGTCGCCGATCGCCGAGCCGCAGACCGCGTCGGTCGAGATGGGTCTGCCTCCAGTGTTCGCTCACGGGACCGGTCTGCCGTTCTCCGGTCGCGAGGATGTGTTCGAGCAGCTGGTCGATGCGTGGAAACGCTGTGCGACCGGCGGTTTCGAGGTGGTGCTGCTCGCCGGCGAACCGGGGATCGGCAAGACGCGGCTCGCTCAGGAGCTGGCCGTCCGGGTGCACAGCGGAAACGGCATCGTGCTCGGTGGCCGCTCGGACGAGGACGTCACGCTGCCGTTCCAGGCGTTCGGCGCCGCGCTTGATTGGTACGTCCGCCAGACCGACCCCGAGGATCGGCTCGATCGGCTCGGTGAGTTCCCCGGCGATCTCACCCGCATCGTGCCTGAGCTCGGTCGCCTGGTGGACAAGCTCCCGCCAGCGCTCGATGACGAACCCGACGTCGAGCGGTTCCGACTGTTCCAGGCCGTGACCTCGTGGCTGTCGGTTGGCGACGTCGATCGGCCGCGGCTCCTCGTACTCGACGATCTGCACTGGGCCGACAAGCCGACCCTGCTCCTGCTCCGGCACCTGATCTCGAACCCGCTGTCGGGGCTGATGGTGCTGTGCACGTACCGCGACACCGACGTCGACCGTACGCACCCACTGTCGTCGATGCTCGCTGACTTCCGCCGTCTGCCTGCGGTGAGCCGCATCGCCCTCGACGGCCTCGCCAGCGACGGCGTCCGCGACCTGCTCACGCGAACCGGCGGGCACGAACTCGATGAGCAGGGGTTGGCGTTCGCCGAGGTCGTCTTCCGCGAGACATCGGGGAACCCGTTCTTCCTCGGCGAAGTGCTCCGTCACCTGTCGGAGACCGGAGCGCTCTACGAACGCGACGGGCGCTGGGTGTCCGACCTGAGTCCGGAGGATGCCGGGATACCCGAGGGCATCCGGGAGGTCGTCGGCCGCCGTCTCAGCCGGCTCGGGGGTGACGTCGAAGGTGTGCTTCGGTCGGCAGCGGTGATCGGCTACGAATTCGACATCGATCTCCTGGCCGATGTCGTCGGTCGGGACCCCGACGATGTGCTCGACGCGCTGGACACGGCGCAGGCGGCGAACCTCGTGATCGAGATCGGCGTCGACCGCCACCGCTTCGCTCACGCTCTGGTGCGCGAGACACTGCACGGCGAGCTGTCATCGAGCCGGCGGGCACGCCAGCACCGCAAGGTCGCCGAGGCCCTCGAAGCCAGACACGCCGACGACATCGACACCGTCATCACCGAACTCGCCACACACTGGGCCGAGGCGTCAGCCGGGGGCGATCCGACGAGGGCGATCGAGCTGGCACTCCGCGCCGGCGACCTGGCAGCAGATCGTGGTGCCCACGAGAACGCCCTTCGATGGTTCGAACAGGCGCTCGACCTGATGGACGACGATCCATCGTCTCGGCTGCATCGGGAGTCGTTGGTGAAGCTCGCTCAGATGCAGGTGTTCGTCGGCTTCAGTTCGGAGGGCCGTCAGAATTCGTTGATCGCAGCCCGCGCGGGGATCGAGGCCCGCGACGCGGAGACCGCCAGCTCAGCGGCTGCCGTCGGAACGAGAGTGTCGTTCGACAGCTCCGAGCCTCCGGATCAGGAACGCACCGCAGTGCTGCGGCAGGTGCTCGAACTCGACCTGACCGATCAACAACGGGCCGGTGTACTCGCCCATCTGGCAGTCGAGCTGATCTACGAGCGCGACATCGACGGTCGCGCTGAGGCGGTAGAGGAGTGGCGCTCGATCGTGGAGACGTTCCCGCTCCTCGAACAGGTTCGAGCATTCGGTCCAGGAATCGCCAGCTATCGCAGTACGAAGGACGAGCTGATCGAGCACCTTCGCCGCGTGATGAACGTGATCGAGCTCATGGCGCCCACGGAACGGCTCCGCCGCCAGCGGGAAAGTTGGTTCACGGCGTTACGGACCGGTGATCGGATCTCGATGGACGAACTCATGTCCCTGAACCCCAATGATCAACACGAGTCCGGATTCTTTCGCGCCTTCGGGCTCGTTTCCGAGGTGACCGATCTCACCGTCCTGGGAGACCTCGATCGGGCCGCCGAGGGTCGCAGCGAGATGCTCGCCGAGTTCGAAACCCGGAGTGCTCCCGGGGCTCTCGCATACGGAGCCACCACCGCACTCGCCCTCGCACGCGAGTACGGATCATTCGACGAGCTGGAACCCCTGCTCGATCTGATGGAGCAGATGGGACATCCGACCTCGGCGCCGAGAGCGATCGCCGCCTTCGTGCGCTTCGCTGGTGGCGACAATGTCGGCGTCGTGGCCACGTTGGATGCGCTCGCCGACGAGCGGTTTGCCGACGATGCGGGCTTGCCCCTCGAGCTTGCGCTCTGGGGTGAAATCGCCGCCGATCTCGAGTTGGATCGCCACTGTCGCAGGTTCATCTCCGAGCTGACCTCGCTGAGCGGCACCCAGATCGCGACGGGCGGCATCCTTCTCGGAGCCGCCGACCGTCTGCTCGCCAAGCTTCACGGCGCACTGGACGAGCACGACGTCGCCGATCGGTACTTCGCGCTGGCCGTCGAGCAGCACGAGGTGCTCCGGAGCCCACCGTGGGTGGCTCGAACGCATCTCGACTGGGCCGAGTCGCTGCTGGCCCGAGACCGCGCGGCCGACGCGTCAGCGCAGCTCGACTTGGCGGAAGCAGCGATCGGCGACCTCGACCTCCCCGACAACCAGCAACGCCTCGCCGCCCTCAGCGCACGGCTCGCACCGTGACATCCGGGGTCTGATTCCTGGCCAGACCCGGGCGCCGTGGACAAGTCGTCGGTTGGGGTTCACCGGGGTGCCGCTGTGGTGGCTACTGTCGGCTCGAGATGCATCCGGGGGATGCAACTCGAGCGGGAGAGGGGTGATCGTGACCATCGCAGCGACATTGATCGAGAGCCTGGGCGCGAACGCCCGCTCTGTGTCGCTCGTCGATGGTGACGTCCTCGTCGACCAAGGAGACGCCGCCGACAACGTCTACTTCATCCAGTCGGGCACCGTGACCGCCTCGAAGTCGACGCCGCAGGGCGACGTCGTGGTCGGAACTGTCGAGGCAGGCCAGGTGATCGGTGAGGTCACCGTCGTCGCCGGGGGCCTCCGCACTGCAACGCTTCGAGCGAGGGGCCCAGTCGAGGTGCTCGAGATCGGACGGGTCGAGTTCGAGGGCTGGTTGAACAGCAATCCGGACGTGGCCGACAGCGTGTCCGACCAGGCCCGCGAGCGTGTCGACCGCACGAACGTGGCGACGATGGTCGCCGAGCTGATGGGCAGCTCCGAACAGGGACTCGTCCAGCAGGTCGTCGACCGGGTCGAGTGGCGTCGGCTGGAAGCCGGCGAGGTGCTCTTCCGGGAGGGCGATGCGGCGGACGCCGCCTACTTCGTCGTCGGTGGGCGCTTGATGGTGTTGGCTGCCGACGCCGACGGCAACGATCAGTTGGTGGCCGAGTTGGGCCGCGGCGAGGTGGTTGGTGAACTCGGGCTCCTCGATCGGGCGCCGAGGTCGGCGACCGTGCGAGCGGTTCGTGACACCACGCTGGCGGCGTTCTCGACGAGCACATTCGAGGAGCTCGTTGCCACGTCACCGCAGATGATGCTCAACGTGACGCGCGGCATTCTCACTCGCCTGCGCAAGCCAGCGCAGCGCAAGTTCGACCGTGCTGCATCGTTGACGATTGCGGTCACTGCCGACACCGATGCCGACGCGTTCGTGTCCGACATCGTCAACGAGATCGCCCGGTTCGGCACGGCAAAGCACCTGTCGAGCGACCGGGTCGACCGCACGCTGAACCGCACGGCGATCTCCCAGGCGGCCACCGACAACGTGGGCGTGCCGCGCCTCGCGGAGTTCATGCACGAAGCCGATGTCGGCAACGACCACGTGGTGCTGCAGACCGACAGCGAGATGACCGCGTGGACCCGGCGGGCGCTCCGCCAGGCCGATCGGGTCCTCGTCGTCTGCTCACCGAATCCCGATGCGGCCGAGCGGGCGCTGATCTCGGAGATCTTCGGGACCCTCGACGACGCCAGTCACGTCGCCACGATGCTCGGCGTACTGCACCCATCGACGGTGGATCGACCCCGCCGCACCGCTGCGCTCACGGGCGCCTGGGCGGTCGACGACGTGGTTCACGTTCGCAGCGGCTCGTCGGATGATGTGGGCCGCCTCGCACGTCTCGCGAGCGGTCATGGCTACGGCCTCGTGCTCAGCGGCGGCGGTGCCCGCGGGTTTGCTCACCTCGGTGTGCTGCGGGCGCTCCGCGAGCGCGGCATCCCGGTCGATGAAGTGGCCGGTTGTTCGATGGGCACGGTGATCGCTGCGGCGATCACGCTCGGCCACGAGGGCGACGTGCTGATGGAACTCGCCGAGCAGCAGTTCCATCGACTGCTCGACTACACCCTGCCCGTGGTGTCGCTCGTGAAGGGCGGCCGCATCACGAAGAACATCGAGGACACGTTCGGATCATTCGACATCGAAGACCTCTGGCTGCCGTTCTATTGCGTGTCGACCAACCTGACGACGTCGCATCTCGAGGTGCATCGCCGACGGCAGCACCGCGCTGGCCGTGCGGGCAAGCGTTGCCATCCCTGGCGTGCTGCCGCCGGTGCCGTACGACGGTGACCTCCTCGTCGACGGTGGCGTGTTGAACAACCTGCCGTTCGAGATGATGCGCGACAACAGCACGGTCGAGACGATCATCGCCGTCGACGTCGCACCGGATCAGGGTCCTCGGGCCCGCGCCGACTTCGGCATGTCGGTGTCGGGGTTCCAGGCGCTCGGCGCGTCGCTGCGCCGGAGCAAGTCGATCTACCCCAGCGTCACCTCGGTCTTGCTGCGCAGCATGCTCACCGGGGCAGTCCGCAACCAGAAGGCGTCGATGGCCGACGGGTCGATCGACCTCCTCCTCACGCTGCACCTGCCCGGCATCGGCCTGCTCGACTTCGAACGTTCCCGTGAGGTGGCCGACGCCGGTTACGGGGCCGCGAAACCCACTATCGACGACTGGGTGGCCACCCGCCCGGAGTTGGGAGTCACCGCATGATCCTGCTGACCTTCCGCGATCTCGTCTACCGCAAGACCCGGTTCATCGTGGTCACGTTGCTCGGCGCTGTCGTGTTCGCGCTGCTGTTCGTGATGACCGGCCTCGTGAACCAGTTCAATCTCGAACCGTCCGAGACGGTCGAGCAGTTCGGCGCCGACCAGTGGGTGTTGCCCGACGGCGTGTCGGCACCGTTCACGTCGGTGTCGGTGATGCCGGTCACGGCGTTCGATGCCGTCGACGCGGCGACGAAATCCCCTGTCGTGATCACCCGGTCGAGCGTGTCCGACGGTGGGTCGCCCGAGGAAGTGGTGCTGGTCGGCTTCGTGCCGGATGGGCTCGGTGCGCCGCAGGTGGTCGAGGGACGAGCCCCGGCCGCTGAGGGTGAGGTGGCGCTCGACCGCACGCTCGAGATCGGTGTCGGCTCCGACATCACGGTGTCGGGCGAGTCCTTCACGGTGGTCGGGTTGACGGAGAAGACGACCGTGTTGGCCGGTATTCCGTTCGCCTACCTCACGTTGCCCGAAGCACAGGTGCTGGCGTTCACGTCGACGGAGGTGATCAGCTCGGTGATCGTCTCCGGCGATGTCGGTCCACTTCCACCGGGCTCGTCTCGCTGTCGTCCGACGCCGTGGTGGCCCAGACGCTGCAACCGCTGGAAGGGGCGATCGCGTCGATCGACCTGGTGCGGGCGCTGCTGTGGATCGTCGCGGCGATCATCGTCGGTGCCGTCGTCTACCTGTCGGCGCTCGATCGCCAGCGAGACTTCGCCGTGTTCAAGGCGGTCGGAGCATCGAACGGCTCGCTGCTCGGCAGCCTCGCCCTGCAGGCCGTACTGATCGCGCTCGGTGCCGTGGCACTGGCGGCGATCATCCAGGTGTTCCTCGCGCCGCAGTTCCCGCTGCCGGTGACCGTGCCGTCGAGGGCGTTCTGGCAGCTACCGCTGTTGGCGGTGGTGATGGCGCTCGCCGCCGGGGCGATCGGCATGCGCAAGGTGCTCAGATCCGATCCGTCACAAGCATTCTCGGGGGCAGCATGACCGTCGGACCACTCACCGTCAGCGATCTCGTCGTCGAGTTCGTTCACGACGGCTACGCCATCCGCCCGCTCGACGGGCTGTCGTTCGAGGCGCAGGCCGGCGAACTCGTCGTGCTGCTCGGTCCGTCCGGCTGCGGCAAGACCACGCTTGCTGTCGTGCCTCGGTGGGATCCTCACGCCGACGTCGGGCACGATCCGCATGGGAGACGTCGACGTCACGGCGATGAAGGGCAAGCAGCTGGACGCCTACCGACGCGACGACATCGGCTTCGTGTTCCAGGCGTTCAACCTGATCCCGTCGCTGACCGCTCGCGAGAACATCGCGGTGCCGCTGACGCTGACCGGCCACGGCCGCCACGAGTCGTTCGCCCGCGCCGACGAGCTGCTCGAGCAGGTCGGTCTCGCCGAGCGAGCGCACCATCTGCCGAGCAAGTTGTCGGGCGGCCAGATGCAGCGCGTCGCCGTCGCCCGCGGGCTGGGTCACAATCCGCCGCTGCTGCTCGCCGACGAGCCGACCGCGAACCTCGATCACATCCAGGCCGAGGCGATCATCCGGCTGCTGCAGACGCTGCGCGACGACGGGCGGATGATCGTGGTGTCGACGCACGACTCGCGTCTGGTGCCGATCGCCGACCGCATCGTGCAGATGGTGCCGCCGGACCAGCACGAGGAACAGCCGACCCACGACGTCACGTTCGGCGCGGGCGACTCGATCTTCGAGCAGGGCGACCCGGCCGACCTGGTGTACGTGATCAAGTCGGGAACCGTCGACGTCATCCGGGTGCTCGCCGACGGCGGCGAAGAACTGCTCACCAAGCTCGGCCCCGACCAGTACTTCGGTGAACTCGGCCCGTTCCTCGGCTTCCCACGCTCGGCGTCCGTGCGTGCCACGACCGACGTCGTCCTCACCGCCTACAGCCCGCGGGTGTTCCGCGAGAAGGTGCTGCACAAGACCTGACTCGTGGCGGCTCGGTCCGATCGGGTCTGTCAACGTTTCGTGTGACGCCCGCATGTCCGGTCACGGAGCGTGTCTGGTTCGGTGCACTCCGTCGTGCCTGGTGGAGACTTCGGGCACGTCGTGCCGGTTTTGTTGGCGCCCGCAATGAATCGGTGTTAATCAAGTGGCTGACCCGATGACATGGGGCAGGGGAGCTGCGCCTGGCGAGCACGGGGATGGGGAATGGCATGAACAATTCGGCGGGCACAACGATCAGGGAACAACACATCGATCGCGGTCGACAATCGTCGCCGCAGTGCAGCACGACCGCCGGTGTCGTCCCGCCCGATTCAGCGGCCGTCGATGGTTCCGCTGCTGTTGGCTGCGGTGCTGGCCCTGACCGCCGTTGCCGTGGCCGATCGGGTCGAGCAGCGTCTTGTCGCTCCCGCCTCCCCCGCCGCTGACGTCTCGTCTCCCGACGCAGCCTCCGACGTCGCCGCCGCTCCCGTTGCCGCTCCTCTCACCAGCCAGACCCCGCTCACATCCGCTGCGCTCCCCGCCGGCGAGATGGTCCTCACGTTCGCCGATGGGTCCGCCGCGATCTCCACCGGCGCGAACGACCCGATCTTCGAACTCGGCACCACCACGATCGGCGACGTCGACCTGTCCGGCATCGACCCGGTGCTCGCTCAAGGCGACGGCGAGGTCTCCGCAGATTGGGGTGACGTCACCGAGTGGTATCGCGCTGCCGGTGACGGCATCGAGCACGGCTACACCGTCGATGAGCCGGTGTCGAGCGGTGACGATCTCACCGTGACCGTCGACGTCGTGGCCGGCGAGCCGACACTCGTCGATGGCCAGACCGTCGCGATCGAGCGCGCCGAGGGCGGCATCGTCTGGTACCGGGGCCTGTTCGCGTTCGACGCGAACGGCACCGACCTCCCGGCCGAGATGGCCGTCGTCGACGGCGACATCGAACTGCGGGTCGACATCGCCGGCGCCGAGTATCCGGTCACGATCGACCCGGTCATCACCGAAGAGCAGGAACTCCTGGCCTCGACGCCGGACGACCTGGAGTACTTCGGATCGCTTGGCGCGATCGACGAGGCGCGGGGCCGGATGATCGTCGGCGGCGGGGCAACCGCGACGGTGTTCGAGTTGCAGGCCGGCGTGTGGACGCGGGTTCAGGAGCTGGTGCCGGCCAACCCTGGTCCGCCACCCCCCGGCTTGGGGGTTCAGGTCGTGAGCTCCGTCGACATCAGCGGTGACATTGCGGTCATCGGCTCGATCGAGTTCGGAACGGTCGCGATCTACGACCGTGATGCCGGTGGCGTCTGGGGGCTCAGCCAGACGTTGGTCTCCGGCGACGCCGGCTTCGGTGCCGCCGTGGGTGTCGGTGACGGTGCGACCGTCGACTTCATCTTCACGGGTGCCCCCAACACGAGTGCGAACGGCGGCACCATCCGCGGGTACACACGAACCGGGGGCGTCTTCGTCGATACGTTGAACGGGACGGGAACCACAGCTGACTCGTTCCAGGGAGCTGCCGTCGATGTCGAGCACCTGGCCGGCGACGACTTCTCCTACGGCTGGACGCTGACGGGCGGACTCAACTGGGTGATCGTCCGCACCATCTCGTGGAACGGCGCGTCGTTCGACCAGACAGACCAGCGCGTCGCTCGCTACTCCG
Organism: Ilumatobacteraceae bacterium; assembly: GCA_963705485.1. GTDB lineage: Bacteria > Actinomycetota > Acidimicrobiia > Acidimicrobiales > Ilumatobacteraceae > Sva-07. The sequence goes on from CAVPJT010000016.1 coordinate 228,716, forward strand.
ATGCTGGACTCGGCGTTGGCAGCGGGTTCGGTGGCGACTTCGACATCGAAGGCACGGGCTTCGTGGTGGCGGCAGATGCCGCAAGCGGCGCCTTCGTGTACGACTTCGACGGCCCGGTGGCCCGGGTTGGGAGCGTCGGCACGGAGCTCTTCCCGACCGCTGCGCTCGCGCCGAGCGTCGGTACGGGGCTGCTGTCGGTCGCCCGCGGAACCGAGACGATCGCGGTCGGGGCGTCCACCGCGGTGGGTGGCGCCGTCGAATTGTTCGACTACTCACCCATCAGTCAGACGTGGGCCACCACGGGTGAGTCGTTCCAGCCGGCCGGCTACACCCCGGTCGCCGGCGGCGAGTACGGCGAGTTCGTCGCGCTGTCCGGGCGAGTCCTGGCGACCGGCGACCCGTTGGCCGACGGGGCGTTCATCGATCAGGGCCGTGCCTTCACCGCAGACCTTGCGGGCAGTCTCGTGGTGACCGACACGGGCGACGCGCCGGATACGGCAGCGGGAGACGGGGTGTGTGACACGGGAGCCGGAGCGTGCACGCTGCGGGCTGCGATCGAAGAGGCGAACGCTGTGCCTGGCTCCGACACGATCGCCTTCGACATCCCTGGTGCAGGCCCGCACCTGATCACGGCGCCCACCGCACTGCCACCGATCACCGAGACCGTCACCATCGACGGGTTCACGCAGGCCGGCTCGGCCGCCAACACGAACCCGGCCGGGGCGACGAACGCCGTCGCGCAGATTCAACTGGTCGGCGACGGTGCGTTCTCCGGCGACTACGGCATCGACCTCTCCGGCTCCACCGGCTCGGTGGTACGTGGCCTGGCCATCGGCAGCTTCGAAGCGGCGATCAAGGCGGGACCGCAATCTGTGATCGCCGGCAACTACATCGGCAGCGTCGGTGGTTTGGTCGAGCGGAGCAACAACTACGGCGTGCTGATCGAAGACGTCGACCAGGTCGACGTCGGCGGGATCGCACCGGCCGACAAGAACGTGATCTCGGGCAACCGGGTCGGCGTGTACGTGACCCGCGACGCCGACGACAACGACATCATCAACAACCTCATCGGTACCGATTCGTCCGGCGCAGCTGCGGTGCCGAACGAGTGGGGCATCTCGATCGAACCGTCGGAGTTCCTCCCGATCGACAACGAGATCCGCAACGCCAACAGAATCGGCAACGGTTCGCTCTCCGGCCGCAACATCATCTCGGGCAACCTCCTCGAGGGCATCGCGCTGTGGGGCAACACCGACGGCACCGTCATCCGAAACAACTTCATCGGTGTCGCCGCCAACGGCAGCGCGCCGCTCGGCAACAGCCAGGCGGGCCCCGACACCGGCGTCGTCAACGGGTCCGGAGGCTTCAACTGGGGTGGCATCGTGCTCCGAAACGGCGCCTCGAACACCGTGATCGGTGGGCTCGCTCCGCAGGGCAACATCATTGCGA